>CAYWXS010000061.1:0-40636 GCA_964462245.1 uncultured Anaerolinea sp.
TGTCATTTTTTGTCCTTCTTGTAACGGTGTGAATTAACGATGGTTGTTTGTGATAATTGAAATAATTATAAGAAAAATCTGTTTTGGAAAGTCTATTCAATAACTTATTGGGCTGATATGGCCAAATAAGTTCCTAATTTTATCAGGTTTTAGTAATAGAAATGTCCTGCGAATTGCACCAAATAAAAGTTATTTTGTAACCAAACATCCCCTCAACCTGCCGTCCCTTCACTTTTCTTCTGGGGCTAATTTTAATCTTATCGACTCCTTCGAAATCCAAATTTTACAGGAACCCTGAAGTTCATTATTTTGAGGTAGAATATTTACTAAATGTCTGCCTGCATAAAAAAGCTAATTGCAGATATGCTATTAGCAAAATAACTGTGTTAACTTGGTAACATTACACTCAAAAAACTCCAAAATAGGATTATTAAAATGACCGTATCTCAATCCTCAGATTTACTCGACGATGAAATAGATTTTAAAAAAATTATTTTTACCCTGATACGCGGCTGGCAAACCCTGTTACGTGGCTGGAAAATCCTGCTCGTGCTCTTTTTGCTAGGAGGAGTTTCGGTATTCGCTATCTTGGCCATGCGAACCCCACAATATGAGGCTTCGGCTCTGATATACGCAGACCCGGTTATTTTCAACTACAATTTACTCAAGCAAAATGATGTCATGCGTCCGAAAGTTGCCGACGCATTGGGTGTGGATATTACCGCGGTACCACTTTACCTGACCCCTGAAAATTCCAAGAACCAAGAGACCACAGTCACAATCAACCAGGATAAAACTGACAAAGCGCTCATCCAAATTCTGGTACAAGGGAAAAATGCCGGCGAAGCAGCCAGGATTGCTAATGCATGGGCTAAAGCGGGTGTTGAATACTTAATCGCAGATTACAGTACCCCTCTATTGGTTGAATCCCAAACACTAACTGTTCAGACAGCAGCACAGGTAGAATTGAATAATTACCTCAGTAAACAAAAATTACTCAATCTGAGTTGGACAGACCTGCAAATTCTGACCGGGATAGGGCTCGCGGGTAATATACTTAATTTATCTGATACGACAGGTTCTCCGACAGATGTACAACCTCCACTAAACTTTAATAGCCCATCTAATTCCAGCTTCGCCGGCATTTCAGCCGAAACCCGGCTGGGAATTGCTACTAGAATGCAATCCAGGCTATACGCAGAAACAGTATACAACTATGCGCGCGGCGCAGCTAACAGCATACACTTTATCCTGGCAACAAAACCCGCAAAAGTGTTCGAGTATGCTGCCGTACCAGAGATCCCTGTTGCTCAGCCGAGTAAAATTATTTTCGCAGCACTCGGTGCTTTTTCTGGCCTAATCTTAGGCGCATTTTGGCTTTTGGCGGCAGCCTGGTGGAATGAGAATAAAAACCTAATTGACAATAAGTAGAAAGTAGCTGTGAAAAGAGACCCGGTCTGATTCGTTCCTTTACGCTAATTGTTTCCCAGATAATGCTATACCAATGCTGGAGATTTCACCTTACAGGAACGAAAAACCGGGCAATTTATCTCAGCTAGAAAAAAGGAAATCGGTATGTTAGCGTTAGTCACAGCTCGCGGTGGATCAAAGGCGATCCCTGGTAAAAATATTAAGTTACTGGCTGGTAAACCCTTGATTGCGTGGACAATTGAGGCTGCAAAAAAAGCAGAATCCATTGATAGAGTGGTCGTCTCAACAGATGATGAATTAATTGCAAAGATAGCAAAAGAATGGGGCGCAGATGTCCCATTTTTACGTCCCAGTGAACTAGCGCAAGACAACAGTCCCAGTATTGATGCTGTTACCCATGCAGTGAAGTGGCTGGCAGAAAATGAAAACTATCAACCAGAATATGTAATGCTCCTGCAACCTACCTCCCCGCTACGATCCGCGGAGGATATCGAAAATGTTATTGAGTTTGCAAAAAGCAAGCAAGCTGAGTCAGTTGTGAGCGTAACGCCAGCAGACCATAATCCTTATTGGATGAAAAAAATTTCCACAGAGGGCAGATTGGAAAACTTCATGCCCGATAGCATTTCATTTTCGAGACGTCAGGATTTACCAGCAGTCTATATGCTAAATGGCTCCATATATCTCGTCAAGCGCGATATATTACTAACACGAAATTCTTTGTACACTGAAAATACACTTGCCTACGTTATGCCCACAGAAAGATCCATGGATATCGATTCTCCCTGGGAACTATACCTGGCAGAGTTAATTCTGGAGGACAGATTACGAAATGAAAGAATTTGAGATTTCAGGCAGGATACTTGGATCAGGGCACCCCTGTTTTGTTATTGCCGAAGCAGGAGTTAACCATAATGGTAATCTGGAAATGGCTCATCAGTTGGTGGATGTGGCTGTAAATTCTGGTGCGGATGCTATCAAATTTCAAACTTTTAATGCCGAACGACTCGTAGGAGCTGATGCACCAAAAGCAGCATATCAACTTAAAACAACAAACATCAGTGAAACACAATTGGAAATGTTACAGCGTTTGGAACTCCCGGTTGCTGCACATCGTGAACTAATAGCCCATTGTAAGGAAAAAAATGTTATTTTTTTATCCACACCATTTGATGAAATCAGCGCCGACCTGCTCGAATCGCTGGATGTGCCTGCCTTCAAAGTACCATCTGGTGAAATAACCAACCTGCCATTTATCTCTCACCTGGCCAGGAAAAACAAGCCGCTCATAGTTTCAACAGGTATGTCAACCCTCGGTGAAGTAGAAACGGCGATCAGGGCAATTGAAGCCGCAGGTAATAAACAATTTGCCTTACTTCAATGTGTCAGCAATTATCCAGCTAATCCGGAAGATATCAATTTACGGGCCATGCAAACAATGGCACAGGCGTTCAATGTACAGGTCGGATATTCTGACCATACAACTGGCCCAGAAGTATCCCTGGCAGCGGTCGCGCTGGGCGCTTGCATAATCGAAAAACATTTTACTCTCGATAGAAATTTACCCGGGCCAGATCACCTGGCTTCAGCAGAACCAAAGGAGTTTTCTGACCTGGTACGCAGCATTCGAATTGTTGAGACTTCTCTCGGCAACGGGCGAAAGCAGCCAGCAGCAAGTGAATCTAACACAATGTCGGTGGCACGCAAAAGCTTGATTGCCGCCTGTGAAATTGCCGCTGGTACAAGGGTAACTGAGAGTATGATCGCAATAAAACGCCCCGGGACTGGCTTGCCACCTGCCATGCGGGAATTTTTTATAGGTCGAGTAGCCAGGACCTTGATTCCTTCCGGCGCAATTTTAAATTTGGAGATGTTCGGGTGAGAACAATTGGAGTGGTAACTGTCGGACGCTCTGATTATGGAATTTACTTACCCCTACTTCGGAAACTAAAAGCAGATCCTGAGGTAAAGTTGCGCATGATTGTTTCAGGCATGCACCTTTCCCCTCATTTTGGATTAACGGTAGAGAACATTCAAGCCGATGGATTTGTGATAGATGAACGCATTGAAATGCTGCTTTCCTCGGATTCTCCAGAAGGAATAACCAAGTCGATGGGCTTGGGTTTGATTGGGTTCGCTCAAGCCTTTGCACGCACTCGTCCAGATATACTGGTCGTCCTGGGTGATCGTTTCGAGATGCACTCAGCCGCCCTGGCAGCCTTACCCTTCATGATTCCAGTTGCCCATATTCATGGTGGCGAATTAACCCAAGGCGCTATCGATGATTCTTTACGGCATTCCATCACCAAGTTGAGTCATCTGCATTTTGTATCAACCGAAGCTTACAAAAAACGGGTCGTCCAACTAGGTGAAGAACCTTCACGGGTCCACATGGTGGGTGCACTCAGTCTGGATAACCTGGGTGAGATAAAATTAAGGAATGCGCTTGAACTGGAAGAAAAATACCATTTCAAACTAGACCCCTTCACCTTACTGGTTACTTTTCACCCTGTAACCCTTGAATATCTGCAAACCGAATGGCAAATCAAGCAACTGCTGGCAGCTATTGACTCTACAGGGCTACCGGTCATTTTCACGAAACCCAATGCAGACACGAACAACAGTGTGATTATTCGTCTTCTGGAAGAATATGTCCAAAACCATAAAAATGCCTGGCTGATAGACAATTTTGGTATACAGGATTATTATAGTATGATGAAAATTTCTGCTGCGATGGTTGGCAATTCTTCCAGCGGCATAATTGAAGCAGCCAGTTTTGAACTTCCAGTTGTCAATATTGGTAATCGGCAAAAGGGCAGAATTTCGGGCAAAAACGTAATTAACACTGGCTACGAGTGCTCTCAAATCACCCAGGGTATTCTTCACGCAGTTTCTCAGGATTTCCGTGCGAGTCTAAGCGATTTACAAAATCCGTATGGGAATGGTAAAACTGCCGATCAGATTGTATCTGTTCTAAAAAATGTTGACCTGGGACACGAATTGATCGGAAAGACTTTTTACGATGGATAAAATTAAGATAATTGGTCTTGGGGCGGGCGGTCATGCTCGTGTGATAATTGAAATCCTCCGGCTAAATCCTCAATTGGAGCTGATAGGTCTTCTCGACACCAACCAGGAACTTCACGGAAAATTAATGCTTGGAGTGCCGATCCTCGGTGATGACACTCTACTACCTGACCTGACCAGACAAGGTCTTAGTCATTTTTTTATTGGGCTAGGAGGAGTAGGCAATACAAATCCCAGACGTAGGCTTTATGAGATAGCCTGTAACCAGAATTTACTGCCGTGCAACGCGATTCATCCATCTGCCATATTATCTCCTTCGGCGCAAATTGGCTTGGGCTTTTCTGCAATGGCAAATTCGGTAGTAAACGCTTGCGTTACGATTGGAGTGAATGTAATTTTAAACACCGGAGCAATCATAGAGCACGATTGCGTGATTGGCAATCATGTTCATATTGCTACGGGGGCACGTCTGACCAGTACGGTTCGAGCTGGCAATGGAGTTCACATAGGCGCAGGTGCAGTTATTCGCCAATGTATCTCCATCGGTGAAAACGCTGTAATTGGCGCAGGTGCAGTGGTTGTGAAAAATGTTCCAGCAAATGTTACAGTTGTAGGTGTCCCAGCAGGGATACTCAAGAGATGATTGCGTGAATTTTTGCGACTTGATATCAATCAAACCAAGAAATATCCGCTGATTTTCGAGAATATATTCGCTTTCTTTCAGAAGTTCAACAGCCATAATTCGTTTTATTTTTTCAAAAACTTATACATATACATCGAATATCAAAGCATTGAAGATTAGCCTGCTACACATCAGGTTCTCCAAACTTGTGAAAAATAGTTTCTAGAGACTGGAGAGCAACACAAACTGTTTTGAATGGAGAATCTTAGGTTTATGTCAAAACGACCCATCAAAGCACTACTAATAACAATTCAAGACTCCATCCGAACTGCACTCGAGCATATCGATCGTGGTGGTCTGGGTATCGCGTTAATAGTAGATGATGATCACCATCTGCTCGGTACAATCAGCGATGGAGATATCCGACGCGCAATGTTGGACGGGATAAATTTAAATAATCCGATCCAAATTCTATTGGAACGCAAAGCAAATACACAATATTTCAGGCCAATCACTGCCCCCCTCGGCACTTCTCCAGAAAAACTGATTGCTTTAATGCGCGAGTATGTCTTGACACTCATACCAATTTTGGATGAAGACAAGCGGGTAATCGACATTACCACCATGGATGAATTGTTTCCAAGTGAGCGCTTACCACTTCAGGCGGTCATCATGGCAGGTGGTTTTGGCTCTCGTTTATATCCACTTACAGAACAAACCCCCAAACCCATGCTCCCAGTTGGCGGACGTCCGGTGATGGAAGTTATCCTGGAAAAATTACGGCTGGCAGGAATAAAAAAAATCAATGTCACCACCCATTATCTTCCTGAAAAAATTTCAGGCTACTTTGGAGATGGGAAAGATTTTGGAGTGGAGTTAAGTTACGTTAATGAAAAAGAACCGCTGGGGACAGGCGGCGCACTTGGCTTGTTACCCCAACCCAGCGGACCAATCCTGGTAGTGAATGGTGATGTGTTAACCCAGGTAAATTATCGCGCGATGCTTGATTTTCATAACGCAAATCAGGCAGATATGACTGTGGCAATCCGCCAATATGAATTCGAAATCCCTTATGGGGTGATTGAATGCGATGGAATCAAAATAAAAGCGTTAAGAGAAAAACCACGTATAGAATACTTTGTTAATGCTGGAATTTATCTACTCAATCCGGATGTGTATGAATTTATCCCTAGCGGTAAGCATTTTAATATGACTGATCTAATTCAGTGGTTGATGGATGCCAACCGAAACGTGGTAAGTTTTCCGGTGAGTGAGTATTGGTTGGACATTGGACAACCCAAAGATTACGATAGAGCCCAAAAAGATGTTGAAAATGGCTTGATGGACGCCCAAAGAAACAGTAATATAGACTGAAAATTGAAACAGGAAATCGAAAATTAATGGACTGGAATAATAAAAAAGTTCTCGTAACCGGTGCCGGCGGCTTTATCGGCAGTCACTTAACTGAAAAATTAATTACACTTGGAGCAGATGTCCGGGCATTCATTCATTACAACTCGCAGGATTCTCATGGCTGGCTGGATACTTCTGCGCTAAAAAACAAAATGGAGATATTTTCCGGCGATATTTGCGATCGCGACAGCGTGTTAAACGCTGTCAAAGGGCGCGACATCGTCTTTCATTTGGCAGCATTAATTGCGATTCCCTATTCGTATAATGCTCCGGCCTCCTACGTGCGTACAAACATCGAAGGAACTTTAAACGTTCTGCAAGCTGCACGGACGCATGGCATCCAAAGAATGATCCACACATCCACCAGTGAGGTTTATGGTACGGCGCGTTACGCACCGATCGATGAATCTCACCCGCTTCAGGGTCAATCCCCTTATTCGGCCAGTAAAATTGGGGCGGATAAAATTGTCGAATCCTTTTTTCTTTCTTTTGAAACCCCGGCAGTAACCGTACGGCCTTTCAATACCTTTGGTCCCCGGCAATCAACCCGGGCCGTAATACCGACCATTATTACCCAACTGTTAACTGGCAGCAAAGTGCGCCTGGGTAACCTGCATGCAACACGCGATCTGAATTACGTTGCCAATACGGTCGAAGGATTCATTGCCGCTGCCGAAAGTCCGAATGCATTGGGAAAAACGCTGAATCTCGGGTCAAACAGGGAGATCAGTATTCAAAACCTGGCAGAATTAATTGCCAGTCTCATGAACAAACCCCTCGTTTTGGAAACTGAATCCTTACGTTTGCGTCCCAGTGGAAGTGAGGTCGAGCGGTTAATCGCAAAAAATCAATTGGCGCTGGAAGTGTTGGGCTGGAGTCCAAAAACGACTTTGGAAAAAGGTCTGGAGCAAACCATCGAATGGTTGAGCCAAAATATTGATCGATATCGCCCAGGCGTATATTCCATTTAAGAAAAGAAGGAAATTTATAATGATGAAACCCAGTTTTGAACCCGGTGCGCCCATGCAAGGTGATGGAATTCCGCTTTGTATCCCGGAAATCCGTGGAAATGAAGAAGCTTATATCAAGCAGTGCCTGGATACAAATTTTGTCTCCTCGGTTGGGCCTTTTGTGGATCGCTTTGAAGAGGAACTTGCAGCATACACAAACACCAAATTCGGGATAGCCACATCGACGGGAACTGCTGCACTGCATATCGCCCTTTTAGTAAGCGGTGTTCAGCCGGATGAAGAGATATTAGTTTCTACATTGACCTTTGTCGCACCAGTCAATGCAATCCGCTATGTGGGAGCCTGGCCAGTTTTTGTTGACGCAGAACCTGATTATTGGCAAATGGACCCACAAAAAGTAATAGATTTTGCCGAAAAAGATTGCAACTGGGAAAATGGTGAGCTGCGGAATAAACACACCGGGCGCAGGGTGCGCGCCATTATGCCCGTCCATATCCTGGGGCATCCGGTAGACATGGATCCGATCCTGGAAGTTGCAAAAAAATACAACCTGATCATCATCGAAGATGCCACCGAAAGCCTGGGCGCAAACTATAAAGGCAGGAAAACAGGCAGCATCGGTGATATTGCCTGTTTTAGCTTTAACGGCAACAAGATCATCACGACCGGTGGTGGGGGAATGATTGTCACTGATAACGAAGCCTGGGCTCGCAAAGCGAAATATTTAACCACTCAGGCCAAGGATGATCCGATTGAATTTGTGCACCATGAAATTGGATTTAATTACCGACTGACCAATATTCAGGCTGCGCTTGGCTGTGCACAATTGGAGCAGTTGGATGGTTACATCACTGCCAAAAGACGGATTGCAGAGACTTATACAACCAGGTTAAAAAACATCCCTGGTCTAATACCCATGCAGCAGGCAGACTGGGCATTCAGCATTTTCTGGATGTATACAATTTTGGTTGACGAAGCAAAATTTGGAATGAACAGCCGGGACCTGATGCAAAAATTTATAGACAAAAACATACAGGTGCGTCCTTTCTGGCAGCCGGTTCATTTAAGTAAAGCACATACTGGTTCTTACTTTACAGATTGTTCCGTTGCCGAAAAGTTAAACAGAGATGGATTGAGCCTACCTTGTTCTGTCGGGCTAAAAGATAGCGAGCAGGAACGTGTGATTGATTTTATTCAAAGTATTTTCTCATAGATAGTATGATGAGGCACTTTCTTAAATACGATTCACTGCCCAATGACGGTTTATCAGGGTTCCGAAACGAGTTTGTTGTGCTAATAAATAGTTCTATTCCGCAGTAAGTGAGCCATCAGATTATCATGGGTAATGTGAAAAAAAATTTATTCATCGTCCAATCGCCTTTTCAATTAATCTCCGCAATTGAAGCAAGGGACTATTTCAAGAGCGAATATGCAATTTTGATCTTACAATATTCCGGGAAACAACACAAAAACAGCGCTTTGCAAATGCAGCAACTCATCAATCAATTCAATAACTTTGACGAAGTCATTGAAATACAACCAGTTAGCGGTGTGCTTGAATCAAATCTGCGGCTTTTATTCATTTTAAAGATGCTGCAATTAAAAAGTATTGAATTTGGAAAAATTTTTATTGGTGAGTACCGCTCCTGGTATCACACTTTTTTTTGGAATGTCCTGGTTTCAGAAGAAGATTTTGTCCTGGATGATGGCAGCGTTATCATCGAACTACAAAAGAATTACATTCCCACCAGAAAATATTACGATATATCAACCGGAATAAAACGGAAACTCAAACTGTTTTTTTTCAAACTAATTTCCATGCTTTTTATTGACAGCAAGGATCATTTCCATCGCGATATACACCTATTTACCTGCTTTGATTTAGCCCCATACCATCCAAACCAAAGAGTTATTAAAAATAATTTTTCTGTAATCAAGAAATTAAGTAAAACCAAATCTGTAGACGAATCAAAAATCTACTTTTTCGGTGCGTGTCTATCAGAACTCAATATATTAAGTAGGAATCAGGAATTTGCCGCACTGGAAAAGGTCAATAATTATTATAAAAGTAAAAATAAAGAACTAATCTATATTTCACATCGTCGGGAAACCGGGGAAAAGTTAGATTTATTATGGCAAATGTTTGATCTCAGCGTACTATCTTTTAGCAATCCTGCTGAAATACAGTTTTTGCTAATGGATTCCCTGCCTTTTGGAATCGCTTCCTTTTATTCAACTGCCCTATTTACCGTATCAAAAATGTTTAACTTCAACAGCGTAGAATCATTTTTGCTACCGGTTGACTTGATCCCGCAGGCTTATCGTAAAAATATAATTTCAGTCTATGCTGAATATAAAAAATTCATGACAGTAATGGATCTCAATGAAATTAGCACAGAATGAAAAACACGGAAATGATCTGAATGATTGACTTTCGTCGCGTACTTAAGAATCCTGTTTTATTGTTCATGACCAATCGCTATGTCAGCTATGTCCTGCTGTTTGTGCGCGGCATACTTGTAGCCAAATTCCTTGGCCCAACGATGTTTGGGGTCTGGGGTTTTCTCATGTTGGTGCAGCAATATTTAGCCTATACCAATTTAGGAGTTCAACCTGCCCTCAATGTAGAATTATCCACAGAAGACGCTTCATCTGAATTACGCGCCGAGTTGATGGGAACTGCATTAATTCACACTCTTATGATTTTTTGTGGACTGGTATTTTTTGGTTTTGTAATTCAAGCCAACAGCATTCCGCTCTTCGAAAAATACTCATTCAACCACTATACGCTGGCCTTGTGTATCAATACCGGCCTGAATATGTTCCAGGACATCTACACAACCTTCTATCGAGCTCATAAAAAATTCACACGCATTATTGTCAGTGAAATGCTAAGCGCCGTCGTACCCTTGCTAGCGGTGTTGATTTTTAGAAATAATTCTGGTTTAATTTACTACCTGCTTGCTTCCCTGATACTGCAAGGGCTTATCACAATTGCGCAATACAGTATTCGGGCTCCATTTAAGATTAAATTTAAAATTAATACTTATTATTGGAAAGAGTTGCTAAGGATAGGAATACCATTACTAATATACTCTGCCAGTTATTCGTTAATCACTGTATCCGGTCGGACAATTATCAGCATCTTTTACACAACGGAAGTCATGGGATATTATTCTCTGGCGAACAATATCACAGCCGCCACCCTGCTTGGTTTAAATGCTGTTAGCTGGGTGATTTTTCCGGATATTTTATCCCGAACCCACGCCGGTATTTCGAACGATCTGGCAGCAGAAGTAGTCCATAAAGTAAATAATTTCTACGGTACATCTGTATTTTTGGCTGTTTTTGGTGTAATACTTGGATTGCCCATTCTCTTTTATTTTCTACCCCAGTATAAACCTGCATCAGGCGTATTGAGTGTATTGTTGTTAGCACAAGCATTGTTTTCGATTTCATTCGGTTATAACTGTGTCGCAATTGCCCGTAAAAAACAAATGAAAGTGGCTGGAATCAGTGTACTCACGACAATAATTGTGACCGGTTTATGTCTAACGGCAGCAATCCTAAAAATGAGCTTTTTGTGGATTGGAATGGCCGCTCTATTTGGAGCCTTTATCTACACATTTTTACAAGCTCGACTAGGTGCGAATTTACTTAATCTGGGACAATCCCATGGTTATCTCAGGAGCATGTTACCCTGGGGCAGCCTGGCTGCCACTTTGATTTTTCTGGTCGGCATCATGGCTGGCTATCCTACTTATGCAGGATTGGTAGCAATGTCCGTATTTATTTTTACGAACCAGCATAATTTCGTGCTGATCCGGAACTTCGCTCTTCAGAAATTCGGAAAAGTGTAAATCAAACTGCACACCACCTCTATGTGTTGAGTTTATTTTCACACAGATTGGTACAATTGACACTGATTATTAATAAATGAACATCCGTCAGTTATTTAAAAAAGTTTGGAAGGCAAATCTCTTTATTTTTGAGGAAATTAATCCGATAACATGGAATCAATATGCTAATTAATATATTAAAAAAAACCAAACAAATTTTTATGCTTATGTTACGGTTTATCTTTACAGCCAGGGTAAAATTACAATGCGGTACCTACCAGGAACCGTTATATGTCAACCTGAATAGCAGCGTATCGAAGACAACCCACTTAGGGAAAAATGTAAATTTTAACGGAATGACTATTCATGGTGGGGGCAAAGTAGTTATTGGAGATAATTTTCATTCAGGCCAGGCTTGTTTAATGATCACTCAGTTCCACGATTATGATAATGGAGATTCCATTCCATATGGAGAAACATACATTATTAAAAATATCATAATCGAAGATAACGTTTGGTTGGGTGATAGAGTCATCCTGTTAGGTGGTGTCACGATTGGAGAAGGAGCCATTATTCAAGCTGGAAGTGTTGTAGTAAAAGACATACCCAAGTATGCTATCGCTGGAGGGCACCCGGCAGTGGCATTCAAGCAAAGGAATGTTCAGCATTACGAAACACTAAAAAAAGAAGGGAAATTCCATTAAATGAAGATCAAGATTAGTAAATTCCAAATTGGACTATATATTATTTTAGCCATTATTCTTTTTTATTTTATTGGTTACCCTTCACTCACTGGAGACATCAGTATTCAGGCTTATTCAGATGCCAAAACATACGAAAGAGTTGCGCTCCTGATTAATAGTTTATCAGATGCCTTATTTTCCACCGAAGTATCTCAAAATTTGGCTGGCCCACTTTTGATACTAAAATTATTAAATTCGAATTATCTGTTAATTTTTATTTTCAATGTAGTATGTCTCCTGGTCTCCATCAAAGTAATATTTGACAATTATAAGATTAATAGGAAAGTATTCCTGTTTTTTATATTCATCAACCCAATGACATTATTTGCATTATTTTCAGTCAACAAGGAAATTTTAGCATTTTTATCAATTGCCATTTATCTAGCTTATATAAAAAATAAAAATATTAAATATTTTATAATTGCTCTACTCGTCGCATTTTTGGCCAGATGGCAATTATTGTTATTTGTGATTGTCAGTTCCGTGCTTGTTTATCTTGATACTCACATCAAACAAAAAAAATTATTTAGATATTTGATAATAATATTGTTGCTGGTGATTATTTCACTTATTTTTCCGCTCTTTACAACACTGTTTTCAAAAGTTCTGGAATATTCTGACTCCAGTGAGGTAACTGGAACTGGCATATTCCAAAGAATGAACGATCTTCAATTGGAATACGGTGGATATATTTTGGTTTTCATACCCAAACTATTACAAATCTTATTTGGTTTATTACTGTCTCGTTATAGGCTAATAACAGATTTTTCAGATTTCTGGAATAATGTGGTCCAATACTTTAATTCTGCTTCTTTTTTTGTTTTATCGCTTTATCTATTATATAAAAGAAAAATCAACATAAAGTATGTCAATTTATATCTGGCAGTCATTTATTGCCTGATTTTTACTTTAACAGTAATTTTTAGTCCCAGATATTTTTTTGGGTTATATCTAATTTTAGCCTTGCTGGCTTCAGAATTTTCTTATAGGAAAAATAGTGCGAATGTAAAGGTTAGTGTATCTTAGTAACCGGGTCACAAAACAGGAATTTATTTAACTGTTTTCTTAAATTATTAAATATAACTGGCTGGCTACAAAAAATCGAGGTTGTATGAAATTATTATGGATAAAAGTAACACTCGATCCAACCGAGGGCGGTCCGGTTACGGCTATCAGTCAATTAATCACCAAATTGGGTGAACTGGGGCATCCATCCGAGTTGGTTACTTTGGATTCAGAAAACTCAAAATGGGTGAAAGAATTCCCTGGCACTGTTCATGCATTAGGCCCAGTTATGGGCAAATACAGTTTTAGTCCTCATTTGGTAAAATGGATTATTCAAAACGTATCTCGCTTTGATGCTGTAATTGTGAGTGGAATCTGGCAATATCCAAGCTTTGCCACCTGGCTGGCTACGAGAAAAATAAAATTTCCATATTTTGTTTTTACACATGGTATGTTATCTCCATGGTTTAGAACCACCTACCCACTTAAGCACCTGAAAAAATGGCTGTATTGGCCATGGGCTGAATATTGGGTATTACGTGACGCCAAAGCTGTATTATTTACAAATGAAGAAGAAAAAAGATTAGCATCTAAATCTTTTGAGTTGTACAAAGCCAATGAAGTGGTTGTAAATTATGGCATCCGCGCTCCTGTAGGCGATCCAGTGGTCCAAGGCAATTTATTTATGAGTAAGTATCCGGAATTATCTGGAAAACGATTAATACTTTTCCTGAGTCGGATCGATCCGGTAAAAGGTTGTGATTTACTTATCGATGCTTTTGCAAAAATAATAAATCAAAACCCGGATTTTCGTTTGATAATGGCGGGCCCGGACAAAAAAGGGTTACAACCCGGATTAATGTCTCAAGCGCATCAGCTTGGTCTCGAAGGAAAAATTATTTGGACAGGAATGTTGGATGGTGACATAAAATGGGGGGCATACCGGTCCTCTGAAGTATTTATTTTGCCATCGCATTCAGAAAATTTTGGAATTGTTCTTGCAGAGGCTCTGGCCTGTGGGTTGCCTGTATTAACTACCAACAAGGTAAATATATGGCATGAAATTGAAGATTCGAAGGCAGGCTTTGTGGATGCTGACACGCTTGAAGGGGTTTGTCAGTTGCTGAATAATTGGATAAAATTAACCGAGCAGGAGAGAGCTGCCATTGGAGAAAATGCTAAAATGTGTTTTCAGCAGCACTTCGAACTGGGTATGGCTGCCACTAATCTTATTACGACCTTAAAACGGTATCTGTAGTTTGTAATATTGCTAAATTATTTTCTATGAGCAAATTTTTAAGTTACACCTCTCCTTGGGTAACAGTCCACTTTTTTTGTAGAATATTAGTTTATCCAAAATAGCGACAAAATTCTAACGCTGCTACAAATCATTCTCACATGGTCTCCGAACTACCATTTTTTTTATACTGACTGGACCCAGAGGCACTATTATGATATCTAAATTTCAGGATCTTTCAAAATTTCAAATGCCTCCAAAATTTAGAGGTAGACCTGCCTGGCTGGTGCAATTCTGGTGGTTAATTCAAGATACGCTCTTCGGAATGTCGCCACAATTTTTATACAGCTGGCGGCGTTTCCTATTACGGTTATTTGGTGCAAGCATTGGTAAAAAAGTTCTGATCAGGCCAACAGTAAGAATCACCTACCCATGGAAGGTGACAATTGGTGATTATGCCTGGATCGGTGATAAAGTAGAATTGTATTCGCTTGGTGAAATTCATATTGGCGCTCATTCCGTCATCTCACAATGTTGCTACATTTGTACTGGTAGTCACGATTACGCCAGCCTTGCCTTTGATATATATGAAAAACCTGTAAATATTGGAGAGCAGGCTTGGATCGCGAGCGATGTTTTTATAGCACCAGGTGTAACGATTGGGAGTGGAACCGTAGTAGGCATACGCAGCACCGTTTTACACGATTTACCCCCTGGTATGATTTGTTTTGGTAATCCTGCCAGGGTAATTAAACCTCGAATTATGCACGGAAATAATGTGTAAATACGGTCAACCCTAATCACATTAATAACTTCTGCAGTACGAATCCTCAGGGAACAGGAAAAATCATCTTGCGAATTCTTATAGTCGGAATAAATTTCTTTCCGGAATTAACGGGCATAGGCAAATACACGGGAGAATTAGCCGCCTACCTGGCAGCTAATGGGAATCAGGTGCACGTCATTACAGCCCCGCCTTATTATCCCTACTGGCAGGTACAAGCTCCATACCATGCGTCGGAATATCGTCAAGAAGATTGGCAAGGTTCTCAGGTCACTCGCTGCCCTTTATATGTACCGCGCCATCCCTCGGGATTAACCCGCTTACTCCATCTATTTTCCTTCGCAATCAGCAGTTTCCCTGTATTATTGCGTGAAAGTTCCTGGCACGCAGATATAGTGATGTGTATCGCACCCGCGTTCTTTAATGCTCCTTTTGCCCTTTTTTCCGCCTATCTGAGCGGTTCAAAAGCCTGCTTACACATTCAGGATTTTGAACTGGATGCAGCTTTCAGCCTGGGACTTTTATCTGGCAATAATTGGATACAAAGAGCTGCTATATGGATGGAAAGCGCGGTGCTGCGGCGCTTTGATATGGTATCCACAATATCCAATCAGATGCTTGAACGTTTGCTCCAAAAAGGTGTAGAAAAAGAACGGGCTGTAATTTTTCCCAATTGGATTGATACAGAAGCCATCCAGCCATTATCCCGGCCGAGTCAATTCCGAGAGGAATGGGGCATTAAGGATAATCAGGTGGTTGTTTTATATGCAGGTAACATGGGGCGCAAACAAGGTTTGGAATTATTATTGATGGCTGCTCGCTCCCTGGTAACGAAAACTGAAATAATTTTCATTCTTTGTGGTGACGGTTCTGAACGGCAACAGTTGGAAGCCGATGCGCAAGATCTACCCAACCTACGGTTTTACCCCCTGCAACCAATCGAACGCTTGAATGAATTATTAAATCTGGCTGATATTCACGTGCTCCCACAGCGGGCCGATGCCGCTGACCTGGTCATGCCATCCAAGCTCTCTGGCATGTTAGCCAGCGGAGGTGCAGTAATCGCCACCGCCCATGCTGATACAGAACTGGGTAGGATCATCAATAATGTAGGACTATTGGCCATACCAGGTGATGTTTCTTGCCTGGTGAAGTTAATTACAGAGTTGGCGGACAACCCGAAAGAAAGAAAATTATTGGGTCAAAAAGGTCGCAACTGGGTTCTGGAAGAATGGGCAACTGAACATGTCCTTGGAAAGTTTCAATCACAGCTGCAGGATATGATAAAATAATTTTTGTAGGTGGATAATTCATAGTATAAAAAAAAGTAATTTTTGATTAAAGGCGAAATTTTCTAAGGTAGCGTTTTTATCAAAAAAAGATGCAGGGTGAATGTGAATTTTATAAAATATTGGACCATCAGTCTTATCTTTATCATAATGGATGGAATAGTCGTGCTGGGCTCCTTCCGATTGGCAGTCTGGATTCGCACGAGTATTTCTCCATGGATTGGAAACCCGCCAGTGCAATGGGAAGCAGTGTATCCCGTTGCAGAAATTGGTATCGTATTACTTATTGGCATCTTCCTGCTTCAAGGCCTCTACCCCGGATATGGACTAACAGCGGTCAAAGAAATGGAATTGATGGGCAAGGCTGTGACCATTGGCATGGTCGTATTGGCCATGTTTTCCTATTTTAATAAACCACTTCAAATTTTTCCGCGTTCCATATTTCCGCTTGTCTGGCTCATGGCGGTTGTAGCATTACCACTCACACGCTTTATTGAACGCAACCAACTCTCCCTGAGTACCTGGTATGGCATTCCGGTGATTGTTTTTGGCGAAGGCGATTGGGCCAAAGCCGTAGTAGCCTCTCTCATTCAAATTCGCCGTCTGGGATGGCGGCCGGTTGCCTTACACTCTACACACGATTTTGATCCCAAAGGAAAATATCGGGATATTTCTCTGGCAATTTTAGCATCCAATGCCACCACACCTACCGGGGACGTGCTGCGTAAACTTAACCAAAGCTTTCACAAAGTTGTTCTATTACGAAAAGTTGAAAGTTTTGGTTCTTTATGGGTGGAAACCCGGGATTTAAATGGTTACCTGGGACTGGAATTTCAATATCACCTGCTTTCTGGGCGTAGTTTATTCATCAAAAAATTTATCGATATTTTAGGATCCTCATTTCTCTTAATAATATTAAGTCCTGTCCTACTTTTAACTGGATTATTTATTGCGCTGGATTCCCCCGGACCTATTCTCTACACCCAGGAACGACTGGGGCGCAACTTTAAACGTTTTCAGGTTTTTAAATTCAGGACCATGATTGTTGGCGCAGACGATATTCTTCGACAACTCCTTGAAAAAGATCCTGAGGCCCGACTGGAATATGAAAATTTTCATAAGTTAAAAAATGATCCACGGATTACGAAACTGGGAAATCTCCTGCGAAAATTCAGTGTTGATGAATTACCCCAATTATTGAATGTTCTCAAAGGCGATATGAGTCTGGTCGGCCCCAGGGCTTTCATGTCTACTGAACTGGAAGACATGGGAGGCTATGCTCCAATTATTTTACGCGTCGATCCAGGAATTACAGGTTGGTGGCAGGTTTTTGGCCGGCACAACACGACTTTTGATAAACGTTTGCAGATGGATGAATACTACATAAGCAATTGGTCACTCTGGATAGACATCTATATTTTGCTTAAGACGATCTGGGTTGTTCTGCGTGGATCTGGAGCGTAAAATCAAAAGTACCTGCCTTTCAGACCAGATAGAACATATATTTCTTAGCGCTTAGCAGCAAGGGTGATTTTACGTAAATAACGGATGGTCCCGATCTCTGCACGAGAAAGAAAAAACTTGAAAAGCCCTTCCTTCGTGCCCTTCGTGGTAAAAAGGTTTTTCCTCGCCCGTGAGTCCCGATCTCTGCACGGGATGCTTGGGGTAAGTCTGTTTCATCACGTGAACGATTACTTATTTTGAATATATAGATGGAAACCTCCAAATTTTGTTTCCACGAAATTCTTTAAATTTATTTTCATATCGGGGGTAGTCGACAATACTGCACAGGGGATAAATTTTTTATTTTCAAGCATTGCGGTAGGATTCGTAACGTTTACGTGTTCAATTCTTCCGACCCATTCCCGATTCGCAAGGAAAACCCAAAGTGGATATTCCCACTCCCCGCCCAATTGGATGCCTACCGATTTGCAGCCACTATTTACAATCTTTTCGGTAATATTTACATAGACTGGATATACTGTTGGCCGATTCGCAAAGTAGGATTGTTCCCGATTTATAAAATTATTATAAGAATCCTGGTTTATTGATCTAATGCTGTTACCAAAGGTCCAACGAAACGAATAGAGAATTATGCAAAAAACAACTAAATTTATTATTAGTCTGTGTTTTTTAGCCAAAACAATAATTATGATTGGCACCCATAAGATAAATAATGGCAGTAATAAACGGCTGCCATATATTTGGAATTTCAAATAAAACGAAAAAAGGGTAAACCCTGTCAATAGACATAGACCATAGGCCAGCACAGTACGATTAATTTTTAACAAGCGGAAACCAATTAAGGAAATAAACGTTGTAATAAAAATCAAAATCGCATGGATTGGATTTCCCGCATAATCTTCATGGTTGGACTCTCTATAATTAATTCCACTAAAAACATCATGTTTGGTGAACGAAATCCGTAGATCAGCATTGCTAAGCCCAGTAAATTTATGTAACCAACTGAGCCATCTCAACATTATCTGAGAAAAAGGATTTTGTTGATCTGTAAAATTTAGCGCTATGTTTCGAATAAGATTTGATGCCAGCGCACCAGGGGTATGGATTTCATTTGTTGTTTTAAACAATACGGAAGTACCTAAAGGATTGGAATATAATAAATAATTTCTGAATAGGAAACCGAAATTTATTGAAAGCACCAGAATTCCGATAATCAAGCCTTGAATAATATATTTTCGCGCTTGCTTGAAAAGTTCAAAACCAACCCATATACAAAATGGAAGCGCAAAAATTAAAGCAGTCGCTTTCGTTAAACATGCTAATCCGAGTGCCAACCCAGTTCCGAATGTCCAAAAATAATTATCAGGTTCTTGAATCAAACCAATCCCAAATAATAAAAAACATGTCAGCCATTGAGAAACAACAAGATCATTCTGGGTGCTGGTAGATTGCAAAATTGCCATAGGGATGGATAAGGTAATTATTCCAGCAATAATTTGCTGCTCGTGATTGCCGCCCAGCTTCTTCGTAATATTGGTGACCCCGATGAAACAAACCAGAAATGCAAAATATTGCACAAAATTTGCAAATTGATCATTCATTACCATGATTTGAAGGTTGGCTATTTCGTATTCGGCAAAAGGCTGAGATTGGATTTGTCGTTCATTATTGGTCGCAAAGCTTGCAACGCTTTGATTTTGTTGCCAGTGCATGACCCTCGGCATATGATAAGTCATGCTGTCCCAATTATTGGGAGGGTAAATGTATGCCACAAAAGCCAGAGTAAGTAATTGTATACCAATAATATGTATAAATACTATCGTTGTTATGCTGCGCCGAAAACCAAACAACTTCCAATCGTGTAGATTAAACAGGCTTCGTTTAAATCCGATTCGCGAAATTCTCAAGACGATAAAGACCATTAATGTAATGATAAAAACCAGAATCCACCCCGAGATTAAATATTTTCTTTCAAGCAAATTAAAAGCACTTAATCCTTCCGTGAGAATAACAAGAAGAGTACCTTGCAGGACTGCGGCCATCAGGAAAGAGTCCCGATTGCCCCATTTTTGCTGAATATTTCTCAACGAGGCCTCTTTCAAAGTGGCCCAAAGCGCTAAAAAACAGAAACCTAATAAAATGACAGTGTTTGGGATCATATTGGCCTTAAGATAACAAGAAATATAAATTAAAAAATTAAGCTAATTATTACCTTTTCATTTCAAGTTGCTACCTCGATATGAACTTTAACAAAAATCAATGGAAATCAGCTACTTTTGAGGTATCCCAACCAACAAAGAAGGAAACAATTATGGATACCCAATTATTATTGTTTGTTGTCTGATCGAGGGCATGCTAATGCCCTGCATCAATCATTACGAAGATATACAGCCCTAAATGAGTGATGTAGAGGTTTTGACGACCGCCATCATTGCTAGGATGGATTTCAAAGGCAACTTTTATTTGGCCAATCAGTTTATGCACGATGGCAATAAAAGAGTTTGAGTTGAAAGGCGCCCTTTTTATTTCGGCTTATTCCATCAATTTCCTTTGGTAGCAATTTGGAATAAATTACCTTTTTTTGACCACTGCCCACATACGCTATTTTCGTTTCGAACAAGGCGCAAAAGCGTTTTGCAAAACACGGAGTTACATCTAGATTACCAGAAAACAAGCAAAATGTATTAGCTGCTTTGCGGCTGGTTATTTCCAGGAATTCCCTCTTGCTTAATTTTGTTTCTCCATTACCTGCCTGAACAGTTACGACTCATGGGAAATTGGGTTTCTAAATGATGACCGCAACCCAATAAAGAAATTGTACTTAAAAATATAATAAATTGCAAATAAACCATCTTTTAAACCGATTTTTTTTCCTTCCGCATAAGTTCTGCCATAGTAGGAAATAGGCACTTCATAAATCCTGCATTTGAGTTTAGCTATTTTGGCAGTTACCTCAATCTCAAAGCCAAATCGCTTGGAATCGATAATCATATCCCGAATTATTTCACCTCGAAATGCTTTGTAACAGGTTTCTACATCACTGAAGTTTAAATCGGTAAAAAGATTGGATAAAAATGTAATAAAGCGATTTGCCAGATAATGTCGAAAATATAAAATGCGGGTAGCACGTCGAGTTAAAAAGCGTGACCCATAAACAATATCAGCTTTGCCCAACAGAATAGGGGCTATGACATCAGAAATTTCAATCGGGTCATACTCCAGGTCAGCATCCTGAACAATTACAATTTGCCCAGTACTGGCAGCGAAACCGGTTATTAAAGCAGCCGTCTTGCCTTGGTTTTTACCATGTTGAATCAACCTGATAGTAGGAATATTTTGAAATGATTCTTTAATAATTTCAGCGGTCCGATCAGCAGATCCGTCATCTACAACAATAATTTCATAATCGCCGGATAAAGCCTGAATCAGGGTATTCAGGACATTAAATATCGTGTTCTCTTCGTTGTAAGCAGGTACAATAACTGATAATTGAGGCTGCATATACGTTCTCCAATTTAAGCATAATTTACATTGCATTGTGTATCAAGTAGCTGTGCTAAAGCGTAAGACAGCCCAATTAACAATTATAACCCAATAATATTTGCATTACCTCACACGTAAGGCGCTGGGCAGGGCAAGCCCCACAATCATTTAATCACGCCTTGAGCGGCTTTGGAACAAACACCTTTCTCCCATTTTTTAGATGATGGTTGAAAGTTTTTGCTAGAAAATCTTATTTGAATCGCCTATTAAAAAATCCTTACCATAAAGCCCTGGCTTGATGCGCCTAGCGGATCAGTTCATAAGCGCCAATATCGCATAATGAATCCTGAGAACGGACGAATCCGCGCTGATCTTTATTATTTACCGGCGCAGCTGCGCACACTGCTGTACTGCCCCTATGGATAGCAGGCGAACCGCTCAACAGGGCGAAGGTAAGAGTGGGGCCACCATTCTTGGCAAGTGTGCCTAGTTTGGGATCAGAACTGAGTACAGGGGTACCGCACTTGCCATTAGTTTCTATCAGGTTGTTTGTATTGGTGCCGATATTACCCAGGTAATTGAAGCAGTCAAATCCAGTCGGGCTATTCGCCAGGATTGTATTCAATAGGTTCAGGGTGCCTCTATAGTTGTATAATGCTCCGCCGTAAGCTGACTTGTTGGCGGAAAGCGTATTGTTGGTCACTGTCAGGGTACCGCGGTTGAAGATACCGCCTCCTCCAGTTGTCGCATTGTTGCCGGAAAAAGTGTTGTTGGTCAAAACTGTTTTGCCTAGATTATTAATCCCGCCGCCAAAAGAACTTGAGCTATTGCCAGATAAAGTGTTGCCAATAACTATCAGCACGGCAGATTGATTATTGTAGATACCTCCACCTCCTTTGAAGGCGCTGTTGGTTAAGAAAGTAGCGTTGGTTACCGATGATGAGCCGGAGTTAAAGACACCACCTCCGTAGGCACTGACTTTATTGCTGGAGAAAGTGCCGTTAACTACTTGTAGAGTTGAGAAATTGAATATGCCCCCTCCAGAAAGAGCGGTATTGCTGGAGATGGTACAGTTCCTCACAATCAGTTTACCTGAAGCGTTGAAAAAACCACCGCCGTTTCCTGCAGCATAGTTACCTGAGATGGTGCTGTTGGCAATCGTAAAACTGCCGGTACTCGTGAATATGGCACCACCAAAAGAGCGGTTTGCCTTGTTTCCAGTGAAAGTACTGTCCGTCACAGTCATGTAGGATAGGTTCCAGATACCACCGCCGTCACGGTTTGCGATGTTGTTGGAGAATGTGCTTTTCGAAAAGGTAACTGAATTTTTGTAATTGTAGATGCCACCGCCGTAGTCTGCGTGATTGGCAGAGAAGTTACTGCCAGTTATCGTCAACTTCGAATTATTCCAGATGCCACCGCCAATGGATAGAGCAGTGTTATTAGAGATGGTACTGTTCGTCACCACGAGCTGAGATCCGTTGTTGACGATACCGCCACCATAATTAGCTGCAGTGTTTCCGGAGATAATGCTGTTGGTTACATTCAAAGTTCCAATGCTGTAGATGCCTCCGCCCGCATTTGCACTGTTACCAGAGATGATGCTGTTCGTCACGGTTACCACACCCTGATTGTTTAAAATACCACCCCCGTTACAGGTATTTTTGCAGCGCCCGTTCCGCACTGTCAGGTTGTTGAGACTCAAATTGCCGGACACTTCAAAAATACGGAATTCGGATGGGTTTGTTGTTGTACTGCTTGCCTGAATGATTGTTTTAGGCGAGCCATTGCCGGTAATTGTTATCAGGGAAGTCACCTTGGGAAGTTGCTTTGAGATTGAGATGGTGTAATCCCCTGCAAATGTGATGGTTGCACCAGAATACGAATTTGCTAAATTGATTGCGCCACGAAGACTGCAATCATTGGCCCTATCGGTACATTTCGAAATATCTGCGTCATCAGCACGATCTACTACGATTAGCGTCGCTGCATATGCGGGTTGGACCCCTGCTAATGCATTGATAAGTATAAAAGCCACTAATACATTCAATATTTTGAGACGATAAAATTTCACGGTAAACCTCCAAGAGCAATTTGTCACTTTTTTTGGATCAATTGACCAACTGAATTGAGAAATAGATCACAAAAGCTGGTTTGTAGATATAAAAGAGAATTGTTAACCGTTTTCAATTAGTTCCAACGTAGTAATCATATTCATTATATATTATCGACATTAATGTTTACCAAATAAATGGTAATCGTTCCGGGGGGTAAAGGGGTCCAGTGGTGTGGTTTGGTATTTTCGTATGAAGTATAATTCGTCTGAATAAATTATAAGCACCTCACACGAAAACCAACTTATATTATATATAACATCCAAAGAATATGACACTCCAATAGCCTTACAAAACTGAGAGATATGTTTATTTGATTGTTACACATGGAGAATAATGTTAGATTTGAGTGTAAATAAAATTAATAACAAATCAAGAATCTTCAATTATTTTCTGATTGGTGCGCTCATTGAAGGCATTATTTGCAGCATTTTGACGGTTTTAATTCCCCAGGATCCTACTAATACCCTTTTTGGGGGATTATCGTTGAGTCGTTTTTTTATTTTATTATTTTTATTTTTTATTATGGGCGGAGTAATAACAGCATTTTTCAAAACAAAACACATTTTACAATTCATAGAAAAGTTTTCACATTCTGATCTCGCTCTTTATTTTTTGACTGGAATAGGCGTTTTTTCATCACTTCTACTCTGGATTACCATTTGGATACCATCAGACTACCTGGGAATCTATGGAGCCATGTTTTTCAGACTCGAGCCAACCATCATCTGGTTAGAGCTAATTATTATTCAACTATACATTTTTATCAAGATAGCCATAAGTCCTTTCGTCCTGGATTTTTCGCAATTTCAAAAAATAGGCAAAACTTTTGGAATGATATTCATCCCTTTTTGTGGCATATGGATTTTTATCACTACCACCAAAATTGGACTTTTACAAAATTTACCCTTTTGGAATGTGCCTGGAATTCCAACATCATCGTTCCAATTTTTTAGTATTATCTTTCTTATTCTGCTTGTATCAATATTGCGATCGCTACCGACAAAAGGAAAATCATTCTATTGGGTTGGAAGTCTGAAATACATTATTCCGATAATGCTCTATCTAGGAGCTGTGATTGCCTGGGGATCAACACCCATGCCAAAACATTTCTTTTCACTGGAACCGACCCGGCCCAACCTGCAACCCTATCCATTTTCGGATGCCAGGTTTCATGATATCGGTGCCATCGCCATCATTAAAGGTCAAGGGATTAATTTTCATGAATCTACAGACAAACCTTTATACATGGTTTTCCTGGCAGGGTTGCACTTAATCGCAGGAAATAATTATGTCCTCCTGCCCTGGCTCCAAATCTTGTTTTTGGGGTTTATTCCAGTAATTTTATTTCTTTTAGGAAAAAAATTTCATGGCAATTTATTTGGCTTAATTTTAGCTTTCCTAATAATATTCCAGCAAGTGAATGCAATTATCCTCTCATCCAGCATTGCCTCCGTAAATCCTCAATTGTTGATGACCGAAGAAATCACCTTATTAGGAATTGTTCTGGTTACCTATCTGGCTTTTTTATGGATGGAATCTCCCAAACCGAGATTAGTTTTTTTCCTGGGGGCAATTCTTGGTGCACTATCCCTGATACGCATCAACCCGATTGTAATTTTTCCGATCATTATTATATTGATCGTTATTCGTCTTCACAAGTCATCCAACAACTTATTAAGAAAACAAATCTTTTTATTTTCGCTCGGCTTTTTTATGGTATTTACTCCGTGGTTAATTACGGGAGTGAGTCCGGAAGGAAAGCCCTGGTTTTTCATCAAAATTATGAGTGTAATTGATGCCCGATATCATCCCGGTGCGGAGTCCCCAATCCTCCCAACCAACTCCCCCGGTTCGCAAATCATCCCCACTTCCCAACCTTCCACTTCCCGACCTTCCACTTCCCAACCTTCCACTCCCCGACCCACCACTCCCCGACCCACCACTCCCCGACCTGCCACTCCCCATCCTGCCACTCCTAACTCCCCACTTTCCACTCCCCTACCTGGAGGGATTGATGACCAGAATGCGATAGACCTGGCAAATCCGAAAAAAATTGGGATGATGGTCTTCAACCACTTTTTACATAATTTCACTACCTCTTTCCTGGCACTTCCAGACTATATTGAATTTAAAAATATATCTGATCTGAGCCAGCGCGAATATTGGCAAGATGTAAGCAACTGGAAAGGTGATTTTCCGCCGATCCAAAATATTTTAATAATTTTAAATTTTGCATTGGTCACATTTGGCCTGGTAGAAAGTTGGAAAAGGTATCAATGGGCTGGCTTAATCCCTTTGGTTATTTTTTTCGCATATGATTTTTCTTTAAGTATTGCCATGAATTCTGGAAGTCGATATATCGCCCCCATAAACTGGATCATCTTTTTTTATTATGGATTGGGTTTGATGCTTGTCTGGAATGGTTTGCTAAACTTCTTCAGTCTACGCCCAATCAAAAAATGGGCACGAATTTCCAATTTTGACGTTGATAATACTTCTTACCCACCCTCTTCACTTTTATCTTCCGTAATTATGGTGACGCTATTTGCAGCGATCATCCCATTTACCAATCTGGTTATTCCCCAATTTTACAAGCCAACACCAGAGGATATGGTTCTTACAAATACTATAATTCGTGGAATACCGCCCAAGCAACTGAGCAAAGGTCAAATCTTCTATCCCTATTACACGAAAGACAGGCAACGCATTATTTTTGATTTTTTGACTGAGAAAGGTAGAAGAGTTTTTACATTTGAACGAAAATATTTACTCGAAAAATCCACCTTTTTAGAAAGTGATATTCCTACAATTTTGTATTATGAAAAAATAAAAAACAAAAATACGATCGTAGCTATTTATTTACTGAAAAATAATAAACCAGAATTAATATGGCAAAAAAAATAGCAGATAAGCCCATCCCGTGCAGTGATCGGGACCATGGCTTATCTGCTATTTTGCCCGTTTTGTTCGTTAATTTTCTGATGATTAAACAATTGGACAGGGTTGATCGAGATAATAATGAACTCAAACCTGAAAGGTTTTTCCCAAGGTTAATATTCTCCCAAATGAAATCCTACGTCCCTTCCATATCCAGCGGCTTCACAAACGGTTCCATTTGCGTGAGGGGATAACCGAATGCTATCTTGGGATAAGCATTGATCATCGGGTCAATTTGAACCTGCAACAAAAACGGCTCGGTTGGGTCTGCCCATAACTGTGCCAGGCCTTGCTGTACTGATTCTTCGGTCTTGCCAACGGTCGCCGCGCGGATACCATAAGCCGAGGCAATTTTTTCAAAATCGGGTGCAGAATAGCCCTGAAAAGTGGATGGGTAGCGTTCATGGAAATAACTCTGCTGAAACTGGCGGACCATGCCGTAGGATTCGTTGTTCAACACAACCATCTTGACCGGCAATTTATGGTGGGCAATCGTCTCCAGCTCCTGGATGTTCATCTGAAACCCACCATCCCCGGCAATCTGTACGATCGGCTTGCCCGGTGAGGCGAAACTCGCACCGATGGCTGCGGGCAGCGAGAAACCCATGGCACCCATGCCACCGGAAGTGATAAATTTTTGATCCGGGTTCAAATCCAGGGACTGCGCAGCCCACATCTGATGATTACCGACATCGATCACAAAACCCGCTGCCTGGCCTGAAACACGGGAAAGAGCATGCATGAATTGGTTCGGGTTGGTGCCCTGCTCAATCTTGATTTCGTTAACATCCGGCCAATCCAAGTGCATCTGCTTTATTTCAGCCTGCCAATCGGCATGCTCTTTAAATGCAAAGGCTTTACCAGCCTCCAACGCAGCCGGCAGGAAGGCGCGTAAATCTGCATGGATTGGGAAACAACCCTGGACGCGGTTATTAATTTCCCCGCTTTCACAATCAACATGGAAAATTTTACGATTAGCGCCAAATGAGCGCACATCCGCACCCGTTTGACGAATATCCAGACGGCTTCCAAGCACGAGCAACATATCACTGCCACCCAGGGCCATATTTGCCCAACGATTGCCATACGACCCGATTAAACCCACGCGCTGCGGATGGGTATGTGGCAAAACATCCACGGCCATTAAAGAATTGACAACCGGGATGCCCAACATGTCCACAAACTGGCGGAACGATCCCAGCGCGTGGGCTGAATTGATACCACCACCCGCCAGGATGACCGGCCTCTGGGCCTGGTTGACCGCTTCGAATAGCGCCTGCAACGCCGCCGAATCCTGAAAGCGCTCAAGCGGGATTTCCTGAGGAATAACCGGGGTCCCGGGTACATCCATGCGTTGAATATCCATGGGGATATCCAGTAAAACCGGGCCGGGCCGGCCGGAGAGTGCTAACGAGAAAGCCTCATCCAACGCCGCGGGAATTTCCGCGGGGGATTGAATCATCCAGGCGGCTTTTGTAATCGGACGAGCCATACTGACGATATCCGTCTCCTGGAATCCCAATTGGCGGATTTGGCGGTCACCTTTCAGCTCTGAGAGGTTGACCTGCCCGGTAATAAATATCGCCGGGACCGAATCAAAATAGCAGCTGCCCATGCCAGTTAGCAAATTGACCGCACCAGGACCACTGGTTGCCAGGGCAACCCCGGGCACACCGGTTGTATGGCCCATGGCATGTGCCGCAAAGGACGCGGACTGTTCATGATGCATGCTGACCAGTTTTATCTTTCCGTGCCGGTCAGCAGAATCTATCATGTGGGTGATCATCCCTCCAATCACTTCATATATATGCGTAACGCCTCTTTGATACAGATAACTGACAATGTAATCTGAAGCTTTCATTGGATGTTTATTACTCCTGTTGGGATCTCTGGGTTCGAAGTCAAATGTAGGGTTTATTCGGCAGGTAAATACCACTGTATAGTTTTATTTATGGCGGGTTCCAGGGCAATCCATTGGTCAAGAGCCAGCATGTCCCTGGCCTTTTGGGTTGAAGGCATATAGCGCGGCGCCGGAGAAGCAGCTGATATAGGCTGTCGAATAATCACTTCCGGGGTCGTACCCATTTTTTGGAGCATCGATTTAGCTAAACCTGCCACCAGATTGGCCAGATCGACCACACTAATCTCAAATTCTGAGCCGACATTATAAGGTTCGAGCGGTTTGCCCTGCAAAAGAATTTTCCACAACCAGATAGCCAGGTCGGCTCCATATAAATAGGAGCGTAAAGGCGTACCATTTCCCTCAATCACAATCGGACCACCCTGCAAGGCATCGCGGATAAAGTTGCCAATGGCATAACCCTGGTCCAGCGGTAAATAAGGCCCCACAAAGGCAAAACAACGCGCAATTTTGGGCTGTAAACCATTTAGGCTGATATATTGCGCACAAAGATGCTCAGCCATACGTTTGCCCTCTCCATAAGCTGAATTCCTATCGAACATATCTGGGGCACCAGAATAGTCTTCGGAAATTCGTGGAAGGCTCGTCGGCTGCTGGCCATAGACCGCGCCGGAACTGGTGAGCAGAAAGTTTTTTGCGCCAGATTGGCTGGCGAAATCGAGCACATGCCGCGTACCCTCCACGATAGTATCCAACATCAGAAGCGGGTTTTCTGCCTGCGGTTCAGCCGCCGCATGGATTATGTACGCATACGTTCCTGTCGGGAAAACAAAATTACGGATATCACCTTGCCAGATCGTGAGAGACGCAGCCTGGGCCAATTCCGGAGCCTTTGCAATAAACGTTTGCGGCTGACGCGTCAGAACAGTGACCTCTGCTCCAAGTTTGAGACGCTCATTCGCCCAAAGGAAGCTTTCCAGGAGCCAGCATCCAAAAAAGCCAGTACCGCCAGTTAGAAAGAGGCGCTCACCCCGTAATTCTTCCCATAAAGAACGTGTATGCTCCAGGATATGCTCTTTATCCAGAGCAAAAATCATTACTTGGCTCCAAATAACTGTAATCCTAACCCTATGCTCAATAATCGCAAACTTCTTGGATAGTATTTTGGATTAATTTCTGCATCTTTAAAAGAGTTCATTTTAAATTTGGGATCAAAAAATATCTTTACATTTTCAGGTGGTTTCCGTAGAAACCTGAGAATATTTTTATAATCTTCTTGTTCCAGTAGTTCTAGTAAACCAGGGATTGGCAACGGATTGGGTGTTTTTGTGTATAGATATAGCAGAGGTGCACGAAAAGAATAAATAAATACCTGATCGTTGGGCTCTTTGTTGTCATTAATATACTTGATTTGAGTTTGTAACCACTGTGGCGTACCACCTTGAATATTATTTAACCGCGCATAGATCATATCTGAATATTTTGGGAAATTAAAATATATACTTAGTATGGAAGAAGAAAGGAAAAAAACTAAAATCACTAATGAAACCAACTTAAAGTAATTTTCCGGCGTATAAAAAAGATCTTTGAGCATTACAGTTATTTTTTTACTCGGCTGGTCGGAGTGGAAGTACTCTTGCCATAATTTATCGGTAAATAATGTCAAGATTAACAGTGATGGCCAACTTGCCATGAGTAAATTCATATCGTGACTACGACTTATATAATAACTGAATATACCCAAGCCCAGGATCGATAAAATAAAAACCAGTGTTGCGTGTTTTTTATTCTCTTCCGACCAAGTTATCTCGTTGGGAATAATCTGGGTATATTCCAGGAAAAAGCGCACTCCAAAAAATATACCGAGTGCATAAATCAAAACGACAGCATTCCAAGGGTGGAGAATTTTCGGGAAAGGTAGGGAGTAAAAGCCCAATTCTGAAAAAAGTAACTGGTATTTAAACAGGAGAGTAAGATCTGGCCAAACGCCACTTCGATTGAATGTATACCAACAAAATAAAAATAAAGTAATTATCAATGTACCAATCGCAACAGAATATAAATAACCTATCTTTTTCAAGATTTTTATGAAATTGCATTTATTATATTGAAGAAATTCATGAAAAGCAGTGAACGCCAACCATGCGACGAAAACTACCAAACCTGTTTCCATGTTCCACAGAATTGATAACGAGCTAAAGAAAGTAATAAAGAAAAAAAGCAATCCTTTATAAGGTTGTTTTTCTAATTTCATATACAACCAAAGCAAGCCTATGAAAATTACCGGAAATAGCATTCGATGAGGAAGGTATTGAAAGTAAGACATTTTATAATAATCAGCGGGGACATGTATTCTTATGAAAAATGCAAAAGTAGCAAAACCCCCAAAAGCAATCCATGAATTTTTCGTGGCAGATCTTAATAAAAGCATAACCGTTAGAAAAATTAACCCTTTAAAAATTCCAATTAGAATGGTGAAATTTAAAACATTTAAACCAATTATCTTAAAGATTGGCAAAAAGAAATATGCATATAACCCATACTGAGCCATGTCGTTTACAAGCAGTGTTTTACCCAAAAACACCTGGGCTATCGAATCAAAATAAGCAAAAAAATGCCCCCAATTGTCGATGATATCTCTCTCATTGTAAATTTGGTCGACTGAGATTAATAAAATTATGAATAGGCTGGCAATCACAAAAATAAAATTATATATTTGACTGGTTTTTATTTTCAACTTGCTGTTTATTAGTTTGTTGACAAAATATAATAATACTAAAACAAATCCAAAAATTATGGTAATTAATGGTTTCTGGATAAAACTGCTGGAGAGGAAAAAGTAATTTTTTTTATAAATAAATCCCCTGTACAACAAAATTAACAATAGTACAAATAAGCTATTTGATGAAACTACGCTGATAATTTTCAAGTTACCATTATAGTTTGCCAAAATATAGGAAAACAATAAATAAAAGCCAATACACAAAAATGGAAGCGCAAGCGTACCCAAAAGATAGCCCCACTGCTCTGCGGGCTCAGGTTTAAAATCAATAGCTGAACGAATAAATTTTTCTGCAATTAATAGCTTATTCGGCAAAGGGGCTTGACCAAAATAATCATAGAAAAATAAGATCATGTTTTCAATAAACAAAAGCGTAACGATGATTGTGAGAATGCTGGCAATTCGTCTTTTCATATCCATAATCCTGTAAATCCTCCATTGCTAGGGCAGCCCCGGTCTTGGCACGGGGTGGCCCCGGTCTTGGCACGGGGTTTTATAATTTTCCGAAATATTGATGGAAAGCATCAAGCATATAATCGAGCATCTCTTTGCTCAAGCCGGGATACACACCTATCCAAAAAACATCGTTCATTACCAAATCTGTATTGGTTAAACTGCCTGCCACGCGATAATTAACGTTTTTATAAGCGGGCTGCCGGATCAGATTTCCTCCAAATAACAGGCGGGTTCCAATTTTCTTCTGATCCAGATATTGAACAAGTTGATTACGAGAATAATGGCTATCCGGTTTGAGCGCGATTGGAAACCCGAACCAGCTTGGGTCACTGCCAGGTGTTGCCCTAGGCAAAGTTATATATTCTTCCAAATCGACAAGTCCTTGAAACAAATAGGAAAAATTTTCTTTACGTTTTTGAATAAAACCATCGAGCTTCTGCATTTGCGCCAGGCCGACGGCCGCCTGCATATCCGTCGCCTTTAGATTATACCCAATGTGAGAATAGGTATATTTATGATCATAGCCATGTGGTAAATCACCCAACTGCCATTCGTACCGTTTTCCGCACGTATTATCCTTGCCCGGATCACACCAACAATCACGCCCCCAATCACGGAATGATTCAGCCAATGTTTTCAATTTCGGAAGATTGGTTAATACTGCTCCGCCTTCGCCCATGGTGATGTGATGTGCGGGATAAAAACTCACGGTTGCAATCTGACCAAAAGTTCCGACTTTGCTGCCCTCGTAAGTGGAGCCGGTTGCATCGCAACAATCTTCAATTAACCATAAATCATGGGTTCTGGCAAATTCGCTGATGGCCGTTAAGTTAAAGGGGTTTCCAAGCGTGTGAGCCAGCATAATCGCCCTGGTTTTGGGTGAAAGTGCTGCCTCAAGTTGATTGATATCTACATTATAAGTAGGGATATCAACATCGATAAAGACCGGGATCAGGTTATTTTGGATGATAGGGTTGACCGTTGTCGGAAAACCGGCTGCGACGGTGATGACTTCATCGCCTGCTTGCAGGGCTTTTTTTCCTAATTGCGGTGACGTGAGACAGGACAGTGCCACCAGGTTGGCAGAAGATCCGGAATTTACCAGCAGGGTATTACGAACTCCCCACCAGCGTGAAAATTCTTTTTGAAATTGATCGGCATAGCGGCCTGTCGTCAGCCAAAAATCTAGCCCGGAATCAATAAGAAATTGCAGTTCGACTGCATCAAACACTTTTCCGGATACGGGAACCGGTGTCACGCCGCGCACAAACTCGGAGGCAGGAAAAGCCTCGGCATAATATTCAGCGGTCAGTGAAAGGATTTTTTCGCGCAGGATTTCAGATTTAGGTGATTTCATTTAATTTCCCAACAGGAATTCGCGGTACCAATCTACGGTGCGTGCCAGGGCTTCGTCCAACTCAAATAGGGGTGACCAGCCCAGCATGTTTTTCGCTTTTTCGGCACTTAAATACTGATGACGAATTTCATTGCTAGCTTCATTCCGAATTTCTGGTCTTAAGCTGGAATTCATTAATTTCAGGATTTTTTCCACGATTTCAATCACCGTTACCTGGATTTCATTGGAGAAGTTAAAGGCTTCTCCTTTTAATTCCGGCTGCACAGCAAGCTTTTCGGCCAGGAGCATATAAGCCGCCGCCCCATCTTCGACATAAAAATAATCGCGCACAAATTGCCCATCTGAACGGATAACGGGGTTCTGTCCGCGCAGCACCGAGCGGATGGTTCCCGGAATAATGCGATTCCAATTTAAATCACCACCGCCATAAAAATTACCACAGCGTGTGATGGCAACCGGTAAATCATAACTGACAGCATAGGTCCGCGCTATCAAATCCGCACAGGATTTACTGACATCGTAAGGATGTTGACCCTGAAGAGGCGTGTTTTCATCGTACGGAAGTTCCAATTGATCGCCATAAGCCTTGTCTGAAGAAGCCAGCACGATTTGTTTGACGCGTGGGCTTCTACGACAGGCCTCCAAAACGTTCCAGGTCCCAGCAATATTTGACTCAAAGGTGGAAATTGGATTGCGATTGGCAATCGTGACAATTGTCTGTGCCGCGAGGTGCATGACCGTGTCAATTTCGAACTCGCCAAGGACACGTTCCAACACATCCCGGTCGCGGATATCGCCGCGTACGACCTTGACCCGCTCCAGGGCACCTGTGCGTACCAACTCACTCTGCGGTACCCAGTCACGCACCAAACAGACTACATCAGCCCCTGCAGCCAGCAAGCGCTGCACCAGCCACGACCCTACCAACCCGGTTCCGCCGGTCACAAAAGTGGGGCGATCCAGCCAAAAATCGCCGAAGTAGGTCCCTGAACTTGCCGAAGTAGGCCCGATTTGCGCGAAGCGTGCAAATCGCTCTTGTGGGTCCGAAGTAGGTCCGATTTGCTTAGCAAATCGCTCTTGTGGGTCCGAGGTAGGCCCGATTTGCTTAGCAAATCGCTCTTGTGGGGTGGGGCGGTTCAATCCCAAAGTTTCCACGGGGCGGCTCCTTCCTGCCATAGTTTTTCCAATAACTGCACATCACGCAACGTATCCATGCACTGCCAGAAATTTTCATGCCGGTAGGCTGTTAGCTGGCCATTGGATGCAATTTTTTCGAGCGGCTCACGCTCCCAGGCAGTCAGATCATTCGGGATATAGTCAATCGCTTCGGGCTGAAGCACAAAGTAGCCTCCGTTGATCCAGCCTTCGCCGATCTGCGGTTTTTCTTCGAAATGAGTAACATTATCGCCATCAAAAACCATTTGCCCAAACCGTGCCGGAGGCCTGACCGCGGTCAAGGTCGCCAGCTTGCCAGAGGCCCTGTGGTATGCAAGGAGTTTATCAATATTGACATTGCTGACTCCATCACCGTAGGTGAACATAAACGGTTCGCGACCAATAAAATTAGCAGCCCGTTTTAGGCGGCCCCCGGTCTGTGTATCCGAACCAGTATCGAGCAGATGCACAATCCAATCTTCACTGTCGCCATAACTGGCAGTAATATTCCCTGTTTTTAATTCTACTTTGAGATTTTGTGCACGATGGTGATGGTAATCCAGAAAATACTCCTTAATTACTTCACCCTTATAACCCAGGGCTATCACAAATTCCTTATATCCATAATGAGCATACGTTTTCATGATATGCCAGAGAATCGGTTTGCCCCCAACTTCCACCATTGGTTTGGGTTTGACGATGGTTTCTTCCTGTAAACGGGTACCGAGACCACCCGCGAGAATCACAACTTTCATGGCTTCTGCTCCTCCATTGTTCCAGCTTTTGGGTATATCATGTCCGCACTTGGGTATATCATGTCCGCACCTGGGTATATCATGCCCGCACCTGGGTATAAAGTTTGCGGTTGTTCTATTTTTTCATTAGCATGCATGGAAAAAGATTCCTGAACAATAAATTTCGGTCTGGCTTTGACTTCTTGATAGATCAGACCAATATATTCGCCCAGAACCCCTATTCCCAAACTATTTATGCCAATACCAAGCAATCCCAGCACTATCAAGGTCGTAATACCAGGTGGCGCAGAATCAAAGACCCATATAATTGAATATACAAGGCTTGCAATCAAAGAAAAGGCCAACAAAGTGATACCTATCACACCAAACAACCTGAGCGGTTTTACTGAAAAAATTGAAATTGCCCGCATAGTAAAAAGTAAGGTATCCCAAAATGGCGCATTACTTACGCCACCTGTCCGGGGACGGCGCTCATAGACTACTCCCACCTGCCGGAACCCCAGCCAGGCAATCAAGCCGCGCAGGTAACGGTTATATTCCTGGCATTCATTCAACGCATCCCGCACCTGCTTTGTGATCAGCCGAAAATCACCAGTATCATTGGGGATGGGTGTATCTGAAAACCATCCAATTATTCGATAGGCAAATTTTACAAGCAGGTTACGCCATTTCGGATCACCGGGACGCACTGTTCTGACACCATAAACAACGTCGTAGCCTTGCTTCCATTTTTCTAGAAATTGAGGAATAACTTCCGGGGGATCCTGAAGATCAGAATACAACACAATAATGGCCGCCCCAGTGGCAATCTGATAGCCAGCCGAGATGGACATTTCCACTGAGAAGTTTTTGCTAAAGCGGATATAGCGCCAGCGCGGGTCACGCTGACATATTTGTTTAACTTTTTCGCGGGTGTGATCGGTACTGGCATTGTCAATCACAATAAATTCGAATTCATAATCCAACGGATTGACTACTGCCAGCAGTTCTCTTTCCAATCGATCGATGTTCGCTTCTTCATTTCTGGCGGGAATGACAATTGAAATTAATTCTTTCTTAATTTTGATATCCGAATTATTCATAGTGAGGTTTTGTCCATGTACTCATAAATTATTCTTCCCCACAGCCATTAAGGCATGTGTCCCTTTTTTCGTGTCAAACAGGACGACTGGGATTTAAAAACATAAATCGTGTTGAACTATCTTGCCCACTTTTAGGAATATCTTTTTGCCCATTCATAAGTGGCGCATAGTCTGTGGCTAATTATTCAACAAAAACCTATTATAAACGGAAAAACTGACCAGAAGACAAAGTGATCAGAGCAATTCCATCAAAGTGATAATGGTAAAATAAATAATACATTTAGAGTAGGGATGGCAGCCAAAAGGATGAAGATAAAAGAAGATTTACCAAAATATTTTTTATGGACTATAGTTTTAATCCTTGGAATTTTCGCGTATATCGAATATTTTCAGATTTACCTACAAGCAATACTCACCTATCCCAATTACTGGTTATCTAAACGCTTTATTTTGTTCGTGATCATTTCAGCAGCCTATTTTGGATTATATTCTTTTTCTTTCATCTCGCTAATAAAAAGAAAAAAATACAAATTTGAGATTAAGACTAAGATTCCAAATTGGCTAATTTTTTATTTCGTTTGTGTTTTTTTTATAATTATTCCGTTTATCCTGATCTGGGTTCGGCCCCTTTGGGAAAGGTTAATTCCAGGTCCTTGGATAAAAATATTTCTAACTGCAATATTCTTGCTTATAGGGGCTGGGATTTTAAGCAGCATGAATGCTATTGGGAGAAAACTTAATAACTTAAATATTATTCTCTCGCTAGGAGTGATGGGCTATATATCCTATTTTATTTTTACAATTGTTTATTACAGGATACCTTTTGGAGATGACATATTATGTCAATTTTTTGATGGTGTTCGTTTTTACCATGACGACAAAACAAGCCAATTTCTTGGGGAACAAATACTAAATTTATCCACATCACTTAATAATGTATATGCCTCTTATTTCACATGGGGAGCGAGGCTAATTGGTTATTTTTTAATTCCGTTCCTGAGTATCTTTGGCACAATTTTTACTGCATTATTTACTGTTGGTTGTTTCTTGGGAATCATTTTACTGACAGTTAAAAACATTTACTTCAAGGATAATCCCTTCAATCATCCTGTCTCTTTGTTGTTTTGTTTTTTAGCATTTTTTTATTTTGACAAAGGGATTGGTCAGTTATTGATGTTTACAATGACGACCATATATGCTTTCTCAGTTTTTCTCTTACTAATATTTTTTACACTACTCCGAACACTAATTGAAAAGAACATTCCTCCAGATAAAATTTTATATCTATTTGTTAATCTTCTGGGATTATTTGCTGGAATCACACACGAGGTTTATGCAGTAATTTTTTTATTTATTTCTTTTGCCGTAATAACAATTTCGGTAACGGAAAAAATAAAGCGTAAGCAATTCTATTATTACCTGATTGGTTTAACGCTGGGCATCTTAATCATGTACACTGCGCCGGGTAATTTTGTCCGCATGGCTCAATCACATGATGCAAACCGCATGGTAACACCGCTGTTGGCAAGAATATCAAATAGTTTTACCAATTTTGAGGTATTCCCAAAAAACAATTCCCAGCTTTTTTACAAATTTTTCACTTGCTTATATCTTGTATATTTACTTCAAGGCCTCAAGAGGATAAGAACGAAAACTCCCATCACCTTTGAAGATATATTCTTTTGGTCGGCCATCGGGATGGTTATATTTTGGGGCATATTCCCCTTTGCACCTCCCTATGCCAGGTTTGGTTTTTTGGTATTGATCAGTATTGCCTGCCTTTCTGCACTTTCGAAAGTGGATTTATTGACCAAATTATGCCTGGGTAAATGGAAGCAATATTTGTCTGTATTATTGCTAATTATCATTCTATCCAACCTTTATGTTACAGATGCGCATTGGATGGGAGTTTTTCAAAATCATTCAATCAGGTGGCAAGAAACCGTGCAAGAAGCAAAGGCAAGCCACAAGGAATTTGTTTATGTTCAAAAATTTCCAAGCGAAGTAGCGAATCGATTTACACAGTCCAAAATAATGAATAACGAAAAAAGTTACAAAACGGATTATTATCTACGGTACTTTGGAATACTGATCATTCCACGATAATAAAATTTTGGACATTACATTATTTGTGAAGCACGAGGCTGTAAACAAATCGATTTTTTTGAGCATAAAAAGTATTTTTAACTAAAAATTTTTCATGAATTACCAAATGGTCCCGATCTCTGCTACTTAATCCAACATAATTTCATATCAAATCCTTATACTCTACCTAAAACCATCTCTCTCTCCCCTAACCATCCTGGAGAAAACAGCATGCAAAATATACTTGTCACTGGTGGGGCTGGCTTCATCGGTTCAAATTTTATCCACTATCTACTGAAACATGAACCAGCCATCCGCATCGTCAATCTGGATGCCCTCACCTACGCGGGAAATCTTTCTAACCTGGACAACCTGCCGGACCCGGGACGTCATACCTTTATCCAGGGCGATATCTGTGATTCTGACCTGCTGCATGAACTTTTCCAGAAATACCAGATCGATACCGTCGTCCATTTTGCAGCCGAGACGCATGTCGACCGCTCCATCCTTGGACCAGGGGAATTTGTGCGCACCAATATCGTTGGAACCTCCACCCTCCTGGAAACCGCGCGCCAGGCCTGGTTGGTCCGCGACGCGAAACCGGGCTGGCTGGGGACTGCCCGTTTCCATCACGTTTCCACAGACGAAGTTTTTGGAACACTCGGCCAGGCAGACCCACCCTTTACTGAAAATACGCCCTATGCCCCACGCTCCCCTTATTCTGCATCCAAAGCCGCCAGCGACCACCTGGTTCGCGCTTATCACCACACTTACGGCTTGCCGGTGACCATCACAAACTGCAGCAATAATTATGGCCCCTACCAGTTTCCCGAGAAATTAATCCCGCTCATGCTCCTGAATGCGCTGGACGGCAACCCCTTACCCATCTACGGCGACGGGCTGCAGGTGCGTGACTGGTTATATGTCGAGGATCACTGCGAAGCAATTCACCTTGTGCTTCAACATGGCCGCTTGGGCGAGACTTACGCCGTCGGCGGCGGTAACCAACCTGCCAATATCGAGATCGTCCAAACCATTTGCGAAATATTGGATGAACTAAATCCCAATTCGCCTTATCTCCCGCATGCTTCCCTGCTAAAATATGTTCAGGATCGCCCCGGACACGACCGCCGCTACGCCATGGATTGCTCCAAAATCCATAACGAACTGGGCTGGCAGCCGCGCCACACCCTGCAAAGCGGCCTGGTGGACACTGTGCGTTGGTATCTTGAAAACCCCGACTGGATCGCCTCGATCCGCAAACGCGCAGATTACCAGGACTGGATAGACAATAATTATGAACAAAAGACGAAGTAGTCCCACCGAAGTAGGTACCAGTTTTTGTGGTAGCGCTAGCGAAGTAGTCCCATCACGAGCATGGGACATGGGAGGGAAAAACGTATGAAAGGAATTATATTAGCAGGTGGCAGGGGAAGCCGGCTGTACCCGATTACGATCGGCGTCAGCAAGCAAATGCTGCCCGTGTACGACAAACCCATGATTTATTATCCGCTTTCGATGCTGATGCTGGCGAGGGTCCGCGAGATTTTAATCATCGGCACACCGGAGGATTTACCCGGTTATCGCCGCCTGCTCGGGCATGGCAAACAGTGGGGTTTGACTTTTCAGTATGCCGAACAGGCTGAACCACGCGGGCCGGCCGAGGCCTTCATCATCGGGCGCGAATTCATCGCAGGTCAGACGGTCTGCCTCATTCTGGGTGATAATATTTTTTACGGTCAGGGTCTGCGCAAAGTCCTGGAAACGGTTTCAGCTATCAAGGAAGGCGCCGCCGTCTTTGCCTATTCCGTAAAAGACCCGCAAAGATACGGCGTAGTTGAACTTGATCAAAACGGCCAGGCCATCTCTCTCGAAGAAAAACCGCTCAAACCAAAATCCAGTTATGCCGTTCCCGGAATGTATTTCTATGATACCCAGGTTTCCGACCTGGCTGCCAGCCTGAAACCATCCATACGCGAGGAAATTGAAATTACCGATCTCAATCGCCTGTATCTGGAAAAAGGCCAGCTGCAAGTGACCGAATTGGGACGCGGCATCGCCTGGCTCGATGCGGGTACGCACGAAGCCTTGCTGCAAGCTGCTAATTTCGTCCAGGCGGTTGAAGAACGCCAGGGGTTATTGATCTCATCGCCCGAAGAGATTGCCTACCGCATGGGCTATATCACCCACGCTGAACTCATCCTGCTGGCCCAACCTTTATTGGGTAACAGTTATGGTCAATACCTGCTATCCCTGCGCCCGTAGGCTGACAGACCCGGCCCTCGCAAAGATCTCATCTCTCGCAAAGCCACAAAGATCGCATGGTCCCGATCCCTGCACGGGATGGTCCCGATCCCTGCACGGGATGGTCCCGATTCCTGCACGGGAATGAAAATCTTTTGCGCGAAGCAAGGGAAAAACCGGTCACTGTGTGTAAACAATAGTCTTAGCGACTTGGCGAGAAAAAGAACCTTCCTTAGGGGTCTTAGGGGTATACCATGCACATGCCCGCGCTTGGGGGTACAATTCGGGGCACACCTGGAGTAGGACTGGAGTAAGATTGAAGCCTGACATAGAAGATTACGCCGAGAATGGATGAACTTTTACTCGACCCACAGTGGACAGGCGCGTACGATAGGCTGCGCAAAGCGGTTCAAGCGGGCTTACGAGGCCTTTATCCCTTTGTCCCTGACTGTCTAAGCAGTATACAATTCGGTAGAGGTAGACAGTCCGACCAGGGT
>CAYWXS010000062.1:0-40138 GCA_964462245.1 uncultured Anaerolinea sp.
TGGCGTTGACGATAGCCACATGCGGCGAGGTCAGGGGCAGTTCACCCACACCAGCGGCGCCGAAGGGGCCATTCTCACGGGCATTTTCGAAATAATGGATGTCGAACTTGTCGGGGATGTCCTTGGCATACGGGATACCGGCGCCCAGCATGGTGCTGTGCTTCTCGATGTCCTCGAAGTCCTCGGAGAGCGCCAGACCAATACCCTGGGCTACACCACCGTAAATCTGTCCATCCACCACCAGGCGGTTGTTAATCTTGCCGATGTCGGCCATAACGGTCATACCTTCAACCGTAGTCTTGCCGGTCTTGGTGTTAACGCTCACTTCAGCCAGGAAAGCACCGTACATATAGACCGCGAAGGGATTACCCTGACCATTTGCATCGCAATTGGAGTTCATCGAAGCAGCCCATTTGCCATGATAGCGCAGCGGGGCGCCCATCTCAACCATTTCATCATAAGTGCGGAAGGTACCATCAGCTTTGGTGAGGGCAGCGACCAGTTGTTCGCAGCCGTTCTTGATGGCGTTACCGGTCATAACCTGGCTGCGACTGCCGCCAGAAGGACCGCTGTTGGGAGCTGTGCCCGTGTCGTTCATGACCAGCTTGATCTTATCGGGAGCAATACCCAGCGGGCGCAGGCCCTCATGAGCGGTGCCCAGGGTACCCATATCCGCACCCTGACCGTGATCCTGCCAGGTGTTGTAAATGGTCACGCCGTCTTTGGTCAATTCAACATCGGCTTCCGAGCCGTCTACGCCGTCCAGACCGCAGCCGTACAAACCAATCGTGACGCCAACACCCTTCTTGTTTTCAGGAGTGGATTCACGGGCAGCCTTTTCTTTGGCTTCCTTATAGATCGGGCGCAGTTTTTCGAGCATTTCGGGCAGGCTGTAAACTTCAGGATCCTGACCAGTCGGGGTAGTATCGCCGGGGCGATAGGCATTGATATAGCGGAATTCGAGCGGATCCATGCCCATTTTTTCAGCAAGTTCATCTACCAGGCTTTCAGAAGCCAGGAAGGCTTGCGGGGAGCCATAAGCACGGAAGGCAGAGCCCCAAACATGGTTGGTGGCTACAGTGCGACCGCGACCACGAATGCTGGGAATGTTGTAACCAGCGCCGATGTACTGCGCACCGCGCAGGGTCAGCAGGTCACCAAATTCGGAGTAAGGACCATGGTCAACGATGTAATCATGTTCCATCGCCAGGATCTTGCCATTCTTATCGGCGGCCATCTTGATGTCGAGGAAGAAGGGCGAACGCTTGCCGGTGTATTGCATATACTGCTGATAATCATATTCCAGGTAAACCGGTCGCTGGGTGGCGATAACGGCTACACCCAAAAGGGCTTCCATGGTGGGGCTGAACTTGTAACCGAAGGTACCGCCAGCCGGGTTCTGGATCAGACGCAGTTGATCGGGTTCCAATCCCAGGCCTGGGGCAATCATATACAGGTGCAGGTACAGACCGATGGATTTGGAATGAATGGTGACGCGACCCTTCTCATCATAATAGGCAAAGCCCATATCCGACTCGATGGTCAGGTGGGGTTGGCGCTGCAGATAGAAGCTGTCACTGACAACATACGGGGCCGAATCCATGATGGATTGGGTTTCAGGTCCCTTGACAACTTTTTGTTCGAAATAAACATTTGGGGTGCCGGGGTGAATTTCGATGGCGTCATCGGCCATGGCAGCCGGGGCGCTCATGTAAGCGGGCAAAACTTCCAGCTCAACCTTGACCTTATCGGCGGCAGCGCGGGCTTCTTCGATGGTGCTGGCGCAGACAATCGCGATCGCGTCACCATATTGGAAGACCTTGGTATCGCACAGGATCGGGCGATCCCAGCCGTCACCCTTGTTGGTTGGGAAGGTGATTAGACCGGTAATGCGGTTCTTGCCTTTGACATCCTTGTGGGTCAGCACTTTGAACACGCCGGGCATGGTCTCAGCTTCGGAGGTGTCAATCGAAAGGATATTGGCATGCGAAACCTTGGCCTGGACCAGTGCCAGCTGCAGGGTGTTGGTGGGCATCTTTAATCCCAGGTCCTGGCCGAAATCCAATGTGCCGGTAACCTTGGCGGTGGCGGTTGGACGTGGATATTTTCCACCCCAAATTTTGCCATCGGCGGGGAGCTTGTATTCGAGATCTTCGATTTTGGCTTCGCCACGCATCACCTTGGCGGCTTCCATGATAGCGTCCACAATCGGTTTGTAACCGGTACAACGGCAGGCGTTATGATGCTTGGTCAACCAGGTGCGCACATCTTCGCGGGTGGGGCTGGGGTTGCTGTCTAACAAAGCCTTGGCCGAAACAACCATACCAGGGGTGCAGAAACCGCATTGAGCGGCGCCAAAAACTGCAAATGCAACCTGGATCGGGTGCATTTTTTCGGGGGTGCCGATGCCTTCAACGGTGGTGACAGAAGCGCCATCCGCGATGCGGCTCAACTTGGTTACACAAGCCAGGGTAAGCTTGCCATCTACGATGACAGAACAAGCACCACAATGTCCATCGTTGCACGAAACCTTCGTGCCTGTCAGGAGCAGTTGCCGGCGCAGTACATCACCCAGGCTGGTTTCGGGGTCAACAATTACAGTCTTCGAGACCCCATTAATGACGAGCGTCTTATTAATCATATTCCTCCAAATTTCCTTTCCGATTGTGGGTATTGATTTTTGATGGAGCAGGATGAACGGAGAGCAACAATTCGGGCCATTCCAGCAGTTAACAAAGAATTTCCCGACAATGAAAAGTTTATCATAGTGGGAATATTGTTACAATTGTTTTATTACAAAAGTCACATTGTTTTGTTACGTCATTTTGTGTATACTTAATAAATGAGTACTAAAGAGAGGAACCTTATATGAGTCCAATGGTAAGACGTCCCCCCGGTATAGAATTAGCCCTGCTGGGCTTCCTCAAAGAAGGCCCGCAGCATGGTTACCAGATTTTCCAGACTCTCTCCAATCCGGAAGGGCTGGGACCAATCTGGAACCTTAAGCAAAGCCAACTCTACGCACTGCTTTCCAAGCTGGAAGATGACGGTTATATCTGGGGCGTATTGCAGCCGCAGGAAGCCGCCCGCCCACCGCGCCGGGTATTCCATTTAACTCAGGCCGGGCAAAATGCTTACCAGAAGTGGATACTCACCCCTGTCGGCACCCCGCGCGAAATACGCCAGGAGTTTATGGCCAAGTTGTACTTTGCAAAACAGGAGGGTCAGGAACATACCCGGGAACTGCTGCGGCAGCAGCGTGCCGCTTGCCGGGCCTGGTTGGATGAGATGCGTGCGGAAGCAGAAACTCCCCCAGCAGATAGTTTTCTTTATTCATTGAATCAGTACCGTGTTGGACAGATCGAAGCCACCCTTAAATGGCTTGTAAATGTTTAAATAGACGGTACAATTCACGCAAATCCAATCCATCAATACAGGTTCCCATGCTCAGTGTTCAAGCAGCCCAGCAGCACATTTTTTCTTTATTTAAACCGCTCGAAACAGAACCCATTCAACTGGAACGCGCCCTCGGTCGAACCCTGGCTCAGCCCATCCAGTCTGGGTTGGACTTCCCTTCATTTAATAACTCCAGTGTGGATGGCTTTGCTGTTCGTGCCGAAGATACTCTCTCCGCCTCTGCCGGTCATCCGGTCATTTTAGAAGTGGTGGCAGATATCCCCGCTGGCAGCTGGCAGCAAGCCGTGTTTCTTTCTGCAGGACAGGCGGCACGCATCATGACCGGTGCCCCCGTGCCGGAATCTGCCAACGCGATTGTAATGGTCGAAGATACAGATATGGATCGTCAGATCGTAGGCAGCGCGGCGCCCCAGACCATAAAAATCTTCAAAGCCCCACACAACGGGGAAAACATCCGGCGCCAGGCTACAGACTTTACCCAGGGGCAAACACTTTTGACTGCCGGAATCCTGCTGCACCCGCAGCACATTGCGCTGCTGGCCATGCTGGGCGTTCCCTCCGTTCCGGTCCATCGCAAACCGCGCGTGGCGCTCATCTCCAGCGGCGATGAGTTGATGCCGGTCGCTGCGGCTCTGGCTCCTGGGCAAATCCACGACTCAAATACTTACATGCTCAGCGCCCTGGTGCAGCAAGCCGGGTCTGAAGTGCTCTCAATGGGTGTCGCTGCCGACCGCCTGGACGCAGTTCAGGACATTTTCAAACGTGCCGCCGATGCCAACCCCGACCTGATCATTTCCTCAGCCGGTGTCAGCACCGGTGCCTTTGACTATGTCAAAGAAGTCGTCGAAAGCGCTGGCAGCCTGAATTTTTGGAAAGTCAATATGCGCCCGGGCAAACCGCTGGCCTTTGGCAGTTATCGCAATATCCCCTTCTTTGGGCTGCCCGGCAACCCGGTCTCTTCTTACGTAAATTTCCTGGTCTTCGTTCAACCCGTGCTGGGCATCCTCTCCGGCTTGGGCACGCGCTCAAAACCACGCCTGAAGGTAATCCTGAGCGAGGACATCGAATCAGATGGACGCGAAAGCTACCTGCGAGCCGTCGTCACGCCCGAAAATGGCCGCTATGTCGCCCACCTGCCCGGTCACCAGGGTTCAGGCAATCTCTTCTCGCTGGTCCTGGCCAATGCCCTCTTGATCATCCCCGCCGATATCAAATCCCTGCCCTCCGGCACGGAAGTGGAAGCCTGGATGCTGGACGCATAATCCGCAATATTTCAAACACTTTGGGCTTACGCAAGACGGAATTTTTTAATTCAAATGAATCCGCATGAGGGACAAATACCCCTTGTCGATAAAAGTATTAGTGACGGTAGTTCTCACGATACATAATTGACTAATGTAAATTTGTATTTTACAAATACATATACATACTGAAAGAAGCACTTGATGACCAACGCGCCGTTGTTCTAACCGGGATGCGCCAAACGGGCAAGACTACCACCTTACGTTGGCTGCTTGAATAAGTTCCATCCAGCAACAAAATCTACCGCCACCTTGAATTTCCCGTGAAACTCGAAGTTAGTACCATGTTCTGCCCAACAAATAAGGTGTATTGCGGATGATAACATCCGCAATACACCTTAAATAAACTACTGTTTCAGGTTCACACCCAGCTTTGAAGCAGGCTTAGACCTGCCCGATCATGACGTGCTTGGTAACCAGGTAATCACCCACCGCCTCAGCCGAAAGGTCCTTACCAAAACCGGATTGCTTAAAGCCACCGTGCGGGGCTTCGGAAGCCAGCGGAATATGATCGTTGACCCACACCGTACCAAATTCCAATTGTTGCGCTACACGCATGGCACGAGCCACATCCTTGGTGAAAACCGAAGATGCCAGCCCAAACACCACATCATTCCCCAGGTAGATGCCTTCGGCTTCATCCTTAAAGGTATTGATCGTGATCACCGGTCCAAAGACTTCCTGTTGGATGATCTCAGACTTTTGATCCGCATCGGCAATCACGGTCGGCTCGTAGTAATGCCCACGCTGGAAATCAGCCGGCACCCGACCGCCAGTCAAAATTTTAGCGCCACTGCTGCGTGCACGTTCCACAAAGCCACTCACCGATTCGCGCTGACTGGCAGAAATCATCGGCCCAATCAAGGTATCATCATCAAACGGATCACCAATCTTGGTGCCGCGTACTGCCTCCACCAACGCTTCTTCAACTTTTTTGCGCAACCCTTCCTGCACGTAGACGCGCGTCGCAGCCGTGCAGTCCTGTCCGGTGTTGATCGTGCCCGCCAACGCAACCTTGGCTGCCACCAGTTCCACATCCGCATCATCAAAGACCAACACCGGCGCCTTACCACCCAGTTCCAGATGCACACGCTTGATGGTCGTGGCGGCATTCCGCATAATGGACTGCCCCACTTCAGTCGAGCCAGTCACACTGATCAGGCGAATATCCGGATGTTCCACCAACAACCGCCCGGCATTGCGCCCGGTAATAACATTAACCACGCCATCCGGTATACCGGCTTCCTTGATCAGTTCTGCCAACCTGAGGCTGGTAAGCGGGGTGATGCTGGCGGGCTTGAAGACGGTTGTACAACCCGCCGCCAAAGCCGGACCGATTTTCCAGACGCCCATCATCAAGGGGTAGTTCCACGGGGCAATCTGCCCCACCACGCCCACCGGGTCACGCCGGTAAATTGAGGTATAACCTGGGTAATACTCTCCCGCGTGATTACCGTGCGTATCGCGTGCAGCACCCGCGAAGAAACGCAAATTGTCGATTGCAAAAGGCAGGTCTGCGCCCATGCTCACAAATTTGTAGGGCTTGCCCGTGTTAAGTGATTCCATGCGTGCAAATTCCTCCGCATGTTGCTCCAGCAAATCAGCCAGCTTCCAGAGGGCTTTCGAGCGCTCGGATGGCACCAGCCGCGACCAACGCCCATCATAAAATGCAGTCTTGGCCGCTTGCACAGCCAGATCCACATCTTCACGAGTGGCATCCGTCACCTCGTCGATTACTTCGCCGGTGGCGGGGTTTTCAACCGTCATCATACCGCCACCCTTGCTATCCACCCACTGACCATTAATCCATAATTTGTGTCCCATTACTTTCTCCTTTGTCGCGCCAGATATGAGATGAATGAAAATTGATGATCCAGTAACGCTTCAAACCTACTATAATTCGACTGAAGTTGTTTCGATCGAGTATAGAACAAACACCGCACAAAACAAAGCCAGGATACCTTTTTATTACCACTAATCTCACCGAAACCACCGAAAAACCCTTTTTATAACAAAAACACATCCCAAATCGAAGGAACCCAATCATGACACTTGAAACCCTGGCATTTACAAACCCGGCAACCGGCAGCCAATTCGGTGAAGTTGAGATGACCAGCCCGGCAGCCGTCCAAAAAGCGGTGGTCGATATGCGTGCTTCCTTCCCAGTTTGGAGTTCAAAATCAGTACAAGAACGCATTCAAATCCTGCGCAAATTTCAGAGCGTGCTGATCGATCAGCGTGATCAGATCACAGCCGTGCTCAACCAGGATTGCGGAAAAAGTCGCCAGGACGCCCTGATTGAGCTATTCGTAACCGTCGATATGCTCACCCAATACTGCGCCCAGGCACCCGGCTGGTTGAAGAAAAAACGCGTCTCCTCCGGTTTGTACTTTCTAAAGCAATGCTTCATCGAGTATAAACCCTTCGGGGTGGCAGCCGTCATTTCACCCTGGAACTACCCACTGACTCTGGCCATCCCGCCCATGCTGGCAGCCCTGCTGGCCGGCAACACCGTCGTACTGAAACCTTCCGAAGTAACCGCCGCCACCGGTGTCCTGATCGAACGCCTGATCCAACAGGTACCCGAGCTGGCGCCCTTCGTGCGCGTGGTACATGGCGATGGCAAAGTCGGTGCAGCCCTGACGCAAGCCGGTCCCGATTTTATCTTTCTGACCGGCTCAACTGCCACCGGTCGCAAGATTATGCAAACCGCAGCCGAAACGCTCACCCCGCTCGCCTTGGAACTGGGCGGCAAAGATGCCATGCTGGTCCTCGAAGATGCCGATCTGGCATCCGCAGCTCGCTGGGGCGTTTGGGGCGCATTCTTTAACGCTGGGCAAACCTGCATGGCAGTCGAGCGTGTCTATGTGGTCGAGTCAAAGTACGAAGAATTCGTGCGCCTGGCAGTCAGCGAAACCCAAAAATTCAAAACCGGCTACAACACTGACCTGAACAGTCCCTTTTCCATGGGGCCTGTCACCGATCCGCGCCAGGTGAAAATCATCGACCGGCACCTGGAGGACGCACTCGCCCATGGGGCACGCCTGCTGACCGGTGGCAAACAGCAAGCTGGCTTTTTTGATCCAATGGTCATGGTGGACGTGGATCACTCCATGCTCCTCATGCGTGAAGAAACCTTTGGGCCCTTTCTGCCAGTCATGAAAGTCAAAGATGAAAACGAGGCCATCCGCTTGGCAAATGACAGTATCTACGGGCTGGGCGCTTCGATCTGGAGCCAGAGCATGCCGCGTGCTCAGCATGTTGCCGGGCAGATTCAGGCCGCCTCAGTCATCATCAACGACTGTATTGCCCAGTTTGGCATTCCCATGCTGCCCTTTGGCGGCTTAAAAGATTCGGGCTTTGGGCGCACACACGGCCGGGAAGGCTTAATCCAGTTCACCCGACCTTACAGCTACGCAGTGGGCATGCCGCCCTTCAAGTGGGATATCGCCACCATCCTGCGTGAGAATGGTCATTACGAACTGACGGCGGCCATCATGGGCATCGTGTTTGGAACTTCCCTGCGGCAGCGCTGGGAAACCCTCTCCCAATATTTAGGGAAGAAAAAGTAATCTGTTGGCGAGCTAAATCTTATTTGGGAATTGTGCGTGGTATTGGTGTTCGGACCTATCCCCCCTACCCCCTTCCCGAAAAACGGGAAGGGGGAGCAATTTCCAAAAATAGGATGGGGGAAGTTGTGCGTTAATGATTTATTTTGTAAGGCGAATGGCCACCATCTGGATGTTGGTCATATCTTCCATCGCATACTTGACACCCTCACGCCCCAATCCACTCTCGCGGTTGCCACCATACGGCATCTGATCGACCCGGAAGGAAGGTGTGTCATTCACAATCACCCCGCCGAAGTTGAGACCATGAATGGCCTTAAAGATGCGGTTGACATCGTTGGTAAAGACACCCACCTGCAAGCCAAATTTCGAATCATTGGCCTGGCGCAGTGATTCTTCAAAATCATCACAGGCAATAATCGAAGCCACCGGGGCAAACGCTTCCTCGGCAATCACCTTCATCTCCGGCTGCACACCGGTCAGCACGGTTGGGTAATAGACCGTTCCGTCCCGCTTGCCGCCCGTCAGCACCTGGGCACCCTCAGCGTGAGCTTCGTTGACCCAGGTCTCAATCCGGTCGACTTCCTTCGAATCAATCATCGGGCCCACATCCACCCGTTCATCCAGCGGATCACCCACCACCATGTTGTTGGTGGCGCCCACAAACTTCTCCACCAGCGGCTCGTAAACCTGCTTCTGACTGTAAATACGTTGGACCGAAATACAAACCTGCCCGGAATTGGCAAAAGCCGCCACCGCACAGCGCTTGGCAACAAAATCCAGATCTGCATCCGGCGCAACCACCACCGGTGAGGTATTGCCAAGTTCCAGCGTAACCTTCTTGATACCTGCCACCGACAGGATGTGGCGCCCGATCTCGGGCGATCCGGTGAAGGTGATTTTATCCACGCGCGGATCGGTGATCAGCCACTCACCCACGGTCCCGCCGGACCCAACCACCAGGTTGAGCGCGCCCGCTGGCAACCCGGCTTCCTGGATGATCTGGCACAGTTTGACAGCGGTCAACGGGGTGGTGCTGGCGGGTTTCAACACAATCGAATTGCCAGAAGCAATCGCCGGCGCCAGCTTATGCGCTACCAGGTTGATCGGAAAATTAAAGGGACTGATGGCGGCGATCACGCCCACCGGGCGGCGCACCCAAAAACCGAAGTAACCTTCGCCAGCCTGGACGGCATCCAGCGCAATCGTTTCACCGTGCATACGCTTGGCTTCCTCGGAGGCAATCGTAAAGGTATTGGCAGCTCGCTCCACTTCGGCCCGCGCAAATTTAATGGCTTTTCCGGCTTCGGCGGCGATGGTTTGCGCCAGGTCTTCGGAGCGCTCGCGAATCAGCGCCGCTGTACGCAGTAAGATTTCAGCCCGCTTGTAGGCGGGCAGGTCTGCCATGACTGTCTCAGCACGTTCAGCCGCGTCAATCGCGCTATCCAGGTCCTCGCGCCGGGCAGTCGGCAGGGCACCAATCACCTGCCCATTGTACTTATTCCTCACTTCCATCAAACTGCCACCGTTTACCCACTGACCATCAATCAATAACTTGTATTCCATGCTTCCACCATCCTGTTTTATATAATTTTCCAAAAGCAGCACAGATTCGACCAACAATCTTAATTCCTGCTCTATTGTAATGCCAGAAGCGACACAAGAACAGGTTTTTTTGTAGCAATCTGACAAAAATAAACGACCCACCCCGCTATCATCCGGAATGGGTCGTGTTTATCCAGGTAAAAACTATAACTTGACCGGCTGCCCGGTGCGTACTGATTCGTAAGCTGCCAACGTCACTTCGACTGCCCGCAGCCCATCCACCCCGGTCACCCCCGGCTGGCGGCCTTCACGCATGGCAGCGATAAACTCTGCCACCATGGCCTGGTTCATATCCGAGCCCCAATACTGCCAGACCGGTCTCTGGTTGGCGTGACTGTAAACCGTGATATTCTGCTTAAAGCCATCCACAATCACCGCCCCGCGCTCGGTCACCATTTCAAAGGTCAAACCGCCCCAGGTGGGCCAGTACTGCGGACGACACCACGAGGCATCGATACTGGCAAAGACACCGTTCTGGAAGGTGATCATCTCCAGCCCGCCGGTCTCCACTTCCACCTCGTTGGCATGGAAGATTTTATTAGACTGGGCATACACTTCCGCGGCTTCGCTGCCCACATACCAGCGCATGATATCCACCAGGTGCACGGTATGATCCATCAAAGCGCCGCCGCCCGATAAATTGGGATCGACAAACCAGCCGCGGTGCTTGGTCGGCAGCTCACCCTGGTTGGTGGCGTTGAAACAATAAACCTGCCCCAGCTCACCCGAATCCAGGCGGGCCTTCACTTCTTGCAGGGGTGTGCTATAGCGCATCGGGAAAGCCGTCATCAACAAGACCCCAGCGCGCTCACACACATCCACCACCGCGCGCGCATCCGCCAGGCTGGTCGCCAGCGGTTTTTCACACAAAATATTGACACCCGACGAAGCCGCCATCTGAACCAGTGGCAAATGCCGGGTGTTCTCAGAACAAATAATCACGCCATCCGGTTTACTGGCCAGCAAGGCTTCGTAATTGGGGAAGAATGGCACGCCGAAAGCCTGGGCAAAACGCGCTCCGCGCTGCGGGTCTTCATCGGCCACGCCACAGACCTCCACGCCAGGAATGGCACGCAAGTTGGCAATATAGGCTTCCGCGTGATGGTGGGCAAAACTCAGAATTCCGATCTTCATCACAGCACCTCCGCGAGATTCGCCAATAGGACGGCCTTGCCACTGGCAGCCGATTCAAGCGCCGCCTCGGCAATCTGGACCGACGCCATTCCGTCTTCGGCCAGGACGCGCGGCTCTTTTTCGCCACGCAGCACAGCATAAAATTCTTTTAATTGGGTCGTGTATGGGCTTTCAGATACCGGACTGGAAGGCAACCCCACATCCGGCGCATCTGCACTGCCACTGGCAATCAGGTTCAGGATAGGCGCACTATCCGCCGAGTCAAATTCAATCAGACCGGCATCCCCTGCGATCTCGATATGCGTGCGAAATGTCGGCGGCGGGTAAGCCCAGGCCCCGGCAATGTGCGAGAGCGCACCACTGCGATGCTTCAAAATCACCAGCCCGTAATCGATCGGCGCATCCGGATGCCCACTGGTAACTTTTTTAGCGAACACGCTTTCCACATCCCCCGCAATCCAGCGTGCATAATCATAATCGTGGATCATTAAATCCATCAAAATCCCGCCCGATTTTACTTCGTCTACCAGCCAGTTCCCGGTTGGCTTTTTGGGACGAAAACTGCCGCGGCTGAGGCGAATAACACCCGGCTTACCAATCTCACCGTATGCCACGCTGGCCTTGGCGAGTGCGTATTGATTGAAGAAGCGCACCACATGCGCCACCAAAAGCTGCACGCCCGCCTTGCGACAGGCCTGGATCATCTCCAGTGCTTGCTGGCTGGTACGTGCCAATGGCTTCTCACACACAATATCTTTTCCAGCCGCCGCCGCCTGCAGGGTCATATCGCGGTGCAGGTGCGTGGGGGTGCACAGATCGACCACATCCACATCCGGCAGCATGGCGGCCAGGTCCGGGTATATTTTGACGTTGTATTGTTGCGCCAACCCGGCAGCTTCTTCAACCGTTTCGGCAACAAACCCGATCAGCTCGGCGCCGGTCTCTGCCCAGCCAGCCGCATGGATGGAGCCCATGAATCCGACCCCAACGATACCAACTTTCATGCCAGCCTCCTAAAATCAAAAAGTTATTTAAGTGCCCCAGCCGTAATACTGCGAATCATCTGGCGCGAGAAGATAAGATAAATGATCAAAATCGGAACCATGGCCAGGGTCAGCGAAGCCAGAACTGCATTCCAATCGCTGACGAATTGACCCAGGAACTGCTGCACACCCAGCGTGACGGTCGCCGTTTTGGCACCCGGCGCCAGGATCAATGGAAACCAGAGGTCGTTCCAGATCGGGATCATGGTAAATATCCCAATCGCGCCAATTGCCGGGCGCACGAGCGGAATCACCAGCCCAAAGATTCGGTATTCATTGGCGCCGTCAATCCGGGCCGCGTCTTTCAACTCTTTTGGCACCTGGCGCATGAAGGAACTGAGAATAAAAATGGTCATCGGCAGAGACTGGGCGATATAGACCAGGATCAAACCGAGCAGGGTATTAACCAGATTTAAGCCGACCATCAGTTGCAAAATACCGACAGTGCCCAAGCGAATGGGGATCATAATGCCGAGCGACAGATACAGCGCCAGGGCCGTGTTACCCTTGAACTCATATTCTGAAAGCGCAAAAGCCGCCATGGCACCGATCAAAAGCGTCAGCAGCAGCGCCGAAACCGTCACGATTAAACTGTTCATAAAATAGGTGTCGAAGTGCGAACGTTCGAGCACCGTTTTGTAACCAATCAAATCAAACGTCTTCGCATTCGGCAGCGCAAAAGGCGACCCGAAGATGTATTTTTTGCCCTTGAATGAGTTAATCACAATCATAAAAATGGGGAAGAGCGCAATGATTGTGTAAATTGCCAGGATTACCTGTGGGATGGCGGCATCCAGGAACTTGCGCAGCCGGTAACCGGTCGATTCACTCTGCTTGTACTGTTTTGTGGGTTGCATACTGGCCTCACATCTCGATCGACTTGACACGGCGCTGCCAGACAAAGGTATACAAAAGCACGCCGGTCAGAATGATCAGGAACATCATGGCTGCCACAGTCGAGCCCATCGAGGCATCACCCAACTGCAGTTGTTGTCCAAAAAAGGTGCGGTAGAAGAAGGTGCCCATCAGGTCGGTCGCAAAATCCGGACCAGCGTTGGCACCCTTCATGGTATAGATCAGGTCGAAAGCGTTGAAGTTTCCGACAAAGGTCAGGATCGAAACAATTCCAACCGACGGCAGGATCAGAGGAAATTTAATCCCCCAAAACACTTCCCAACCGGTCGCGCCGTCCACCGTGGCAGCTTCCAGCAGTTCATCTGGAATGGCAATCAAGGCCGCATAGAACAGGATCATCGGGATGCCGATAAACTGCCAGACCGAGATCAGCGCAACGGTCGGCAGCGCAGTGGAAGCCAGTCCCAGCCAGGGTTTGAATAGAAAACCTAGTTGGAAAATCCCCAGAATGGTTTTACTGACGCCCCAGAGCGGGTTCAGGATCAGGTTCCATATAAAGCCAATGATCACCACCGAAAGCACGGTCGGCATAAAATAAACGGTGCGGTAGAAAGTGGCGCCGCGCCGTCTGTCATTGGAAATCAAAGCCGCCAGCACCAGTGCAATTGAATTTTGCACCAGCATGTGGATGGCGAAAAAGGCAAAGTTATTTTTTAACGCACCCCAAAAACGTGGCGCGAAATTTGTATTTGTAAATAATTTTATGTAATTTCCCAACCCGGCAAAAACTTCCTGGTGCTCCGCGTTGACGGTGAAGAAACTCATCCTGAGCGAATTTATCAAAGGGTAAACCATGAAAATGGAATAGATGATGACTGCCGGTGCTAGAAAAACAATGATATAACTCGGGAATTTTTTACGTTCGTACATGCTGCCTCCAATCCGGGAAAATGGAGCCTGGTGGTCCACAGCTCATAACACGAGCGTGGACCACCAGGGAAAACAATCACACTAAATTAGGGTTTCTTGTACCACTTGTCCAGGCCGTCTTGAACTTCCTTGGCAGCTTGTTCGGGGGAGAGAGTGCCGTTGAGCACAGCCGCGCTGACACGCCAGAGTTCGTTCTCGAGGTTGGGTTCACCGCGGGAGAGGATCTGGTAGGAGTCACGAATGGTGGACTTGCAGGTCTGGCGCCAGCCGAGGAACTCGTTGGCGATCGGGTCCTTGAGGGTGATCTTGTAGTTGGAGAGGGTGAAGAAGCCAGGCAGAGCATTGCTGTACAGTTCAGCAAATTCCTGTGAGGTCATCCATTCCAGGAAGATCTTGGTTTCAGCCGGGTTCTTGGAGGCTGCGTTCATGCCCATGGCGATGTCGGTGTGGTCGCTGATGTAGCAGGTGTCACCGGCTTTTTGAACATAGGGCGGGAAGATACCGAGCTTGAAGCTGGCATCTTTTTCGAACTGGCTGATTTCCCAGGAACCGGTTGGGTAAATGGCGCCCTTACCGAGGGTGAAGAGGCTCTGTGAATCAGGATACTTGACAGCCTGGTAGCCTTCGGGCATATAGGCAGACCAGTCCTTCAGGTCGGTCCAGGTCTGAACGTAGGCAGGATCGGTGTATTTACCGGTTCCGGCGATGAGAGCCTTACGGCCTTCTTCACCCATCCAGTAATTTGGTCCAATATTCTGGAAGCCCATCGTGGCGGCTTCCCACTGATCAGCGGAGCCCATTACAATCGCGGTCTCGCCGGCATCCTTGAGGGTCTTCAGAGCAGCAAAGAACTCTTCGCGGGTGGTGGGTTCGGCAATCTTGTACTTGTCGAACATATCCTTGTTATAGAAGAAACCGTGGATAACGGAGGCCATCGGGACGCAGAAAACGGTAGCGCCATCGTCTGTAATCCAGGCCGACTTGGCAACATCACCAAAGTTTTCCAAACCCTTCAGGTCGTTCAGTCCAGCCAGGTAACCCTTCTGGAACAGGCTCAGGGAGGCATCGAATGGACGGCAGGTAATCAAATCGCCGGCTGTGCCACCTTCGAGCTTGGTATTCAAAACACCGTTATATTCGGCGGGGGCGCTGGGGGCAAAGACCACATGGATATTGGGGTTCTTGGCTTCGAAAGCGGGGATGATCGAATCCTGCCAGATGGACAGGTCATCATTACGCCAGCTTTCAATCGTGATGGTCACTTTCTCAGCAGCAGGCGCAGCCGGGACTTCGGTCGCAGCCGGTGCAGCCGGAACCTCGGTCGCGACAGCGGCCGGTGCGGCAGTGGCTGCCTCAGGGGCTTCAGTGGCGGGCGCGGGACTGCCGCAGCTTGCCAGCAGCATGGACAGAACGACGAGCAAACTTACAAAAAACATTGACTTACGCATTTTTTAAACTTCTCCTTCTTGCAGAGTAAAAAAAATTGGGGATTGTTGTCGAACAAACCAAGTCTATCACGTTCAGCACATTTTGTTTCGAGACATCACCACCTTTCAGTAAATTGCCAGTCCAAACTGGCTTTAACGCTATAAATGCGGGTTGATCTTGCGCCACTCATCCAGAAGTGCCTGGTTATGCGCGGCCGCACCCTGCATATTCAGACTTGCGAAAATGGGCAGCTTCTCGCTGCTCACGCCGCGCGATTGCAGCACAGCCAGGCACTCGACCACCAGGCTGTTCCACAACAAGGCACCCAAAATGGTGGAACTCGGTCCCACACGCCATTCACTATTTTCCAATTCCAACAATCCGTCACCCGGCAGGCCGCCGTTATCCAATGCCAGGTCCGCCACCTGATCCAGGCGGACACCCAGCGCAGACTGGGGCGCGACCATTGCATACGCCAGCGCGCTGACCGAAACCACGAACAAACCGCGCGCTTTGGCATCCAGGGCCATCTCAACCGGCAAGGCATTCACGCCGCTGTTGGAATAGACAAACAACATCTCACCCGTCTGTGGACGGTAGCGATCCAATAAGCCAGCCGCCACGCCCGGCGTGCGCTCCAAGCGGCTGCTCAGATGGGCATCCTCATGCAGCATCAAAGCCGACGAGAAAATCGGTGTAGCCGCCGCAAGTCCTCCGGCCCGGTAAAAAGCTTCTTCGGCCAGGATATGCGAATGTCCGGTCCCAAACAAAAAGATCCGCCCGCCCGCCTGAACACTGTCCGCCATGCGGCTGGCTGCCAGCAGCAGCTTATCCTGCTGGCTAGCCATCACGCGCGTTTGCAGCGACTGGATGGCTTGAAGATATTGCTGCATATTTTTTCCGGGTTGATAATCCATTTCAGACAAGTCCCAATTCCTTGGTTAATAATAATGCGGCGGCACCCTTGATGACGATATCTTTGCCGAGCGAACACATCTCGATCTGGCTGTTGACGGTCATGAGGGGGTTGATATGTCGCAAGAATTCCTGGCGAATGGCTTCCAGAAATGGCTGCCCAAGTTGGGCCAGACTGCCGCCAATCAGGATGCTCTCTACATTTAATAGGCCAACAATACTGGCAATCACCACGCCCAAATAATGGGCCATTTCCAGCATTTTATTCTGCAAATCCGGGTCACCTGCCGCATAAGCCAGGTAGGCCATATCGGTTGTGATCCCTTGCAGGCTGCTCGCGAATTGGTGGATGGATGAGTTGGGGTTGGTCCACGAAAGCTCGCGGGCGGTGCGCACCAGGACCAGCGTGCTCACCAATGTTTCCAGGCAGCCGCGGTTGCCGCACGGACACAGCTCGCCGCCTTCTAGCGCGGTCACGTGCCCCAGCTCACCGGCAAACGAACTTTCGCCCACAAAAAGTTGTCCATCCAGGATTATCCCGGCGCTGATTCCGCGCCCGGCCTTGATTACAACCATGTGTTTTTTGTTCGATTGGCGCGCGCCAAACAGGTATTCGCCGACTGCCGCCGCGTGCGAGTCATTCGATAAATAACACGGCAGCTGGTAGCGCTGGGTCAGAATGTCACCCAAGGGCAAATCACGCCACTGCATGTTAATCGCCTGGCGGATAATTCCGCGCGGGGCATCGATCAGACCCGGCGTGCCAATTCCAATCCCAAGGATGGGCTGATCGGTGGCTGCCAACAGCTGGCCCACCAGTTCCACCACCAGCGCCACGGCCGCCTCGCCATCCTGATCCTGCATCGGCAGTTCACAGCGATACAGCATATTCCCGCGCAAGTCCATCACCCCACCCATCAAGTGATTGCTGCCCAGGTCAATCCCGATCAGATGGCGTCCATGGCTGTCAAATTGCAAAATAACCGGCGGTTTGCCTCCATCCGAGACGCCCATGCCAGTTTCCAACACCAAACCATCTTTAATTAATTCAGAGACAATACTGGAAACAGTCGTGCGCGTCAAATCGGTGGCACGCGCCAGGTCCGCCCGGCTGATCTCTCCCCCCGTATAGATCGTCTTTAAAATCAGGCTTTTGTTACGGTCCTTTGAAAATTGCCGGGTAGCTTTTTCCATCACACTCACAGTGAAATCTGATCTTGGCTTTGTTAGTCCATTATACTTACAAAGTAATTCTACAACCAGATGAGACGCGTGTCAATATGGTAAATTCAGAAATCCAGATTTCAACAGCAGTTACCCCGCCAGCCCCCCTATTCAATTTCAGAGCGTAATGTTTTTCCAATCAGAAGACACATTGCTGTACTTCCCAAAAACTAACATTTTCATCAGTGAATATAAGCTAATGGTGAAAACAGAATTCTAAAATTTTGCTAAGCTGAATCTATTGACAATGTAATTATTTTGAGATAAAGTATATTTTAGTTAAAAATGTTTCATAGCTTTAGAGTTCACTTTTATTGGGCTTAAAAACAAAAACGGGCGTTTCTACCAAAAAAAAGACGGATAATTAATATATTTATAGGTGCAAATTGGTTGCCGAAGAACTCTTTTGGTAATTTAGATCTTAGCGAACCAATTCTTAGCGCTTTCGTTGCATGGACCATCTCATTCCTTTCGTCCTCAGATTTTTCCTATGGGCAAAGGTGCAGCGATTGGAGTTATTTTGCACAATGTTTGCGCGACGTCCACGAGTGCCAGAGGACTTCACATAAATTTGCAGTGTTGCGCAAGCGAACCAATACAAATTTGTATTTCACAATCCACAAAATAGTTGATCCACGCCGAATGAGCGTTGTTACACAAAAAAGGAGGACTTTTTGTTTGACATCGGTGCTAAATGAGCGAACATGATAGACCCACGTCCAGACAATTGGGATGGCTGGTTTACGTGTGGATATTGACATGCCAGACCAAGCATAAACATTTGCTGGTTAAAACCAACCTTGGTAGCGTGAATTTCTCCAATTCTGGCACACTGTTCGACCAACCTGTCAACAACAATTGGTTCGTTATTTGCAAACCGATAAATCTTGAATATATAGTAAAAATAATGGGAGGTGACCTTTCAATCATACACTACACTAGCAAAAGAGTAAAAATATTTTTTCGTTTTTTTCAATTGGGATATAAGTAACATACATGGAGGAAATAATGAAAAGATTTTTGCAAATTATGTTTGTTTTCACATTAGTAATGGCTTTATCAATTAGCACAGCTAATGTTTCTGCAAGAGAAACCACCACAGGTGGGTTTGATTCTCTACAAAAATATCCGCACCCAGAAACCTTCTCTCCAGATGGAAAAACAGTAACAATTACGGCTACCAAAGCAGAGTCACAGGCTACAGTAAAGTATTGGACAAAAAATCGTCTTGAAGCTGCAAAGCCATTGCCATTTCCTTCTGATATTGCTGCATCTGTTTCTACGGAAATAAGTCTTGAGGGGCAGGGAATCCCTGAATTCACGAGTGGAATATTGCCTAATCCAGCAGCAAACCAGTTTGCGAAAAAAACTTATCCAGCAGCGTGGAAGGATACGAAAGACACATTTAATTTTCCCATGACATTTGATGACTATGGCACGAAGGCTGTGTTCACAGGCTACTACACTAATTATTACGCAAATATGTGGAAGTATTACCCATATGCAACTGTAGGCAGGCTATACATAACTGGTGGTGGATATTGTACGGCAGCTGTTATATCATCATATACAATTGTTACGGCTGCCCACTGTGTCTACGATACAGTGCACAACAAATGGATGACAGGTTGGGCATTTGTCCCTGCGTACCGAAATGGCATGGGGCCATATGGAGTATTTGGTTGGTATAATGCCAAGGTACTCACAAGTTGGATGAGCGCTTCTGGTACACTCATAAAAGCTGATGTGGCAGTGATCCAGCTTCAAACAGACTCATACGGCTATGAAGTGGCTGATTATACTGGCTCGCTGGGTAGATCACAAAACTTTTCCGCAATTCAAAATGTGACCACTGAAGGATACCCATCCAACCTGGCTAGTGGGGTTTATTCATACACCTGCGCAGCTGAAACTTTCGTAGGAGGGGTTGATATTCTTGGTATGGGGTGTAATATGACATTTGGCAGCAGCGGCGGACCCTGGATAAAAAATTTCGCACCAAATAGTGGAGGCTACGTCAATTCTGTGGTTAGCGGAGGAACGGTCGGTACATATACTTTTTATGGACCACGGTTTACAAGTTCCAATATTGGTGTGCTTTGTACCTCCTTCTGTTATTAAGTACAATTTGATTTGATGGATGTTATTGGCGCCAAGTTGATATTTTCAAAAACGCCAATAACATTCAAATCAGAATGAAATTAGGCTGGCACATCTGTTTTTTTCAATATACCTCAAAGGGGAGGCATCATGTCAACTTATAATTTCTTCAAATATTTAGTATTTTTAGCTATTGTTATAACGTTACCATTAACCAGTTGTTTGCCTGCACAAGAAACAGGCACCAATACTCTCTCTTCTTCGGGTGAAGAAAAGATTACGAATTCAAATATTCCTTTGGATACCGAACCAGAGAGTGTAAACGGAAAAGTTCCAGAGAGTTTAGTCATGGAAAGCGCGCCTATTTCTTCGATAGATACAGCCACCTGGCAAATTTACAAAAACGACATTTACAGCTTTTCCCTCAAATATCCTGATTATTATGAAATTAATAACACTAGCATTGACAATCAAGAACCGCAAGCAGTGGTAACTATCCAATTTATTGATAAAAACATGAAATTGAAGGATATTATTTCTCCAGGATTCTCCATTCAGGTTTTCTCAAATCCGAAAAATCTTGCCTTGAAGTCATGGTTATACGAAAATAATTATCAAGATGGCACAGATTGGCAATTAGTAAACTTTGAAAACCGCCAAAACATTGGGATCAAGGTCTTGTCAAAGAATTTCATGAGTCCTGGTGAATTTATTTTCCTCACTCACAAAGAATGGGTAGTGGAGTTAATTCCCATGGGAGATGAAGGTAACGAAATAGTGAATACTATCAATTTTGACAAGTAAAACTTGATTCGAGGCTGTCCGAATAGTCACTAACATTAACCATTCAGATTCTTCTCATAGATATCATGTAAATATATCTCCCCTCTGAATATACATTCTTCCTTATCTATTTTTTTGAATCCAAATCTTTCGACAAGCCGCTTACATTTATCATTCTCTACATACACAAATGCTTTTATTGTTTCGACCCCCATTTGAATTTTTGCAAATTCAATAATAGCCTCAACGGCCTCTGTCATGTATCCTTTCCCATTATGCTTTTCCATCAGTTCAAAACCGATTTCTACCTCATTCCTTTCTTTATCCCAAAGGTGAAACCCACAAGAACCTATTTTATTTTTCCCATTTTTTTCAATGATCACCCACCTATTTTGATTTCTCGGTTCCTTCATATTATAAAATTTTATTAAATCATCCGCTTCTTTGATATCTGTCATAGGTTCTTCATCATATTGAAACCGGGTAATAAAATCATTCTGATACTCTTCAAAAATGAAATCCCTATCACTTTGATCAATGCACTTTAATACCAGGCGCTTCGTTTCTATATCAATAAACATATTCTCTCCAGATATTTTGTTGCAATATTCATGCACCAAAAGCGTCCGCCTGTCGGGTTGAAAAAACAATTTAGCACGGTCTCGCCCAAGCTCGAACCGTCTCCGACCTTGCCCACCACATGGGCTGTCAGGGTTTTTTATGCAGCTGCTAGCCAAAACTACTCCCAGGGAAGTTTTGGTAACTTACGCAAATTACCACTGTATCTTTCCGGGTTAAAGAATTTTTTAGCTTCCAACATCTGGACCATTTCGTCAGAAAGCACAATCCCTATTAAACGTTGCGCTTCTTTATCTGAAATACCGCTTGAGACCAAGCGGTCATAAGTTTCTTTCGTTTCGGGCGGATTCAAATCACGCAGTTGGTTGTCAACTACTTCCAAAATTGCGGCAGTTAGTTGAGGAATTAACCTTTTTTTTCATATTTTTATAATCCTAAAAGAGCATGAATTAATTTTGACCAATAATTTATAGATCCCTAATCAAAATTCTGCATTCATCAGCAACAGCTTGGACAGAATCACCGCCAGATTAATCATTTTTCAGGTAGGGTTTCGGCAGGCTGACCCATAGGCTGCAACAGTCACAAGCCGACCCGGTCAACAGCCCGGAGGGCTTTCAAGTCATCAGCAGGGGCTCGCGATATTTGCGCCCTATGGGTTAGCCCCGCGAACCTGTGACAAAGCGATTTTTACCCACCCTCAAGCCTTAAGCAACATACCCCGAACTGTGAATTTCTGCCATTGCAGACGAAAGAATCTCGTCATTTACACCTTTTTTGCGCAAACTTTCTAATAATGCCGAAAGTTCTACGCCACCTTCAAGGCGTTCAAGATCGGAACGCAACCCCTGACCGATATATGCTTTTATTAACGCCTGGTAGCCCGAAAAACCGAGCATGGGTGCAACCCGTTTAAGGTCATCAATGACATCATCAGGAATACGAATACTGACCATGGTCATTGGGCGGTCTTTTTGCAAACGTTGAACAAGTTTATTGATTTTCATAGGTTTCTCTTTCTGCATTTGTTACCAATCGGGCGGAAACAATACGAATAATATCGTCACGCAAAACATAAACCACATACAACAACTGCCAGGTTGTGTTCAACCCCATAATGGCTTCTCGTAGTTCCCCGTCGATCATTTCAGATAAATGGGTCAAAAAATGCTTCACAAGCCAACTCAAAAGTTATGCTGTGTTTGCGAAGGTTAGTAACTGCTTTTTGGCTATCCCATTCAAAAGCAATATTGTGGAGTGAGTATTTGACATTCATCAAAACAAAGTATAGCAAATTGTATATGCTATGTCAATACAATGCCCCGCTTTTGATTTACACGACCCACTTGCTTTTTACTGACGGTCAAACAACGATGGCTGATAGGAACCCTTATCAAGATTTATTTTTCGTGGGATGACTTTGCCTTCATCAACTCCGCCGAGTTTGTTGATATTTTCAGAAATGGTTTCTACGCAATAATTTGCGGCTTGCTCTTGAATTTGATTTTCACTAAAACGTAAAATCTTCCATCCTGCTGTGCTCAAATCATGGTCACGCAAATTATCCTGCTCTGCTTTTTCGGGATTAGCGTGCCAAAAATCGCCGTCTGTTTCTAGGTTAATGTTGCCTTTGGCACAATATACTGCAAAATCCAACGCATAGTTGTTTTTTCTGGCAACAACAAACTCTTGCCTTTCTGCTGGAATATTATGTCGTTTGAACTCTGCCCACAATTTATCTTCCAGTGAACTTTCATCATACAAGTCGTTTATCTCACTTGCGCTTACAATTTTTTCCCAAGTCGTTGGAATGAAAATAATCCTGCGATACCTTCGGCTATATATTGGCTGTGGTAATGTTTGAACAGACTTCAAGAAAATTTGATAATACCGACTATTTCCCTTCTCATCGTGTGGCTCATCGGGGAACAATTGCCAGAGACTAACTTCACGAATTTCAAGAACTTCTGCAAAATAATTTATGGCGTGTTGCTCTGCGCCGAAAGCCTTTGTTTGATAAAATGCCAACCATTTTGGAGACCATCGCTCCTTAATCCACTTTTCAACACTACTTACAGGAATTCTATACCAAAGTTGCTCAAGCAAAATGGCAAAATCCAATTTCTTATTGACTAACGCTACAAGTACTTCACCACGTTTTGACATGAATTTTATTGACTCTCATTCTCTATACAAGGGGCGTGCCCAGTGGCAGGCCTTATCGGTAAACACGAATCGGTTCGCTGGCGGACATTTTATAACCGCGCAAGCGCCTTCTAATATTAATTAACCGATCAAAGTACCAAGTTTTTGCAAAACTTCATCAACTGTTGAAGTGGGTAACTTACAAATAAATTCTGCTTCCCGTATTTTCCAATCAAAACTTTTTACCTGATCAGATAAAATTGCACCCCCGATTTTCAAACCCTCTGGTAACAGAACTTCAAAGGGATAATTTTTGATTTGGCTGGTAATTGGGCATAAAATCGCCAACCCAACTTTTGCGTTATATGTTTCTGGCGATAAATCTAATCCCGGGCGTCGTCCTAACTGCTCATGCTCCACCTGAGGAGTGAAAGATATTTAAACTATGCCACCACGCTTCGGAATGGTTGCATTCATTTTACCAAACTTCATTTCCTACAGCATGACCAGTATCTGTTTCATGCTGTAGATTATCATTATTTACACCAGACAATAATGGATCCAGTGTCCAGGTAGGCACAGCAATCAGTTTGATCACGATCTGACCATCAACCAGCGCAACCTCCACGACAGAATCGTTTTCAAGGCCCGAGGCAATTACCCCATTTTTGAACTTTTGCAAGCACAAGCGTTTTCCTTTCGTATCTACGATCAAGATTCACCTTCTCCCTCAATTTATCCAGAACTGATCCCGCAAAACATGAACTCTGTACGGCAGTAATAACGAAATTCTACATGAGGCAACTATACGCCGCCGCATTTATCTGAGTTGAATTAAACCGCACTTCCGAGACCCTCACCCGCCAGTCATTTGGAATTTAATGCCGAATAACCTGCGCGAAATAACTCAGAGAAAACCCTGTCTTTTAAGACTTTGAATGATTATGCCAATGATGTAAATCAGGCAGGTGATCGTGTTCGTGCGCCAATTTAGGATGGGTGTGAATGTGCGAATGTTTTTTGGTAGTTCCGTCTTCGTGGTCATGCTCGTGATGACCGTCATTGTGCACGTGTGCATGTTCGTGAATCGTCATTTCATGCATATGATCGTGTTCGTGGTCCTCACTCATTAAAAACAGCATGCCAACAACCATGAGAAGAAAGGCAGCAACAAACATCCAACTTGGAAATTCCCGAAACAGAAAAAACGATAATATTATGCCCGCCAGTGGCGCTGAACTAAATAAGGCGCTTGTACGAGCCGCCCCAAGACCACGCATGGCATGAATAAATAATACAATGCTCGCTCCATAACTTAAACTTCCTATTACCAATGCGCCTAAAATAATTTCCCAGGCTGGAATTTTATTGCCAAAAATCAACGCCATTCCCAGCGAAAAACTACCCGCTCCCAATCCTTTGATCGTGACAATCATCAAAGGGTCTTTAGCAGCGATATTACGAGTAAAGTTATTATCGATTCCCCAAAGGACACATGCGGCAATAATGCCCAATGCCCCCCAGGAAAACCCCCACTCTGCATTAAGATTTACTGAAAGAAAAATACTTGCAAGCGTAATTAGCGCAATTGCCCACCACGCCCGACGACTGATTGATTCTTTGAAAGCGAAAAACGCAATAAGAGTTGTCGCCACACCTTCAAAACTCAGGAGTAAAGAGGCTGTTGCGGCAGGCGTATTTTGTAAACTAAAAAGCAAAGTAATTGGAGCGGCAACACCACCAGCAATAATTGCTCCCACTAACCATAAATAATCAGGCTTCTTAATTTGCGCTTCGCTTTCCAAGCCTTGTTCGGTGATACGCTGGAATAGTTTTACGCCAAGTAAACCGATTCCACTGCCAAGATACAAAAAAGCGGCAAGCGGAATCGGCATTACTTCACCCAAAAGTAATTTTGCCAAAGGCGCGCTTGCGCCAAACAAAAGGGCAGCAATTAAGACTTGAATAATTGGTTTGATATGACTTCGATTCATGATCGTAGATTTTTCCTTACCTTTGATATGGATAAAGCGCCACACGAATTATGGATTAATTCCATAAACGACTGGGACTCTGTGCGGTGATGCTAAAAGGTGCATCTACCCCAAGTGTTATGAAAAACCGCAGCCCGGTAAAAAGAAGTGATTACAAGATTCGCACACACCGCCAGGCCGTACTCGCAGAGAAGATGACACATGCTGTCATTGCAAGTGACCCCACCGTAATTGTCCTTGCGAGGAGCGTGCTCTCCGCGACGTGGCAATCTTCCCTCAAGTCAGCCCCGCCAATTATGTTTTTAGGAGGATGGTGCTCTCCCCGATATCATACCCGCACTTGGGTACGTGGCAATCTTCTCAATGTCTATCGGGAATGACTTTTCGAAGCGGATAATTTGTTAAAACTATTGCTGGTTACTAAAATACCATATTATTTTATTACCAAATAACCGCCAATCAATAAAACAACAATCCCAATTATGCGTGTTAACTCAATCGGTCGAGCCGTAACGCCCAACCAACCAAAAGTATCCAGTAATACGCCAGTAAGCAGCTGCCCAATGATAATAAGTGCCAACATCGTTGTCGCACCTAAACGTGGCAGAGTCACGTTGATCGTTTGATATAAGATCAACCCAAAGATTCCCGCCCCTAACATATACCAGGGCAAAGTATTCCAATCTCGAATTTTTTCTCCACCCCTGAAAGCCAACAAAATCAATGAGAGAATAAGACCGCTTAAATGAATAATAACGCTGCTTGCAGTACCACCAATTTTTTGCCCCATAGCCCCCGCAATCGGCGACTGGATACCCACCGCAACCCCACCGATTAACCCAATCAAAATAACCAACCCAAATTCAAGCATTAGAAATCTCCAGTAAATGTATTCATCTCAATTGGCAAGCGCTAAACGAATTAAGGATTAATCCCACAAAAGACGTGGACTCTCTGCGGCGGAACAACATGCTGAACCATCTACACCTTTAATTTGCCTTATTTCTAAACATTTCCATCTGAACGTAATGCACCTTCTCATCTTTGAGTTCAGCTTGCAGCAGGCGAGCGATGGTAACTTTATAACCTTTGAACCTCACGCCAAAATCTTGTTCGAATTCCTCAACTGGCATGCCCTGAATTGAATCTATGAGCTTTTGGTGGGATACCTGCATCGTTGACAAAAGCGCTGCCATGCTTTCAAGTTTATATTGCGAAACGAGACGCGCATTGTAAGTTTGCCAGTCACGATCTTTATATGCATAGAATTCTGGGAGTTGGCCTTCCTGTATGGCTTTCACCGCTTCACAATTTGCCTCAAGCCATCCTATTAAATGAGCTAACAAATCCTTGATGGACCAAATGCCCAAAAAGACTTGATCTTGCTCAGTTGGTGAAAAAGATGAAACAATATCCATGATATTTCTGCGCGTCTCGATCAAGTCTGCAATAAGCTCATGCTTCTTAATTTGCGCTTTTAAAACGGTTGACGGCCTCATTGATTTCCTGCTTGCAATAGGTGTGTTTTTCATCGTATGCCATCCATCATATCTTCTGCACCCATCAAATTAAGGATTGTTCTCTAAATACCTTGCGCTCCCCTATTCATATCATCTACATAGGTAAGACCATGACGCTCAAGCCATTCAATAGAAATTTCCTTGTAAGCCTCTTCCAGGAATATGAACCATTTTTTTTCAATCCCATATTCATAAATTGTATCCTTGAACCTGCGAAACGCCCCTGATCCTCGAATTTTATCCAAAATCATATCGCCGATTCTTCTATCAGGAAAGGAAAGGCCAAACCTTTCCATAATTTCATACTCATTAATATCAATTTTGCAGGGAATTTCCAGATAATCTTCATCAAACGCTGCAATTCTTTTTACTTCACTGAAAAATTCTTTTTCTAAATCATCGCCACCCATAGCATCGTCTGTTTCAGAAATTCCACTTTCATCCTCGTATTCGACGATTGCAAAATCATCATCTGTGACCGAAAGAACCTTGCCCGTAATCTTATTCAGGTAGACATGAATCTCATCAGAGGAGACAATTTGTAATTCATCAACCATATCTCGCAGTGAAACGGCAGCCATCATAATTAAATTATTCCCGTTTTTATATATGCGCTGACCCACCAATGAACTGGACGGAACTTTTTCATATATTCTCCCTGCATCAAACCTGATGCAAATAAAATTTATCAATTTTCCTATCATACTACAATCCACTGCCTGTTGTTTCACAATTTGGTTCTTTAGGATTTTCCGTGAGGATCGAAGTTAGTACCAGCGTAATCATACACAAAATGCAAAAATGACCTAAAAAATATGGTAATACCGGTTCCAGCACGGCATGGTTTTATCCGCGTTTTCCGCGGCCAATGGGTTTTTAATCACGCCAATTCCCAGAGAGCCATGCAAAATAAATTTGTGCACCTAAAAAATTATGCGTACGCCTGATCAATCTTCAGATAACTTCACACCACTTCTAAATTACTCAAGGTTGCAGCGCCCCCTGGATCGGGAACCAGTTATTCGGAAGCACGCCAGAATTCCCCAATTTGATCTCGGGGTCGGTGTTTGAGGCCGTGGAAAACAATCCAATTGCCAGATAAGCCACATTCGGAGTTAGGGGAAATGAGAATCTGACAGTCTGATTAATTGTCACACCTGGTTTCCAGGTGAAGGGATTGACCTTCGAAAGAGGATCACTGAAAACCAGGACTTTTTCGGTACTGTCCAACAAAGCCAGGCGCAAATAGGTCTGGTTTTTATTGACATAGACCGGCGCCACCCCATCATTTCTAACCTTGAAGGACAAAGTTTCTGTAAACCCATTGCGTCAGTTCTACGGCAGACGTTACTGGCGCTTCAAACAGGCGCAAGCTGAGTTGGGTGGCTCGCAATTGCGTGAAAAATCCTTTGCGGCCGCTACTTAATCTGATCAGGGCATCATTTTATGAGATGTCGTAAAGCGGACCAGATCATTGAGCTCTTTCAAATGAGTCTGCGATCAGTTCCTGCAAAACATCCCGGTCTACATCTGCCAGTTTCTTTATATATAAGCAAGCTTTGGCCGTTGTATATTTACCAAGTTTCTTGAGCAGTGGGCTGTCAGAAGTGTCGCCTACCCCAATATAGAGCGTAATGTTCTGTTTGCGAGGGGAGAATCCAATCTGCGGCATATCGCCTTCCCGCCCACTTTCATACTTGTAATGATAAGAGCCAAATCCGATAATGGCAGGTCCCCACATTTTTGGTTCTTCCTTTGTCACCAGCTTCATTATATTTACGATCTCAAAGCAATCCTTGCGCTTTTGCTCGTCTTCGACTTTACTCAAAAATTCTTCAACGCTCGCTTCGTTCACTTTAGTTTTCATCTCAGCCATTTTCGAATCCTTATATGAATTTTGACAAAACAGCTCGACTGTTTTATCTATGTAGTTCCGGCGAGTCTATGCCGCCCAACGAATTAAAGACTGACCCCAAAATAAAGGCAACTGTACGGGTGATAAATCTGGTTGCGCGTCCAGGGTTGTAAGACACCTACCTGACCATTCTACTCGCCAATAATTCTTTAGTCAAAACTTTACGTTTGCCATACGCCACGCCAACATCATAAATCATCGCAACTCCCTTGACTTCATCTTCGGCTTCGGGTATGTCTTGTTTTGCCATTTTGGAACTCCCAAATTAATTAACTAGTGCGCTTGGTTACGCCACCCACCAGTTTGCATTTACGGATTGTGGGCGGGCGTAGATTCTATTTTGGAGCAGAAAAAAAATCAAGGCTAGAAAACTACTTGTAAACCGCGCAGAATCCCACAAATCCGCCGCACGCTTTGTGTGCCCACTTTTTGCAATAATAATACTCTTTCATAGATTCATTGCCATTACCGTTTCTCGATATGCGGCATTAATAATCATAAAAATTCCCAAACAAAGACAAAATATTTCAGATGGCGATAATCGTATATCTTGAAAGTTTTGGATTTTTTCACCTTGCCATTGCCACAGACTTTTATATTGATATAGACCAATATTTGCCGTGGCAGAAATCACAAGCACATAAGCAAGCATTTCAACTCCTCCAATGCTCATGCCAAGTGCCATACCGTCCCATGCATTGAATTGTTTTAAGTCAGAAGAAGCGAAGGAGTTTGTGCCAGAAATTAAGCCAGAAACGATTCCCAGTACAATTGGAACAACATAGCCTATTGGTATTCCTTTGAGTTGTTGTAAATTCGTCAGGATACACACAACAATAACTGTGCCGAGATTAAAAAGCAAAGTGAGACCAAATTGTCCCCAAAATGTCGTTGCCGAAGCGACAAATGAGCCAATCGCCGAATACGGACTGCCACGCATGAATCCTTCAGGAAGAAGGTTATAACCAGACAGGAAGGAAACTAAATTCAACAGTGAGTACAATCCATAAAGCCATAAGATGCGTTTGAATACGTTTTCTCGTGGTTGGATTTGAGCGGCGCTCATATTTTTTCTCCTTTTGAACTTGCACTATTCAATGCGCGAGCGGGCTAACGGCAAGGGTTCGCAGATTTCCTTGATTTGCATGCCAGAATTTCCGTAGCCTGCAAAATCAGTTGACAGCCCACCCCGACCTTCGGAAAAATCTATACTTCTCCCACCAGCCACAAGAGGTTCTGTCTCTCCTATCGTTTTTCCGCCGAAAAAGTAATCGTAAGCATATCCTGTATACCCACCGGTTCTTAGCGCTGCTTCAATTTCGCCCCAAGTTGTTGGATACTCGAATTCGATATTTAGTACATCGTCAACGCATTTTGTAAAAATACCAAGTGATGAACAGTTTAGTTTTCTTTTTGATATAAGTTCTGATTGTTTGGGTGAGGGGTAAGGAGTCGATGATGAACCTGGCGTGAATGTCAATGTTGGGTAATGAGTTGGCGCATTGGAAATGATTGCAATAGATTTTGGCGTGGGTGTTTCAGATATAGAACTCTGACACCCCATAGTCAAAACGAGTATTAGAATGACCAATACAACGAATTTGACATTCATCATCTATAATCCATTCTTACTCAAAGGGTGGCTAACGGCTTGAGTTTAGTGGCGGTGGGGCAAGACTGCTCAAAACGCAATGATAGTTTCATTGTAAGCACCAATGAGTATCAAAAATAAGCCGAAAATTACACCGAAGATTTCTTGCTTTGAAAATCGAATATCGCGCCAGCCTTGAATTTTTCGTTCTTTGGCTTTCCACGGCAACCAACTACTGTAATCTGACATTCCTACAGGAATTGTAGATGCAACGATGAAAGTGTATCCCAGTAACTCAATATGCTGAATTCGTAACGCAATAAGCCAACCTTCTATAGTGTAGGGAGAAATTGCTTGAGATGCAAATGAGTTTGTTCCTGCAATAAGACCACTGACAATTCCGGCACTGAAGACAAAAATATAACCTGTGGGAAACCCATTTACCCTTTGTAAATTCAACCCAACACCCAACAATAAAACAAATCCCAGATTAAATCCTGCCGTAGCCAAAAATTGACCGATGAGCGTATCAGGGCTTGTTGCCATAACTCCAAGTGCCGTCCAGGGAGTATTGACAAGAGCCCCGCGTGGCAGAAAAAAGTAACCCATCGCAAAAGAAATCAACACAAATGCAATGTAAATTGCGTAAGACCAAATGACCCTTGTAGCTAAATTTGGACTTGTGAAACGTGATAGCATTTTAAGCTCCTCCATTATTTTGCAAGGAACGACCATCGCGGTAAGCGTTATTAGAATGTACTTGAAAGAGGCGCGGCGAATGGGTATCCTTGGATGTGACACCGTCGCCGGGGACGCATTCGGGGCTGGAGCGTCTGGGTTGGCCGGTCGCCGCTACGGGATGTCTTTCGGCGCTTGAAAGAACAAGCCCGTTGCGTTATTTGGCTGCCCGGCGGCTACTAATCTGGGAAGGCGTATGTGAAGTGCGCCTGGGCCCGTATCGGTAGCTGCAGCTTTCAACCCAAAAAACGCGCCCCAATCAAGTTCACTTAGGAGTGTAGCATGAACTCACAAGCAAAAGCAAGAGAGATTTAAGGCTATATTGCGCTGGATATTTACGAGGAATATGTCATGGTCGGCGCGATGAACGCCACCCAGGTGTGGATCATCCCCTTTTACGCGCAGCGTGCGCAGTTTTCTAGCACGCCATGCAGCCCACAAAACAAAATATTCGCGCCAACCAGCCGAATCTTCCACCAATTTGCAAAAATAAGCCAGGTCTTCATGCGAATCAGATACAATCTTCCTTATAGCGAAATGCTCTCCTTTTACGTTTTTCGCCATGAGTGGTATCATCGGTGTATTCAATTTGTATGACAACTTCCTGAATCAACATCCCGCCCAATCCCAAAACCTGCCCATATAGCAGAAAGGAAATTGAAACCATGGAACTTGAAGAACTGATCCGCATCGCCCGAGGTGACCAACCCGCCGACCTTCTGCTCAAAAACGCCAACCTGGTCAACGTCTACAGCGGCGAAATCTACCTGACCGACATCGCCATCGCCGCTGAAACCATCGCCGCCGTCGGCCAGGGCTACCAGGCCAAAGAAACCATCGACCTGGAGGGACGCTACGTCTGCCCCGGCTTTATCGACGCGCACGTCCACATCGAAAGCTCCATGGTCCCGCCGCGAGAGTTTGCGCGCGTCGTCCTGCCGCATGGCGTCACCACCGTCATCTCTGACCCGCACGAGATCGCCAATGTGCTCGGGCTGGAAGGCATTCGCTTCATGCTGCAGGATGCCAAATACGGCCCGCTCAGCATGTTTGTAGATGCGCCCTCCTGCGTGCCCGCCACCAACATGGAAACCAGCGGCTCACAACTCGAATTCTACGACCTGGCCACCCTGCTCGGCAACGACTGGGTCATCGGCCTGGGCGAAGTCATGAACTACCCCGGCGTGATCCAGGGCGACCGGCGCATCCTGCAAAAAATCCAGGCTTTCAAAGGCAAGATCATCGACGGTCACGCCCCGGGTGTCCGCGGGCGAGAACTGAACGCCTACTGCGCCGCCGGGGTGGCCTCGGACCATGAGTGCATCGACCTCGAAGAGGGTTTGGCCAAGCTGCGCCTGGGCATGACCATCTTCATCCGCGAAGCCACCAACGCCCACAACCTGGAGCCGCTGCTGGGTCTCTTCCAACCCGAATTCGCCTCACGCATCTGCCTCTGCACCGATGACCGTCACCCGGCCGACCTGATGGACCAGGGCTCAATCGACCACATGATCCGCTACGCCATCGCCCACGGCGTGCCGCCCATCCAGGCCATCCGCGCCGGGACGCTCAACCCGGCCGAGTACTTCCGCCTGCACGACCGCGGCGCCATCGCGCCCGGCAAGCGTGCCGACCTGGTGGTCTTCTCGGACCTGCGCAATTTGCAGCCCGAGCTGGTCTACCGCGGTGGGCGCCTGGCCTCGCAACACGGACAGATGGAAATCTGGGAACAGCCCAAACACAACACCAAGACGCGCGGTACGATCAACGTCCAACTCAACGCGCTCAACTTCAGCATCCCGGCCACCAGTCCAAAGCTGCGCGTGATCGGTATGATCCCGAACCAGCTCATCACCGAAAACCGCATCGAAGACGCCCTGATCCAGGACGGCTATGCAGTGGCCGACCCGACGCGTGGGCTGGCCAAACTGGCCGTGGTCGAACGTCACTTCGGGACCGGTCGGATTGGGCTGGGCTTCATCCACGGCATGGGCTTACGCGCCGGTGCCATCGCCTGCACCGTGGCGCACGATCATCACAACATTGTGGTGACCGGCATGGATGATGAGAGCATGCGCCTGGCCGTGCATGAGATCGTCAGCATGCAGGGCGGCATGGTGGTCGTGGGTCCGGACGGCGTCATGGCACGCATGCCGCTGCCCATCGCCGGCCTGATGAGCGACAAACCCATCGCAATCGTGCGCGAACAGTACGACCAGCTCGCGCTGGCAGCCTCCGCGCTGGGCTCTGATCTGCACGACCCCTTCATGGCGCTCAGCTTCATGGCACTCTCGGTTATCCCCAACCTCAAGCTGACCGATCTGGGCCTGGTGGACGTGGAGAAGTTTGAGCTGACCGAACTATTTGTATAAAGTGTAAAAGACCCCTGGTTTGCCGGGCAAGTGGTGATTTGCGGATGCCTGCATCTGCAAATCACCACTCCGCTTTAACAGTCCCGCCTACAATTTACCAATTGCACTGCTGTAAAAAGCACAGGCATCAACAATCTGGCTGACCGCGCATCTTTCATTACGCATGTGTGCCAGTTTATACTCACCGGGACCAAAACCAATGGTCGGGATACCCAGGCTGACGAGTGCCACAGCATTCGTGCTGAAATCCCAGAAATCATAGCGGTCCGGAGCCTGCCCAAAGACCTCCTCATAAGCCGCCCCAAACGCCCACGCCAATTCATGCTTCAGGCTGATCTCCCAGGCCAGGTGAAACGGCTCATAGACCAGCTTCTCACCGGTCCAGGAAGTGGTTCGCAGCGTGCCAATTTCCCAGCTCGCATTTTTCCCGGCAATGATCTGATCCATCTCAGCCCGAATCGTCTGCTCACTCTCGCCCAGCACCATGCGCCGGTCGAGGTAAATCTCACACGCTGATGGCACTGCGTTCAGCGAAACACTGGTGCTGGAGATTTGCGACAGCACCAACGTGCCACGGCTGTCAGCTTGCTGCATCAGGTTCAGGTTGGTTTGTTCCACCCGCTGAATAATCTGCGCCATCTCGTAAATCGCGTTGACACCCTTCTCAGGCGCTGAGCCATGTGCCGAAACCCCGCGCGTCCTCACCAGTAACTGAGCCTTGCCTTTGTGCCCACGCACGATCACATTCGAGGACGGCTCACAGATAATGGCATAATCCGGACGCAGCGGACGATCTTCCAGAATGTGCTTCAGACCCTCACCATCACAATATTCCTCATAGACTGTGCAGGTCACATAAATCGTCTTCCCGCTGATCCATCCCCTATCGCGTGCCAGCGCCGCGGCATAAACCGAAGCTGCCAGCCCGGATTTCATATCAACCGAGCCGCGCCCCCACAGGAAACCGTCGACAACCTCCGCGCTGAAAGGCGGCACCTCCCAATCAGCCTCGTCAACCACTTTGACGGTATCCGTATGTGAATCAAACAGGATCAGCTTCTCACCATTGCCAATCCGCCCCAGCACATTCCCAAAACGGTCGATCAGCACCTCATCGTAACCAAGCGCCTCCATTTTGGCAGCAATACAGCGCGCAACCAGCTCCTCCTCACCCGAATAACTCTGAATCCGCACCAACTCCCGCGTAAAATCCAGCAAATCCCCCGCCACATCCCTGCCGTTCAACATCAAAGTCTTCATATATAACTCTCCATTTGATTTATCGTCGTCAAATCCTATTCCTGAAAAACTACGCGCACCCGTCATTTTGAGCCACCTTTTGGCGAAGCAATCTTCTGACCAATATATCGGCAACTCCTCCATTATATGAAAATATTCACCAGCTCATGGGGTGAAAACCAGGTCACCTTGCAAAACTGAATAAAAACAGCTCCTCGTAAATGAGCTTGTTGTATAATAAGGGAGCACATGAAAACATTCGACCAAATCTGCCGCCAACTTGCAAACGGAGAATTTGAGTTCTCCCGCCATGCCTTGCGGCGTGCGGCTGAACGCAACGTTGCCGAGCAGGAAATTTGTCAAATGGCTGAAAACGCTCAAATTATTGAAAACTATCCAGAAGACAAATACACGCCCAGTTGCCTGATATTGGGTTTTACCAAAATAAATCGTCCCCTTCACCTACAAATATCTTATGCAGAGACCGATATGGTCAGAATCATCACCTTGTATGAGCCTGATCCACAAGAATGGATTGAATTTTCGAAACGGAGGTAAGAATGTTTAGATGTCATGTTTGCGGTTCCGACCGCGCTCGTGAAGAATTGGTTAACGATGTCTTTCAGATTGACGGCAAACCCGTCCTTGTAGAAAATATCCCGGCCCAGGTCTGTGAGCGCTGCGGCGAAGAAATTTTTAGCAAAGAGACCACTGAAAAAGTGCGGCTGCTGTTGCATAGCAAAGCCAAACCTGTCAAATCGGTAAAAATGGATGTCTTTGCCTACATATAAACCAATTGGCGGAAATCAACCCTGTCCTGCTGGAAAAAAGAACCTTGTCGCCTGGCGCTTAATGCGTTGGGCGATTTATTTTTACAACAGCCCATGTTAAGAGTGCTTTGTTCGGGCTTGGGCTGTTCTACTCGCCTTTATCAGGCAACTCCCCCATAATCCAAAATATATACCCCCGCTCGCACACCCCAAAACCCAAAATGGATGTATAGTATTAAAATCAAAAACAAATCCCAATCGGAGGTACTTCCCATGCTGGATGCAGAATATATCGTGATCGGTGCCGGTGCGGCCGGGTTGACCGCAGCCTATGAACTCAAGAAAAAAGGAGCCTCCGTCCTTGTGCTGGAAGCCCGCGAACGAGTGGGCGGACGCACCTGGAGCGCCAAACTCGACGGCGCAGAAATAGACTGGGGCGGCGAATGGGTTGGGTCCAGCCAGTTACGGGTCTATGCCCTGATGAAAGAACTGGGCGTGCGCACCTTCCCAACCTTCGACACCGGGCTGAAAATATTGGAACTGAACGGACGCACCTCCACCTACAGCGGCACCATCCCCTGGCTGGCACCCTGGAAACTGATCCAGATCCAGCTCGCCATCTGGGTTATCGACGCCTGGGCCAACCGCCTGGATATCAACGCCCCCTGGACCCACAAACAAGCCGCCAAATGGGACGCCACCACCCTGGACGCCGTGCGCAGGACCTTCATGTGGAGCGCCGATGCGCGCGCCACGATGGACGCCGCCATGCGCACCATCTTCGGCGCCGAATCCGGCGACCTTTCCATGCTGCACATGCTGGCTTATGTTCAATCCGCCGGCAGCATGAACAATCTGATCGCAACCGAGGGCGGCTTCCAACATGATCGCATCGCCGGCGGCGCGCAGTCCATTGCGCTGGCACTGCTGCAAGCAGTCGGAGAGGAAAACGTGCTGCTTGGGCACCCGGTCAAAGCTGTGGCGCAGGATGACGAAGGCGTCAGCGTCAGTTGTGCCAATGGCACAAGCTTCCGCGCCAAACGCGTGATCGTCGCCATCCCCTTGCCGCTCGGCGCGCACATCGATTTCTCACCCGCCCTGCCCAACCTGCGCACCCAGCTCATGAACCGTTCCTCGATGGGCGGCGCTGTCAAGATATTTGTGCGCTACGAACGCGCCTTCTGGCGTGAACGCGGCTTTTCTGGCGAAGCCGCCAGCGGGGACGGTCCGATCTCGGTCACCTATGATCAATGCAACGAGGACGGCTCCAACCCATGCCTGATGGCCTTTGTGGGCGGCAAGTTCGCGCGCACCTGGCACCAAATTGATCCCCAGGAACGCCAACAGATCGTCACCCAGCGCCTGGCCCGTTATTTTGGCGACGAAGCCCTCAAACCCCTGGCCTACCAGGAAAATGACTGGTGCGCCGAGACGTTCAGCGGAGGTGCACCCATCACCCTCTTCCCAACCGGCACACTCAGCGTCCACGGCCCCGCCCTGCGCGCACCCGTCGGACGCATCCACTGGGCCGGAACCGAAACCGCCCGGCAGTGCATGGGCTTCATCGAAGGCGCTATCGAGTCCGGTCAGCGCGCCGCCGAAGAGGTGCTCGGGTAATTCTCCATTATATTTTCCTTCCTTGTGTGAACTCCACTTAACATCTATACTATTAAAAAACAATTAAGAGGTTAGACATGCCACCCTTTGTTAATACCATTTGCCCGTTTTGTTCAAAACCAAATCGCTATGACCTTCTCGAACTACGCAAGCTGAATGGCAGCCTGATGAAGGCTGGGGTATCTCAGAGCGAGAGTCAGAATGTCGAAGAATTTAAAGTGACCTGCCGTATTTGTGGCGGAAATTTCAAATTCACAGAGAAAGGGACAGATGATGCAACGAAAAAATAAATCTGCAAAAGATGAAATTTTTGCTGAGTCTTCTCCGCTCTCAGCAGATGATGAGCGCCTGGATAAATTATTCGATGAAATGGAGCAAGGTTCACTCAAAACATTGGAAGATGCCGCGCGACAGATTATCACACTCTCGACTACATTACTCGGCGCATTCTTTGGTTTGCTGGCTTTCAAAGATGCACCCGCCTATTTAAAATTTGTGGACGTGAAAGTGCTTGGCGTATTGGCATCCGGTTCATTCTTTGTGGCATTATTATTTGCCTTGCTCGCCATTTCACCGAAACGCTATAACTTTGCACGAGCCAGCCTGACAGGCAAGCGCACCATACTGGATGACATGCTCCGGCATAAGCACAACGCAGTCAACTGGGCATCCTGGACTTTCGGTCTTGGCGTACTCTTGATGTCGGCGGCAGCACTGGATATTTTATATAGACTCTAGGAAAATGACCGCCGCCTTTTGGATGGCGGTCATTTTTGGGGAATAGACACATGCTCACACTTCAACTCAAGCTCACAGATAATCAGGTTAGCGTCTCGGCCAATGGAAAAGAAAGCCACCAGTTTCCCCTTCTGGATTTGAGCCAATCCAAAGACGATTGGAGGACCTTTCTCGACAACCCACGCCCTTACGGAAAAAAACTATTCCACGCGTTGTTCAAAGATACAGCGCGCACGGAGTTTGATACGCTTTCCAGGCAAGCCGAGCGCACGATTGTCCTGGTGTTGGAATCAAGTGAGTTGGATGGAATTACGTGGGAATATGCTTTTCACGACGGCGCCTATGTTGTTGAGGATTTTGCCTTTATACGTGCCCTGCCAGAAAGTGAAAGACCTGCCAACGGACGCTTGCGCAGCAGTGTTGAGCGCCTGCCGCTCTTGTTCATCCCTGCCAATCCATTAGTGGATTTGAACGGCGAGCCGATGCCTGAACTGGATATCGAAAGTGAATGGCGCAAGCTGAAACAATTTATCGAAGAAAGCAGCGCGCCGTTTGACCTGATCGAGTTGAGACCCGCGACGCCCAGCGCTTTGCAGAGCCTGATGGCGAGATTCCAAAACGGGATGATCGCACATTTCTCGGGTCATGGCGGAACGGCAAAAGATGGCGCGTTCCTGTTGTTCGAAAATGAAAACGGGTCGTCGAATCCACTCAATGCCCAGGAATTCGTGCGCGAGATCAAAGACCAGGCCTGGATCGGCTTCTTGAGCGCCTGCCAATCTGCAGTTGAAGAAAGAACCGCATATGGTAACCTGGCGCGCGAATTGGTGAAAGCCGGTGTCCCATTCGCGTTGGGCATGCAGTTCAATCTGCCCGATCCTTTTGCGCCGAACATCAGCGGACAGTTCTACAATTATTTATCACAGGGGCACGCAGTGCCCGAGGCGGCACGGCAAGCAAGGCGCGCAGTGAAGCGTGAGCATGAATTTTACGTGGGAATGATCGCGCTGTACGCAGCGCAGCCCACTGAAGCCGGGAAAATGAGCTGGACGGGCTCGGGCGCACGTACCTTATCCATTTTTACCGAAGCAGATGTGAATGACCTGCCCACGCCCGGCGAATTTGTGGGACGGAAGCGCGAGTTGATGGAAATCGGCACAAGCCTGCTGCGCAAGAAAAAACCAAACACGCTAACCCTGCACGGCGCCGGCGGAATTGGCAAGACCGCGCTGCTCTGGCAAACGCTATTGCGCTTCGCGCCATCCTTCGAATCAGCGCTTGCCATCGCGCTCGACCCCCTGCCGCCTGCGTTGGAAAGCGTGCTGGGACGGCTGGAGCGTTTTCTAAATTTGCCTTCACCCTCTTCAAACCAGGCACAGGAACGCGAGCAAATTGTGTGCAAAATATTGACAGGCAGGCAGACACTGCTGGGCCTGGATAATTTCGAGACGCTGATCCATGCCAGGGACAACGGCAGCGACGATGAGAAAAAGACTGCCAGGAGTTTGTATGCCTTCTTCAAGAATCTTGCCGCCAAAGGCGTGACTTTGTGCGTGACCAGCCGTGAGAAGACGAATTTGCCTGGCGAAACGATTCAAGAGATTCACGGCCTGGAAGATGAAATCGGTGGCAGGTTGTTTCAAAATGCGGTCAACACGCGCAGGGATGCCTTGAACAAAACCGGCTCAGAAAAAATCAGCGCAGCAGTCGGCGGGCATCCGCTGGCTTTGCGCCTGCTGGCGCCCATCTTCGAAGAGCAGGCAGGCCTGACGCTCGACGAGTTCCTGCAAAAACTGGAAAGCTTTTTACCCAAAGCGCACGACGAGTGGACACAGCAGGAACGCCATGAAAGTTTAGGCGCGTGTTTCAACTTCTCGATCGATAATTTGCCAAAGAACGAAGAAGGCAAAGAATTACAACTCGGGTTATCAAGGCTCAGTATTTTTTCCAGCTACTTTGCCGTTTATGTGGCATCGCCAAACCTGGCAGGCAAATGGCCCGAAAACAAAGATGAGGAGTTGGCGCAACAAGAAAATGCAGGACGCCTGACGCACACTTTGTGGGAACGCGGCTTGCTCGAACGCCTGAGCCTGCCGATGCAGCATGAAAATTATTACCTCTATCGCCTGCACCCTGCCTTAATTCAATTCGCCAACCAGCAGGTAAGCCCAGGCGAACTGCCTGGCATGCAAGCAACCTACCAACGCGCCATGCAGCAGCTGGCAAACCGCGCCTACCCCAGCAGCGAAGGCGGCGGAATCTATGCCAGCTCGTTCCTGGTAACGCTGGTTCGTTTTGCAATCCCTGATCTCTTAAAAGCAGCCACGTATAAACAGGATAAAGAAACTTCTACACTCTTATTTCATAATGCGTTTATCCAAAAACACTTTGGCGATTTGGATGGGGCGCTGAAGATGTACCAGCAGTCGCTTGAAATCAAGGAAGCTCTCGGCGACCTGCAAGGCAAGTCCGCCACGCTGCACGCAGTGGCAGGCATCTATGTCACGCGCGGCGATTTGGATCGGGCGCTCAAGATGTACCAGCAGTCGCTTGATATCAAGGAAGCTCTCGGCGACCTGCAAGGCAAGTCCGCCACGCTGCACGCAGTGGCAGGCA
>CAYWXS010000063.1:0-39050 GCA_964462245.1 uncultured Anaerolinea sp.
TAGGTCAGGTTATCGTTTACGGGTTGGTGATTGGCGCGTGATTTATGAAATCAATCCAGACCAGATAGTAATTATTGTTATGAAGATAGCTCCCAGGGACGAGGTGTACAAATGAGTGTACAGGTAATCAAACAAGGTGGTCAACCAGAATGGGCAGTTGTGCCTTATAAAATTTATCTGGAACTGGTCGAAAAGGCTGAAATGCTGCAAGATGTTCAAGATTATGACAGTGTGAAGGCGGCTTTGGAACGCGGCGAGGATGAATTAATTCCTGGCGAATTAGTTTATGCCATTCTGGATGGCGAAAACCCTATAAAAGCTTGGCGCGAATATCGTGGAATGACTCAGCCGGAAATCGCCGAAAAAGCGGGGATTAGTGTTCCCTATTTGTCGCAGTTGGAAACCAATAAACGCAAAGGCTCAATCGATGTTTTATCGGCCATTGCCAAAGTTCTGCATGTTTCTCTTGAAAACATAGTTTCGTCGCAACCTTAAAAACGAACCAACTCCGTGTACCCTGTATAGGCATATCACCTGGCGTTAGCTCGGCCTTTGTCAATAGACCAAAAAAGGCAAAATGGGGATTGACTTTGAATTTGGTATTGTATACAATACTAATATGAGCGTAATTCAGATTGTCGTTGATACTAATGTGTTCGTTACCGCATTAAGGTCTAAACACGGCGCATCTTACAAACTGATTCAACTCATAAAAATGGGGTTCTTTCAACTCAATCTGTCCGTTCCTTTAGCTGTTGAATATGAAGCCGTTGCAAAACGAACGATTGGCGAAATTACGCTTGACGAAAAAGAAGTTGATGACATCCTGGATTTCGTTATCAACAAGTCGAATCGCTGGCAAATTTTCTATCTTTGGCGCCCAGAATTGAATGACCCTGGCGATGATATGGTTTTAGAGTTGGCTGTAACCGCCAACTGCCAATATATCGTCACTTATAACGTCAGCGATTTCAAACAGGCAAAGAAATTTGGCATAACGGCGATTACTCCGAAAGAGTTTTTACAAATGATAGGTGAATTATGAGTACACTCAGCTTAAGATTACCCGAATCCTTGCATAAGTCCGCCCGTGAGTTGGCAAAAAAGGAAAAGATTTCCATTAATCAACTCGTTACCTTAGCGCTGGCCGAGAAAGTTTCTGCAATTGGCGCACAGGAGTATCTGGAAAAACGCGCCAAGCGTGCGAGTGAATCAAAATTTGACGCAGCAATGGCTAAAGTCGCAGATGTTGCTCCGCCAGATTACGACAGTTTGTAAAGTCTAAAGCAAGCCATCGAACGGTACAAAACCGGACATGAAACTTTCGCATATTCTGGCACTTCAGGAATATTGACTGTTGTTATAAGCATCCAATGGTAGATTCGGCATCTTGCGCAGCGGCTTTGTTCGCCCGGGCACAAAATCCATGAACTTGCTTGTTAAGAATAGTCTTCAGGAAATGGAACATGCGCGATAATCGATTTGTTGCAGTACATCGGGGTGGTTCACTTACCAAAGACAATCAGCGTAAATTGATTCGGTGGGCCAGAGAGTGTGCGGAACATGTTTTGTCATTGATTGACGAGAATGCGGATGAGCGGCTCATCCATGCGCTCTATGTGGCTAAAGAATGGGAAGATGGAAATGGGGCAGTCGGTGACGCAATGAAAGCATCGCTGGGCGCACATGCTGTAGCAAGAGAGTCTTCTAATCCGATCTCAATAGCGCTAGCTCGTTCAATTGGACAAGCGGTTGCAACGGCTCATATGGCTGACCATGCCTTGGGAGCCGCAATGTATGCCCTGAAAGCTGTGAAACTTGCGGGTAAGTCAATCGATCAAGAAAAAGAATGGCAAAAGACACAGTTGAAAAAATTGCCCCCAGAAATTGTGGAGCTGGTTCTGACGACCAGGATAATGAAAGAGAAGGGTCTGAAAATAGATTGAAGGTTGTATTTTGGGACCTTGCTATGCCCACCCCAACGCCAGTAACGCAGCCCCTCAGGCAACCCAAGCGCAAAAACAAAATTTCCGCCAATGCAAGGCAGGTCTTCTTCCTGACGAAGCAATGACGGAAATTATTAATTTACAATCCTTACTTCACAACCTTGAAGTTGAACATTCCCGTGCCGAGCACACCAAGCAGCCGAATCCAGATGGACAGAACCTGTTCCGTGCCGCGCGAATTGGTGATGTCGCCCAGGTCAATCACATCTTTCCAGCCGAACCAAACTTTGAGCCACTCAGTCACCTGGGTTTTGGCATCCGCATCGTTGCCGCAAATAAACATGGTGTGATCAGCATTGGCAACCAGGCCGGGGTTGACCATGAGGGCGGCGGTCACGGTGTTGAGAGTCTTGATCACTTTTGCATCCGGATAAGCACGCTGGATCTGTTCGCCGAGCGAATCAGTGTTGGACACGAAAAGCGAGGGTGGATAGCCTTGTGAGAAATCCAGCGGATTGGCAATATCGATCAGCACCTTGCCGTTCAGGTTGGATTCACCTGCCAGCTTGAGCGCATCCAGGGTACCTGTGCCATTGGTTGCGTTGAATACAACTTCAGCGTGTTTGGCAGCTTCCGCGTAGGTTCCGAGTTTGACGCTTGCATGTTCTTTCTGCCAAATGCTGAAGGCTGGATAGCCGTAGGGATGTGGTTCAACGTTCGCCTGTGTTTTTGCCACATCGCGCGTGCCAATCATCACATCATGCCCAAGTTCCGCCAGTTTTTCACTGATAATTTGACCGACCTGACCAGTTCCAAAGACCCCGATTTTCATAGTGTTGCTCCCTTTTAGTTGTGAAAAATTATGATTTATGTTACGATACAAGTCTGTATCGAATACGCTAATAATACAATACAGACCTGTATCGTGTCAAGAGGCAAAGTATATGAAAAGCGAAATTACTCCTAAAGATAAAGTATTCCAAACCGCCGCGCGTTTATTCTATCAACATGGTTATCGCGCCATCGGCGTGGATACCATCGCCGCCGAAGCAGGCATCGGCAAGATGACTCTTTATCGTCACTTCCCATCCAAAGACGATTTGATTATTGCCTATCTCAAAGACAGCAATGATCAGTTTTGGAATTATTTTGAGCAATCCACCAAAGACGCGCTCAGCCCGCGCGAAAAATTACTGGCATTCTTTCAAAGCTTGCAGAATTATGTTACAACCCCCGCCTGTTATGGCTGTCCTTTTCTCAATATAGCATCAGAATACCCTGAAACGAATTATCCTGGTCATCAGGTTGCGCTTGATCACAAGCAATCGGTTCGTACCCGTTTTCTTCAACTGGCACAAGAAGCAGGCGCAGCCAACTCTGAAGTACTTGCAGATCAACTCTTCCTTTTAATGGAAGGTGCATACATGGCATCCCGCATGTTTGGCACAAAGAATCCCGCTGTGCATGTTGCCGAAGCTGCGCGGGTTTTGGTTGACTCGGCTCTTGCATGATTTTGTAAACCATATGTAATTGAGTTGGGGGTAAAATTTAGACAAGTATGCGGTGATGTCTTTTTTCGGGCGTGCGGTTTAGTTCAAGTGGGACAGATGCCCTGGCGCATCGAGCCCTTCACCTGACTTTCATCCTTCCCGCCGCATCGATCCTTAATCTGTCGAGTTGCCCGTAATGCAACCTGGCGTGTTTTTCGAGAAGTACAGCAAAGTAGCTTTCGCGATCTTGGGAAATGCAAAAAAATATTTTTCCAGATTGAGCGAGGACCTTTATACTTTTGGAACCATCCAAAACCATTTCGCATCGGTAAGAAATCGGTTCAAACATATAAGGATTACAATCATTATCAACCCGCCACAAAATTCTTTTCAAAATTCAGGCTCTTATCATGACTTATTAAATCGCATGACTTACCAGGTGCAAGAGAATAAGGTTTATGACCAGATACTTATAATTTTGCAACAAGTTTTCGAAAAGGAGTTAGGCAAAGAAAACATCGTTCTTTCGCGTCATGAAAGAACACGCCTATTTCAGCAGATTTCAAAAGTAATCTTGACGGATATGCTTGGGAAGATTGACAACCCAAAATAACAAAAAATTACCTCCAAGGCAAAAGCTTATCCAGGCGTCATGCGGCCCAGACCGTGTGCAGCGCACAAGTGAAAGGCACAAGTGAGTACCAAACAAGCATTTAAAATCAATTGGTTGGCTTTATTGGTATTTTAATCGGGCTTCTTTGTTGGATCTGGTTCAGCATGGTATCGGCCTATGTATTTTAGGAACTTATAACTTGGATCCTTGTACTGCTTCGCAAAGCAAAAAAATCTTTCACCACTGAGAACACAGAGAGCACGGAGTTTTTTTATGGTTTTCTCAGTGGACTCTGATGCGCTCCGTGGTTCAGCGTCCCGATGCTCTGCGGGAAAATTTTTTCGCGGAGCGTCTGGCTTGCCCGGGTTAGGAGTTGGCAAATGGAAAAATTATGGTCAATTGGTTTAGTCGTATTGGGGATGATAGTGATATTTTCAGGTTTTGTGTATGATGTAGTTTATGTAGGCATACCATATCAAGACCCCACACCTGCAATGTTGGCAAACTACAATTTCCATTCTCAAGTAGCATCCATAATCCGTTGGGGTGGGTTGAGTATTAGTGCAATAGGTGGAGGTGTGATGATATTTCGAAGGTTATCAAAATGATTTGCAAGAACCCGAACGAGAATTTATTGCAAAAGCTTATCCAGGCTTCAGGCGCACAAAAACCATGAACTTGCCTGTCAAAAATAGCAAAAAATAATTGGTCTTCTGGAACTGGAACAGGCGAGATATTGGATAACGGCTTGTCAGTTTGAAATCAAGCCTGTCAAAAGCATTGGAAAAAATAGGGGAGGGATATAATAGACTGTTAGTGGGGATATCGCATAACCTACTATTTACAGCTTTCTGCACTGAGCTAGATGCTGCGGCACAAAGCGTTCTTCCCCAGATTCTCAACGTAATTTCGATCCGGTTCGTGCAAGAGAGGGCTTCATGAAAATTGGAATACGAATACCATCCATCAAAAAACGGATTGCCGCACGTACTTCGATAAAACGCGCACTTCGCAACAGCCTGGGTCTCAAAGCACCGCGTGGCATGGGCTGGCTGACCGATCCAAAAAAAGCTGCTTACAACCGTGTCTATAATCGCACCACCAGAGGCTGCGGCACCTCCGTTTTGCTGCTGATCGCGCTGCTGGTGCTGGTGATTGCCAGCCTCGCTCATTAAGGACTCCCATGCTCCAACTTGAAGACCTGACTCCCAACGCCTCCATTCGTGGTGTACTGCACTCTACCGCCCTTTCCACATGCCTTTTGGGATATTGACCAACGACAAGCGGGAGGTCGTGCTGTGCGCGAACGCGCCATCATCATGCAGACCGACCGTTTCCTGTATCTTGCAGTAGGAGATCTTGAGTTTGAAATGTTCGGCAAGGCCATCGAAAGCTGTGTTCCTGGCAGTTACAGCCTGCGCTTCGTTGAGGTCAATGGCCGTGTGGCAGGTGCGGATGTGATCGCTATCACGTGCAATGAGATCTTATATTCGCTCAACAAGCCGGAGGATTTCATCCTGGCGATCGTTGAGTTTGGCTCGGACGACGCGTATAATGTACATTACCTGCGCAAGCCTTTTCAGCGTGAGCCTGATTTTGGCGTGACCAGTGTCAATTACAATTTTTCCGAACTGCTGGCGCGAGCCGGGGAGCCTTCCTGAAAATTTATCGGCCTTGGGAGAAGTTTCACGAAACTCGCTTGACATAGTACTATATTTAGTACTAAAATAGGAGTAAGGATGACGAAAAGGGAAAAATTAATTGAGCGGCTCAGGAATAACCCGAAGAATGTCACCTTTGATGAATTAAAAGACCTGCTTGTTTATTTTGGTTTTGAGTACCGAAAAAATGGCTCCAGTCATTTTCCATTCAAGCATCCCAAATATCCCGGGCTTCGAATCGTGGTTCCATATAAATCCCCTTTTCTGAAGCCGATTTATGTGCAGCTTGTGCTCAAAGAGCTGGACAAGTATCACATCCTGGAAGATTTATTGGATTAAGTTGGTGAACTATGGACAACAAAACTATAGAATATTATCTGGGCTTGCCTTATAAGACTGAGATCATACAAGATTTAGATCCTGACAACCCTGGCTGGGTGGTGCGCGTGGTTGATCTGCCTGGCTGTATCACCCAGGCAGATACTTTTGTCGAGCTGGAGGAAATGATCGCCGATGCCAAGCGCGTGTGGATTGAATCTGCGCTGGAGGATGGTGATGCCATTCCCGAGCCGCGTAAAAACGAAGATTACAGCGGGAAGTTCGTGGCAAGGGTCCCTAAATTCCTGCACCGCAAACTGGTGGAGACGGCTGAGCAGGAAGGCGTCAGTCTGAACCAGTATGTCAGCACGGTGCTGGCTGAGGCAGTAGGCGAGCAGTTGATTCGGCAACGGTCAGTTACCCAGGAAACAACCACGCAGAAGAATGTTTCTCTGGAAAAAGCGCTCGAACGGCTGTGCCAGGTGGCCGGCATTGAAAATGTTCGCGGATCGATTGCAGAAAAGGCCTATGCAGACAGAATGGTGCAACAACTGACCCAGTGTTTTAATGGAAATCCTGAAGATGTCAAGTATGAGTTGTATTCCCTGGAGCGGGAAATTCTCCTAAACGCCAATTCCAGCCCATTGTTAATGCTGCAAGCCGATTTGCTTGGCAAATTGAAACAGTTGGTTGAGAAAACCTCTGCAAAACCTCGGGTCCGAAAACTAGAACAAAATTACTCGATACCTATTCCTCATCAGAATGAGCAAGCTGCTTTTGCTGTACAAAGCAGGCTGGTCGCCGAAATACGGCCCGAATACAAACGTAAATAAATTGACTGGAAGAGGTTTTTATGGAAGACGAAATCTTTAGACCGGCTGAAAATGTATTCTTGAACGCGGCCAGACTTTTACGCAAAGCTGGTGAATTCCGGGATGCTCTCAAATTGGTAAAAAAGGCAATCATTAATCTTCCTGAAACGGGAAATGTATTTATCGAGGCTGGGAAGATTTATCTGGCTCTGAAGGATGATGAAAATGCCGAAAAAAGCTTTTTGAAAGCACTCTCGATCAGTGATAAATCCCCGGAGGCTCTTAAAAATCTTGGATTTTTACGTATGTCACAATCAAATATTCCGGAGGCGGTCGATTACCTTACTCGGTATTTAAGAAATCAAGGTTGGGAGGATGTAGAAACATTAAAAGCGCTTTCGAATTTAGATGTGCAAGCGGAAGACAAAGAAAAAGTTCTCAATACTCTTGAAGATGCCTGGAACTCAACACTGGACCCCGAGATTGGCTATTTGTGCGCCAACCAATTACGCCTGGCAGGCAGGTCAGAAGAAGCTCTGCCAATAATTGATCTGTTGGTTAAAAATACCCCCAGCGCGTTAAATTTTAACATGGCCGGGATTATCAATCATGATTTGAAAAATTATGAGCGGGGTATTTCTATGTATCAAAAAGCGATTGAATTTCTTGATGATATGGTGGAGAGCCAATCGGAACTTCAGTCAGATGATTACGACCCACAACTGGGCAACCTTTATGCAGTCATTTTGGGTAACCTATCTGGGTCTTTCCTGGCAGCCGGGAAAAATGAGGAAGCTCTTGCTGAGGCTGAAAAAGCATTGGATCTTTTCCAGAATAACAGTTATCCGTGGAAAGCAAAAATTAACGCCCTCAAGGCTCTGGAGAAGTTTCAAGAGGTTTCAGACACCTGCCTGGCTGCGTTTGAGCACAATGAACAAAATAATTTCCTTTCTGATAACGATAAGGAAGAGTTTGTTTTCCTCAGAGCGACGGTATTAAGGGATTTGATTGACAAGATTAGAAAAGAAAACCAACCGAACCTGGAGCAGGAAACCAATTCAATTCGAGAATCTGCATTAGGGATTTTACAGCAAGGAATGGAAGCATATCCTCACAACCCGAATTTCATATTTGAGATTGGGCGCATTTATAAGGCTTTGGAAAAATATGATCAAGCCGTCAAGGCTTTTGAAAAATCCTTCCAGAAAATTAAAGAGTTGCCATATAAGCAAGCCGAAAATTATACGGAAGAGGCTAGCGAATACTTTCTTCTTTTGCATTTGAATGGCCAGGGGGATGACGCCTGGGATAAGTGCAAAAGTTTGACCGGGTTTGAACCTGAAATATTAGTGATTCGGATATTCTTTCTACTCGATTCTGGCCAATACGATTATAAAAAATACCAGGCTACCTGGGAAAAAATAATTCCCAATCTTTATGAAAAAATAACGCGAGATATTGAAGACACCTTTATTCTTAAGGTGATTTTATGGTTTCGTTGGAGCCAAAAGAACCTCAAGGAATGTATTGTATTTCAGGAAAAGATGCTTGAACTTTTCAAAAACAATTACGACCGGTGCAGTTCTTTGAGCAACCTTGGTTTCTTTTACATCATGAATGCAGAATATGAAAAAGCAGGCAGCTATCTGGAAGAAGGTATAACTATTGATATCGAGTCTAATCCTGGGGATGATAATGGGATTTACAGGGATAATAATTTAGGCCTCACTACATTTTTGGATGGCAAGCTCGGCAATTGCGAATGGTCGAATCCCGAGTATATTTTTGGTTCGCATGAAGAATTAGGTTATTTCGGCGATCCTAAAGTGGCCGCCAGGTACAACCTGGCTTCTCTGGCGCTTTTTCATGGCGATATTGATAATGCCTCGAAATGGGTAAATGAGCTGTTGGTTTCGTACGAAACTTCAGAAAATAATCGCCAATACCTCGATCTCCTGTTTCTCTCTCTGGCCGCATACCGCAAGGAGATTAAATCTGCCCGCGCCGCTTGGGCGAATTACCTTTTGCACAAAGATGAACGTATGTCTGTAGAATATTTTGCAAAAGCCTACCCCGATCTTTATTCCTGGCTAACAAAAGAATAATTCGTTTTTGGTAAAAAAACAATTCAGGATTCTATGATCTTATGAAAAAGCTGATCGAAGTCGCCCTGCCGCTCGGAGCCATCAACCTGGCCTCCGCGCGAGAAAAATCCTTTCAGCGCGAGCCTGATTTTGGCGTGACCAGTGTAAATTACAATTTTGCCGAACTGCTGGCGCGAGCCGGGGAGCCTTCCTGAACTATGTTTGAAAAAGCCATCCTCCAAATTCCCCGTACTAATAAAACGTATCGTATCGGCTTGCGCTGTTTGGTCTGCCAAAAGAATTTTAGCTGGCGCACCAGGCAACTGCTGCTGGACATCGGCACATTGGAACGCAGGCAGCCTGGCGAAGAATCGCCCTTTGGCGAATTTATTGTATCCGGGCATGTGATTTGCCCGCATTGTGGCGCAGAAGACCGCTATAAACTGAGCACCTGGCAAAACCTGATCGTCGCTCTGGCTTTGCTCTGGATGCGCTTGATTCCGCCTGGTCCGCAATACTGGTTGCAGGCAATCAAAATGGGTGCGGGCGATGGGCGCATGCTGCACCCCTTTGAACTGCGTATCTCCTATGAACAGCAGGTGGCCGCGCAGCCCCGCAAAGCCGACCTGCGCCTGCGCTATGCCAATACCCTGCGCACAATCGGTTGGATGGATGAAGCAATTTTACAATACCAGGAAACACTGGCATTGGTCCCAAAGGAACCCGAGGCGTTAATCAACCTGGCGGCCTTACTGACGCAACGGGATGAAAATGAAGCAGCCCTGGCGCATCTGCGCACGCTGGCGGCCATCAAACCCAAAAACATGAAACAGCGTGAGATGGTCCTCATCGCCCACGAAATTTTGGCTGGTACTTTACGCCTGGACGAATTGGAAATCGGCAATCCGCAGTTGCGGCGCAAGTCATAATGACCGCCCTTCTCGTTCTGCCTTTTCTGCATGGGGTTTGGTACAATTAAGCAAAGGGATAGGCCCTTATTGGAGATATTATGGAAAAACCAGTGCTTTCATCTTTCGAAATACACGGCTTTCGCGCATTTGAACATCTCAAATTGGAGAAATTAGGAAAAGTCAACTTATTTACTGGTAAGAACAACGTTGGCAAATCCTCTCTGCTCGAAGCCCTGTGGGTATATGCCAGCCAGGGCTCGCCATCCGTTTTATTATCCATTTTGGAAGGCCGGGATGAAAGCGAACCTGTATCTGGAAACTACTTGATGGAGTTGGATATCAAAACTCTGATGATGTCAGTTTCTAGTTTGTTTTTTGGGAGAGTTGGGTTTAGCGCCGATAGGACATCTCCCAAGCTACAGATTGGCTCATCCAAAAATCCTTTGCGCATAAAATTTCTATGGGTAACTGAAAATCTCAATGAAAACAGCCCGAGAGCTACCAGGGAGGCAATAACTCTGGATGATCTTGCAGATGCTGTACCTGGTCTGCAAATTGAGTACGGCGAAAACGTCAAAATCACAAGCTTCATCCGTTTTTTTAGGCGTAGCACGCAAAATTCTTCGACCAAGTTTGAAAGAAATTGTGTTTTTGTTCCGGCTGGTGGTTTTTCAAAAGCAGAAATTAGCCGGTATTGGGATACCACTACGCTCGGACCGTTGGAAAACAGTGTATTAGATGCCCTTCGTATTTTGGAACCAGAGATCGAGCGTATTAACCTGGTTGGTTCAACAAAATCGACAAATTTTCGGGACCGTACCCCGATTGTTAAGCTGCGGTCCTTTGAATCTCCCGTTCCACTGCGCAGTTTGGGAGAAGGGATGAATCGCATGTTTGGGTTGGCTCTGGCTCTGGTTAATGCTCAGGATGGCTTCCTTCTGGTTGATGAGGTTGAAAGCGGCTTGCACTATTCTGTGCTTCCGGAAATGTGGTCCTTTATTTTTCAGGTAGCCCGGAAGCTAAACGTGCAGGTCTTTGCCACCACGCACAGTTGGGATTGCATTACCGGCTTTCAGCAGACCGCTGTGGAAAATGACCAGGATGGCATGCTGATCCGTCTTGTAAACAAGAAGGGCAAAATCGTCCCGACTTTTTTTGACGAAAAAGACCTCGCTATTGCTACACGCGAGCAAATCGAGGTGAGGTAATATGGCAAGACCTCGTGAAAATAAGGCTGCACCGCGAAAACTGCTGGTGGAAGGCAAAGACGATCTTTACGTGGTGGCTAATTTGTGCGGACAGAATGGCATAGCAATGCCCGAGACTTTTTTCATTAACGACAAAGATGGGATCGAAAATTTGCTGAGTACTTTGTCTGTTGAATTGAATGCCAGTGAACTTCAGGCCTTGGGGATATTGGTAGACGCAGACACTGACATTCAGGCTCGATGGCAATCTATACGTGATATTTTGATTCGTGAGGGGCTTTCAGTTCCAGCACAGCCAACGCCCAACGGAACGATACTTTATACCGAAGACAAGCCAAAAGTGGGGATTTGGCTGATGCCGGATAATCAACCGCATGACGGTTTGCCCGGTTTACTCGAACAATTTGTTGCAGAACTTATACCGGGTGACGATACACTCTGGCCCTATGCCCAAAATTGTGTTGGAAATATTCCTGAACAACGTTTTTCCGAAGTAGCGCGTGCCAAGGCGAATATTCATACCTGGTTGGCCTGGCAGGAAGAACCGGGAAAACCAATGGGAACAGCTATTACAGCTCGTTATTTGGATCCCGATTCGGCCCGTGCCCAGGACTTCATCAGTTGGCTGCGTGCATTATTTATCTCATAAAAATCCCTGCCCTGCTTCTATTAACGGCGACAGAGCTTCTTTGTATACAAGGTATAGTATAGGGGATTGATAAATACCCTACAGAACATGGTACCTAATCCATACTAACGGACAAGTTTTGAAAAATACGCTGATCGAAGTCGCTCTGCCGCTCGAAGCCATCGTCATCGCCTCCGTGCGGGAAAAGCCCTTTCAGCGTGAACCTGATTTTGGTGTGACCAGTGTCAACTACAATTTTGCAGAGCTATTAGCACGTGCCCAGGAGCCAGCATGACAAACCAGCCTGTTCAGCTAGATTCCATCAAGAACCTCTATCGCAGACTCACGCTATATCTCCATCCTGGCAGCCTGATTACGGCCGTGGTTTTTGATTTGCTCTGGTCGCTCCCCGAAGGCGTGTTGACGGCCTCCTGGGTAGGGATTATTCTCCTGCCCGTCACAATCATCACCGTCTTTATCGCCAGCTTTGTCACGGTGACACTGATCCAACGCTACGGCTCCCTCGACGAGTGGAATACCGCCCTGGCCAAAGGCTTGATCATTGGCGTATTGGCCGCAGTCCCTTATTCTTTTATCGGGCTGGCGGTGGCTAGTTTTTGGGGTTTCATGCGCCTGACCTATGGTGTCGATCAGGAAGTGATCCTGCTCGGGAAATTGACGAAGAGTTGGCGCGAAATCGAAGTCACCCTGCGCCGGTTGGTCCCACCTGAGATGCGCACTGCATCTTTAGAGCTGGTCATCAACTACCTGCGCGACCAGCGTATGCTTTCCAGCTCGCTGGCTGACCAATTGCATGATCTTCGCAGGCAGCGCAATTCAAATATGCACGAAATGAGCACTGATAAACTCGCTGCTTTGGTGGATAATGTTCAGGCAATGCAGAATACCCTGCGTACCCGGTTTTTGCGTGGATAGGATCAAAATCCATCCGGTACGGCCACCCTTCCACGGCTACCGCTGCCAGGTAAACCCCTCATAAAGATGAGGTCAATCATGGGAGATAAAAATGAAACAAGGCTATGATGTTTTCTTCGAAAAGCCCGGCGAAGTTTCAGAACGCATTTGCCGGATATGTGGCGAGCAGTGCAGCGTTAAACATGATCAGTCAGGACCAACCAGTTGGGGTGGCGCAATGGCGCACAAATCGACTGTTCATGATTATTTCTATTGTTCGCATACGCAAGAAGATTGGCACAACCAGGTGCTGGCATTGGTCGAGGCAATCGAAAACACTCCCAGCAAACGGCTGGCCGGATTGATGAGGCTCGACCTGGAAGACATATTGCGAGAAAATCTGCCCGGTTAGGAGTTTTATCCGCCAGCCAGTTTCCAACGCAGTTAATAGACACTACCGGTACGTTTAGCAAACCAACAAAATGATCGAAGATCAATTAAATGAGGATTGATCGATTGCGTTTTGGAGCTGCTGATTATGGATAAGAACCTGGATTATTACCTGAGTTTGCCCTATACCCGTGAAATTATTCCAGACCCATCCGGCTGCTGGTTTGTTCGGATCAAGGAACTGCCGGGCTGTATGAGCCAGGGTGAAACAGCCCAGAAAGCCCTGCGCATGATCGAAGATGCCTTGCAGTTGTGGCTCAAGCTCTCATTGGAAGATGGCGATTCAATTCCAGAACCGAAACCGGAATAAGAATACAGCGGTAAATTTGTTGCGCGCGTACCAAAATCACTGCATCGCCACTATCCCGCCCCCAAAAAGAAAGACCGGCGCCCAGGCGCCGGTCTTTCTGATATCCAGCTATTTGACCGCGTTGATGAAATCTGCCAGCAGGCCATAGGCAGTTGTGTGTGGGCCGGGGTCAGCCTCGATCAGGGTCAGGCTGCCGAGTACATCCGTATTGAACTGAATGATGGAAGTGGTGCCTTCCACGCTGTAAAAAGGCGAGCTCATGGGCACCAGCTCGGGCGCCACCTTGCCCTTCAGGCCCGCGCCATCGCGTTCAGCGCTGCAGATTAGCTTGTAGCGCTTGCCTTCGGCTTTGGCGGCCTGGATCATTTGCGGGGTAATGCCGCGAATGCCGGTCCGGTCGATGCTGGCCGGTTGCAGCGAAATGTTCATCAAGACCGTCGCCAGGGCCGCAATCTTGATCGCAGCATCCCAGCCATCCACGTCGCCGGAAGGATCGGTTTCGGCGATGCCGATCTTTTGAGCATAGCGCACCGCATCATCGAAGGATTCGCCGGCTTCCATGCGCGAGAGGATCAGGTTGGTGGTCGAGTTCAGGATGGCGCGGAAGGAATTCAGGCGGGCGGCGGGCAGTGCGCCGCGGAAGAGTGAAAAGATCGGTGCGCCATCCATCACGGTTGATTCGTGGAAAAACTGGCGACCCTTGGATTTCGCCAGGGCCTTCAATTCGTGCCAGGCATGTACCACCGGGCCCTTGTTGGCGGTCACGACATGCATGCCCAGCTCCAATGCGCAGCGGATATGGTCGATGGCGGGCTGACCGGTTTCGTAATTGACCGGGCTGTTTTCAAACAGGACATCGGCATTGCTTTTTTTGATGAAATCGAGCGTGTCGCTGCTTTCCAGCAGGCTGAATTGATCCAGCTTTTCACCATTGCGCATGGCTGCCAGCACTTTTGTCAGGTCCAGCCCATTCGGGTTGATGGCTCTACCGCGGCTGCCGGTGGCAATCGCGGTCACGCTGAAAGTGAAGCCATAGGTTTCTTTTAATTCAGCTTCTTTACGCAGCAGCAGCTCGGCCGTTGCGCGGCCAACATTTCCAAAACCAAGCAATGCAAGTTTGTAATGCATTTATGTTACTCCTCTGGAACGGGTGGGATTATAAGGGGGGATACGGGAAGGCCCGGCGGTCGCTGGGCGGCTGCGGGAAAGTCCCGGTTTCGGTCAGGCTTCTGGCACGCTGACTGAGCGCAACCAGCTCGTCTTGATTTAGATAAACCAGCAGATCCGAAATCAGCCGGGGGTCGGGATCGATCAGCGCCTGCAGCGAAGCCAAAAGTTCTGGGGCAACCGCTTCGCCTGCAAAATCCCAGATCACACTGCGCAATTTTTCATCCACGTTAAAACACAGGCCGTGATCGATGGCGTACAGGTGCCGGCTTCTTTTTTCAAACAAAATATGGCTGCCCTTGCGGTCGGCGTTGTTGGTCAGGTGGTCAAACAATACGACCGGGCGCAGCTTTTCTTTGTCGCCTGGCTTCAGGTTGAAGTAGTGATAATTTGGGTTGTAGTTGATGTACTGCTGCAGTGAACCGGGGCCGTAGGGCGCATCCTGGCGGAAAATGGTGTAGGGCACCAGGCTCCAGCCCAGGGTCTCGCTTACCAGGTAAGCCGCCACTTCACGACCGGTCAGGGTGTTTTCGGGGAAATCCCACAATGGCTGCTCCCCTTTTTGGGGCTTGTAGACGGCTGGGATTTCCTGTCCTTCGAACATCAGGTTGACCAGGAATGTATAATTTGAGCCCAGGGTAAATTGGCCCTTGAGTTCGATGCTGCCCCCTGAAAATGCGTTTACTAAAAGTTCTCTGTCCATTGCACGGCTAAGGTGTTGAATAGTTTGCGAGTCTGCCTGCGGCAGGCTGGGAATAAAATGGTAGAGAACATTATATCGAAAAAAGCAAAAAACCTTGCACTTTTCAGGTTATTCTGTGGGTAAGTGCAATCGGAAAATACCAACCTTGTTTTACCTCGCGGTACGATCAGCGGAATGTTCCGTATGGTGGAAGAAGTAGTTCCATTAAATGAGAATATCCACGCCTGTCTTCTCGTGGATATTCTCGTTTCCGTCCGGTCAGTAAAAAAGTTTTGCCTGGCTGGTAAGCGTTGGTTGGGCTGCGCAGCAGGAGAGAGTTACTGGATAAAATCGAGTGGGGGACTATCTTATATAAGTGGAATATTTTTTATCATTTTTGAGAATGTGATTGGACAACCAGCTCTTCAGGAATTCCAGGACAGGCATGGTCAGAACCAACTTCCCGGTCTTCTGCAGGGTTTGCAGTTCAGTGATCTTCTTGATAAAGATGGCGTGTTCTGCTTTTTGAACGGCCAGTTCGGGGTATTTGAGTTTTTCCAGCATTTGCTCTTCGGCACTGAAGTGCACCCGGGTGTAATCCATGAGCGCATCCAGTGTTGTCCCCAGAATATCCTTGCCTTTGCCCTGGAGCATGGCATCGTGCAGGTCGTTGATCAGCCCAAATAGTTTTTTATGCTGGGCATCGATTGGGGCTGAATTGACAGTATACGAATCGGACCATGTGATGATTGCCATGTTTTTCTCCTGGAAATCGAATTTGGATAATAAAAATTATACCCATTTGAAATTTCGAGAGCAATAAAGATTGCATAAATTTATTCGCACGCACGCTGCGTGGTTCAGATAGTAGCGCGAAAGCCATCAGGATTGAAAGACTAGCATCCAATAAAAAAACTCAAAGCCATTGGCCTTGAGTTTTTATTGTAAACAAAAATCTATTAATGCCTGTAACCGTTCTTCTTCGGGCAAAAATGTCCCTCTGACTCAACCGGTTGCCCGCACTGTGGGCAGACGGGTCGCCCACGCCTGGCTACTTCCACGCCCCAGCGTGCCAGGGCGCGTGCCTGTGAGCGTGTACACCAGAAGCGGATCATGGCGGCTTCATCCGGATCATCCCCATCCAGCAGGACTTCACGGATGGCCATCATGACCAGGTCGCGTTCCTTGTCATAGCCCAGGCCGATTTCGCCGGCCCGGAAGACAGGTTCGAGCGGGGGGTTGATGCGCATATGCTCTTCATTAAAATCTGCCGAAGCTTCGTTAAGTTCCGGGTTTTCCTCGGCTAATTGTGCCAGGAATTGTTCGATACCCACCGAAAGTGTTTGCAATTGGAGCTTTTCGATGATAACGGTTACGGTTCGGGCTTCCTGGTAAGCTTGTAAATAAAAAACACGCTGTCCGGGAGCGCCAATGGCATCTGTTGTTACATGGTCACAGGGGTCTACGTCAATTTCAAAACGTGGCATAAAGGGTTCCTATTTTTATTATTACAAATAGTATACCAGAAATTGAGGGTAGGCAAAGAACCACGCAGGAAACCTTTTTCTATGCTCTTTCCAGACCGCTATTCTCCTTGTGGCTTTCATATCAGTGCAATGACGATTTGCTTAGCAAGCCGGATCATTTTGGGTAAGTTTTTAACCACGAAGTACTCGAAGAACCACGAAGGAAACCCTTTTCTCTGCTCTTTCCAATCCGCTATTCTTGGTGCCCTTGGTGTCTTTGTGGTTCAAGCTCTCGGATTCGTCTGATCCGGTGAACATAAGGCTGGCTTCTACATGGACATCGGAAGCGTTAGCAGCAATAATGTATAATTAGTCCATCCTTCGCCAAAGGAGAGGAGTTCAAATGTACGATCGAAAAAAGCTGGCCGAACTGCAAGACTCCCTCAAATATTGGGAGCGCACCCGTCTGAAAAAAGCGCTCGAATCCCTGCCAGAGCGCCGGGAGTCATTCATCACGACCTCGTCCGAGCCGATCAACCGGTTATATACACCGGCTGATATTGAGCAGTTGGATTATGAGACGGACCTGGGGCACCCGGGTGATTACCCTTATACGCGCGGAGTGCACGCTACTCTGCACCGCAGCAAGCTGTGGACCATGCGCATGTTTGCGGGCTTTGGCACCGCCGAAGAGACCAACGCGCGTTTCAAATATCTGCTCAGCCAGGGGCAAACTGGGCTTTCGATTGCCTTTGACCTGGCGACTCTGATGGGCTATGACAGTGACTCACCCGAAGCCCTGGGGGAATTTGGCAAGTGTGGGGTGGGTATCTCTTCATTGAAAGATATGGAAGTCCTGCTGGAGGGTATCCCGCTCGATCAGGTTTCCACCAGCATGACCATCAACTCTCCGGCTTCCATCATCTGGGCCATGTACATTGCCGCCGCCGAAAAGCAGGGTGTCCGCCCGGATCAACTGCGCGGAACCACGCAGAACGATATCCTCAAAGAGTTTATTGCCCAAAAAGAATATATCTTCCCGCCTGAACCTTCCATGCGCCTGGTGACGGATACGATTGAGTTTGGTACCCGGCATTTGCCGCAGTGGAATACCATCTCGATCAGCGGTTATCATATCCGTGAAGCCGGGTCGACGGCGGCGCAAGAGCTGGCGTTTACCCTGGCGGACGGCATGGAATATGTGCGTTGGGGTGTGCGGCGTGGGTTGGACGTGGATGAATTTGCTCCGCGCCTGTCATTTTTCTTTAATGCTCATAACGATTTCTTTGAAGAGATTGCCAAGTACCGTGCGGCCCGCCGTATTTGGGCGCGCGAGATGAAGAACACTTTTGGGGCCAAAAGCCCGCGTTCCTGGATTCTGCGCTTCCATACCCAGACGGCGGGCGTCTCGTTGACTGCCCAGCAGCCTGAAAACAACGTTGTGCGTGTTGCCCTGCAGGCGTTGGCTGCCGTTTTGGGTGGGACGCAGTCACTGCATACCAACAGCCTGGACGAAGCCCTGGCTCTGCCTTCCGAACATGCGGTCACGATTGCTCTGCGAACCCAGCAGATCATCGCCGAGGAATCGGGTGTCACCAATACGGTTGATCCAATGGGTGGGTCCTTCTTTGTCGAAGCTCAGACCAATCGGATTGAGGCCCAGGCTTATGACTACTTCCAGAGGATTGAGGATTTGGGTGGGGTGCTGCCCGCCATTGAGCGCGGTTTTTTCCAGGGCGAAATATCAGACGCCGCCTACCGCTACCAACGTGAGATCGATTCCGGGCTGCGCCGGGTGGTGGGGCTGAATGCTTATGCCGAAGGACGCGCGCCTTCCGTACCGATTCTGGTCATGGATCCGCGGGGATATGAGGTTCAGCTTGCCCGTTTACAGGAAGTGCGCCGCACCCGGGATGCCGGGCGCGTTGGGCAGACGCTCGATCAATTACGTCTTGCCTGCCGGGGCACACAGAATACCATGCCCTTTATACTGGACGCTGTGCGGGCGTATTGCACGCTGGGCGAAATTGTTTCGGTCATGAAACAGGAATTCGGTATCTACCAGGAACCGACCTGGATCTAACTTTTATGTAGACGGTGAGTTTGATGGATTGGGTAGGTGCGGAGGCCACGCTTTGCGGCCCTTACGATTGGCGCACGAAGGGGCGCATACCATGCGCCCCTTCGTCTCGAAACGATTAGCCACCCAGCGTGAAGGGGGTATATTGGCGTGAGCGCGTGCCGTCCATATCCTGAATAACCAACCCGAGCAGGTAATCACCTGGAATTGGTGCTTCCGGCAGGCACTGTAGGCCAGCATCGGACCAGGTTAAGGTCGTGGAAAACCCACGGCTAGACTGCCACTGCGGGTTTTCCTCGCTGGTACTGGTTGTGATCTTCACAAAGGGGCTGAACTGATCGCCCGGGGTGAAGCTCAGGGCGTGCGGGGTTGAACGTCCGGCACTGCCCTTGTAAACCAGCATGCCTGTGATTTCACCTGCCGCGCCAAATTTCAGGCGCGCGCGGTGCGAATTTTCGGCTCCCTGCCGGGTGTACAGACCATCCAGTTGGTAAGCGGCTTGCCCATAGGTTGTCGGGCGCATAAACGCAAACGCCGAATCGACACCGTCGCTCAAAATCCGCAGCGAGGGGCTGATGGGCAGCGTAATATCAATCACCGCATCCCAGACCGGGTAAATTACACCCTCAACTTCCTTATTCTTACCGGAAAGAACAAACTCCTGCGCTACTGGTCCGTAAAATTGTGTCAGACCGGGGTCGCGCAAGAGGATTTCGGTATAGATATAGGCGATGTTCTTCCCACGGACCTGCGCGGAAAGTGTCAGCGTTTCACCCGCGGCCAACTTATCGGCTGAGAGCTTCAAGGGGCCGATTTCAAAGTTGCCCGTACCGGGTGCCATGCCTGTCGTTTCCAGCGCAGGTGCGCTGCTGGCGGCTTCCAGATCGTCTGCCGCGATTTTTAATATCCGGCCGTTATGTTCGAATGTTTGAATGGGTTGCATGTGCATGGTCTCCTACTCGGTCACTTTTACTTCAACGAATTCTTCGGTCCTATTCCCATTCATATCTTCGACAATAATGCCGAGGGTGTAATCACCGGAGTAGGCATAGTAAGGCACCATTTCAAAGCCTTTCTTCTTAAATGTCATTGTTCCACCGTCATAGTCCACAAATTCGCCATCCGGGTTGGTATCAAAATCCAGCCATTCTTCTGTGATGGTAAATTTGTCGCCCTTTTGTGGGGTGATCTCACGCGGCGCACCGGCACCGTTCTCGCCATTGAAGCTGAATACATTCTGCATGCTGCCATCGCCCGTAAAGCGGATGACTGCGTCTGTGGTCGCGCCACTTTTGACATAGGTGTAAGTCCCGCGCACCGTGTAGGTGTTTGAATTTTCATCCACGCCGTATGTTTCCGGTTCGAAGAAGGCAAACTGGTCATTGGCGGCTTTTCCGTCGCTCATATAATAGAGCGTCGGCTCCCAGGTGTATTCGATCGGGATGGTCTTGCCGGTGCCCCAATCCGGGTAATTGATCCCGCCAATCTGCTTGGTGGTTTCAGCATCGATAAAACCCATGTCTGCCGTCAGGTACGAACCGGATTCTGCGTCATAATAACTGACGTAGTAGTAGACGTAGGCCACGTTTGGACCGCTGATCTGCGTAGTCATCTTGATGCTGCCTTCCGGTCCAATTTTGTGTGCCGATACCTTGATCGGTTTGATGCTGATCGCGCCGCTGCCGGGTGCGGCAACTTCAACGCCTGCAACCGGCGCGGAATCGGTCGCGGCCTGGGTGAAATCGCTCTGGGTGGAGGCGGCTGGCTTCAGGACCGCCAGATCGGCATCGGCTGCTTTGAAGGATTTATCGGTGTAATGAAAGGTTAGAAAATCATCCCAGAGGGACGCAGTCGCAAAGCGGCCAACATATGCACTGTAGAGGTATTCCGCTTTTTTGCCAAAGGTCGTCTTGTACAATTTTGAATTCGGGAAATAAATGGTTAAGCCAGTCGATCCGGGCCGGTCCTTGCCATGTGTTTCGGAAGTCACAGCCTGCTTCAAATTGAGCTGAACCTGTTTGGCGGCTTTGACTACTTGCTTGTCATCGACACTTTCCAATAATAAGCTGACAAAATGGCCCAGGTCGATATAGGAGGGGGGTATTTTTTCTTCAAAGACGCTGGTGTAAGATTGGGCATAGGTTCGGGCTTCTGCCACCAGGCTCTGATCAACCCCGGTCAGCGCCAGTGCCAGGTCATTCAGTGAAGCGTTGAGATTTTGCAAAGCGCCCAGGTCAATCGTGGAGAGAGTGGTATCCACCATCAAATCATCGGCTACTGATTTCGCGGTATAGTCTCCTTCAGCATAAATAAAGCGGGCATCCTTATCGGTGATGCGGTAGTCCTGCCCAATATAACTGCTGACAATGGCCTTACCCAGTTCTTTGCCGGTCATGCCGGGGTTCTTGTTCAGGGTTTTCAGGAAGCTGGAGTAAGCCCAACCCAGGGCCGGCTCGGTCTCTTCTGAGGCAACTGCATATCTGGCATGCGGGGCAATGGCGCTCATTACTTCCAATTGACCCATCAAACAGGCATCAAAACCCACCAGTTCAAACGCGCCAATCTTTGTTTTTGCAATGATCTGACCCAGGGCATCATCAATGTCCTGCATGCGGAATGAACTGCCCTCAACCGGGTTGTCGTCATACCAACCACCGTCCCAGCCCGCGCCGTGGTCGCCCATGATCAGTACGTAATGATCGGCAGGATAGGTCTGGATGGCCCAGGTGGCAAAATCGATCAAGGTTTTGGGTTTGCCGCTGTCGACTTCACCCAGGTCCTTGATGAGCTTGGAGTGAATCGCATTCAGGTCATTGTCCTTGGTCACCAGGTAGCGCCTGGCGCTGGTCCAATTTCCATCACCGTCAAAGCCGCCTTTGTAACGGTCGATTTGCGAAACAATGGTTACCTGGTCAGTCGATCCGACGATTTCGGCTTCATTCAAATCGATGACGGTGTCTTCTTCCAAAACTTCGTCATCCCCATTTTGATAGAGCATGATTAACCAGGTGCCCGGCTGTCCGGCTTTGGTGGCGGTCGTGGTGCTGGGAGCAGGGGCTGGAGTGCTGGTTTTTTTGGCAGGCGATTCGACTTTGGTCACCGGGGTGGCGGGGATGGCAGTTGCCGCCGGGCTGGTTGTGTCGGGCTCACTGCCGCAGGCGGATAGAAAAGGCACCAGCAGGATAAGTATGATGCTGAAGTTTACGAAGCGGTTATTTTGAATTCTCACAGGATGTTCCTCTGGATAAAGTGTTGCGGGGTTTGCTGTACGCGCAGCTATGGTTTTGCGGGACAATAAAATCGAAAGCTTGAAAAATGCATGTGTTCTTGGGTGAGCATACCAATCGCAAGGATTATACCGTCACCCTGGAAAATCCACCCCCATAATTCTGTAAGGACTCAGCCCTTCTGCTTTTCCTTTGCATACTGAGCTAGCGCCCGGTCGAGCGTGCGCATGGATACGCCGGCTTCCTGGGCCAGTTGACGGCAGGTTTGGGTGTACTCCCACCAAAATTCAAACGTATAGTGCGGGGCTGTGTCCACACCCAGGGACCATAATACTTGAATATCGAGAATGGGATAGGGTTGTTTGTGCCCGAAATGCAGCAGAAGCGAGGCGATGGGCCAGCTGACACCTTGCAGCAGGGTCAGCACCTCAATCCGCAGGCGCTCATCGGGTGTGGAGAGGGCGGTGCGCGTAACTTCGTTGATGAAGCTCTCCGCGTTGCGTTCAACCCGAGCTTTGGCGCGCGGAGTCTTCCAATAGACCAGTTCCACCAGCTCCGGTTTGGTGTAGCAGCCGCGCTCGTGTACTTCCAGTGCGGTCATGGTCTCAATCCGCGCCTCGCGTACCAGATTATGCGGCGGACTGTTTTTTAAATATTCTCCCGCCCAGAAACGGATTTCGGATATCGGAAATTTAATTTGCATGGCATAGCCTCGTGGGGGGGTGTTAAGAATTGGGCTCAGGGCAGATCAGGTTCTGCTGGATGTTTTTGATATATTCTGTCATTGAGGGCGTCGGGGCGCATGGCACGCTTTGCGGCCCTTACACATACGTTTATCTCTGGACCCACGTCTATCCAGATACAAATGTCGGGGCCGCGAAGCGTGGCGTGCTTCGCGGCCCTTGCTGGCCGGAGAATCCGGTCAGCGAGTCGAGGCAGACGCCACGCTTTGCGGCCCTTACGTTGGTTCGGTCTATTCCGCGGTGGGACTTGCTACTTGCACGATTTCTTTTTTCTTGAGCGGTAAAATAATCATTCCGGCAATTGACCCAATCCAGGCCAATACCGCCAGCACAATTCCGAGCGGCGCATCCCAGGGTTGATAACGGAATGAGTAATTATGCTGTCCGGGGTCGGTCTGTACTGAAAGCCATGTCCCGCCCACCAGGTTAGTCCTTTTCCCATCACTCCATACATTCCAGCCACTTAATGACCTTTCCATCACGATCAATATCCCGGATTTTGGAGAATTGCAATGTACATCAACGTTGCCACCCTGTGCCTTAGCCTGACAGGCCAATTTGGTTTCCCCATCCGTGATATAAGCATACAAACTGTCTGGTCTTCTTAAAATCACATAATCTCCCCAGTTCTTTTCAAATTCGGGCAGATTTGCATCTTCTTTGAAATTTGACATCTGCAGGTAAGCTGGCGGCATTTCAGGTGTGTCGAGCCTCCATGGGCGGAAGTAACTTCGTATCTTTATGCCATTTTCAAATGCACCCGGCAGCCAGAGGTATTCACCCCATGGGGGCTGCACCCACTGCGCTTCCACAGTTTTTAATGGTTCCATTAATTTTTGTGTATCCATCGCCATGGGAAGCATGTAAAGCCATTCATTGGAAAAATCAGATGCAGCTTTTAAATTGAAAAGCATAAACAGTAGAATGACAGCCCATTTGATTGCTCCCGTATCAATAATGCCCAGGTTTTGATTCTGTTGAAGTGTTGCCAGGCTCAGCTTGGGCCATTCCCGCTTTAACAGATCTTCTCCCCCAAAACCGGCTAGAACCAGGATAAATGGCACTGCCAGGCTTTGGATGGGGCCGGGATTCCGAATTCCTGCGAAGAGCTCCCCAATTGGTAGAATATCTAACCACTTAAACAGTTCGGCACTACTGCATAAATAAACCAGGCTGATTGCTATGCAAAACCCAATAACATATTTGCGGAATTGTTGAGGGGCATAAACCATGCCCCAGATGGCCAGCAAGACGGGTAACCAGCCGATGTAATTGATATACAGATATGGGAAAGCGGCTTTCCCCAGTGTGGGCGCCAGGAAAAAACCAGGATCATCAACCACAAGATTTAATAAATTGTATTTCAATGGTTGACTGCTGCCGAAGGCTGGATCTAAATCTTTCCCGAAGATGGATGAGATGTGCCCAAATGGCACCAATAACGGGGCAGCAATTAGGCAGCCCAAAATGAGTGCTAAAAGGAAGTAGCGCCAGTCTGATTTTAGTTGGATCAAGCCCTGCGGAGCTCTTTCCACTAGAAAAAATAGAATCAATGGGATAAGACAGATCATCAATCCAATTTGCAGATAGCCCTGCCCGGAGATGATAGCTAATCCGAAGGTAATACCCAGAAGGATGGCGTTCTTTATTCCCCCGCGCATCAACAATTGCAAAGCTGCTGGCAGTACCAGGATGCAGGCGGCGGTGGAAAGAACCAGGGGGACATTCCCAATCTGCATTCTCCCAGCCAGGCCCCCACACGCGATCATTAACATGGAAGTCCACATGCGTGTCATCCAATTGAGTTTGAACAATTTTCCCAGCCACCACTGCGCCAACCCAGCCATCAAAAGGCTTGCGACTACAATTATTTTTCCGCTGTTGAATACACCAACCAGGAATGTGGCAGCGATCGAGATTGGGTGCAGCCAACCGCCGTGCACATCAATGAAGGAGGGCGCGCCTCCATTGGTAAAGCCATTCCAAAAAAAACAGGTTCCGCATTTTGTTAACATATTCCAGTTGTATTCATTTTGGATCGACATGATGTATTCCTGACCATTACTTGGCCACATATCCGGGCTCAGGTTCAAATAGGCCCTTCCAATCCACAATGCCCACATTATGATCAGGTAAAATTCCAAAAATATTTTCACTGAAGTCTTCAAGCGGGAAAAAATTTTGAGGAATAAAATTTTCAATTTCATGCTAAGCCCTTTATAACAATAAGTTATTGAAAATAAAAAATGAATCAACCTGCCCTGAATAGCTCGCCTGGGCATTTTCATAACGAATTAATTATGGCATAAAAATGGGATTCAGCTGTAACACTATTGTAATAATTTTGAAGCCATTTCCCCAACCCTTTGCGACTCCTTGCTTATTTCGACCTGAAGCACAAGCATAATCGGTGGAGTAAATAGGTTCTTTATCCAACCTAAATATAAAGTGTCATTTGAGCATGCTCGAATGACACTTTTGTAGATTAAATAACATACTTCAAAACAGTAAAACGTTATGCGTCTTTTCGGACCGGGAAGCTGTCAAAATCGCGCGCCACGACTACGTTGGGGAAGACCGATTGCGCCTGCGCCAGAACATCCTTTTCACGGTAGCGCCGCGAAATATGGGTCAGGATCAGTTGCTTTACCCCGGCTTTTAGCGCCAGCTCGGCAGCACCGCGGGCTGTCATGTGCCCATACTGCTTCGCCATATCAGCCTCTTCATCCAGGTAAGTCGACTCGATCACCAACGCGTCCGCATCCATCGCCACCGGCAGCAGATCTTCTGTGCGACCCGTATCTCCCACTACCATCAACTTTGTGCCACGCTGCAGCGGACCGAGCACATCATCCGGCGTAACGCTGCGACCATCCGCCAATGTGATCGTCTGTCCCTCTACCAACATGCGTCGCTCTGATCCAAACGGCACACCCAGCTCGGTTGCCCGTTCTGGCAAAAATGGACGGCGAGCCTTTTCTTCGAAGAGATATCCCAGGCAGTCCGGTCCGCGGTGGGTAACGGGGAAAGCACTCACCGTAAAATCATCGGCTTCAAACAATACGCCCGGTCCAATTTCGCGGTAGTGCAACATCATCGGCGGGGTGGTTCCGCGCAGCACCACATCGTTGATCAGGACGCGCACACGTTCCAGGGCACTTTTACCACCGAAAATTTCCAACTCTTCAATTGCTTCCCAACGTAAAAAAGTCGACATCAAACCACCCAGTCCCAGGATATGATCCAGGTGACCGTGTGTTAACAGGATCCGGCTGAGCTGCTTGAAACCGATCCCGGACTGCAGGATCTGGCGTTGGGTGCCTTCACCGCAGTCGATCAGGAAGCGATATTCATCATGTTTTACAACCTGCGCTGAAAGACCACGCCTGGCGGATGGAGCAGAGGCTGAAGTACCAAGAAATAATATTTCGAACACGTTTCGATTCCTTCCGGGCTTCCGCCGTACTGATAGCCGTATAGCGGAGCGATTGAGTCTAATTATTTTACCCTAAACTTACAGTCGTCACGCCTGTCTTTCTATTTTGTAACCCCAAACTATTCAATCTGCCTAACGATAATTTTTTAATGTCCACGCCTACAAATTGCGCTTTCCTCTGTCTGGAAAAAGGCGCAATTTGTGAGTGTGATGGATATAGATAGTATGGAGGGGGCTTTATTTGTAAATTGGCAAATTGGTCGCTGCTTACATTACCGTGAAAACACCTATGCTATAATGAATATATGTTCTAAGTAGGATTAACCTGCGCTTATCTCTTCAAATTCCAGTCAGCGAGCTCCACATGCCGATAAAACTACCCTTTACCAAACCAGCACCTGCGCGGGGCAAAAGCAAGTCTGCCAGCCCCAAAAAAGAAGAGCAAAAGCCAGCCCCTAAAAGCATGTCCCGGCCGGCCGCTTCCAATGCCAAGCCAGCCACATCCAGCCGCAGGTCAACCCGGGCCCAGCCAGCAGCAGCGCCCCTGCCACCCCTGATCGAAATTTCTGCTGAACGCAAACTGGATATTCTGGGTATCATTCTGGTCCTGGCTGGACTGTTGATCGGGCTGGCACTTGTCTCGCTCAACAGCAGCGCAGTCACCAGCAGTCTGCTGGATGGCTTGACCTTTTTGCTGGGTCAGGGTCTCTATCTTCTGCCCCTGGCGCTGATCTTTTTCGGCGGCTGGCTGGTACTGCGCAAGATTGAACGTATTCCAGCGCTTTCGGTGGAACGCGTTTCTGGTCTGACGCTCTTATTTCTCTTTATGCAAACTGTGATCCAGGCTATTACGGGGCAAGGTGGCTGGATTGGTGGCCTTTTTTACAAATTGTTGGCAGATAACCTGGGTACAGCCGGTATGTATGTTGCGCTGACTGCCTGGGGTTTGATCGTCCTGACCATGTCCTTCGATATCAGCATCCCTGAGCTGCTTGCCAAACTTAAACCTATCTACGACCTGTTCCTTAAAATCGTCAATGCTGTGCGCCAGCGCCTGGCGCGGATTGTCCCTGCTGAAATAGTTGAGCCTGGTCAACCAGAAATTCCGCTTGGGCAGGATGGCTTCAGCCCGCTTCACACGCAGGCGGCAGTTCAGCATCAACAGCTGGAAACATCCCATTCTCCGGCAGCGGTCATCAGCCCGGAGATCGGCATCCCGGTTTCAGCGCCGGTTCGGCAGGTTATCTGGGTCTTGCCTTCTATTAAAGACATTCTTGAGACCAGCAATGCGCCTGAGATCAAGGAAGAGTTTATCGAAAATCGCGCCCGCCTGATCGAAGAAACGCTCATCTCGTTCAGTGCGCCCGCCAAGGTAGTCCACACCAGCCGTGGGCCGACCATTACCCAGTTTGGGGTCGAACCTGGGTTCGTCGAAACACGAGCCGGGCGTACCCGCGTGCGTGTTAGCAAGATCGTCGGTCTGTCGGATGATCTTGCCCTGGCCCTGGCTGCGCCGCGTATCCGCATCCAAGCCCCCGTTCCTGGGCGGAGTTATGTCGGCATCGAAGTCCCCAATACCGAAATGTCGGTTGTCACTTTGCGGGAACTTCTGGAAGCAGAATCTTTTACCCGTTCGCGCAAGCTGCTTTCTTTTGCACTTGGCAAGGATGTTTCGGGTATTCCGATTGGGGCCGATCTAGCGGGGATGCCACATTTGTTGATTGCTGGGACCACAGGTTCGGGTAAATCGGTGTGTGTCAATGCCATTCTGACCTGCCTGCTGCTCTACAATACCCCGGACGATGTGCGCCTGGTGCTGGTCGACCCCAAGCGGGTTGAGCTGACCGGTTATAACGGTATTCCCCATCTGCTGGCGCCGGTGGTAGTCGAGATGGACAAGGTTTTGGGTGCCCTGCAATGGATGACGCGCGAGATGGACCGCCGCTATCACACCTTTGCCCAGGTTGGTGCGCGTAACATTGTGGATTACAACACGCGCATGAAGACCCAGAATCAACGGAAACTGCCTTACCTGGTGGTGGTGATTGATGAACTGGCCGACCTGATGATGATCGCTCCCGACGAAACCGAGCGCACTATCACGCGCCTGGCCCAGTTGGCACGCGCCACGGGTATTCATATGGTCCTGGCGACACAGCGACCATCGGTGGACGTGGTTACGGGACTAATCAAAGCCAATTTTCCGGCGCGCATCGCCTTTGCGGTTTCCTCCAATACCGATAGCCGTGTCATTCTGGACCAACCCGGCGCCGAGCGTTTGCTTGGGCGGGGTGATATGCTCTACCAGGCCCCTGAAGCCCCGGCTCCGGTACGTTTGCAGGGTGTCTTCGTTTCGGATCACGAGATCCACGGTCTGGTGGATTTTTGGAGCAAGCAAAATACCAACCCGCAGGTGGCTGTAGCTGGCAGTCCGGTCGAATCTGTGCCAACCAATGTCCCACTCAAGCAGACTTCCTTCCTGGAAGAGGATATCACTGCCAAGACGGAAGAAGGGGATGTATTGATGTCTGAAGCGGTTGACCTGGTGCGGCGCGAGGGGCGGGCTTCGGTTTCCATGCTGCAGCGTAAACTGCGCATAGGTTACACGCGTGCTGCGCGTATGATTGATGCCATGGAAGATAAGAAAATCGTGGGTAAGCCACAAGATGCCACCGGTGTGCGCCCAGTCCTGGATTATGGTCCTGCTGGCCCACCCCGGGAAAATTAAAACCCATCCCAATACGATGACCTGAATCGCTTCGTAGAGGAGCAAGTCCTTATGCAGCGTTTGGTGGTAGACTCTGCCTTGCCCAGGCTGGAGCTCGATATTTCCGATAACGATATCCCGCGCGCTGTCGAGCATATCGCCGATTGGATGGAACAAACCGGCGCGCTTTATCTGGATTGATTTATTTTCGAATAGCGTAACAATTGCCTGAAATTTTGAGGAAATTTAAAATTTAATATTCCCTATTGACAGGATCGCTAAATCGAATAGAATTGGCGCAATATGTGTGAACATCCCAGTAGTTTCCGGGTTTTTTTGCGCCACAAATCCATTGGGATGTATGTTTCTAATTTTTAAAAATAAAGAGAGTCGCTTTTAGCGGCTCTCTTTTTTTATGCCTGAACCCCGCCCAAAACACCCAGGGAAAAATCAGGTCCGGTCTATTTTTGTTTTTCGAAGGAGTAGAAATGGCAAACAAGAAAGTCGCAACAAAAGCCACAACAAAAGTCGCAACACCAGCTGCCCCACAATCTGCGGCACAAGCCGCAGTAAAAGCGCAGCCAAAGGTCTTTGGGTTCCTGCCCGATGACACCCCACCCATTGGGGCCATGCTGAGCCTGGGCTTCCAGCAATTCCTGACCATGTTCCCGGCTACCGCGCTGGTTGCCATCCTGACCAAGTTTGATGTCGGTATCACCTTGCTGGCATCCGGGCTCGGCACCATCATCGCCCTGCTGGTATCCAAGCGCAAGATCCCAATGTATTACGGATCGTCTTTCTCATACATTGCCGTCATCATTACGGTCATGGGTAAGTTCGCGCCAGATTGTTTCAAATCTGCCACAACCGTCTATTGTCCGGAAGGGGTTGCAATCGTGCAGGTCGGTATTATCCTGACGGCTGTTTTTGAAATCCTGATCGGTTTGTTGATCATGCGCCTGGGTAAGGCTGCCCTGGATCGTGTTCTGCCTCCGATCGTGACCGGTTCGATGGCCATGGTAATCGGTGTTGCGCTGGCTAATGCGGCCCTGGGCAATGCGGGCAACTGGGCTGCCGCCGATATCGCGACCAAATCCTGGAGTGTGGCTTTTATTACGCTGATCGCCACCATCATGTTCTCGGTTTATCTGCAGGGCAAGGGTCTGATCGGCATGCTGCCGATTTTATTTGGAGCCATCTTTGGCTACCTGGTAGCCATTCCCTTCGGACTGGTCCATTTTGAAAGCGTCGCCAGCGCTGCCTGGGTCGCCGTGCCCAGATTTACCCTGCCGGCCTTCACCAACCCTGAAGCCTGGGGTATGGCGCTCAGCATTGCTTTGATCTTTATCGCCACGGTTCCCGAAAGTACCGCTCACCTTTATCAAATGAGCCTGTACATCGACGAGTTGGCCGTGGAAATGAAACGCAAGCCCTATAACATCAAGGAATTGATCGGCCTCAACCTGGTGGCGGATGGCGCTGATGACCTGGTGGTTGGCATGTTGGGAGGTTGCGCCGGTACCAATTACGGCGAGAACAATTCACTGATGGCCATAACGCGCAACTATTCAACCTCGGTTCTGATGGTCGCGGGTGGTATGGCGATTGTATTTGGCTTCTTTGGCAAACTGGTGGCACTCGTCAATACTTTGCCCGCAGCTGTCGTGGGTGGTCTGAGTATCTATCTGTTCGGTGTCATCGGTATGCAGGGCGTGGCCCTGATCCAGTCCGAAAAGGTAAACCTGTTTGATCCAAAGCAGTTGGCAGTCGGTGCAGTCATTTTGATCTGCGGTATCGGTGGTAACCTGGCCCTGCCCGGCAGCGTTTTCCCCTTTAATATTCCGTATCTCTTCCCGAATGGCATCCCGGCTATCGTTTTCGCCGCCATTCTGGGTATCTGTATCAATGCCATCTTCCTGATCTTCAAAACTCCTGAAGTTCGCGGCGGATAATTCTCTTTTCTTTTGACTAAAGTTGTATACTGGGGATTGGGAGCGGATTCCGTACCCAATCCCTTTATCTTGCCATAACCACAAGCTGTACTGCGAGCATAACCTCGTACCATTTTTTACAGGTGGAGTACTCAACATGATCCGTCTCCCTGGTTTGATCGATCCGCACGTCCATTTGCGTGAACCTGGCGCGACCCATAAGGAAGATTACGACAGCGGTACCTCCTCTGCTCTGGCGGGTGGTGTTACCATGTTGTTGGCCATGCCCAACACCAAACCACCCATTTTTGACGCGGATACGCTCGATCTGGCGCTGCAGGCTGCCAGCCAGAAAGCCCGTTGTGATTATGCCCAGTACCTGGGGGCGGGACCGGATAATGCGGATTCAGTAGCCGCATTGGCTCCACGTGCGGCTGCGCTAAAAATGTACCTGGATGCCACCTTTGGGCAGCTGCGCCTGGATGATATGACCCTCTGGATGAACCACTTTGCCAGCTGGCCAGGGCAAACCCCGATCGTGACCCACTCTGAAAGTCGTTCTATGGGTGCGGTTCTTTTGATGGCACACCTGTACGATAAAACTGTCCATATTGCCCACATTTCCTTGCGTGAAGAAGTTTTGTTGATCAAGGCTGCCAAAGAACGCGGCATTAAAGTCACCTGTGAAGTCTGTCCGCATCATCTTTTTCTGACAGAGGGTGGTTTGCCACTTACCCCGGCTGGTGATTGTTGCGCCTCCGGTTTGAGCGGCGGGCGGGCCGAGGTGCGTCCGCGCCTGGCTACCGCCCAGGATGTGGCTGCGCTGTGGGATAACCTGGATGTGATTGACTGCTTCGCCACCGATCACGCTCCGCATACGTTGGCTGAAAAGGATGGCGAAAATCCGCCGCCCGGTTTTCCGGGCCTGGAGACGCTTCTGCCGCTGTTGCTGACCTCGGTCAGCGAAGGGCGCCTGACCATGGATCAATTGGTGGAAAAATCCGTCACCAACCCGCGCCGTATCTTTCACTTACCACAGCAGCCAGAAACCTGGGTGGATGTGGATGAAGATGCAACCTACGAAATCCACGCCGCTGAGATGCATTCCCGCTGTGATTGGACTCCATTTGAAGGCTGGCGAGTGCGCGGGAAAGTGATCCGGGTCGTTTTGCGTGGGCGTGAAGCCTTCAAAGATGGTAAGATTCTAGTTGAAGCGGGCTATGGAAAAAATGTCCGTGACCTGCACAGATAAGATAAATATCCCAGTCCAGCCTGAATAAACGACAGACTGGGCCTAACTTCAGACGGCAAGCACAATAAAAAAAGGAGAAACTTATGCCCACCACCCCCAGTAATCCGCATTTGCCCTTTGGCGATGAAAAAAACGCACCCTGGTACGGTAAGGATATCTTATCGATAAAGCAATTTACGCATGCTGATTTGGAGTATGTATTTGGCGTGGCACATGAAATGCGCGGCATGGTAGAACGCATTGGCACTTTTGACCTGTTGAAAGGCAAAATTCTGGCCAACCTGTTTTACGAACCTTCCACGCGTACATCCTCCTCCTTTACGGCAGCCATGGAACGCCTGGGTGGCAGTGTCATCCCGATCAGTGAGGTAAAATACTCATCCGTTTCCAAGGGTGAAAGCCTGCCGGACACCATTCGCACCCTTGAATGTTATGCAGATGTGATCGTGCTGCGCCACCCGGAGACAGGTTCCGCTGCCCTGGCTGCTAAATATGCACGCAAACCAATCATCAATGCCGGTGATGGTGTTGGGGAGCATCCCACACAAGCCCTGTTGGATGCCTTTACGATTGTGGAAGAGCTTGGCCGCCTGGACAACCTGACCGTGACCATGCTGGGTGATCTTAAGTACGGTCGCACAGTCCATTCACTGGCACGCCTGCTCTCCAACTTTAGCGGTATCAAACTCAACTATGTATCGCCTGAAATTTTGCGTATGCCGCGTGAAGTGATGGAAGAAGTCAGTGAAAAGGGCATTCCCCAGGTGGAATTTAATACGCTCGAGCAGGTCCTGCCAGAGACCGACGTTCTGTATGTCACCCGTGTCCAAAAGGAACGCTTTGAAGATCAGGCTATCTATGAAAGTGTCAAAGGCGCCTTTGTAATCGACCCCGAAATAATGAAAGCCGCCCGCCAGGATATGATTGTTATGCACCCGCTGCCACGCGTGGGTGAGATCAGCGTGGATTTTGATGATGATCCGCGCGCTGCCTACTTCCGACAGATGGAGTATGGTCTTTACGTTAGAATGGCTTTGCTTGCCATGGTGCTTGGCAAAGCCTGAAAAGGCAGTTTATGGAAACTTTTTTCTCTTTTCTCGAAAGACGTGTGGATGATTGTTCATCGCTGCTGTGCATTGGTCTGGATCCGCACAGCGCCGACCTGGAGCACCCCAGTGCTGCTGCTGCCCGGGATTTCTGTCTAAACCTGGTCAAAAAAACTGCGCCGTATGCCGCAGCTTTCAAACCCAATGCTGCTTTTTTTGAACAATATGGTTCCCGTGGTTGGAGCGCCCTCAAACAGGTGATCGAAGCCATCCAGGATGAATCTCAGCGCCTGGGTTCAATGATTCCGGTTGTGCTGGATGCCAAGCGCGGTGATATTGCCTCGACGGCCGAAGCCTATGCCGAATCTGCTTTTGATAAACTGCATGCGCACTGCATCACCCTTAGCCCGTACCTGGGCAAGGATTCAATCGATCCTTTTCTGAAAAATCAGGAACATGGCGTCTTTTTGCTCTGCAAAACTTCCAATCCTGGTTCGGGTGATCTGCAAGACCTGCGGCTGGAAGATGGCGACTTGCTCTACGAGCGTGTTGCCCGGCTTGCCCAGCAGTGGAATACAAAAAATAACATCGGGTTGGTTGTGGGTGCCACGCAACCTGAGGCACTCAGGCGGATTCGTGCGCTTGCTCCACATCTTTGGTTCCTTGCACCCGGGGTGGGCGTGCAGGGTGGTGACCTGGAGACAGCCCTGACTGCCGGTTTGCGTCCGGACGGACTGGGGATGCTGCTGCCTGTTTCGCGTGGAATTTCACGCGCCGCTGATCCCGCCCAGGCTGCGGCTGATTTACGTGATCAGATTCTCTCAATTCGATACCATATCAGGCATCAAAGGAAGGAAAACCATGACCAATAAATTGGAAACATCCCTGGCTGATGGTCTGTTGGAAGCAGGTTGTATCAAATTTGGTGACTTTACGCTTAAGTCTGGATTGAAATCACCCATTTATATCGACCTGCGCCAGATCATTACCTATCCGCGTTTGCTGCACCAGGTGGGGCATGCCTATTTGCCCATTCTGGAAAAACTGGAGTTCAATCGTCTGGCTGGGCTGCCGTATGCCGCCATCCCGATTGCGACCGCCATCAGTATGGCGGGTAACTATCCCATGATCTACCCGCGAAAAGAAGCCAAAGCCTATGGTACCAAAGCCCAGATTGAGGGCGAATATTTCCCTGGTGAAACGGTGGTTGTAATTGATGATCTTGCGACTACCGGCGGCAGCAAGTTTGAAGCGATTGAGAAGCTTTCAGATGCCGGTCTGTTAGTCAGAGATGTGGTGGTGCTGGTCGATCGACAATCTGGTGCCAGGGAAGCGTTGGCTAAAGCCGGCTTTAGCATGTACTCCGTTTTGACCATCACCCAAATGCTGAATCACTGGGAAGCGACCGATAAAGTTTCCAGTTCCAGGTTAAAATCTACGCGTGAGTTCCTGGCACAGCAATAGCGTGCCATTATTTTGAGAGGTGGTTATGTCAGAATCTCTAAAATTGCTCGAATGGGCGCGTGAAATTTACTCACTCTCCCAGGCAGGCATTACCTACAGCCAAAATGATTACGATATTGACCGGTACAAGCGCTTGCAGGAAATTACCGCCGAGATGCTTGCCAGTCAGTCTGATCTGTCCGAGGCCGAGGTGCTGCACAGCTTTTCGTTGCAGTCTGGTTATGCCACTCCTAAAATTGATGTGCGTGCGGCTGTCATTCGGGATGACAAAATTCTGCTGGTGCGTGAAAGAGCAGATGGAAAATGGGCCATGCCCGGGGGATGGGGTGATATCGGCGATGCACCTGCCGAAATGGCTGCGCGTGAGGTTTGGGAGGAGAGCGGTTTTAAAGTCAGCGTGGATAAATTTGTGGGTTTGTACGATGCGAATCGTCTGCAGCCGCTCGAGTTTTATCATTGCTATAAGCTGATTTTTATGTGCACAATCCAAAGTGGTCAGGCGACGCCCAGCATAGAAACCCTGGACGTGGATTTCTTTGCTTTTGATGAGCTGCCACCGCTTTCTGAAATGCGCACCAATCAGCGTATCCTGAATGAAGTTTTTGCCCATTATGCCAATCCGGGTCGTCCTGCTTTTTTTGAATAACTTCAATCATAAGGTCACTGATGAGTCTCTACCCACCCTTACGCTCACTGCTTTTCAAGCTCGAACCTGAACAGGCGCATCACCTCACCCTGCAGCTTGTGCGTCTGGTGGGCTTGCTGCCGCCGTTGCAATGGGTGTTGAGCGCTGCGTTTGCGGCCCCCCAAAAGCAGGTCGAGGTCTTTGGGTTAAAGTTTAAGAATCCAGTTGGTTTGGCTGCCGGTTATGACAAGGATGGGATTGCCATCCAGGGTCTTTCTGCATTGGGTTTTGGACATATCGAAATTGGTACCGTTACGCCGCGTCCGCAGCCGGGTAACCCACAGCCGCGCGTCTTCCGCCTGGTGGAAGATGAGTCGGTTATCAACCGCATGGGTTTCCCCAGTCTTGGCACCGAATACGTCCAAACCCAGCTTAACCCGGCTCTGGCGGGTGGAATCTGGGAATGGATCAGTGGTGTGCCCCTGATCAAGACCCGCAAGATAAAATCCCGTAAACGAAACTTTATCCTGGGTGTCAACCTGGGCAAAAATAAAGATACCCCCAACGAACAGGCCGTTTTTGATTACCTGTCTTTGCTGCAAAACTATGCCCCTCTGGCAGATTATTTAACCATTAACGTCAGCTCACCCAATACGGTTGGGCTGCGCAGCCTGCAAGGACGTGACGCGCTGCATGCTCTGCTGACGCAGCTGCATGCCCAGCGCCTGGCCGAGCAAACCCGTCTGAACAAGAAACTGCCCCTGCTGGTCAAACTTGCCCCGGATTTAAGCGATGCGGAACTGGATGATGCCCTGGATGTGATTATGCAGACCGGGATGGATGGTGTGATTGCCACCAACACCACGCTCAGCCGCGAGGGTCTGCGATCTGCAGAGCGGGACGAAAGTGGTGGGTTAAGCGGCAGAGCTCTGACCAGTTTGAGTGACCAGGTTCTGACAAGGGTTGTCCAGCATGTGGACGGTCGCATCCCGGTCGTTGGCGTGGGCGGAATTATGGGGCCCGAAGATGCGCGCCGAAAATTGGCACTGGGTGCCAGCCTGGTGCAGGTTTATACCGGCTTGATCTATGCCGGGCCAGCCCTGGTGCAGGATATTATGCGAAAAATATAGTGGTTTCACTTTGGATGCATGATCGATCTATCAACTAAATCAACCGGGATTGGATGGTGAAGCCTGGAATCGAAAATCCGATCTAGTGTGGTTGGCGGTAGCGTTCATGGAAGAAGGAACCATTCTTCAATGAACGCTACCGCTATTTGTAGTAAAAAAAATCCCCTGGCACAGGGGATTTTTTGTTATGGAGCTGGAATGGATTTAACTTTTATTTTTAGCGTGAAGCCCTGCTTTTTGGAGCGGGCAAACCGCTGGGATTGGTGGTTTAAGGCAGCACTTCATGCAGCGCCGGCTGGATAGGTTCCTTGGGGTTTTTGAAGAAATTTTCCGGCATGGGAATGGGTTTGAAATCACCACCACTGCTCAGTGAACTGACCGGGATGTAATAGAACTGCTCGGGTGCATCACTCACATCTTTATTCATGAATGCGAAGAAAATGTAGTTATTGTCCGGGCTCCAGCGTGCATCCCGGTAACAGCAGCGGGCCTTGCTGCTTGAAATTGGGTTTTCCAGGTTGCCACGGTGCGTTTCACTGGTATAGCTGTACAGAAATCCCCAGCCATCGTTGCGATCCAGTGTATTCATCAGAAAGAACGATGTACCGTCCCAATCAAAGCTGGGTATGGTGGGTTTGGAACCGTAACCTTCCGGGGTAAAACGGTTGCCCGGGAACTCGTCCTTCGGGTTTCCCAGTTTTTTCGGGTCACAACTGCTGATATCGTAGATCCGCACCATGTCGGCTTGTTTTGCACTACCGGCAGCTCCGTCCACACCGGTGAACAACCAGGATACCAGCTTGCTATCCTTGCTCCACCGAAATTCTTTTAACAGAATGGCTGTTGGAGTCTGCCCGGCATGGTTCAAACAACCTTTCATGGCAATCAGTCCATCTCGACCCCTTACAGTTTTCAGGGTGGCCAGGTCAAAAGGCACAACGTACATTTCGCGGTTGAGTGAGAGTGCCACCTGCTTGCCGTCCGGCGAGATCCGGAACTCATCCAGGCTTTTGGCGAAGGGGAAGGCCATGATATTGTCGAATACCAGTGTATCTGCATCGACGATATTAACGTTGGTGCCGCTGACGAAGACCAGCTTGTTTGTGCCGGGAATCCACTGCAGTCGCTTCTTGGGAGCCTGGTCACTGGTCAACGCACGCATGTCCGACCCGTCGATGTTCATTAACCATACTTCGTTCCCGGCAATGAAAGCCACCTTATCCGCACCGCCAACTGCCTGCGGACCGGCGGGTTCCGGGCTGGGGGAAGGTTCCAGGGTGGCTGGCACTTCCACGGTCGGAACATCGGTCGGGGCTTCAGTGGGCGGGAGGGTTGCTTGGCTGGTGAGGACGACGATGACGGGTTGGGTGGGTGCCTGTGCCACGGCCTGAGTGGTTGCAGTTGCGATTGGAATGTTTACAACTGGCGCAGTACACCAGGGCAAGAATCCCAGGCCTGGTGGGCAGACTCGCAACACGCCCAGGGCTACGACTACCAAAATGAACAGCCCGACCAATCCGCCGCCGATAAACACTGGGATGGCCACTTTCATGCCGCCCGTTTTGCCCGTAGTGGGTTGGGCCGCGATGCGGGTTTTGGCGGGTGCCAATTGAGTTCGAGCGGCAGCAATGCGTGTGGCTGTTATGGTGGCAGTCTTGATCGCATCATCTGCATTCTGTCCGCTGGCGACTGCTGAAAGTGCTGCGCTCAATTCTCCGGCGCTCGCAAAACGGTCGGCCGGGTTCTTGGCCATCGCTTTTTCAATCACAGCCTCGATCGCGACTGGCAGGCTGGGCGATTTATCCAGGATATGCGGAATGGGTTCGGTAATGTGCTTGACTACCACGGCCATGGGTGTGGTGGCCTGGTAAGGTTGCGCACCGACCAGCATCTCGTAAATGATTACACCCAGGGCGTAAACATCGCTGCGCCCATCCACCTGTTCACCCTGGGCTTGCTCCGGACTCATGTAGGCGGGTGTGCCAATGATGGCGCCACCGGTCATCGAGGTGTTTTGGGATTGGGTCATTTTGGCGATGCCAAAATCCGAAATAAAGGGTTCTCCAGCACGGTCAAGCAGGATATTTCCCGGTTTGAGGTCGCGGTGCACAATTCCTTTAAAGTGAGCTTCATCCAGGGCCGGTGCAATACGTTCCAGAATGCGGGCCGTGGTGCTGAGCGGAATGGGGCCATTGGCGATGGTATCGGCCAACGAGCCACCGCTCATACAACGCATGACGAAATAAGGCTGGCCATCATCATCGCCGACATCATAGACTGGTACGATGGCCTGGTGTTCCAACGCAGCAATTGTCTTGGCTTCTCGTTCGAAGCGTACCCTGAACTGCGGGTCGTGCAGCAGTTCGCGCGGCAATACCTTTACGGCTACTTCGCGTTCAAACCGCGGGTCGTAGGCTTTGTATACGGTAGCCATGCCACCGCGTCCAAGTTCAGATTTTATTTCGTAACGGCCAATTTTTTGTTGAGTCATGGGTTGTATTTTAGCACCAATGGAGTGAAAAGAAGATAAATCTTCTCCGGAATAAGGGTTATTTTATTTCATTTTGCTGGAAAAAGAATGTTTATAATTTTACATTTTAGTTAAGCGAAAAGCAAGAATAATCAGCAATTCGGTTGCGTAATCCATCCAGCAATGAAGTATAATTTCGCAGCTAGCTCCGGTAGTTCAATGGATAGAACAGGGCACTCCTAAGGCTCAGACGTGGGTTCGATTCCCACCTGGGGCAC
>CAYWXS010000064.1:0-36896 GCA_964462245.1 uncultured Anaerolinea sp.
TGTACCGGCTGACTTTGCTTCAGAAGTCTCGCAAGGGTATCTAAATGAAACGCGGCAGACCATCATCGTCCTCATTGATCTGGGAATTCCATATCCATTTACGACTTCGTGAAGGGGATGATGATGATCTGATCGCATTCCTACAGCGTATTCCCAACCGAAGGCGTACATCAGCAATAAAAGCAGCCTTACGCGCAGGTGGAATGGAAGATATTCATCCTGAAACACTGGATGATGATCTGATTTTAGCTACAGACACCTTTCTGAAGTAATGGCCCCAATAATTCACCTGATTATTTAGGTCCCAAGAATTACGGAGATAGAAAATGAACATATCAAGTGATTTTGAGAAGTATTTGACCGAACAGGACTGCGCGAAGTCGACAGTCCTGGGCTATTATCTTGCAGATATGGAGCATTTTGCACGCTGGTTCAAGCAGACCAATGCTGAAGACATGGCTCCGCAGAACATAACACCTACCGATGTAAAAGAATACAAGCAGTTCCTGCTCACAATCCAACGGCGAAAAGCCAGTACGATCAATCGTCACCTGGCTGCGCTTTCGGCTTATGTTCGTTGGGCAAGGCAAAGCAAACAAATTGATAGTGATCCGACTGAATATGTAAAATCTGTGCCACAGGTGGCCAATGCTCCAAAGTGGCTGGATAAGAAAGAACAATATGCACTACAGCGTTCCATCGAGCGTGATATGCAGATCTCAAAACAGCGCTTTCCTAAACGCTGGAAAACTCGCCGACGGGATGCGTCACTGGTGATGTTTCTTTTGCACACCGGCTTGCGCTTAAGCGAGGCTACTGCCCTGCGGCTGACCGATGTACAGATCACAGAAAGAAAGGGAACGGTATTAGTTCAAAATGGAAAAGGGAGCAAACAAAGGACGATACCGCTCAACACGGATGCCCGTAAAGCGTTGGAAGCCTGGTTGGAAGTACGACCCAGCACTGATAGTGATTTTTTGTGGGTCTCAATAGATGCTGACACAGAGGGAATGAGTGCCAGGGCGGTTCAAAGAATATTAGGGCGTTATGGCACTGCCGCCGGGTTACTGGAACTCACCCCACACATTTGTCGGCATACCTTTGCCAAAAATCTTGTAAACAGTGGAGCCAGCCTGGAAAAAGTAGCTTCCTTACTGGGTCATTCCAATTTGAATACAACCCGAGTGTATATCACACCGGATGAACACGACCTTGAATTGGCCGTCGAAAAGCTTACTCGTTTGTAATTTTATATAGGAGAGACATTATGCATACAAAAAGCACAACCGCCGGGCGCAATCCGGCGGTCACAGAGCCAGGGGACGTATTCATGTCCACCAATCAACATAATTATAGCATTAATTCCCTTCCCAATTTGTTGCACGCAGCATTTGGAGGGACATTATGCTAACCGAACACATGCAAATCCAGGCAATCGCGGACCGGCTAACCGGACTGAATTTTCAGGCAAACACAAAGGATTTCAAGTTCCCGTGGCAACAAATCTGGCAGGCAATCATCATTGCTAAACCAGGCGAGGAACGTGACGCTCTTGTACAGGTAATCTCTCAATTACCCAACGGCCAGGATATTCTCCAAAAAATTCTAGCTGCCAACCCAGGATATCGCCCACCCATGCCATCCTTCGCAGAAATCTCAAAATATCTACCTCCCATCGAATGGGTTTGGGATGGATGGATTCCACGCGGTCTATTGACCGTTTTAGGCGCATCCCAAGGAAGTGGTAAAAGTTTTGTTTCCATGGATCTGGCTCATCGCATTATCCATGGAAAGGACTTTCCGGATAGCTCCGCGGTCAAACGACCAGGAGCCAATATCATCTATCTGGACGCAGAGAATGTGCCACAGATATTAAATGAAAGAACACAGAATTATGGTACCGATCAGAGCAAGTTGTTCTTGATGCACCCCGATGCCGGTGAGATGATAGATCTTGGCAAAACTAAAGATCGGGATCGTTTGTCTGATATGGCTCATTTACTCAGGCCCGAATTGATCATTGTCGATTCGCTTTCAACCATCCACAGCGGCGGGCAGAATGATATTGAAGATGTTCGCTCACTGATCGGTTACTTGACCCAACTGGTCAGTTCAGCCGATTGTGGGTTGCTATTGGTGCACCATATCCGTAAACCGGCCGGTGGAGGTCAACGTATGATGAATGTTGATCTGGGAATGGAAGATCTGAGTGGCTCAAGTTTCATCACCCAGGCTGCACGTGTCGTGATCGGTTTGCATGTTGTCCAGACCGGTAATGAGTTTGACCCAAACGGTCCACGTGCTTTCAAAATGCTCAAGAATAACCTGGGCAGATATCCGGAACCCCTTGGCTTCTCCTTTGAGCCACTACACCCAAAAGGTGTCTGGCTAAAGTGGAATACAACTGCGCCACAATCCTATCGGAAACCCACACAAGTGGATGAATGTATAAGCTGGTTGACAGATTTGCTTAAATCAAACCTGGATGGAATGAAACCCAAAGACGTGATATTGCTGGGAAAAACTTCATTATTTACCCGCGATACCATTTATCGTACAAGAAATGCACTGGACACAAATATCCAGGATACCCATCCGCAAAATTCGCCCCTGAATTGCTGGAAATGGTCCGACAGCAGCGCAACAACCTTGAAACCTGACTAATCTGACAATTGGAACTGTATGACTGTTTGACTGTTTGACTGTTTGAAGGCTGGTTATAAGCGGGAGGTCTTAAAACAGTCATACAGTTCATACAGTCAAACAGTTATCTGGAGGCATAATGTACTACGACCTGGATCTGATCCGCAATAATATCTCTCTGGTCGATCTCGCCGAAGAAGCGGGTGCGAGGTTTGATAATCCGAACAAATTGAGCAGCCATTGCCCGTTACCCCGTCATACCGGAGATCGCAGCAGTAGAGCCTTTATGATTTACGAAAATGGCCGAAGGTGGAAATGCCACTCTTCCTGTCCGGCCAATGCAAATAGCGGAGACATAGTCGATTTTTACATGGCCTGGAAAAATGTCGATTTCAAGACCGCAGTATCGGAGTTAAGCCTGCGTACCAGTCTAGTTCAAGGTAACGTGCAAGCACCAATAGTCTCCAAAATTCCAGTCGCATTCCCTGCAATTCCGAGAAGCCCAGCTGATGAATGGTACGCACGAGCCGAGCAATTTATCCAATGGGCTGAGTACAATTTAGCTCAGGATATCGGAGCACAGCAATATCTGATAAAGGAACGTGGTCTTTCTCCTGAAACATGCAAAGCATTTCGCCTGGGCTACAACCCGAGCAACACATACGAGGATGCAGCCCTCTGGGGTCTGGATGGAAAGAAGATCTGGCTGCCACGTGGTATTGTTATCCCCGGTTTTTTAAATGGAAAACCATCCTACATAAAAATCAGGCGTCCATTACCTGGTCAGCTTCTTGGAAATTACATCGGTGATTGGGCTTTTCATGATGGGTTGCCAGATGTAAAATTTGGTGGGCCACGGGGTGGAGTAACCTGTCTCTTTCGCCTGGAGCTGCCCCGCCACGAACCTGTGCTGGTCCTGACTGAGGGTGAATGGGATGCCATGCTATTGTGGGAGCATTGCCCCTATATGTGTGACTCTGGTACACTGGGCGGGGCGGGTGCAAAACTGGACACACTGGATTTATTGCAACTGTCTGCATATCCAGTCATCCTGGTTGTCCATGATAATGACGAGGCCGGAGATAGAGGCCGCGCGTACATTAGCGGGTTGCAATCCACGATTGGACGAATTCACTCCATTCCACCACCAGGGCATGATTTGACAGATTTCTGGCGATCAGGTGGAAATGTGGAGCGATGGGTTGCAAGCCATATTGCCAACCGGCTGCCAAATGCGCTGCAAGGTGTAAATGAGCGCTCTGCCATGACAGGTCATTGGGTCCAGGTTGCTCGATTAGCTGAGAATCTTGGACGGTTTAACTAGATAAAATATTATTGATCGCAGAAAACGACCTCATTCGGCCAAAATCCAGCAGGCCAAATGAGGTTTCGTTTTAACTTTGGCAAATTTAATTCACAGAGGGTTAGACATTGTTTGAATTAATCACACCTGTCTTTTCATAAGCTTCTGGATGAGTAAATCATACCCTTCTGAAATTAATAATCTCCTTTTCACTTGAGGGAAAATCATACTTAATTCAGGGGTAGTGCTGATCTTTTTAATAAATAATCCAGAATTTCAAAACAAATTCGGCATCGGTATTAGGTGCTATGCCTTATAATTCAGTCATCGTTTCTCATTCGATCTAAATAGGGGGTAGCATGCCGCTAATCCTTGGTGAAGTACTCGAACGTCGTTATAAAATTGACAAGAAGCTGGGCGAAGGCGGTTTCGGCGCAGTTTACCGTGCTTATGATACCCGCTTGGATGTACTGTGTGCCGTCAAAGAGAGCTTTGACTCGTCCGAAGAAGCCTCACGCCAGTTCAAACGTGGCGCTTCAATGCTGGCCAGTCTGCGACATCCCCACCTACCCCGTGTAACAGATTTCTTTGACATCCCGAGCAAGGGTCTCTACCTGGTAATGGACTTTGTGGAAGGTGAAGACCTCTTTTCGAGAATCCGTCGTTTAGGTCAACCGTTGCCCGAAGAACAGGCACTGGTGTGGCTGCGGCAGATATGCGATGCCTTGGCCTATATTCACAGTCAAAACCCGCCCATCATTCATCGCGATATCAAACCGCAAAATATTATTATCGACCAAAACAGCAAGGCCATCCTGGTCGATTTTGGACTGGCTAAATTATTCGAATCAGGACAACGTACATCCACGGGTGCGCGAGGATTGACGCCAGGTTTTGCAGCGCTTGAGCAATATGGTACAGGAACGACCGACGCGCGCAGCGATATTTATTCTTTGGGAGCAACCGCTTACACTATGGTAACTGCCCAGATACCGCTAGAAAGTATTCAGCGTGTAATTGATCATCAATCATTGCGCTCTCCTCGTAGTATCAACCCGTTAATCAGCAAATCGCTCTCTAATTCAATTATTCATGCAATGCAAACCGAACCTGGTAATCGCCCTCAAAACGTACAAGAGTTTTACAATAAAATGCAACTTGTTGCTGATATCGAGATAAAACATGATTCTATTCGCCAAACCAAAAAAGTATCTAAAGTAGCCGACAAAAAATACATAGAACCTGTCACATCTAAGCTAGAAAATGCCGAAGCATATCTTCAGCGAGGCCATATTCGTGTGCTTGTAAAAAAAGATAAAGATGGAGCCTTAAAAGATTTTAACGAAGCCCTTCGCTTGAAGCCTGATTATGCCGAGGCTTACTATCAACGAGGTGAATTACATGAAGTCAATAACAACATTGATGAGGCGATGAAGGATTTCGCAAAGGCAATTCGGATCCAACCAGATTACGTTGAGGTCTATATTAGCAGGGGCAACTCTCGTAGAACTAAAGGCGATTTAGATGGGGCCCTTGATGACTTCTCAGAAGTCATCCGCATTCAGCCTGATAATATCTATGGCTACACCCTGCGAGGTTACGTGCATGAAATTAAAGGTAATCTGGATGAGGCCGATAAGGATTTTACTGAAGCTATTCGTTTAAAACCAGATGCCTCGTACGGTTACTCAAATCGAGCCTACTTGTGCGAAGTCAAAGGCGATTTCGCTGGTGCAATTAAGGACTATACTGAAATTATTCGTATCATTCCAGATGATACCGATGCCTATTGTGACCGAGGTAAAGTACGAAAATTAATAGGTGATCTGAAGGGGGCATTTGATGATTATTCTGAAGCTATCGTTCTGGATAAAACTAACGGAGCTGCTTACCTTGAACGAGGCAAAGTTAGGGAAATGGAAGGTAACACTAACGATGCAATTGCTGATTACCAAAAATATCTAGATATTGGAGATTGTTTATCCGATGTAGAAGTTGCAGAAATTCAAGGGTCGATACGTAAAATTAAGTTTCAGGCTGAAATTGCCATGCGAGAGAAGGATATTCGAAATAAGAAGTGGGGCAACCAAAAATCCCTAAATGCAACCGAAAAATATGTCGCTGTAAAAGAAAATAATCTTACTTGGGCTTCTTTGAGGCAAGTTATCAACCAGACCACTTCATTCTTTATTGGCAAAGATGAAACATCTGGTATCCATCAACAAGAATTGAACCTAGAACTGGCTCCGGGCGTAAAGATGGAATTCGTACATATACCAGCAGGGAAATTCCGGATGGGTAGCGATCCGGTTACAGATAAAATGGCCACAGATACTGAACAGCCGCAACACAATGTTTACTTAGACCAGTATTTGATCGCAAAGTATCCGGTTACCAACTGTCAATATGAGGCTTTTGTACAAGCTACAAGACACGAACATCCCAAGCATTGGGAAAGTGGGAAGATTCCAAAAGGTAAGGAAAATCACCCTGTTGTAATGGTCAGTTGGGAAGATGCTATAACGTTTTGTGAGTGGGCCAGTGAGCTGAGCAAACAGAACATTCGCCTACCTAGCGAAGCCGAATGGGAAAAAGCCGCCCGCGGTACAGATGGACGTATCTACCCTTGGGGGGACACGAAACCAGACAGCGATCTTCTAAACTACAATGGTAATGTTTTTTTTGATACTACAAGCGTTGGTTCATATCCAGCTGGAGAGAGCCCGTATGGTGGATATGATATGGCAGGAAATGTCTGGGAATGGGTGAATGACTTCTTCGATGAGAGCTATTACCACAGTTCACCACTCAGAAATCCTACTGGCCCAGCCTTGAGTGAAACTCGAGCGTTGCGTGGTGGCGCTTATGGTAATGATGAAAGCGAAACCCGTTCTGCCAATAGAGACTGGGGCTTTCCAAAAGGAAATAATGACAATATTGGTTTTCGCTGTGCATGTTTGCGATAATTTTATCTATACACCTGCAAGGAGTTTTGAGGTTTGGGTTGAGTATCCTAACTTTCCACATATTTTTCCTATTTTGTCAAAATAGGAAAAATATGTTTAGGATTTTTGTCCATTGGCTAACTGGATGCCAAGCGTGGTTTACCCAATTTCCACTGCCAAGGGAATAATTTCCAATTCTGCACTGTTCAAAACGGCCACAACCTGCCAATCGCTACATTTCGCAAGCTCCCCGCTCAGAATCAACCTGCTGAGCGGTACCTGAATCTGACGCTCGAGTGTGCGGCGCAGCTCTCTGGCGCCAAACTGCGGGTTATAGCCTTCGCGAACAAGGAACTTCTCAGCTTCGGGGGTAAATGTGAGCGTGGTTTTGTGTTGTTCCAGCAGATTCTTTTTGATTTCAGCCAGCATAGGGGTCAGGATTTTGCTGACATCACCCTCATCCAAAGCACGAAAGACAATCTGTTCATCGATTCGATTTAGGAACTCAGGCCTAAAACGATCATTGAGTTGATTATAGTAAATGCCACTTCCGCCATTTAAGTTTTGTTTTCCCAAACCGATATCCTGATGATTTGTAAGGTTGGATGTCATAATAAAGATGGCATTTCTGCCATCGGCAGTCCGGCCTTTGGCATCCGTCAGGCGGCCATCATCGAAGAGCTGCAAGAACAAATCAAACACGCGCACATGGGCTTTCTCGATTTCATCCAACAAAACCACTGAATATGGATGCGTGCGCAGCCTGCCAGTCAATTGACCCTCTTCAGAATAACCGACATAACCAGGTGGAGAACCAATCAACTTGGAAGAACTATGTTCCTCCATATACTCCGACATATCCAGCCTGATCATATCGGTCTGATTACCGAATAGGAATTCTGTTAAAAGCCGGGCTAATTCAGTTTTTCCAACACCTGAAGGACCAAGGAACAGCAAAACAGCCAACGGGCCATGTCGCTGTGTAAGACCAGCGTGAGCCATCATCAAGCGTTGACTGACGATTTCGACAGCATTATCCTGACCAATCAATCGCGATTTCAAAAAGGCTTCCAGTTCCAGTAGCCGGGACTGCTGCATACCAGCCATGTGCCCTGTCAGGATTTCTATTGGTAATCCGGCTTTTTCAGAGAGTACCCTAGCAATGGTCATCTCAGTCACTTCGAGGGAAAGGGGGTTGGTTCCATTCATATTTCCACGCATACTCAACATCGGAACCCTGGCACTAGCCGCGGCTTTGTCTATCAGGTCTATCGCTTTGTCTGGTAACTGGTGATCACCGTCAAATCGAACAGAGAGATTGACTGCGGTTTCCAGGGCTAAATCAGTAATTTTTGTATTGTGATGTTCTTCCCACTTTGGCCGCAACCCCTTGAGGATTTCCACAGCTTCCTCTGGACTGGGTTCAGCTACCATGATTTTTTCGAAGCGCCGCTCCAGGGCTGGATCAGATTCAATATAACGGCGGTACTCATCAACCGTTGTCGCTCCAATACAACATATTTCACCCCGCGCCAAAGCCGGTTTCAAGAAATTAGCTGCATCCATGCTTCCATCCCCTATTTTTCCGGCACCGATCAGGTTATGGATTTCGTCGATAAAGATGATCACCTCGGGGTGGGCGCGTGCTTCCGAAAGTATTTTTGTCAGACGCTCTTCAAATTCGCCACGGTACTGTGTACCCCCAAGCAAGGCCCCAAGATCCAATTGGATAATTCGCTTACCACCCAACACATTTGAATCTTTTCCCTGTGCAGCTCGAACCGCCAATGCTTCAACAACGGCTGTCTTCCCTACACCTGGTTCACCTACAATCACAGGATTATTTTTTGATTTCCGTGCCAGAGTCTGGATAATTTGGAGTAATTCCGGTCGTCTGCCAATGAAAGGTCCTAACTTTCCATTAAGTGCCTCTTCAGTAAGGTCTCGACCAAAACGTTCAAGAGTTGGTGTATCTGAAGGCTTATTATTCAGTTTTGCCTGAGGAATGGAGACAGGCTGATTACCACTTTGATCACTTTCTATTGACGCTTTTATAGAGTCATCGGGAACAGACTCGGCTTGAAGCAGTGATCCAAGAATTTCTCCCGGCTCTTCCATAACGGCTGCTAAAAAATGTAAACAGGTTACTTCATTATTGGAAACCGCTAATTCTTCAGCTCGAATAAAGACTTGTTTACAGGCTTCGCTTCGATGGACGATGTTCTCAACATATTTGTGATCACCCTTTTTTATTTTGTTACGCACCTGGCGCCGCAAAACTGTTGAATTCAAATCCTGAGCCTGCAATACTTTTTCAACAGCTTCGTATTCTGCCTGCAACCGTGTACGCATCCCTGGGTCAGATACTGCATCATGATCACTGGCAAGCATCTTCTTGAGACTGCAAATACCGATCAAAATAAATTCTTTTTCGATAGTTGGCTGTTTGGCAGCTCCAGCTTCGGCAGCTGCAATCTGCCATGCGAGATTTAGTCCGATGGAGTGAGTTTTTTTCACAATGAATTAATCCCTTTGGCTTTTATCATTGTACTAACCTGGAATTATTCGATCCTAGAGAATTCTTACTCAGTTTTTTTAATTCTTTTGCCCAAATTTCTCGCCAAGATGTTTTTGAAGGATCGGGCGTGTTCCCGATTACAATTATTTTTCCGAATATCATAGTCCAGTTCTGGAGTCGTTCTTCTAGTAAGCTTTGAACTTCTTTTTCATTTAACGATCTGGCAATTCCTGGTCTGCCATTAAGTAATAGATAGGATGCAATACCATCGGCTAACGTAAACTCCATTTGATAGGCAATTGCAGAGAATTCAATCTCTTCAAGGTACTTATCATTGTTACCACTGCGTCGTAATTCATAAAAACCTTTATATCTATTATGATTTTGATGAGAATCACACCCATTACATCCTTTACGTATATAATTTTGGTGATCCCTGGCTGTCTGAAATGCATTTTGACGAATACCAGAAATGTAAGAATCAACTTCGTTATTACTCAAAACAGGGTAACCACGACACAAGAACTCTCTGGCAATATCCATACTAACAAGTGATCCTTCATGTAGATACACAGCCTGATCTTGAAATTTCTCCAGGTAATCTGCATGTCTGTATTGTTCTTGTTTCCCTAAAAACCATTGCAAAACCCTTTCAGCTAAACTGTTATCATCCTTAAGATAGCCACGATGTTCTTGTAAATTATTTGCAATTTGATCCATCATCGTTCGAACTCGGAAAATGCTAATTTGATTACTTTCCATTGATTATCCCTATATAAATATAAAATGTGAGATTGATAGAGCAAATATGAAGATTTTTTCAATGATAATCATTCATTGGATATGATAATTTTCAACCATGGAAAACGTTTCTGATAAATTGCCACCAACTCTTCACAATCCCAAGTTAATCTTCCTATCTCGAAAAGAAAATTTCTTTATTGATTTACCGTTGATTCAACGTATTTTATCCACGATTTTGAGCAACCAATTCAGACGAACTTCAATAAGAAATTTATTATCGGGTGAATCTTGTTTGATTATCGATTCTTTAATAAATTGGATAAATTGAGAATTTCTCAGTAAAGGATATTGATTTACTACATCCTGCATATACTGAGGATTGTTTGTGCTCATAAATGCATCAAAAGCTGCCTGCGATGGGTTCACACCTGCCATGTTACTCTTTATTTGGAGACGTAAATTATTTACTTTTGCAGCATCCACTTCAGCATCAGGATGTCCAATGGAACGTTCAAAATTCACACATACCTGATATGCAATAATTGCTTTATCAAATTCACCAATATCCTCGTAGGCCAATCCTAAATTCCAACTACCAATTGACTCACCTTGCAGATCACCGATCTCTCGCGCAATTTTCAATCTCTTTTCGAAGTAGCTAATCCCCCGGATTGCGTTGCCCATATTCAGGTAAGCAGTTCCTAAGTTTCCTAAGCTTGAACCTTCCCCGAGCCGATCACCGATTTCGAGTGCGATCGCCAATGCCTGTTCGTAATATTCAATAGCCTGTCGCACATCGCCGAGAATACGGTAAGCTTCTCCTGTGTTATTGAGAACATGACCGATTCCGCGCCGATCACCAATCTCGCGCCGAATTACCAGGGCTTGTTCGTAATACATGATCGCTTTCCCAAAATCGCCAAAGGCTGCATATGCAATCCCCAGATTACCCAGTACAGTGCCTTCTCCGGAAAGGTTGCCGATTTTGCGCCAAATCGTAAGCGCTTGTTCGTAATACCCGATTGCCTGTCGCGTATCACCTATATCCGCATATGATAGTCCTAAGTCGTTCAGGGCCGCCCCATTACCTTTCAGGTCGCCAGTTTCGTTTGTAATAGCAAAGTACTTTTCAAAATACTCAATGGCTTGTCGTGCTTTGCCAAGTACACGATAAGCTTCCCCAAGGCTACCTAACGCATTTCCTTCTCCGCGCCGATCCCCAAATTCGTGAGCGATTGATAAATACTGTTCATAGTAAATGATCGCCTGTTGTACATCGCCCAGCGCTGCATAAGCTAGACCGATATTGCCTATGATTGTGCCTTCATTCTCTTTACTGCCAATCATCTGCGCAATCGTGAGTGCCTTATTACAGTACTCGAGTGCTAGCCTCGCATTACCAAGAGCCCAATACGCAGATCCAAAACTTCCCAAGGCCACGATCTCGCAATACCTGTCACCAGTCTCGCCTACCAGTGACAGTGATTTCCTAAAGTATTCTATTGCTACCTCAGATTTGCCTATTTCCAGATATGCCTTGCCTATTGCGTTATACGACCATCCATCAGAAACCCGTTCAGTAATACTAGAATTTTCAAACTCACATGGTGGAACTGGCAAACCGGACAACTTCAAATAAACTTTTGAAAGAATTTCGGCAACGGTATTCCAATCAGTAACACGTTCGAGTGGGTCAGTCGCGGTGAAGAATTGAATTAGCTTTTTTAAGTCTGGCTGCATCCAATCTGGTAATCGGCGTAATTTTCCCTGACAATGTGCCGCTTCGATTTCTTCAACTTCGCGCATTCCGTCCATATCAATGATGGAATTGCCTGTCAACATTTCGTACAGAATGCAGCCAAGTGCATAAACATCTGTGAAAACACCAACAGGCTCGTTTCGCCATTGCTCAGGCGCCATATAAAGATAAGTACCTGCCCTATTATTATTCCACTGAGAACGTTCTGAATAAATTTCTCCAGTGGAAGGTTTGATCCTTTGAGAAGCTGGCAATAATTGATTTTCGCTTACACGAGCCAACCCAAAATCAGTAACCCGTACCCGATTAATATTCGTTCCTGGGAGCCTGTCTGCACCAACCAGAACATTCTCGGGTTTTAAATCACGATGGACAAAACCAGGTATCTTTTCGACAGCATGTTGCATCCCGCGTGCAATCTGCAAAGCAAAAAGCAAAGCCTGGTCGACCGGCAGCGAATACCCTGGATAAATCCAATCCCGCAGGGATGCGCCTTCGCGTCCTTGCTCTTTAGCGATCAGTTCCAACACAAGAAATGTTTCCGACTGATTATGTTTTACCTGATAGCAGCGTACAATATTTGGGTGTTGGCCTATTTCAACCCAAGCTGTACATTCTCTTAAAAATAAGTCACGCACGGTACGGTCAGATAAGAATTCAGATTTAAAGGTCTTTAAGGCCACTGGACGATTATTTTTCAAATCAATACAGAAATATACGGTTCCAAATGCTCCTTGCAATGGAGGTCCAATAACTTCAAACCGATCCAGTATTGCGGTACCAGGTTTTCGGAAATTCATATTTTCCTTTTGGGAAGTCTTTGTACTACAAGAATATTATGATGTTCATTTCACTATAAGCGAATTAGAAAAGTCTATTCATCACTCAATAAATATAAGCAGAATGCGGATCAAGTGATTTACCTTTTCTAAAGTATTCTTGAGCTTCTGTAAATCGCCCAATTTCTTTTAATAATGAACACATGTTAAAATACGCTGGAGAAAAAGTCGGATCAATATTGAAAATTTTTCTATACAATTGTTCTGATTCGGCATATCGTTTTGTTAGCATGTACAGATAACCTAAATTCGAAAGTGTTTTTAAACTTTGTGCATTTATTTTTAGTACTGCAAAAAAAGCATTTTCTGCCTCTTTTGCGATTGCTGGATCAGGATATTCGAATTGATACGAATCAGACAACGTACTGCCTAAATTTTCATACAACCATGTATCTGAAGATAAAGAAACACATTTTCGGCAATATACAATAGCCTCTTTAAATCTACGCTGATTCCGTAATAGTAAGCCTAAGTTGTTATTCGCTCCTATAATTTTGTCATTAAGTTTCAAGGCTTGCCTATAAAACGCCTCTGCTTCAGGGATGCGATTTGGTATTACATCCAATAAATTTCCTAATTGATAATAACCATTTGGACTATTCGGGGCGATTTCTATTAATTTTCTGAACCATTTTTCAGCTTCATCGATTAAACCTTGGTTTGCAAAAGAAATTGCTAAATACTCATAGGCAGTTGGTTCATAGAACCAGGCTGAAACTTGATTGAAACAATACTCAGATTTATCGTAACGGCCAGCCTCTAAATATTTTTTCCCTTCGATCATTAGCCTATTTGCCTGCTGTAGCATCTCATCTTTTACCAAAGATGCTGAGCGAGGATCCGAATCTGGAATATTTGGTGTTACGAGAAAATATTTCCCATAATTCATAAATGTACTTATACCAAACTGATTAAAGGTTGCAACTAACATTGCAGCCTCCGGATTCATATTTGATAATAGGTCAGTTGGGGCATTTGGAGGAGTTCCGTTGAAAGAGATTTTCCCTACTAGATGGTCGAATTCACGATGGGGATTGGGTAAAACAATATGCATCACTCCACCGATACCAAGCTGCCTGCCTGTAGCAGTTCCGCCCCTTACATCAAAATATTCAGCAAGTTCTTTTGAAAGGATAATCGTCTTGTATTCAACCGGCTTTTTGCAATAAGGGCAATTGCCAGTAATGCTATCTCCAGGTTTTTGTGGAGGATTCCACATCATAGAGAAACCACAATAACAACATTCATTACTACTCGGCCCCATTTGTAAGGCCATTTGATAAGACTCAACATTGGAGTTGAAATGCATAATTGCAGTTACACCATCAGTTTGTATCGTTTTAGCCATTCATATCCTCCTGACCAACTTGTGATTATCGATATTTGAAAAAACGATTTCTTAGCTAATTCGAAGAAATCAATTTTTATTTTATTTGGGATTCAATCGAATTAAAATAGAAACAACACTCGTTGGTTGTATATTTAACCCTCGGATCTATTAGAAAGCCAAACAAAATTGGCATAAGTCACTTTCAAATTATTCATTTATTACTTAGGCTTTGGGATGGTATTCATCACCCCCTGAAGATGTATTCTATTTTAGAGCAATGCATTCTTAGTGTCAATTGTTAACGTAACCAAGTTTCCTTACATTAGTGCAAAGATTAAAATGACTTCGCATAATGGGTCTTGTACGACTAAAAGTCACCTCAAACGGCGTAAAACATCCTGATTTCTACTTGATAAGCTCGGAAAAACCTGTCGCAAAAGAATTTGTTGTATACTTTACCCATGCCCCTTTGCTATGGGGAAATTCAAGATGGCATCGATATTTTGTGTTTCGCAATGATGGGATAAATCCATGGATAACCCTTTTTTCAGTAAACCAATCCTCAACTCCCCTTACAAGTATCCCAAACGACATTGGGAGCTGGACGCGGATGGTCAGCCCACGCAGCAGATTATCGAACGCCGTCGCAGTGCAGAATTTATCACACCCATCCCCAAGCCCAGGAAGCGCAAGCAGGCCAATTCACAAATGGCACTGGTCTTGGACGAGGGCAAGGGACTTTCAACCAGCGACCAGCTTTACGACACCACCGGCAATATCAACCTGATCCGGAATTATGTTGACCTATGGCGCATGATCCCTGATCCCAATGACTGGAAGGTCACACCCGAAACAGCCCGCTTGCTTCAACATTGGCGCAGTCATCCGTTTGCCGATATCCGGCCTTTCTTTTGCCAGGTGGAAGCCGTCGAAACCTTGATCTGGCTGACGGAAGTCGCGCCCAAGGGTGGCAAACGTGAGAAAGAACTGTTGGAACGCCTGGTCAACACCAGCGAGGAAGCCAACCCCGGTCTGGAGCGCATCGCGCTGAAAATGGCGACCGGTTCCGGGAAAACGACCGTGATGGCGATGATCATTGCCTGGCAGACGATCAATGCTTTGCGTTACCCAAACAGCAAGAAATTCACACGCGGCTTCTTGGTCGTGACGCCCGGGATCACCATCCGTGACCGTCTGCGCGTACTGCAACCCAATGACCCATACAGCTATTATGACAACCGCGAGCTTGTGCCGACTGACCTGATCCCCGAGCTTGGCAAGGCAAAAATTGTCATTACAAATTACCATGCCTTCAAGCTGCGCGAACGCATTCCCCTCTCCAAAGGTGGTCGTTCTTTGTTGCAGGGTCGCGGCGACGAATTGAACACGCTCGAAACAGAAGGCCAAATGTTGCAGCGCGTGATGCCGGAATTGATGGGCATGAAAAATATCATGGCAATCAATGACGAAGCACATCACTGTTACCGTGAAAAACCCGAAGCCGAAGCAGACGATGAGTTAACAGCAGATGACCGCCAGGAGGCCGAGGCCAATAATGAGGCCGCCCGCCTGTGGATCAAAGGACTTGAAATTGTGGCGGAAAAGCTCGGTCTGGTACAGGTGACTGATCTATCGGCCACGCCCTTCTTCCTGAAGGGATCGGGCTATGCCGAAGGCACAATTTTCCCCTGGACGATGAGCGACTTCTCTTTAATGGATGCGATTGAATGCGGCATCGTCAAGCTGCCGCGTGTGCCAGTGGCTGATAACATCCCCGGCAGTGAGATGCCCAAGTTCCGCAATTTGTGGGAATATATCGGCAAGAAACTGCCCAAGAAAGGCCGTGGAAAATCCAAGAGTCTGGATCCACTCAGTTTGCCGCCAGAGCTACAGACAGCGCTCGAAGCCTTGTAGGGCCATTATCAGAAAACCTATGATGTTTAGAAACAAGCCAATATCAGCGTACCGCCTTGCTTCATCATCGTTTGCCAGAACACAGCCATTTCAAAACTGGTCTACGACTTCATTTCTGGGTTTCAACAGGAAAATGAAGATGGCTCATCCAACCTGGTGGACGGGCGCCTGGAGTTATTCCGCAATTTCGACAAATTTGGCAACCCGCTGGCGCGCCCCAATACGCTCCTGATCGACAGCGAACAGTTGGAGTCGGGTGAGGCGCTCGACCAGAATTTCCGCCAGATGGCATCGGACGAAATCGAACGCTTCCGACGCGAAATCATCCAGCGCAGCGGTGACCAGCGCCAGGCTGATAACATCACCGACCAGGATTTACTGCGCGAAGTCATGAATACAGTTGGCAAGCCGGACCGCCTGGGTGGCTCCATCCGCTGCGTGGTTTCGGTTTCCATGTTGACCGAAGGCTGGGATGCCAACACCGTGACCCACATCCTGGGCATTCGCGCTTTTGGTACGCAGTTACTATGTGAGCAGGTGATTGGACGCGCACTGCGCCGTCAATCCTACGACCTCAACCAGGAAGAACTTTTTGATGTCGAATATGCCGATATCCTCGGCATTCCCTTTGACTTTACCGCCAAACCGGTCATCTCCAAACCGCAAACGCCACGCGAGAGTGTGCACGTACGTGCCATGCGGCCAGAGCGTGATGCATTGGAAATCCAGTTTCCGCGTGTACAGGGTTATCGCGTGGAACTGCCGAATGAGCGTCTGGAAGCAGTTTTTAATCAGGATTCGATCCTGGAATTGACACCCGATCTGATTGGCCCTTCGATTACCACCAATGCAGGTATCATCGGCGAAGGCGTAGATCTGAACCTGGAGCACCTAAAAGACATGCGTCACTCGACGCTGGTCTTTGAGCTGACATCTCGACTTTTGTTTACACACTACCGCGACCCGGATAAGGAACCGAAACTGCACTTGTTTGGTCAGCTTAAGCGTATTACCAGGCAATGGCTGGATAATTATCTGGTTTGCAAGGGTGGCACCTATCCCGCCCAGTTGATCTATCAGGAACTGGCGGATATGGCTTGCTCGCGCATCCACACCGGGATCACGCGCCGCTTCGAGGACGAAAAACCCATTCGCGCCGTGCTCGACCCGTATAACCCGACCGGCTCCAGTGTACACGTCAATTTCTATACATCCAAGGCGGACCGCTGGCAAAGCGACTCGCGCAGGTGCCAGATTAACTGGGTGGTCCTGGACAGTGACTGGGAAGGGGAGTTCTGCCGGGTGGAGGAAGCCCATCCAGGCGTGCGCGCTTACGTCAAAAACCAGGGGCTCGGATTGGAAGTACCCTATCGTTATGGCTCCAACATGCGTAAATACCTGCCCGACTTTATCGTCCAGGTGGATGACGGGCGTCCTGATCTGCTGAACCTGATCGTGGAAATCAAAGGTTATCGCGGTGAGGATGCCAAGGAAAAGAAAGCCACCATGGATGCCTACTGGGTGCCGGGTGTCAACAACCTGGGTACGTATGGCCGTTGGGCCTTCCTGGAACTCAAAGATGTGTACCTTATCCAAGACCAATTTGCAGCCGCGATTGAAAAAGCGCTAAACGAGATGACAAATGCCAAAAAAAACCAGTAAATCCGAAAAAACTGTTGAAACCATTAAGCACACCGAAGCCACGCGCAAGCACATCCCGACCGCCGAGTACCAATCAACTTTAAGTGAAGAACAGCAAAGCCCGATCCAGGTGGCGTACAAGCGTGGTAACCGCGATCTGGATCCACAGTTGGTCTGGCGCGGCAAGGATATGCAGGATTGGTCCGACCTGGTGGTACAGGCCCCGCCGCTCTACATCCAGGAGAAGGTGCATCCCAAGGTTTTGATCGATGACCTGCGCAGGCAGACCGAAGAACAGAAAAAAGCAGATGTACCTGAACAGTTCGAGATGTTTGCCGATTTCAACGGCCTGCCCAAAGACGCCGACAAAACCGAGTTTTACCAGCACGATGCCAACTGGACCAATCGCATGATCCTGGGCGACAGCCTGCAAGTCATGGCTTCGTTGGCCGAGCGAGAAGGTCTGCGCGGCAAAGTTCAATGTATTTTTATCGATCCACCATATGGGATTAAGTTCAACTCCAACTTCCAGTGGTCTACCACCAGTAGAGATGTTTCTGATGGGAAAATTGACCAGATAACCCGTGAACCAGAACAAGTCAAGGCTTTTCGCGATACTTGGCGTGATGGAATTCACAGCTATTTGACATACTTGCGGGATCGAATAAGCATAGCCCGGGAATTGTTATCTGATAGCGGCTCGATTTTTACTCAAATTGGTGATGAAAACATGCACCGTGTTCGGGTTTTATTTGATGAAGTGTTCGGCGAAGAAAATTGTGTTGCAGTTATACAGTTCAAAAAAACTGGAGGATTTTCTTCAGAGGGTATTTCATCAATAGCAGATTATGTCATATGGTATTGCAAAAACAAGCCATCCTTAAAATATCGGAATCTATATGATTTGAAGGTATACGGTGAGGGCTCCGGAAAAAGGTACTCATCTTGTTTGCTCGCGAATGGAGAAGTAGTTCCTGCATCAAGATTTGAGGATGATGATGGAAATCTACAATTACCAGCATCATCTAAACTATTTCTTGGTGGGCCTTTAACATCTGATGGAGCTCCATCAGAACCATTTCCATTCGAATTACATGGAAGAATTCTCAGTCATAAGCCTAATCAACACTGGAAGACAACAAAAGAAGGTCTTGAACGTTTAAAGAAAGCTGAAAGGCTTTTCCTCACGAAATCTTTTGCAAATTACAGGTTATTTCTTAATGATTTTGCAGCTACACCACTGACCAATATGTGGACAGACACAATGGGAACAGCAGAGAGAGATAAAGTTTATGTTGTTCAAACCGTGTCAAGAATAATTGAGCGTTGTATTCTTATGTCGACAGATCCAGGAGATCTGGTATTAGATCCTACTTGTGGATCAGGAACTACTGCCTACGTTGCAGAAGGATGGGGGAGGCGATGGATTACGATTGATACATCTCGTGTAGCACTAGCATTGGCACGTGCCCGAATTATGGGTGCGCGTTATCCCTACTATCTTTTAAAGGATAGCCGCGAGGGCCAGCTCAAAGAGTCTTATCTTACTCGAACGCTCCCAACAAGTGAAGCGACTTATGGCAATATTCGCCAGGGATTTGTGTATGAGCGAGTGCCACACGTTATGCTAAGTACAATTGCTAATAACATCGAAATTGATGTAATCTGGGACAAGTTCCAAGAAATATTAGAACCCTTGTGCATGCAGTTCTGTAAGGCAATAGACAAAAGCTGGGAAGAATGGGAAATCCCGCGCGAAGCAGCAAAGGAATGGTCTCCGAAAACCAAGGAACTGCACCAAAAGTGGTGGGAATTACGCATAACCCGCCAAAAAGAGATCGACGCTTCCATCGCTGCCAAGGCCGATACCGAATTCCTTTACGACAAACCCTATGAAGATAACAAAAAGGTGCGCGTGGCTGGGCCGTTCACGGTTGAAAGCCTCTCGCCGCACCGTATATTGGGTGTAGATGAAGACGATGAACTGATTGACGGAATCGCCGATGGCAAAGCCGGGTATGGCCCCGGGCAGAGCTTCGAACAGATGATCCTGGAAAATCTCAAAACCGCCGGGGTGCAGCAGGCCCACAAAGACGATAAGATCAACTTCTTTTCGCTCACGCCCTGGCCAGGCTACTACATCTGCGCCGAGGGGCGTTATTTTGAGGGCGGCAAGGAAAACGGTAAAGAAAAACGCGCTGGCATCTTCATCGGGCCGGAATTCGGCACGGTCTCGCGCCCGGATCTGGTGGCGGCTGCACGAGAAGCGGGCGATGCCGGGTTTGAAGTGCTCGTGTCTTGCGCCTTCAACTATGATGCACGTTCAACCGAATTCAGCAAGCTGGGCGCAATCCCGGTGCTCAAGGCACGCATGAACGCAGACTTGCACATGGCTGATGATCTGAAAAACACCGGCAAGGGCAACCTGTTTGTGATCTTCGGTGAGCCGGATATCGACATTTTGAGCGCAGAAAACGGACAGGTCAGGATCAAGATCAACGGTGTGGATGTCTTCCATCCCGGCACCGGTAAAGTAAACAGTAATAACACCGATGAAATCGCCTGCTGGTTCATCGATACCGACTACAACGAAGAGAGCTTCTTTGTGCGGCACGCCTATTTCCTGGGCGCCAACGATCCCTACTCCGCGCTCAAAACCACGCTCAAGGCCGAGATCAACGAAGAAGCCTGGGCCTCGCTCAACAGTGACACTTCGCGTCCCTTCGACAAACCCACATCCGGACGCATCGCGGTCAAGGTTATCAATCACCTGGGCGATGAAGTCATGAAAGTTTTCCGGGTGAAGTAAATGAGCGTACTCTCCTCCGATACCCACCCAAAAATGGAAGCCCTGCAAATCCGCTTGTGGCGCGAAGCCAGCCCCACGCGCAAAATGCAGGCCCTGGCGCAGTTGAATGCCGCCGCCAAAATACTGGCCTTAACCGGCTTGCGTTCCCGTTTTCCGCAGGCCAGTGAAGCTGAACTGCGCTTCAAACTGGCTTGTTTGTTGCTCGGGGACGAGCTGGCGCGCAAAGTCTATGGAGAGCCGCCCCATGCAAAATGAACCCATCGAAGTCACCCTGATAGTTACTGCTGTTTTTGAGCAGCTTTCTATCCCCTATCTAATCGGCGGTTCGCTGGCCAGCACCCTCTACGGCATGGTCCGCACCACCCAGGATTCAGATATCGTCGCGGAAATGCTGCCCGAACATCTCCAGCCCTTTGTTCTGGCGCTGCAAGACGAGTTCTACGTGGATGATGAAATGATCGCCGAATCCATTCAGCGCCATACCAGCTTTAATATCATCCACCGTGAAACAATGTTTAAGGTGGATGTATTTATCCCGCGCCCGCGCCCTTTTCTACAATCCCAACTGGCTCGCGCCCAAAGACAAAGCTTCACATTCGAAAGCGAAGTCAGTGCGAAATTTGCCAGCCCGGAAGATACCATCCTCTCCAAGCTGGAATGGTACCGGTTGGGCGGTGAAGTCTCCGAACGCCAATGGCTGGATATTCTCGGTGTCTTGAAAACCAGGGCCGGAGACCTCGATCTTGGTTATTTGAGAAAATGGGCAATCGAAATCAAGGTAGTTGACCTGCTTGAACGCGCCTTGCAAGTATAAGAATGAAACAATAACGCATGGAGATTTGACAGAGAAAACCGGAGGAGTGTTTTCGAAACTCCGACCTTCTCCATGCTGCCGCTATGCGCCTTTGTAATAAACGTGTTTTGAAAGTGAGCCAATGGAATTCAGAATCGCAGACACCTTTGTAGACAGCCTGGCCAGATTGCCAAATCAGGATCAGAAAGCAGTCAAAACTTCTGTTTTTGACCTGCAAGTTAATCCCAACAACCCTGGGTTGAGTTTTCACAAACTCGACCGTGCCCGCGATCCCAATTTTGCTTCCGTGCGCGTTAACGATGATATTCGCCTGATCTTACATCAGGCGGCAGATAGTTTACTGATCTGCTATGTCGATCACCACGAAGAAGCCTATCGTTGGGCTGAACGCCGCAGGTTCGAAACCCACCCGACTACCGGCGCCGCACAACTGGTCGAGATCCGCGAAACCGTCAAAGAAATTATCATCCCCAGCTTTGTAACTGTTGAACAGCCCAAACTACCTTTGTTTGCAAAAATCTCAGAAGCGCAGTTGCTCAGCTATGGTGTTCCGCTGGAATGGTTGGCGGATGTACTGGCGGCCACCGAGGATAATTACCTTGCTCTTGCCAGCCACCTTCCCATCGAAGCTGCCGAAGCATTGCTTGAACTGGCTGTAGGTGGCACACCTCAAATCGCATCGATCCCGACACCTATCACCGATCCATTTGACCACCCGGACGCCTTGCGCCGCTTCCGTGTTATGGAAAACACCGAAGAACTGTCTCGTGCCCTGGAGTTTCCCTGGGAAAAGTGGACGGTCTTTCTGCATCCCGAACAACGCCGTTTCGCCAGCGGAAATTATAACGGCCCGGCGCGTGTCTCGGGTTCTGCCGGGACAGGTAAAACTGTGGTGGCCCTGCATCGCGCAGTCCATCTGGCAAAAACGAATCCCGAGGCGCGTATTCTCCTGGCAACTTTTTCCGATACCCTTGCCAACGCCCTGAAAATTAAATTACGAATTCTGATTCACAATCAGCCGCAGCTTGGTGAACAAATCGAAGTCTATGCTATGAATGCGGTTGGAGAGCGCCTGTATGGGCTGAACCTGGGCAAGGCGCATCTCGCCTCTCCCGAAACCATCCGGGATTTGATCTCCGGCTCAGCCGAGGAAGTCGGTGGCCATTCCTTCAATCAGCATTTTCTGGCGTCTGAATGGGAACAGGTGGTGGATGCCTGGCAGTTGAATACCTGGGAAGCCTATCGCGATGTTTCGCGCCTGGGCCGTAAAACCCGCCTGACCGAAAGCCACAGAAAAACCTTGTGGGCTATTTTTGAAAAAGTACAATCCGCCCTGCGGGAAACAGGTCTGATCACTCACGCAGGTCTCTTTAGCCAGTTGGCAGGCTATTTTTCAAAAGGTCGACCCTCACCCTTCGACTTTATCGTCGTGGATGAAGCTCAGGATATCAATATTCCCCAGCTTAAATTCCTGGCTACTCTGACAGAAAACCAACCCAACAGCCTGTTTTTTGCCGGTGATCTGGGCCAACGTATCTTTCAGCAGCCCTTCAGCTGGAAGTCGCTGGGCGTGGATGTGCGCGGTCGCTCCAAGACCTTGCGTATCAATTACCGCACCTCGCACCAGATCCGCATGCAAGCCGATAAACTACTTGACCCAGAAATGGCAGATGTGGATGGCCTGACCGAAACACGCAAAGGCACGATCTCGGTCTTCAACGGTCCCAAACCGGTCATCATGTCCTACGATAACCAGAAAGCCGAAAAAGAAGCAGTGACATCCTGTCTCAAAGAGTGGCTTCAGAATGCTTTAAAGCCTGAAGAAATTGGGGTTTTTGTGCGCTCCGAAGCTGAATTTCCAAGAGCCAAAGCCGCCCTGGCCGCTGCGGGACTGACCTGTAAAGTCCTCGATCAAAAGATGGACAGCACCCCCGGCAGCACCTCGCTTTGCACGATGCACATGGCCAAAGGACTCGAGTTCCGCGCCGTGGTCGTGATGGCCTGTGATGATGAGATCATCCCCTCGCAGGAACGCATCGAAACCGTGACAGATAACTCCGACCTGGAAGAAGTTTACAACACCGAGCGACACCTGCTGTACGTGGCCTGCACAAGAGCCAGGGATCGTCTGCTGGTGACGAGCGTAAAGCCTGCCTCCGAGTTTTTGGATGATTTGAAGGGGTAGGGCAGGGATATCTAATATAAGCCTTTGCAGACCAAGATTTTGAACATAAAATGTATAAATTAGTAAGTTATACACAACTCTCTACCAGAAAATTCTTTTCTGAGACGATATTGTTGAAGATCATAAAATAGAAAGCCTTTGCCCATGCCTTATACACCTGGTGATATCATTTTCGGGAAATATCGTATCGAATCGCTGCTTGGTCAAGGCGCATTTGGTGACGTGTACAGATGTTCGCATCTCGGGTTAGGTATCACACGTGCGCTCAAGGTTATGAGACGTGACACTCCCGGCCATGACAGCACATCGTTCAACGACGGCCGCCTGCGCTTTCAACTCGAAGCCCGACTAGGTGCACGACTGAACAACCCCAATCCTAACCCGCACCTGTTACAAGTATTTGACCTTCTGGAAGACACAAACGTGCTGATATTGGAAATGGAGTATGCTCCGGGTGGTAGCCTGGCTCAGCGCATCCAGAAAACAAGGGAAAATGGTATTCTCATCCCGATTTCGGAAACCCTGCAGATAGGCGCAGATATCGCCGCTGGACTAGGTGCATTACACAACATAGACATTATCCACCGGGATGTTAAACCTGGCAACATCTTATTTGACGAATATGGATATGCCCGTCTGGCAGATCTAGGTCTGGCACAGATCCCTGGTGGCCCGAGCATGCGATCCCAGATGAGCATTCCACTCTCACATCCTGGCACACCAGGATACACGAGCCCCGAACAAAATAATTCAACAGACCTTTTACGACCACCATCTGATATTTTTTCGCTTGGTATAGTACTGTTCGAAATGCTTACTGGTCGTAGTTACACTCTTCTACGCCCTGGAACTCGGGCAAAAACTCTACGCGCTGAAATTCCGGTTTCGTTGGATAATTTACTGGCTATTATGCTTTCACGACTTCCCGAAGATCGCCCTTGGGATGGCTATGAAACTGAAACTAAATTAAGAAAACAATTAAGTAATTACGAAAAGATTGAAAAAAAACCTATATCTGAAACCAACAGTAAAGATATAAAACCTTTCCCTCTATCAAGAATACCTATCTGGTTTGAAAATTTTTCATCAGCCGCTAATAATCAAATTAAGAGTCTTTTTTCGCGTAAAAAACCACAGCAATATAAAATTGAAGTACATTCAAAAACCTTAGAAGAATGGAAAGAATCTGGACCACTGACTGTCAATTTAATGGCAGTCCTTGAACCCCAACGTCAAAAACAGTTACTAACCTTAATAAATCGTGAACAGGAACTTCGAATAAAAGACATTATTGTGCCCCATGGCGGTGGACGATATTTATTGCACGGATTTGGGCGTTTTGGTGCTTCTGCATTAATTGACCAAATCGTTGAGCAAGCTCGCAAGGAAATTCGAGCTAATACGCCGGTGAAACAACAGGGTATTGTTATGATGGTAAGAGTGGAACTTAGCGAGGCAGACGAAGAGAATAAAGTGTTTGGAGCTATCGTAAGGGATTTTCGTTTCGAAGCAGAAAAAGGGAAATATGCAAAGTCAATCTTGAGGCAGCTTGAAAAATTTCAAAAGAAGAATTTTGCAAATATTACAGAATCAAGTGTTGAAAATTCAATATCGATTAAGGCAACACCTATACCTGGCTTGGAAACATCTTTTTCTCGAAAATCTGACAAAACAATTAATCCAATCGATGAACGACCTTCGGAAAACGGGATTGTCGATGTCATTTCAAAGTTTTTGGATCGCTCTGAAGGTAAAAAATTAAACCTTTTAGAAAAATTGATCGAGAAAATTGCAAATACATCAAACACGCTATCAAGAATAATCATCGTACTTGACAAAATTGATTCCGCCAAAACATTTAAGATATTGCAAAATGTCCGGCTTTTTAGCGATGACAGAATCACTTTTTTCGCTATAGTAAAAGAAGAAGTACTATTATCTTGGGGAAAGAATATTTATCAGATGCTAAATGGAATGGGCTTTCGAGATTATTATATTCCTTGTGTTTGGGAAGAAGAATTTCACCTGATAAAAGATATCGTTCGATTATCTGCATTCTCGGGAAACGAAGATGATCAAACCATTGAAAACTTCATTAATCATGTAGCATATGTAACCAAAGGGGCACCGGGTGATGTTGTTAAAGAACTTGTTGACCCGGCTTATAACACCTTTAATCAGGGAGTACCCAGACTAAGTCTTGAATCGATCAGAGATGAAAGGCTCATTAAATATAATGCATGGAGACAGAGATTTTTATCGACTCATTGGAATGCTATTATAGGTGAAGATTATCTCACTCAAAAAGAAAAAGACAGGGCAAAAATTGGAGTTTACGAACTCATGGAAGAGGTCAGGAAATTGCAGGAGTTTGGCCTATCCGAAGTCGCGGAAATATTCCCACGGCTTCAAGTAACACCTTGTGACTCTCGATCTTTCCAAACTGAAATTATGCAACGGTTATTGGAGAATATGGTAAAAGAAGAACTTCTGAAAGCAGGAGATCAGGGTAGATTTATAATTAACCTAATAAGTAAAAAATATACAAATTAACAGAAATCCAAACCTATTAACGGGTTTTCAAATTCCGAATATGATAATGTAGCAAAAAAGGCATGTTTCAGGTTATCCACTTGTGTTTGTTTTTAATTAGTATTGAAATCACAAACAATTATGGGATTCGGAATTATTAAGGTGTTTGGTCATATCAGCTTTTGGCTTACAAATCGGTATTTTTAGTGTGAATTATGTATGTTCGTAAAGATTAGCTCAGGTGACTCATTCTTGAAATTAACCTCACTACTTTACTTTCAGCCACATATTTCAAAACATATAAATTATTGCCAGGATACATTCTTATATAAAGAAATATCGGAAAACAAAATGATTGAAATTCCAAACCTTTTTCCACCTGAATGTAATGCGTTTTTTGACAAAGAGAAACCGCTATGACCAATCTTCCGCGCGCAGGTGAGCTGCTATGGAAATCCAACGTTCCCGGCGCAGTAAATTCTATTCTTGTAAATGGTGATTTAGTAATTGTCAGCTACGGCCATCGTAATGGAAACGGAGGAGTAAACGCATTCTATCGTTCAACTGGTGAGTTGATCTGGACATTTTCAACCCCCCAACCGATCTTAACTGGCATAATTCAATTCCAGGATAGTATGTTTTTTGCGACTGTCGGTTTTCTTGGTGCAAGAGCAGAACTTTATTGTCTCCATAATAAAGGAGGCTTGATTTGGAAACAAAATTTGCCCGCTGGAGCTTGGTCGAAACTTGTCTTGGATCAGACAAATATTTACATTGGATTAGACGATGGCCAAGTATTAATTTTTAATAAACACAACGGTCAACAAGTCTCACATATACAAGCAGGTCTTCCACGTGGCAAAGTCTGGCTATTCCAACTCGATGAAAGAACTCTTATCGCGATCTCAAAAAAAGGGACAATCCTTGCGCTTAGCCTGCCAGGTCTGCAACCAATTTGGCCGAATCCAATTAATTTGAAGTCAGAAATCACTTCTGCGCCATGCTTGGCAAAAGGCAAACTTTACATTGGCTTACAAGGTGGAAAAGTATTTGAATTGAATCTTCGCACTCGGAAAGAGCGTATTATTATTCTAGATGAGGACATGGAGGGTGTCATGACAGCCCCGTTTTTCGTAAATGACATGCTTTTAGTAGCTGCCCGGAACCACAGTCTTTATGCTTTAGATATAAGTACGGGTTCTGTACATTGGAAATATCAGGATTTTGAGCATAACATTTCCGTGTCACCACATGCCGGTGAAGGATTTGTTGCCGTGTGCGTTAATTCATTTGGCCTAGTTTTGTTTAATTTATCAACAGGTCAACTTTTATGGTCCCATCGGGTTGAGAAGGAAGTTACCTTACTCTCAGAACCGGTTATTGATGATGGAGTTATATTGGTAGGAACAGATCACGGAGAGTTACTTGCTTTGCCATGGCATCTGGGAAATTATGAATTGGCTGCGTCAAATCTAAAGAAAATTTCCAAATTCCATGAGGCAGGACTCTATTATGAAATGGCAGCACAACAAGCCAAATCAATAATTGTTCGCGAATCTCTTTATCAAAAAGCTGAAGATTGTTGGATTGAAAATGGAGAACCAGAATGGGCTGCTAAAATGTGGGAGGGCATGGCCCTTAACCTGAAGGCAGCCGAAGCTTACTATCGCGCTGCTGATCTTCAGCGAGGGAAAGATAATCGTTTATCTGCCGAATACTATTATCAAGCATCAAGGCTTTTCTGGCGTGTTGACAGTAAATCTATTGAATCAAAAAAATGCGCTTCTGAAGCGGCAAAAATTGGGCGTTGGTCCCTTATTTGCATTGAGACTAGAGACAATCACCGAGTAATACAGGGAAACCCGAGCACTCTTTCCATTCGCCTTTCGAATATCGGTTATGGTCCAGCCTATGAAATCAACATTTCCTTTGTTACCTCTTTACCCCAATCTATAACTCACAAGATAGAGTCTTCTCTTGGAATAGATTCTTATTTTGATGTCAATATAGTTTTTACTACCACCAAGGTTATCGATGAATTAAAAATTATTGTGGAATATAAGGGTGAAGGCGACAGGAATACACCATTTTCAACCGAAGATTCGATATTGATAGAATCATATGTTGCACCAATTCAGATCGAGAAATCTGACGTCTTGATAACTGAAAATACAGTCTTAACTGATCACATTACAGTCTTAAATCGAGATAATCAACTTGTCAGAAGCAAACTGATTGGCAGTTAAAAATTTTCTCAGTAATTCTTAGCGACAAGTTTTTGTGTGATACGCTTAGATAATGCAATATAAAAGGAAGTGATGGTGCTGCGTGTGTAATCACTAAATATCCATTATATAGGGTTTATCCTGCTCGGCTCCAGTTTCTTAATTCGTTACACGTCTATTTTTATTGGCTCTATTCGGTCAAAAGATGGCTGTTTTACACCTGTTTCGTCTGAATAGCGTCGCACAAGGGTAATTATGCGGAGCAATTTATCCACCCATTGTATAATGGTTGTTAGCATATTCTTGCATAAAAGTTGTTTTTTCTAATTTTGAATATTATTGCGCTGCTCCTGTTCTGGAGGGATAGACATGCCGAATCCATTCTTTTTTGCCGGAAAAATCGCCAACATCGATCAATTTGTTGGACGTGAGCAAGAACTGAAAAAGATATTTGGCTATCTGAATACTGACCCTACCGGGCAAATTCAGCATGTCTCAGTAGTTGGGGAACGCCGGATTGGAAAATCATCCCTCTTGTATCACATCAACCAGGTATACAAACAAAACCTGCTCCAACATGAAAAATACCGGTTTGTTTACGTGGACCTGGACAAACCACATTGTCATACCCAGACGGGTTTATTACGCTTTCTTCTTGAGCAGCTGAACCTGCCTGTCCCCAAAAAGCTCTCACTAGAATTATTTTATGAATCGATTGAGCAAGAACATGAAAAAGCTGAATTATGGCCTGTGTTCTTATTTGACGAATTCGAGCACCTGCCGCAGCGTAAAGCAGAGTTTCCGGATGGCTTCTACGAAACCTTGCGCAGCCTGGGCAATAACAACATTGCCGGGTTGGTGACAGCCAGCCAGCACTCGCTGCAAGGGCTGGCCGAGCAGGGCAAGCTAACCTCGCCGTTTTTCAATATCTTTCACCAACTTGATCTGAAAGAATTCAACGAAAGAGAAGCTGGCACATTGCTTGAGCGAGGAAGAAGATGCGATCGACCCTTTAGTCAAGCGGACTGCAAGGAAATCCTAAAAATAGCGGATAGGTACCCAGCCCGATTGCAGCTTGTAGCCAGCCTGGCATATGAAGCCAAGGCCAACGGGGCCATGCCAGACTGGAAAGCCATCAAGACCGAGTCGATTAAACAAGCACCCTTCATCAATAATGGAAACAAGGCAATAAACAAAACGAACTGGCTGGTTGCACCGTTCAAGTGGCTGTTCTGGCACGCACCGCAATACCTGGGACATACTATTTTGGTCGTCATCGGGCGCGGAGAACAAACCAACGAGACCACTGACCGGTTGATCGGCTATCTTGCACTTATACTTGTTTTTGGCTTGCTGGCTGGCTTAATACCCTGGCCATTGGTAACCAAATTAATCAATCGTCTCTCGCAGCTTTTCTTCCAATAGCCTGACCATAGAAACCTGACCCATGCATAACAATTCCCGCCCTCTACGCTTTCCACAGGATATTTTACGCTTTTTGTATTGGATCTTTTTTAAGCCAAATACATTTCGCCGCACCATGCACATCATTGATACATCGATTTCAAGATATGGCTATTCAAACCTTTACCAGTTATGGAAACGGCGCGAGGGCTATCCCAAAATAATTCCGATCATCTGGTTAAGCCTGTTTAATATTATATTCATGCCCCTGCTGGCTTTTCCACTGGCATGGACCATTCAACTGGCTGGTTTTGAAATAAGCTGGTACGGCGTGGCGGTAGGTGTGGCGGGAGGCGTGGTATTTGGCGTGGCGTTTGGCGTGGCATTAGACGTGGCGCACGGAGTGGCATTCAGCGTGGCGATAGGCATAGGGTTCGGAATGGGGTTCGGCGTGGGGTACGGCGTGGCATTTGGTGTGGCGGTAGGCATGGCGGGAGGCATGGCAGGAGGCGTGGCGTTAAGCGGGGAATACGACGGGAGGATGTGGTACGGCGTGGTGGGAGGTGTGATATTAGGTGTGTTGGTAGGCATGACGGGAGGCGACGTGGTGTTAGGTTTAGTGGTAGGCATGGCGTTTATCTTTAGCTGTCTACGTCTGCCGCTATATTTTATATATATTCCCTGGAGCTGGATGCACAACAAACTGTACAGAGAAGGGGGGCTGGTTAGATCGTCAGTTTTGGTTGATGAACTGATCTGGTTTCCGTTGCCCGGATTAAGCAGCTTGCTGGTTCAAATTAGCCAGCAGGATCGCCAGCAGGGTCTGGAAGCGATTGCCTTTGTGGCAGGCTCTATTGGACAACGCTGGGCTGCCAAACGCTCTTTGCTCGAATTAACCGCTTATGATATCAACCAATCCAGCACGCTAAGCAGCATAGCAGAAATTTCCGGCAACCTGGCCTGGCTGCCAGATGATGCCCGCATGGGGCTGCAGGAACTTCTGCTCGGCCTGGAGCAGGCCAGCCAGCATGCCCGCGCCGCCCTGGAAAGCGAAACCCTCTATAACAAGCAGGAACAATTGCGCATGGGCTTACAGGTCGTTGAACGCATCCAGAGCGGACTGGCCTATGCCGAAAAATCAGAAATAGCACGCCTGATGTTCCCACCTCTATCGGGTTGGAAAAACGTTTTCATGCAGGAACTGGCCCAAGCCAGCGGTAGGGAACAAATCCCAAATGTCTATCACTCAGGCACGCCGTTGATCAAGGACAGCAAGACCTTCAAAGGCCGCCGCGATCTGTTCCATTCCCTAGGGAATGAGCTGATCAACCCATCCGGTCAACGTCCGGCGCTGCTGCTCTTCGGTGCGCGTCGCATGGGTAAAAGTTCCACGCTTAAACAGCTGCCGGTGCAGTTGGGGCCGCAGATCATTCCCGCCACGCTTGATTTACAGGCTTCGGGTGCCGTTAAGAACACGGCCAGCCTGTTGTATTTATTGACCCGTGAAATCACACGCAGTGCACGCCAGGAACGTCGTCTTCAGCTGCCTGAATTGACTCGCGAACAGCTCGAAAAAGACCCCTACCTGGTCTTTCAGGATTGGCTGGAACAGGTCGAGAAAAAACTGGGCGATTATTACTGGGTACTACTGGCACTGGATGAATTTGAAGCCCTGGGCGAAATGCTGGAGGCCGGGCGCACTGATGAGCGCATCTTCCAAACCCTGCGAGGCCTGATGCAGAACCATCCACGCATTACGGTACTGATGAGTGGTGCGCATACGCTCGAAGAACTACCGCCGCTCTGGAGCAATTACCTGATCAACACGCGCATGTTGAAGGTTGGTCCGCTTGCTGATGCGGATGCCCGCGAACTGATCCTGCGCCCCATCCCGGATTTTCCGCTGACCTATGACGAAGATGCCGTTGAACTGCTTTTACGTGAAACTGGCTGTCATCCGAACTGGCTGCAATTCACCTGTCGCGAAGTAGTCGAAACCCTTAACAATGAAAATCGTTTCCATGCCAACCGAAGTGATGTAGAAGCTGCTCTAGGCAAAGTTCCGCAAGTTCTGGCGGGTGATTTTAAAGATCTATGGGAAGGCCGTGACAGTACAGACATGCTGCGTACCATTTTGAAAACCGTAGCCAGCGCCAAAGAAGAAGTTCTTCCTGATGGCAAACTTGAAAAAATCGCCAATTCCGGAGGGGATTTCCAAAAGACGCTTGAATATCTATTGAGGCGTGACTTACTCATCCATGAAAATGCCTCCTACCACTTTCGAGCCGGGCTATTGCGACGCTGGGTAGCAAAGCAAAATTGAACGCGTGTATTTTGAGGAGATGGTAATGACCAAAAAGAAAAGATCTAATCAAGATATTAACACTAGAAAATTGCCAAATACTAGCCCCTGCACGGAAGCTTTTTGTGAAAGCGTACTTGCCTATCTTGACCCAACTCCATCAATTTATAGTGTCAAATCATGGCTTGATAAATATATAATAAAAGTCAATCCATTATTAGCTGATCCTATTGAGCTGGCAAAACATATAGCTCTCAATGATCAACTATATACTGTTAGATCGCAACCGCTAACCCTGAAAAAAATCGAGCCTCCAAAAAAGCTCAGGCAAGATAACAAGGATCCTTATTCTGATCCTGACGATGGAAGGGGCAAAGGAAGATACCACTACACGAAATGGGAAGTTGGTACTTAGGTAACACATCAATACCTTCAACCGATACCCAGGACAGCAATTGTAAAAATTTGACGAATAGAAATAGGTATTGGAAACATACTTGGATCGGACATCAAAAATCAAAAGCCTATATCCGTTTCAATTCTGTTGGATTTGGATGCTGGTACCAAGCGAATAATCTTTCTCTAATTTGGCGAAATGACCTGGCACTATGAAGTACGGGGCGACCTGCGTTGATGACTACGTATAGTTCAATATCACTGTGATATTGAGATTTATCAGGGTTGGTAAGCTGTATTGTGGAGCAACGATGAGCTGGCGCGTGAAATCCTTAAAATTCCCTCAAGGGAACCTATTTCCTTTGTAGAAGGTTTACCATCCCCTTACACTCTCTTCATGTTAGGGCGATATCCTATATAAAGTAACCTGGATCAAAAAAATCACAAGTACCAGGTCAACCTTTCAAGGAGAAAATCTAAAATGAAAAAAATTCTAAGTATCTTATCTGCTGTAATGATCGCAGTTGTAATCTTTGGCGCTGGTTTTGTATTCGCTCAAACTAATGTTGCCCAAGCTGCCAGTTTACCGGTCGGTTATGGTCCGGGTAACACGATGGGTGGACGTGGCAGTCAGGGACAGATTATGGATTATGTTGAGCAAGCCCTGGCCGATAAGCTGGGTATGACGAAAGCAGATGTTGAAGCTCAACAGGCCACAGGTAAAAGCATGTACCTGGTCGCAATTGACAAAGGCATAAAAGAAGCTGATGTAACTGCCCTTTTGACCGATGTTCACAAGACCGCCTTTGCCAAAGCAGTCAGCGATGGAATCGTGACCCAGGCACAGGCTGATACCATGCTCCAAACGATGTCTGCCAATGGTTACAATACCTCCCAGGGTTCTGGCGGTATGATGGGTGGACGTGGTGGTAGAGGCCAGGGTGGCATGATGGGCGGCAGGAATCAGCAGTCAACAACCAATCCATAATCAAAAATCAAACATTCTAGCAACAACAAAAGAAACTGGCGAATTGATCGCCAGTTTCTTTGTTAATTTTGCTTTCCAGGAGAATTACGTTTTATGCCATTTCTTGAGAAATTTAGGCGCATCATAGAACATTCGTGCTACTGTATATCTAGACTCAAAAAAACGGCATTTTTAAGGCATATAGGCATATATCAACCTGCGCAGATAAACCGCACACGAGACAAATTTGTGATTTTCTAAATCACCACGGATTGTACGGTACTACTTCTTGATGCCCCTTTTTTTCACTCAAGGGAAACCGAATGAAAAACCTTTGCTTTCAAATATGTGGCAAACGAAAAGATTCAGGCTTTTGAATGTTTACCTGGCGCTCAATAACCAAAGATTGCAAATGCTATCCACTCAGAATAATTTATTAAGCTGACATTTTTCGACAAGGAGACACAAACAGAGGTTGACGATATTTTCAAAACCCTTTTTACAGGATGCGCTCTTTGTGTCGCAGTAAATAGAACTTATGTGCTATTTATCGCCTCAGCGGTAGAAATCGCTAAAACCCCCTATTTTAAGGCTTATAGACATATATCAACTACAGCAGATAAGCTGCAAATAAAGTATTTTTAGTGATTTCCAGATTTGCCACAGAATTCACAATACCAGATCAGGATTCTTACACATAAATGCTGGGTGGCTGTTAAAGACAATTAGAATGGCAACCCTAGATATCAAAGAGTTTTGAATACTTAGCTTGGGGCTATGGCTCATAACAACGTAATATTTAATTGCCGAATAACTATCGCAATGTTTTGAACTTGAATGAAAAACCACCTATAAGAGAAAAGAAAGGCAAAAGAGCAAGATGACATCGTCGAAAGTCGTGTTCTTCGACTTTCGGGCCGTGAAACGGCCACGTTATCGTTAACCTTCTCTTTCTCTTTGTCGTTATCGTAATCTTTTTCTTAATCGTTATCATTATCCTTATCTTTATCTTATCGTCACTACTGACGCCACTACTGCCATCTAGGGGGTGATGGCTGAATCTGGTATATAAAAGCCATATGTGCCGGTGTCCCAGTTTGAACTTTTTATTTTTGTCTTTCCTTTTCCGTTGATGTAGTACCTGTCAAACCAACTATCTGGAGATGGTAAAAGACTTGGAGCCATGTATGTTGATTGGATTTGATACTTCCACCAATTGAATAATTGGCAAATTTTATTGCTATTTACGCAATAGTAAATAACTTTTCCAGCCATCGAAAACTCGTTGACGATATTTAGGATAGTATCATCGGATACATTTATGTCCCCTCCGAATAACACATATCGCATTTCAATTGGATCAACAAGAAATCTTCCCTGATCGTCTGCTAAAAAGGAAATCATCCCAAACCAGGCCAACTTTCGATCTGCCGATAATCCTCGATACCAAATATCTTTATACATACTCTTATCAATGTTTCTCATTGCTCGTGTCCTTTCTTTCATCAAGGGGAATTGTGCTTATCCCGATTCCCTCACGGGAAATATCATTATTCACTTTAACAAGATTTCCACTTCAACTATAAAAGCATGAATTACGCAACAATACTCATATCAACCAGCCCGGCACCATATAGGATAGTGCTCAACTACTATAAGTGATAATTAATTAACCTCGTGCACAATTGCTTCAAAGAAATTTAGGAAAAGAGAATTTGATGCGTGAAATTTTTTGGATCCCTGGATTACCATATTTTGAAAACTAGCATTATTAGTGTTTGGTACCCAGTATTTAGTGCGTTGAATATCTACTTTTTCATTATCGAAAACTAAGTGGAAAATTGGCTCTAATGTACCTTTTTCAGTACTAATGGTAGCTGATGATAAATCCTCATATCCGAATTCCCATACCGTTTCTTTGTAAAAATCGCAAACTAAAACTCTCTGGTCAGTAATAATCATCGATCCGCATTGTCCTGATTCAAAAATCTGATGTGATAATACAGTATCGCCAATGAATAACTTTACAAAATCGTGGCTATCGCCAATTGTCAGGAATGCTATGACAATCTCCTTTGAAGGATTAATTGGATTGATTGATTCCGATATAGAGTCCAGAAGTTCCGTTGTCTTTTTATCGAGAGAACGGGAGAATCCTACCTGATCAAAAGCTGATGCATATTCCAAGGAAAACTTCTTAGGAAGCATTCCACTAGACTCATTTAATTTTTGCCCGCATGAATGGCAAAATGAATTTTCCATGGGATTTGCGAATGAACAATTAGGGCAGATTATGGCAAGTTTTTTACCACACTTTCCACAAAACACATTTCCTTCGGCGCTATTAGCACCACAATTTGGGCATAATGACGACGGCATATTATCTCCTATATAAAAACAAGATTAGGGGCAATGGAATACCCACCTATACGGTCCTGGTATGCCAACGAGGAAAATTTCCTTGCAGGAATTAATTATAAACTTAAACGTACTTTTCATCGCAATCATTTGAATACAACTACCTCTCCAGGTTCACCAAATTCAAACCGATCAATTATTTTGTCAGGAAGGTTCTCAAAGGTGTCATTTGGGATCACGCCTGCCTTAGCCATCCCATCCAGTACAATTTTCTTTGAGAAGGCAAGGTTTCCTTGTCTTTCGTTTATCCATTGTTTTCCAGATGAACTCTAGTGAATTTAATTTCTTTAGCTTTGGAGTACTTTGCATAATACAGGCTTAGATTACGGTGTCAGTTTCATCGCACTTGATCTTGGCAGCCAAGAAACGATTGGTTCTCTCTGCATTGATGTATTCGTTTAGGCTTGTTAGTTGTGGCAGGTAAAGAAACATTTACAACTTTCAAAAAATTTATTGATAAGCTCCATTGTGTATACTCTATCATCTCGCTTTCCCGTTCTTCCAGGAACTAATCTACCCTGTTTTTCAAGTTTCTATATAGTAGTGATGCAAATTCTCAAGTATTTTGAAGCTTGTGATATAGCCATGCAATAGAGTTGATCCGGTAAGACGAAGTACGATGATAGATAGATATCCGGGGATGAATTCATCGTCAGCATTTATCAAATAGCTATCAGACAAACAGCATCAGATCATCCTATACATGAGATGATCCATAATGACTGGAATGACAACATATATTCTTCCAAAATAATCAGCCACCAATCAGTGGGGACATAGTACCTGGAGAAACTTACATTCTGCACAATAAATAACATAGCACCATTGCTACACAGAGAGAAACTGCTGGTACAGGCATTCCTTACTACGTATGAATGCGTAATAGGCAGGGGGAGAGAAGAATCAATCAGCCAGTAATGACATAGAGGAAACAGGCAACCCTGATCATGAAAATGGATCTCGTATGACATATTTCATTGAATATCGTCGTAAAACTGACTTTATCGGGGTGAAATACCAGGAAAACCAATATTTCCCTCAAGGGAAAAATGAATATCTGATTATTCCTTTTTAGTGCATCATCCCCGACATTAGTAGTAGTCATAGTCATCAAGAGGCATTAGCTTCAAAAAACAGCCATTTGTGAGTTATGGGGGGGTATGCTCATTCTGGTACTACCCGTAAGGAGCGAGAACCCTCCTGGTAAT
>CAYWXS010000065.1:0-36733 GCA_964462245.1 uncultured Anaerolinea sp.
ACGCCGCAAGTTCAACTCATCCAGGATGAAGGCAATATTAGCAGGTTGAGCGGCTGTTGCCACTGCCATGGGGATCCCCAGGCTGCGCGCCAGCTCCAACAGCTTCACCAAACCGGGCAGTGGTTCACGGCAATCCGCAAAACGCTCACGATAAAGTGCCTCTTTCCGATCCCCTAGGCTTATCATCTCGGCCTGACTGACATCAGGGCCTAGCAGCAAGCGCATAATTTCCAGGTTCGTCTTCCCTGTTGTCGAACGGTTAAATTCGTCCTTATCAATCTGGACGCCGACCTCGGCGAGTGTATCCTGCCAGGCCTGTATGTGAGTTGGCATATTATGAACAAGCGTGCCGTCCATATCAAAAATCAAGGCATCATATTTCATGCGCTTATTATATTCCCAGCGCTCCACTTGATACGAAATGTTAATGCAACTCTCACGCTGAATACCACAAGGTACCTACAAAAGAATTATCTGAAGTTCCCTATTAAAAACCCGTAGATGCTATTTAGGGAACATGAATCCAACCCAGTAGTCTTTATGGGTTCGCGTATAATCAGCCTATGGATGAAAAAACACCAATATCCCTTAGCCCAAAAATTATCAACTGGACAGCGAAGCCGAAATTCGCGGGTCTGGTCATTGAAATCTGTCTGGTAGCCTTAATCGTAACAGGCATCCTGTTTCGTTTTAACTGGGTAAATTGGAATCAGGATACCAACCTGCACCCGGATGAATACGGCCTGACCAACACGTTGACACAGCTCTCACTACCCAAAGACCTGGCCGAATATTTCAATACGCGAATTTCTCCACTCAGCCCTTATGCAAAATATGATCTGGCCGGAGAAAAGACTAAGGACGGACCTGATAACCGCATGCGCTGGGGTCAACTGCCCATTACCATCATCCGTACTGCAGGGGAAATGACAGACAATACCGGCTATGGTGAAATCCGATTATTGGGCCGGAGACTATCTGCGCTGGCAGATACGCTTTCGCTGTTACTAATCTTCCTGATTGGACTAAAGTTGTATGGATACCGGGCTGGCTTGCTGGCGACCGCCCTGAGTGCACTGGCTGTCATGCAGATTCAGCAATCACATTTTATGACCGTGGATAATTTTGGCAGCTTTTTCACCACACTCGGCTTGTTTGCCTGTGTCCAAATTGCCCAAAATCCGGCATTAAAAAGGACAGAAAAACAACCAGGCAAGACATCCTATCAAATCGACTGGGGCAACTGGGGCTGGTACCTGCTTTTTGGCGCAGCCTTAGGGTTGGCCCTGGCTTGCAAGGTAAACTTGCTGCCGGTCGGTGGGCTGGTATTGGTGGCAGCCTTCATCAGTATTGCCGATCTAAAACTAGGGAATCTGGCTGACCTGAGGCGCATCCTTTTGGTAGTAGGGGTAATGCTGGCAGTGTGTTTCGTGACTGCTGGTCTGGTATTCCGAATAGCACAACCGATGAGCTTCCGCACTGTGGGTGGCGATACAGGCTTTTTTAACCTGCAGCCCAACCCAGATTGGGTTGAGAGTATGAAAGTCGCCTCGGCTGAATCCAGTGGACAAGGCGGCGGCCCACCCGGGGAACAATGGGCGCACCGTCCGACAATCATCTTCCCATTCGTGAATATGGTCGTGTGGGGTATGGGGTTACCATTAGGGTTGGCTGCCTGGCTAGGCTTTGCTTTTGCGCTCTGGCAGTTACTGCGCAAAGGCACAAACTGGCGCGCACATTTACTACCGCTTGTTTGGACCGGTGGATACTTTCTATTTATGGGCAGCCGCTGGGTCAAATCAGTCCGCTATTTTTTACCCATTTATCCATTTTTGTGCCTGTTCGCAGCCTGGGGACTGCTGCAGTTATGGCACTGGTCGGTAAACAAAGAAAATCCAGGCAAGCGTAATCTGCGAATTATTTTCTCTTCCACTCTGATCGGTTTGACCGTGCTGGGCAGCCTGGCCTGGGCCATCAGTTTTGTACAGGCTGTCTACCTGGTACCGCATACCCGCGTCCAGGCTACACAGTGGATGTTCCAGAACATTCCGGGACCCTTTCAACTCGGATTAGCACTAAACGATGGTACAACCTATCGCGAACCGCTGGAAGCGCCAGATGGCTTACAGGTCAACGCTACGAATGCTTACCGGTTATCTTTCCGACTGCCTGTCAGCGGTCAATTGACTTCACTGGTCATCCCGCACGTCCAATCCATGCAGCCCGGCGTACTACATGTGATCATCGCCAGTGACAGTGCCGGAAATAACGCCCTGGCAAATACGAAAATGGTTGTCAGCCCAGATAATAGCGAAGTGAGGGGTGAATTCCAGCCCGTTTTCCTTGAAAAAGACCAGGTCTATACCTTGATTGCCTTTTCAGAAAGCAGTGAACCCATCACCATTTCCAGGGTGATGATTGCCAATGAAAGCTGGGATGAAGGTCTGCCGGTGCCATTTGAGAACCGTAACCCATTCGGACAGCTATACCGCGGCAAGACTATGCAAATCCGCTGGCAGGATGATGAGCACAAACGCGAGGAAATGCTAAGCACCCTGGCAGATGCCGATTACCTGATCCTGCCCAGTCAGCGCGCCATCTGGTCCACCTGCAGAATCCCTAAGACCTACCCGATGACAATGAATTACTATCGGGCTTTGTTTGATGGACGTCTGGGCTTTGACCTGCTTGCGGAATTTGGGGCACCATTAAAGGTGGGGCCATTGTGGATTTCAGATGTCGGCGGAACTGCTGCCTGGAATCAGACCCCGTTGCTGCCTCTTTTCAATTCCAGTTGGCTGGCAGCCGAAGAGGCTTTTAGCATTTACGATCATCCCCCCGTCTGGATATTCAAAAAGCGAGCTAATTTCACCATTGAACAGGCGCAAAAAATCCTGGATTCCACAGATTTGAGCCTTGTAGTGGTGCAGTCGGCTCTCAATGCAGATGGAGATTGGTGCCCAGCGCAATAAAAAACCAGATTTAGTCGTAGATGAGATGTTATCTTTTATATCCCAATAGAAATAGGCTGACCGCCTAAAAAACGAGATGCTCGAGTAAAATAGACTCATGACTGAAACCGATTTCAAAATTGTCCATCCTGAACCTTTATTAATCGTGCTTTCAGGGCCTTCGGGCGTTGGCAAAGATTCTGTGCTCATTCGTATGAAAGAGCGCGGAATGCCGTTTCACTTCGTTGTGACTGCTACCACCCGACTGATGCGCCCAAATGAAGTGGATGGATTGGATTATTTTTTCGTCAGCAGCGATGAATTTGCGCGCATGATCGAAGCCAACGAACTGCTTGAATACGCTATCGTTTACAACGACTACAAGGGAATCCCCAAAAAACAAGTACGCGACGCCCTTGCCAGCGGTAAAGACGTGATCATGCGTATCGATGTGCAGGGTGCTGCCACCATTCGCAAGCTTGTCCCCAATGTGGTACTGATCTTTTTGACCACAGAGAGCGAAGAAGACATGGTACAGCGCCTGCAAGCCCGTCAGACCGAAACACCCGAGGGGCTCAAGCTGCGAATTGCTACCGCACGCCAGGAATTGAAGCGCGCCCACGAATTTGATTATGTTGTGATAAACAAACAATCATGTCTGGATGAAACCAGTGATGATATTTTTGCCATCATCACTGCCGAACACCACCGTGTAATCCAAAGAAAAGTGACTCTGTGAACGAACCCAACGAAACGCAGCGCGAAGTACAGCCACCCACCCCTACTGTTAGTGAAAATCTGGTAAGCCCGGTCGTCACATACGTTCTGGTAGTGGTTACAGTAATCATTTATATTCTACAAGCTGGAACCCAGGCTCTGACAGGTTATGATCTCCCAGCTATGATAGGTATGAAAGTCAACCAATCCATCCTGGATGGTCAGCTTTGGCGTTTGCTGACCCCCATGTTCCTGCATGGATCACTAGTACATATTGGATTTAATATGTACGCATTGGTGGTAATTGGCTCTGGGTTGGAAAAACGTTTTGGCCACTGGCGCTTTTTAACACTTTACACGATGGGCTCCTTTGCCGGGAATGTGTTCTCGTTTTTGCTCTCCCCCAATCCTTCCCTGGGCGCATCCACCTCCATCTTTGGTCTGTTGGGCGCAGAAATGGTCTTTTTCTATCAGAACCGCGAGCTATTTGGGAGCGGCGCACGCCGTGCTCTGCAAAACGTGGTCACAGTGGCGATCATTAACCTGGTCATTGGGCTTTCACCCGGGATCGATAACTGGGGGCATCTGGGCGGTCTGATCGGCGGATTGATCTTCACCTGGTTCGGTGGTCCCAAACTAAAATTGGAAGGATCCTTCCCTTTCCTGACTGTAGAAGATGAACGCAGCGTAGGAGACCAGATTTTAGGCGTTGGCCTGGTGATCTTAATGTTTGGAACACTCGCGGCCTTGAAGATATTCAGGATTGGACCATTTTGACCCAGGTTTTAGTTAGAAAAATTATGTTTGTGCTATATATCACAATAGCACAAACATAATTTATTATTTTCTGGTATATTAACCCTTTGCGTATAAAACCGGATTCTTTATAGAAACAATATTCAATCATACAGTGAGGAAATCATTATGAAACAAATTTGCGTCATCGGCGTTGGTTATGTAGGCATCGTCACGGGTGCCTGTTTTGCAGATCTGGGTAACCGCGTGATAGCGCTCGACGTTAACGAGCAGCGCGTCGCCAATCTTAAAAAAGGTATCATGCCCATTTACGAACCGGGACTGGAAGAACTGGTCAAACGAAACGTACAGGCTGGACGACTTACATTTACCACCGACTATGCAGAAGCAGTTACTGGCACCGAATTTGCCTTTATCGCCGTTGGAACTCCCTCGGGTGGCAGTGGTGAAGCTGACCTGCAATACGTGGCAGCCGCAGCCAAATCACTCGCCGAAAACATGACCGCTCCGATGGTCATTATCAATAAATCCACTGTCCCGGTTGGAACAGGTGATTGGGTGGCAGATATCATCCGTCGCTCACAGAAAACCCCGATCGATTTCGCAGTTGTTTCCTGCCCGGAATTCTTGCGTGAAGGTTCAGCCATCGGTGATTTCTCTCAGCCACACCGAACCGTGCTGGGATCCACCGATCGCGAAGCCGCCAACAAAGTAGCTCAGCTGCACCTGCCGCTGCGTGCACCGATTGTCATCACCGACCTGCGCACTGCTGAAATGATCAAATACGCATCCAATGCATTCCTGGCAACCAAGATTTCCTTCATCAACGAAATTGCCAATATCTGCGAGGCACTCGGCGCGGATGTCAAGGAAGTAGCCGCTGGTATGGGTTATGATGCACGAATCGGACGCCACTTTCTGGATGCCGGACTGGGCTGGGGTGGTTCCTGCTTCCCCAAAGACGTGCTGGCACTGGCTTATATGGCCGAAGAAGCCGGGTTAGACCCCCGTATCCTGAATACGGTCATGGAAGTCAATTATGAACGTCGCAAAACTGCGGTTGATCACACCAAGGCCATGATTGGTGGTTCACTCAAGGATAAAACCATCGGTCTATTGGGATTGGCTTTCAAACCCAACACGGATGATATGCGTGATGCACCTGCCATCGATATCGCCCAGGAATTGAACAGTGCTGGCGCGATCGTGCGCGGTTATGACCCGGTTGCGATGGATGTCGCCCGCGGGATTTTACCAGCAGTTGAAATGTTCCACGATCCCTACAGCATGGCAGAAGGTTGTGATGCGCTGATGGTTATCACGGAATGGAACGAGTTCAAACAACTCGACCTGGCAAAACTGCACAGTCTGTTAAAATCGCCAGTCATTTATGACGGTCGGAATATTTACGATCCTGCCACAATGAAGTCGCTCGGGTTTACCTACCGCGCCATCGGACGCTAAACAAGCACCCCCCGCACAGAGGACGGATAGTCGGGTAAAATTGCCCGACTATCCGTTTTTTATTTAATTCGATTTGCAGGCAACCAATAAAAATATGACTACTCCACCTGTTTGTGACTATGAAGGTTCCGATTACCAGACATCGTTCTGGGATCAGGGCGGACGCCAGTATGAAGACCGCGCCGAAGCAATTGCCCTTAAAAAACTACTCCCTATCCAGGGGAAACTCATGTTGGAATTAGGCGCCGGAGCTGGAAGAAACACCCCTCGCTATGCCGGTTTCGAACGCATTGTCTTGTTGGATTATTCGCGCACACAGCTCCAACAGGCGCGCGACAAACTGGGTACTTCTGCCAAATACACTTACGTTGCTGCTGATATCTACAAGCTGCCTTTTGTTGACGGCTTATTTGACAGCGCTACCATGATCCGCACCCTGCACCACATGGCGGATGCGCCCAAAGCGTTGGCACAAGTACGCCGGATACTGCTACCTGGGGCCGTTTTTATCCTGGAATACGCCAACAAACTCAACCTGAAAGCCATCCTGCGCTACTGGCTCGGAAACCAAAGCTGGAATCCATTCAGCCTTGAACCTGTTGAATTTACCGCACTGAATTTTGACTTTCACCCACAAGCGATCCGTAATTGGCTGGCGAAACTGGATTTGGAAGTACAAAAGGTGCTAACAGTCTCACATTTTCGGGTTGGCTTCCTCAAGCGCGCCCTACCTGCCGGTCTTTTGGCAGCTTTCGATGGCTTGATCCAGCCCACAGGCGCTTTCTTCCAACTCAGCCCGAGTGTATTTTTACGAGCTGTACTAAGCATGAAAGAAACGACAACAACCAAAACAACCCCAGCCAACCAGGATGTTTTATCCTTTTTCCAATGTCCGGAATGTGGGAACCACCCACTGCACAACAATGTGGAACATTTGCTATGCACCGGCTGTGGAAAAAAATGGGGTATTCACGATGGTATTTATGATTTTAGAGAACCGCTGGTCTAAAACCGCATGCCAGAAATTGAACAAAGGCTGATCCAACAGGCACAGCAAGCGCTGGGACCGATCACAACCCTGGATTGCCTGGAGTTGGACAATCTGGATGCACATCGGCGGCTGGGGCAGGATGCCAGGGTTCAAATCCACAAAATTCTGGGTTGCCGCCTGAATAACTTGGGAGACAGGCAACAGGTTTCTGAACAAATCCGGCGGGCGCGCAAATATGAGCGTGCCCTGGAATCCAGGTTAAAACTCACAACACTGGACGAGAAGATCAGATCGGCCGTTCAGCAATATCTGCTGGCGCTGGCAGGCTGGGCTGAGGGTGCTGAATTGGGCGGCTTTCAACACGCACTTTTAGAAAAATCAGTCACTGCTTTAGATCTTGCCACCCTGTTGCAAGAAGACGAGGTTGGCTGCCAGACCGGGGTACTGCGAGAGCAGGGTGGCGCAGTCATCTTGTGGCATTCTGAAGAAGATTATGAAATCACCCCCAATCAACGCTTTGACAAATTAAGACTTTTCAAATTCAGAGCAGCAGGCGGACGCAGCACATGTGGATTTATTTACCCCGACCTGCTGCCTGGACCAACTTTTGGCTGGCAGGCAGATGATTATGCTCAGGCAGTGGATACCCTGCATGTCCGCCCAGTCGATTTTGAGGATGCTATCCTGCCCAACGCACTTGCCTGGCTTAGCCTTTACCTGGGTCCACTGGTATCACGCAAGGAACTGGCTCAAAAGCTGGGGCCATTCCAGGGTGGGTATTCGTTGACAGCAGTTTATAAAATAGATGATCAGATACTGGTAGAAAAAGTGGAATACGCCAATACCCAGATCAGCGCTTGCGAACTGGGAACCAGGCCCGGCGAAAGCCTGTTCCAGACCAATGTTATTCGAGATCTGAGCCTTCCGATCGGCGTGGAGGAACAAACCAGCCCTGAAAGCCGGATTTGGAACGAACAACGCATGCAGCGCACAGCCCGGTTCATCAACACTATTAAAAATGCTTCCCAACCGCACAAAATGGTGCTGCGAATGCTGGAGTCACGCCTGGGCGGCGAAGCTGCCTATGCCAACCGTGACGTAAAAGCCTATCTGGTACTTCGCATGGCGCCCGGCGAGACTTCCATATTGGTCGGTGCCGGGGCGCGTACGTCAGATGGCAATGTATTTACCGCTTAAGAAACAGCCCGACTATGCAACGGGCTTTATCAAGCCTTTATACGATACCAGTACTGATACTGCTCAATAAATCCAATTTTTGAATATAACCGCAAAGCGGGGGAATTATTAAGCATAACCTGCAAATAAGCATTATCGGCCCCATACTGCTGCCCCCAGGCCAGAATAGCCGATATTACCTGCTGACCAAAGCCTCGGCCGCGAAAAGCCTCATCCGTAACGATATCGAATAATCCGATATACCCGGATTGCAAAACACCCAGGCCACAAGCAATCTGCCTGTCGTCGATTTTGAAGGCTGCATAACAATGACGCGGAAGGATATTCATTAACATTCGTTGCTGTGTTTCGCGGTTTACCGCAGAAACAGCACTCATACGGCAATACCCATCCAGCCATTCATCTGAGAGATCTTCGCGAATTTCCACGGCAGAAGGGGATTGGATATTTGCAGGGCTCATTTCCAATATCTGAACGCTGGTCAATGAATCTTTTCGATACCCCCTGGCCTGTAATATTTCATCCAGGTTTGATGGGAAGATGGTTGGCGTAATTTTAAAAACCACCGGCAATTTTTGTGACCGAAAAACACTTTCACAAAAATCTAGTTTTTGGTCAATATCGAGCGATGAACACCTGGCGTAAAGGGGATTGATGGAATTTGCACGCTTTGTATACCCGTTCGCAAAGCGCAGCACCCAACCATCGTACAACAAGGTTTGCAGGGCTGGCCAGGCATTGAGCGAAAGTTCTTCCAAAGAGGTAATCATGGGGGCTCCAACTTATGACCACTAGGGCGATTTGCTAGGAAAATCGTGTCTACCCCGAAGAATTACTGACTACCTTCCCTCAAAAAACGCTCAAACTCCACTAAGTAATTGAACCGTGATGCTCAGACATTAATTTTCTTGGTAAGCCAGAACTCTACAGGCTTTGCGACTGGAATTAATTATTTTGAGGTAATGGCAATCGGATAAAGAAAGTACTGCCAGGGTAAGTTTGCTCATTGTAACCAGGGCTTTCCACCCATAACTTTCCGTTATGCGCTTTAATGACTGCCGCCGCAATTGCCAATCCCAAGCCCGAACCCCCGCCTTTAAACTTCGTTCGCCCAGAAGAGTGTAGTTCCACTTTCCCCAACTGAAATAATTTTTCAAAGATAACCTGATGATAAGCCGGATCAATCCCTATACCCGTGTCTTTTATATAAATTTCCAGACAGGAACCCAACTGCTTATCCTGCAAAACACGCCCTCCGACACGGATCAAACCACCATCCGGGGTGTACTTGATGGCATTTACAAAAATAGCATCCAATGCTTTCCCCAATAATTCCGGATCAGCCTGAATGAAAGGCAAAGTATTGAGACCATCATCAAATTGAATGCGAATGTTACGATTAGCCAGGTCCTGCTTGTATTCCTTGTGAATCAGCTGTAGAACCAAACCAATCACCACCGTTTCCGGGCGTGGGGTAAGCATCTGCCCTTCCAGGCGGGCTACATCCAACATGGAATTGACAATCAAGTGCAGCCGATCGGTCCCCTTCAAAACACCATCCACCGCCTGCACAAGACTCACATTTTCCTGGATGGCAGGAGTGCCCATGAGCATGCCCAGGTAACCCTTCATAACGGTCAGCGGAGTACGCAGTTCGTGGGCGGTGACCTGGATAAATGATGTTTTATTTTTATCCAGCTTTTCCAATTTGTTATAAGCAATGTTAAGCTCTTCTACGCGCTGTGCTACCAGGCGCTCAAGAGATTCGCTAAAACGGGTTAACTCATCATATAAATGTGCATTTTCCAGTGAGATGGCGGCCTGCATACCAAAGGTGGTAACCAAGAGAAGCTCATCCTGGCTGAATGCATTGATATCTGCCCTTGTAATGGACAGCATCCCCATCACCTTGCCCTTTGAGAAAAGCGGCACTCCCATCCAGGAATGATTAACTGTCAGCCAGTCAACACCACGAGAGCCGGTGTCTACGCCGACCGCCTGCCAGTTTTCAGATACAGTTATATCATCCAGAATGACAGGTTCACCATTATGCATGATATTGGCATAAGCTGCACCATTTTTTATCTGCAGCAGCAAACCATCGACTGGCGCGTTTTCGGGGAAACCAGCGTGGGCCATAATGTGGGTGCCGCCTTCTGTTGATTCCATTAACAACGCACCGCGTTCATAGGGTACAAGTTGCGCAAGTTCAATCAGGATCTGCTGTGGCAGTTCATCCATTTTCAAAAGAGTGGAAAGACTACGAGCCACCTTTGAGAGATTCTCAGCACCCTTTCTGCGTTCCTGTTCATTGGCATATAGACGGGCATTGTCTTCGGCAGTTTTTTCAGCACGCTCCGTGGCAATCGCCAGTTCCAGCTCACGTAACTGCGACTCTTGCAGCAAGTGCTCCACCTGTTTTTGCATGCGGGAACGTTGGTCAACCAGACTGGTACGCAGCAGCGCACTGCTGATCAAGTTTCTGATACGTACATACACTTCCCATTCACGCACACTCATCTCGATCCAGACAAAACCGAAACGGTTTTGTGCAAGGACAAGCGGCATGACAACAGCGGAATAGCGCCGGTTTTCCGGTGTTTTTCCACGTGGGATCAAGTACCCGGTAGCCCATTTTGGGTGCTCAATCGGGGTCTGAAATCCTTGTTCGTCGTATTGCATCAACAAATGGTAATTTTCAGAAGGAGGAACCAATGTTGATTGTGGTGTGGCCATGCTGCTGTATAGCATGACATATAGGCGTTCAATCCCCAGGTCCGGGAAGTGCCGCGTAAGTGCAAAACCTATCTCGTCCAGACTCATGGCAGGAGCAATGGAAGAACTGAAGGCCTGTAATATTTCTTCCTGCTGATCCAGTCTTAAGCGAATGTGCGCACGTTGGCGCTGAAAAAGCTCACCCGTCAGGGTACGTGCCTGTTGAAAAAGATTTTCGGCATGCCGGATTCGGTTCGGGTCAAGCATTCCATTCAGAATCTGCTGCCTTAATGTTGAAAGCAGGTTATGCCAGGCGGCAACATCCTGCCTATAAAATTCAAGTGAAGAAAACAAAGCTTCAAAACTGTGCAAAAAAGCGGATGATTTCTGTTCATCCTGTAGCGCTTGTAGCAAAGCTTCCCAAGCCAGCTGAGCTGCCTCTTTAAAGGCTTGCGCTGGTGGGGATCCCGGCTGTAGTTCCATTGCCTGCAGTAGGCTGGCAATGATTTCATCCCTCCGATCGGCAATCAAGCCGATACGGATAGGAGACGGGGTGATACCGGCAGCACTCTGAACACTTTCGGGCAAACAACCACAAGACCAACGTATAACCAGTTGAGTAGGCTGGATGATAGTCTCCGGCAGACTTTCTCCTCCAATACGGCGCAGAAGCAGGTCAACAGCCTGCGTACCCATATCGTGGAAAGACTGCCGTACTGTTGTGAGAGGTACTCCCAGAGCGCGGGAATCTCGGATGTCATCAAAACCAGTCAACGCAATACTGCCTGGTACCTGGATACCACGCAACTGCAGCGCTTCGTAAGCGCCAATCGCCATCCGGTCGTTGGCTGCCACTATAGCATCTACCTTGAGCTTGCGTTCATCCAGTAAAATCCGGATAGCAGCCCGACCGCTTTCGACAGTGAAATCACCGGGTATAACATATTCAGGGTCAAATGGAAGGTCGTGAGCGATTAATTCCTGTTTGTAGGCAAACAAACGTTGTTCTGATTCAAACTGATTTTCGGGCCCGCGAATGAATGCAATCCGCCGGTAGACATGCACATCCAACAAATGACTGACAACCGCACGCATCCCATGTAAATTATCAGCGATCAGGTTGGGGTAACCATTCACTTGCAGGGCATTAACAATAAATGGCAAATGAGCATAATTTTCAAAAAAGAGCTGGATTTCATTCGAGTTAAGTTCATAACCGAGGTCACCCGAAACAATGATCCCCGCCAACTGTTGGGTACGGGCAATATCGTACAAACCGAAAGAAGGCTGCGACACCCCAGGGGTAATCAGCGATGTTGGTTTGCCCCCCACAAAACAGATTACGTTAAGATCATGCACCTCGGCAGCATCGGTAATGCCCTCAATAAATTCGGGACTCCACATCTGTCCAAGGCGCGAAACAAAGACACCAATGGTTTTTCGTTCCTGGGACAGTTTGTAAGGGAAGGTCATGCAGTTCCTTTGGTTGAGACGGATAACAAATTATAGCTTAAATGAGCCAGGCGGGATGGTTAGACTAATATTTGGATTGCGCAAAGAGATACCGTATAATGGCAGAATTATTAATCCGGAGGACTAATTGCAAGACTATAAACGCATAGCCCGCAAGATCACATTCATATTATTTATAGCCCAAAGCCTGGCATCAGCCGGGTTCATTGCAGGGGCAACCATCAGTTCCATCATCGGCGCCAGGCTGGGTGGTGGAGCAGTGTGGGCAGGTGTGCCTTCGGCAGTTTACCAACTGGGCGGAGCTTTTGCAGCTTCAGCCTGGGGCTATCTGATGGATGTCATAGGCCGTCGAAAAGGGATTGCCCTGGGTTTACTTACAGGTGCAATTGGAACCCTGGTGGCCGTTTTTTCCATCAACAGCGGCTCACTACTTGGGTTTCTAGGTGGCATGTTGCTAATGGGCACCGCAAATGCAGCAGTAATATTGGGACGCTTTGCAGCAGCCGAGGTTAATCCACCTGAAAGACGCGGTGCTGCCATCTCAAGCGTGGTGCTGGGTGGTACCTTTGGTTCGGTGTTTGGACCACTGATCGTTGGCCCGGCCGGCAACTTGATCAAAGGCATTGGAATGGATGAGCTGTCGGGCGCTTACGCAGTAAGTTTTGGGTTGTTTCTGCTGGCATCCCTGCTGGTTTTCCTGACACTGCGCCCGGATCCACGCGATGTGGGTCGGGAAATTGCAAAACTTTTCCCAGAGGCCAGCCCCAGCGGTGCCACACGTTCCATCTGGACCATCCTGCGGCAGCCAAAGGCATTCACTGCGCTAATGGCAATGGTACTGGGACAGGTGGTAATGGTGGCGGTAATGGTGATCACTTCGCTGCATATGAAAGACAACCATCACATGCTTGCCGATATATCGACCGTTGTATCTGCCCATACTTTTGGTATGTATGCTTTTTCGATCATTTCCGGTTGGCTGGCAGATAAATGGGGCCGGGCTCAAGTGATCCTGACCGGTGCCATTGTATTGGCATTGGCCTGCATTACAGCTCCGTTTTCGCCAGATGTACTGCCCCTGGCCATATCCCTCTTTTTACTGGGACTAGGTTGGAATTTCTGCTTCGTGGGCGGATCAACACTTCTGGCAGATCAACTTTCTCCTGAAGAACGTGCCCGCACGCAGGGCGCCAATGATCTATTGGTTGGGCTTGCCTCAGCCGCTGCCAGCCTGAGCGCAGGGATCATCTTTGCCACTTTGGGTTACGCCTTGGTTGCTGTCATAGGGGCGGCCTTATCTTTTATTCCAATTTTCTTCTCCATCAAACTTTTGCTGAATAAATCCAATTCAACGGCCAAAACTCCAGCATAACCATCGCTCCCATGCTAGTGATGGGATTATTCCATATTGCAACAAAACATACCGTTGGTTTTTAAAAACCAAATGCCCCTAAATGTCCCAAGCTGGGATTTTTAGGGGCATTTTACTTTTTTCACCACAAAATCCGGTGTCTACTTCGACACCATAAGGGCGATTAGCTAAGCAAATCGTGTCTACCTTGGCACCGAAAGCACCAATCGTGCCTGGTGCCAATCTGGAATCCGGATCAAGCCCGGATCATCGTCAGGAGCATCTTAAATTGTTTTGATGCTTTAACCGCATGCGGTTTATCGGCCGGCAAGATAATGGATTGACCAGCCTTAAGCATGAAAGATTCACCTGAGATCAAAATTTCGGCTTCACCGTCCAGTATCTGGACCAGGGCATCAAACGGGGCGGTATGTTCGCTCAGCTCCTGCCCGGCATCAAAGGCAAACAAGGTGACATTTCCGGCATCGGCCTTGGTGATTTGGCGGCTGACAACTGAACCGTCTTGATAGGCGGCCATTTGGGCAAGTTCAAGTATTTCGGCTTTTGGGGCAACAGACATGATTTATTTTCCTTTAACTTCCATTCTATCCGTATTACGGAATTTATCTTTGCTGCAGCGCAAATAAGAAGATTGAAAATGCCCAATCGACTAAATTACGCCCAGCTTGTGACCGACTGTCTTAAAAGCTTCCAGCCCTTTATCCAGGTCATCGGTCGAGTGGGCTGCCGAGATCATGACGCGGATGCGAGCCTTGCCCTGTGGAACGGTCGGGAAACCCAATGACATGGCAAACACCCCCGCATCGAACAATTCCCGGCTGAACTGCTGGGCCAGTGGAGCCTCACCCAGCATAACCGGAGTAATGGGGGTTTCGCTGACACCCGTATTAAAACCAAGCGACTTCATTTCTGTTTTGAAATAACGGGCGTTGCTCCAGAGTTTATCCACCAGTTGGGTCGAATCTTCCAACAAATCTATCGCCGCCAGGCAGGCAGCAGCATCCGGTACGGTAACAGCCGATGAAAACAGGAAAGGACGTCCACGCTGGCGCAACCATTCAATAATGACGGCATTACCTGCCACCACACCACCTACTACACCAAAGGCCTTGGACATGGTTCCCACTTCAACATCCACCTTGCCGTGTAATCCAAAGTGATCAACAATACCACGCCCACCCTTGCCCAGTACCCCTTCGCCATGGGCATCATCCACCATCAAAAGGATGTCATATTTTTTAGCAACTTCATAGATATCCGGCAGAGGTGCAATATCACCATCCATACTGAAGACACCGTCCGTCACGATCAGAGCCCGCCGGAATTGGGCCTGGGTGGCCTTAATTTGCTCTTCCAGGGAAGCCGGGTCATTATGTTCATAAGCCACAATCTTAGCACCAGAAAGCCGGCAGCCATCAATAATACTGGCATGGTTCAGCCGGTCCGAATAGATAACATCTTCCCTGCCGACCAGGGCCGGAATAGTAGCCAGGTTGGCAGTAAAACCGCTCTGAAAGGTAATGGCAGCTTCAACACCTTTAAAAGCAGCCAATCTTTTTTCCAGCTCCACATGCAAGCTCATGGTCCCGGCGATAGAGCGCACAGCTGCCGGTCCCACGCCCATCAAACCCGTGGCTTTTTGAGCCGCAGCTACTATATCAGGATGATTGGCCAACCCGAGATAATTATTGGAACAAAAATTAAGAACTTTCTTGCCATCCACCACTAACCAGGCACCTTGCGGTGACTCGATCGTCCGAATACGATTATAAAGACCAGCTTCTTTTAAACCATTAAGTTCCTGAGTAATCCAATCAATCTTAGTCATACACTTCTCCTGGATGGCCGAATGAAGATCAAGGCCATAAAAATAGACACTAAAATAATTATAGCGATTTCACGCAACCATCATAGTCACTTTTTTTATATGACAAAACTCCAGCAGGTATACCGGTCCACCTTCATCCAACCGGAGCGATACCTGGCAAGAATGGGCACCATCAAGATTCCCCCTGGCCCTCGGCCAGCAAACCCAGTTCTGCCAGAGCAGACATAACCCTGGACTGAGCGCCAGCCTGTATGACAACAGTGGTAGGGCCAATGATCTCACCCAGGAATCTCCCCGCTTTGGAAGCTCGCAGTTCGTTCAAGACTTCAGGCCTGGCTACTTTTAATACAACCAGGTTTTCAATCCGCGCCTCGGTACCATTCAATTCCCAACGCTGCAGTGCTTTCACAAAGGGTGGCGGAAGAGGTGCTGAGGTATGTTTACGCAACAGACTGAGCAAATGCTCAGCTTTAAGACCCTGCTCGCGGGCGCGTTTCAATGACCCTGCCGTTACACGGTAAGGATATTCCTGATCTTTTGGGGTGTCCCATTCGCAAAAACGTGCAATCTGGTAGCGTGCTGCCCGAGGCGTAAGCCGGGGAATAATGATTTTGCCCTGGGAGGTAACAGTCAATTTAGCATTCTCTTCTGCGGGCAGGCTTATTTGCGTCTGATCATGTGCCCGAAAAGCTGTTACAGCACCACCTTCCTCGGATACAGCCAGATCCAGTAAACCCAGCCAGTGCAATGGACCGCAGATGATATAGCGAATCAACGCTCCATCAATCTCGTCCCAGTTGTTAAAACCCCGCAAAAAAACCCCGTCCGATTGGCGCTTGATAAACCAAGAGTCATAATCACCGGCAGGTCGCTGGTAATCGGGATAACGCATCTTTATATCGCGCACAAAAGCTGCCAGACTCCACCATTGGTCATCCGGGATGGGTTCCAATAGGTTGAGTATAAATTCACGGGTCACCAGCGGTTGGTTATTCCACGCTCCTTCGAATAACAAACCCGGCAGCTGGCGTAAGTCATTGAAACTTTCACTAACATGCCAGCCATCCAACAAGATTGACAGGGCATTCTCGCGTGGGGCCTCCAGGAATATCTTTACCGATTCTGGATTCGGACCAGCAGGTGTAATCAAACCTGAAACCTTTAAAAATTCGCGCATGACCACCTGGGTCATACGCAATAAAGGCGGATCCTGGCCGATTCGTAAGGCAGCCAGATAGCTGCAGGCTTCATCCAGGATACGGTCAGTAGCCGGAATTAACACAGCTTTTTCTGCTGGTGAAGCCGGGCGTCCCAGGGCATCCCCGGCAGTTGTCAGACCGGGCTGCGCTGCATAAGGCGGAACAGCTGGTCCCAGGCTGTTGATTTCTGGTTCATCCGAATAAGCTGCCTGGGCTTCACGGATTGGTTCAGACAAACCTTCCGAAAATTCGAGGGCCATGAACAGATCATCGGGGATGAATGCAAATTCCTGTGGTCCTTTTTCAACAGATCCTTCGAGTACATTTTTCTCTGGGTTAAAAAATGCCTTGAACATCAAAGCCCGGTACCATAGAACTTCTGCCGCTGAGCTTGGAGCCAGCTGAGGTTGTTCACGGTCACGTTTGCCCGGTCCCATTTCGCGCAGTTCACCAAAGCGGCGTGCAAAGGCTACCCATGGCATGCGCCCATTTTCAGCCACAAGGGCTGCCAGGGCAGAACGTCCATCTTTGGAAAGCGTGGCAACAACCTCCTCCAGTAATTCTGCATCGCATAAACTCTCTGCCAGCTCAACAGCAGCTTCGGCAGGGTCGGAGGAGGTCAGCTCAAGGCCCCAAATTGAGGCAACAATGCGCAAAAAACCGATATCGTTAGTGGGTAGTGCCTGTGCAAGAGATGGCATGGGGCTCAATTGGGCGGCAGTACAAAACATTCCCATGCTAGTGATGGGATTATTCCATGTACAAACCGAATATGGTAATTTTTACTAATAGCCACTTCAGCCGCGCACAACGCGCAAGGCTGCCGGATGGATCTCAAAACTGAGACCCTTTAGGTTACTACCAAAACTGGTAAAAATTTCTCCATCGGCATGGATATACATCGGACGATCGGCATGAATGGAAAGCGATTTACATCTTCCCATTTTTACCTCTGAAAAACGCTTGTGTGTGCCCTTCATAAATTCAGGAACCAGGCGGAACATGGTCAGGCGCCCACACTTTTTTACCATTGTGTAATCAAGAATCGCATCATCTATTTTCGCATCAGGGGCGATCATAAAACCTCCTCCTTCACGCCCGCCATTACAGAGCGTAAACATGAGCGCCTGTTCTTCCCAGGACTCCCCATCACTTTCTATTTTCATCAGTGCAGGGTTGTGGTTCAGCATGATGGTCTGAATGACAGCCGTCAGATACATTATAAAGCCACGCAGAACAGGCAGCTTGTGTGATCGGATGGTAACCACGGCATCGAAGCCGATGCCCAGTGTGTTGTCGAAATACTCCTGGCGTCCGTTTTCATCCGTCAAAAGGCCCACATCCACCAACGATGGCGACCCTGTCAGAGCATGCTTCAAGGCACGGTCAGCTTGCAATGGAATGCCGATGGCATGTGCAAAGTCATTACCAGAACCGATGGGTACGACGCCCAAGATGGGACGTTTATCGGCTGGAACTTGCATTAAACCATTAACTACTTCGTGGACCGTGCCATCCCCACCCAATGCAATCACCATCTCATATCCATCCAATGCGGCTTGTTTTGCAAGCTCAGTGGCATGGGTTGGATATACTGTGCCACTCCAATCCGCATTGCCATGCTCAACAATTATGGAACGCAGATCATTGGCAACCCTCCAGGCAGCACCCATATCGGCCATCGGATTTAAGATAAGTTTTACTTTACGCGGCATCGTATCCTCCATTGGATGAAAAAACCTTTCGATTAGCATGTGACACCACAAGAGCGATTTGCTTATCAAATCGTGTCTACTCCAAAAGGGCTGGACACTAAATACTAAAACTACGACTTATACTGCTGCGCTTCGAGCAAATTGGAATCTGCGATCAAGAAGTTACCACGAACCTGACGCTTTGCCCGATAAAGCATTTCATCTGCCACCCGCAAAAGTTCGGAGGCCTGGGAAGCATGCATGGGATACATAGCAATTCCACCGGATACGCCTAAGGTAAGGTTTGTCCCATCCGGCAACGTAAAGATAAATTGGGACATACGCTGATTAATATGTTGTGCCACTAACTCGGCAGCACCCAACTGGGTCTCTGGCAGGATCATGAATAACTCATCACCACCAAACCGTGCCAGAAAATCCGAGGAACGACATTGGTCAGACATAAATTGCGCATATTGACGTAGAATCAGATCACCAACGCTGTGCCCATACGTATCATTGATGGCTTTAAATCCATCAAGATCCATCATCAAGACTGCAAACTGATGCCCGTAACGTTCGGACCGTTTTACTTCATCTTCCAGACGGATATCCAGAGCACGACGATTTGGCAAACCGGTCAATGCATCACTCAAGGCCTGGTTGGCCACTTCCTCGTGTAGTTGGGCATTCATAATTGTCAGGGCGGCCTGGTCTGCCAACAGATCCAACAAACGCAGTTCGGATGGGCTGAAACCGCCTTTCGACCAACGTGCGGTATTCATTACCCCCACAACTCTTTCGCCCAACATCAATGGAATGCCAACAATACTGCCAGCCCAATCATCGGTACTCTCTATTGCCAAAAAATGTGAGGAAATATCATCGACTACAATCGTTTTGCGTGTACGTGCGACCGTATGAGTGAGCCCATTTGTGCGAGGAGTTACATAGCCCTGGTTACGATTCCCATCCGAATCAAGAGACGATCCAAAAGTCAGTTTATCATCAACATAAAGAAATATATGTGTATCGCGGGCATTTTTGATCAGATGCATCGCTTCAGTAACAATTGCATCCAGAACAATCTCCATTTTCAAACTGGAAGTTAAATTAACGGATATTTGTTTGAGAGCGTTCAACTCACCTGCTTGCTGTTGAATAATGGCGAGCAGATTATGATGACTGGTAACATTCGAGAATAGTTTGGCGGCTGCGCGAGCATTCTCTTCTGTTTTTTCTTCTTCCTGAGCCAATGCCAGCATTAATTCCAACATGCGCAATATCTGCTCACGTTGTTCAACCGAATACTGTCCTTTCTCCAATCTTCGGCGCGCCACCTGCAATAATTCCTGTCGAGATTTATTCATAAGTTTTTTAGAAAGTGAAATTCCCGTTCCATAAGTTTCATAAAGTGAAATCGATCACAAGAGTATGTTAAAATGATTATAAAGTTTTCATGCGATACTCGGGATATCTTATCAACCCTAACGGAGCTTCACAATGCCACCAACCAACCCAATCTCAGCCACCCCACTACAGCCCCGCCGCAGAGCCATCATTATTGGCTCATCAAAAGGTCTGGGGGCAGCCCTGGCACGCCGCCTGGCAAGTGAGGGGTATTTATTAGGACTGATCAGCCCCAATCCTGAAATGCTCGATCGAATTTGCAGTGAAATTAATTCAACAGAGGGTGATGCGCATGCGCTGGGATACAAACATGATGCCACCTCCTATGCCGAAATTCCAGCCTTATTACAAAAAATAATGATCGATCTGGGGGGGCTGGATGTACTCATTTACAATGCAGGTATTTTACTACCCACCACGCCTACAACCTATGAATTTGAAAAAGACCTCAAGATGATGGAAGTGAATACGCTGGGTGCGCTGGCATGGTTTAATGCGGTTGCTCCCATTTTCCAGGCATTGCACAGTGGGCATATCGTTGGTATTTCTTCTGTGGCTGCAGATCGGGGACGGGTGGGAAATCCAGGCTACAACGCATCCAAAGCTGCGCTCACAACCTATCTGGAGGCGCTTCGCAACCGATTGACACGGCATGGGGTGCATGTCCTAACCGTCAAACCCGGGTTTATGGATACAGACATGCTCAGGGGCTCGTCACGCACTTTTTGGGTTGTTTCACCCGAACAGGCTGCCGCTGACATCTGCAAAGCTATCAAAACCCGTAAACAAACAATCTACACCCTGAGTCGTTGGGGCCTGGTAATGTTAATCATCAAACACATTCCATCGGTTATCTTCCGGCGCTTATCATTCTAGTACATTATGGAGCGAAGGCAAAATTACAGTCGATCTGCCAGATGCCTTCAAAAAAATCTATGAATATCCCAACACTTCCACATGAACGTCTTACCTATCTTGAAAATTTTGGGCACTCCCTAAAATCTTCATCCTACCTCTTCAAACCGGAAAACGTTGAAGACATTGAAGCAGTTTTTAAATATGCTAAACACAATGGGCTCAAAGTAACACTGCGTGGCGCGGGCCGATCGTATAACGATGCCGCATTAAACAGCGCCGGCATCGTTATGGATTTAACAAGTATGAATAAGATATTGGGCTGGAATCCTGAAACAGGTCTGATCACTACCGAACCTGGGGTGACACTGGAAAAATTATGGAACATCGTTCTACCCGATGGCTGGTGGCCACCGGTGGTCTCGGGTACGATGACTACGACGCTAGGCGGCTGCCTGGGGATGAACATCCACGGCAAGAATAATTACCGTTTGGGTACAATTGGTGATAATGTTCTGGAATTTACAGCCTTGCTACCCACTGGCGCCGAAATAACCTGTTCGCCCACAAAAAACGGTGATCTTTTCCACGCCATGATCAGTGGCATGGGAATGCTGGGAGTATTCACCTCCATCACCTTAAAAATGAAAAAAGTTTATTCCGGCTTTTTGCAAGTTAAGGCTTACCCAGTATCCAATCTTAACTCACATTTACAGGCTATCGCTGATGATGCCCCCGAATATGACTATACGGTTGGCTGGCTGGATGCCACCGCTGGAGGCAGCGGGCTTGGACGTGGACAAATCCATGCCGCAAAATACTTGCATGAAGGTGAAGATCCCGAACCTAGAAAAACAATGCAGGTACAATACCAGACCTTACCTGCAACCATGTTTGGCGTTTTTCCAAAATCCATTATTCACTACTTTATGGCTCCATTTATGATCAATCAGGGGGTGTGGCTGGTAAACACAGCCAAGTATGTCGCCAGTCTGCGCACAGGAAATTATCGTCAATCGCACGCTGCATTTCATTTTTTGCTGGATTATGTTCCCAACTGGGAACTCGCCTATGGCAAGAATGGCCTGATCCAATATCAATCCTTCATCCCCAAGGAAACAGCAGAAGACACCTGGCGGGAAATCCTTATTATTTCACAGGCACAAGGAATACCGGCCTATTTGGGTGTAACCAAGCGCCACCGGCCGGATAAATTCATACTTTCACACGCAGTGGATGGATTTTCATTGGCGCTGGATTTCAAAGTCACGCAAACCAATCGCGAACGCATGCGGAAAATGCTGCAAGAATTTGACAAAATCGTTATCCGGGCAGGTGGACGTTTCTATTTTGCCAAGAACAGTGAAACCTCACCTGAAACAGCAATTCAGTACCTGGGCGCAGAAAATGTAGCCCGCTTCAAAGCCCTCAAACAACGCACCGACCCTAATCACCTATTGGAATCTGATCTATACCGACGTGTCTTCGGAGAGTAAAATTCAGGGGTGACCAAAATTGGTCACCCCTGAATTTATTATGATCTGTCACTTGCACGACCTGGGAATTATCGATTACCAACCCGCATGGGATTTACAAACCCGGCTGGCGTCTGAAATTGCGCGAGGAACCCGCCCCAATACCCTGCTGCTGCTCGAACACCCACACACCTTCACCTTTGGCAGTCGTGGACAAATTGGCAACCTGGTTTGGGACGAACAGGAACGGGAAAAAAATGCAGTCAGCGTACATTGGGTGGATCGCGGCGGAGATGTAACCTATCACGGTCCCGGACAATTGGTGGGGTACCCACTCATCAAATTGGATGGATTGAACCCTGTTGATTATGTACGAAAACTGGAAATAATGCTGATTGCCGCCCTCTTCAGGTTGGGGCTGGCAGCTGGACAAATAAAAGGCAAAACTGGGGTCTGGTTACAGGCAGATATGGCTTCACGCTGCCCGCGCTGTAGTCCCCAGGATCGCAAAAAACCCGGGAAAATCGCCGCTATTGGCGTGAAAGTGGATGCTAATGGCATCAGCAGACACGGCTTTGCATTAAACGTTGACCCCGATATGGAATATTTTATGGGTATCATCCCTTGCGGAATTTCCGATCACCCGGTTGTATCCCTGGCGGATATCTTCCCCAATCCGCCCACTATGGAACAGGTAAAAATTGCTGTTTCCCATGCTTTTGCAGAAACTTTTAATTTCAAAATGGTAAAAACAAGTATTTGACTTTTTATGACAAAATAAGTAAACTGAAACGGGTAAACTATTAGTTTTTTATTGGAGAAAAAAATGACCGCTCAATATCAACTCGTAATGCACTCCGGACCTACTCCTGGCAAAGTTTTCCCCCTGGAAGGCGATGTAATAACAATTGGGCGGGAAGCTGACAATGGCATCGTGATCAATGATGCCGAGGTCTCACGCAAACACACCCAGTTAGTTTTCCAAGGTGGGAAGTTCATCGTTACCGATCTGGGCTCCACGAACGGAACGTTTATCAACAGTAAGCGCCTGACAGAGCAGCATATTTTGCAGCCTGGTGAAATTATCTCGCTCGGTGAACAAATCAATCTCCTGTTTGAATCTGTCGTCCAGGTTGATCCAAACGCCACCATGTTATCCTCCGGACATGCTCCGATTTTTGCACCACCTCCTGTTGCAACCCCTTCACCAACCCCTCGCCCTGTATCACAGCCTGTCTCAAGGCCAGCCTACGCCGGCCAGGTTCCAGCCGGTCCTGAACCCATGAGCCCCACGCCTCCAAAATCGAACAGTTCGCGGATCGCTATCATCATCGCCATCGTAGTTCTGCTCTGCATCGTATGCAGCTGCGCTGGACTGTTGTACTACATCGACTCACAAAATCTGTGGTGTACTTACCTGCCCTTCCTCTTCGGTGGAAGCTGCGGCGGTTAAGAAGATTTTTTAAACAAATAAGCCTCCATTGTGGAGGCTTATTTGTTTACTGGACAGAACTCCCGTACAAATCCAGCAAAGCGTTAACCATACGAATTTTTATATCTGCGGCTGTGTACGCTTTCGTGCGCAAATTGACATCACCCTCAACCAGCAAGCTCTCGATCTGCTGGTTCAACAGTGAATCTGGGTGTCGCAAGAAATCGGCAACAATATCATACTGGCGCATATGAACTACATCCGGCAGCCAGGCATTGAGAAAGTATGCCGAAGGATCCAGCACAGCCTCATAACGTCGAACTGTGTCATAAAAATTAACAGTTAAGCGAAGATCAGTACGGATTGCATCATCGTAAACTTGATCATGAATGAAAATTAGAAAGTTTTGCTCCAACCGTTCCAGCGAAATGCCAAGCTGAGCCTGTAAAGCAACATCCATCGCACTCGATTCTGTTCCTTGTGGCACAGGTGAAATGGAACGATAGAAACGATTGAAACCTTCCCAACCATACGTTGTAACAAGATACCCCACAAGCCCGGCTGCCTCAGCATATCCAATTTCATGCTGCGAGTTGTAAAAAGAATCGATCAATCTGGGCAAGGGAATATACCAACCCAGATCAACCAAGGCTGCTAGACGAGGTAGGATGGGTTCCGCTTTGAAATGGCCATCACTCATGTAAACTGCCAGGCCTTCCTGCAAAATGGATGGGCGTAGCTTGCCACCTATCTGACTATCCAACCAATGAACCATTTCGTGGTGTGTGATCTGTGCCGTTGTGCCTCCGGCATAATTCCGATCCAGATATGAAATATAAATCCCATCGGCAGCAAAACCACCATGACCAAGCGTGCGGGGAAAATAAGTGATTGATATTTTTTTTACAGCCTTTTCCCCCATCCGCTTTTCAACATCAGCCAATTGGGTTTCCACCAGGGCACTAAGCAGATCCAGGTCTCTTTCAGCCGCGGTACCACTGATGTAATGGACGGTACAACAAACTGTCTCCATCGTTTTCCAATGTGCATCTGGTTCAGGTGCCGGAACGGATTTTGCAGGATATAACCTGATCTTTTCATCCCACTGTAACGTTCCTGATTTGAGTGAAAAGGTGAGTGTATATTCGCCCGGCTTCAGCCCATGCGTATCCCATGCCCAGTAAAAGGTTGCCTGGCTGCGTCCACCCAATCCATAGGATCCAAAATTCTGATCGCCAAGAGATTTACCAGCCAGGCTAATGCCTACACGGCTGTTAGGTGGAAGCGTCTTGGTTGAATCAATAACTTCAAAACTAACCTGATCGCCAACGTAAAGTGGTCCATCCGGATGTGCTATTACCTTAAGCAAAGATGTAGTTGCTGGTGAAACAATCCACGCCTGCGGCGTCAGGCTGCTGCAAGCGGTCAAAACGAGTAGAAATATAATTAATAGTTTACGCATGAAATCCTTTTCACTATTTTACCCGGATTTGGAGGGTACTTTTTTTGCAGAATACCGCAGTCCGCGGTATAAATATAAATGGGAATAAAAATATTTTTTTAGCAATAATTTTTTACGAGGCTGCGATGGAAAATTTAAATACATCACCACATTGGAATACAACCACAAAGATGATCGTCAGTCTGACTTTTGTTGCCACAGTTGCTGGATTGTTAATTAAATTTCAGGGGATTTTGTCACCGTTGATCATGATGATCCTGCTGGCTTATCTCTTTAATCCGATCGCATTTTTCATTTCTCGAACAATGCATCTCTCTTGGAAAGTATCTGTAACCCTGGTCTATGTTTTAGCTGTAATCATCCTGATTGGATTATTGACCCTGAGCGGAATGGGGTTGGTGCAGCAAATGCAAAATATGATCACTGTCATCCAAAGTGGCATAAAAAACATCCCGGGCCTGTTCAACCAAATATCAGGACAGAACATTAACATTGGCCCGTTTGTGTTTGACTTGCGGAAAGTGGACTTAACAATCTTGGGCGATCAATTAATGGGTAGTATAGAACCAATGCTTGGCAGAACTGGCTCAATGGTTGGCACGGTGGCAGGTGGTGCTGCAAATTTTTTGGGCTGGACTCTCTTTGTCCTGTTGGTCTCCTATTTTGTACTGGCCGAAAGCGATGGTTTATGGCAGGGCATTCTTCAGTTTAATATACCCGGCTATCAGCATGATCTGGAGCAAATGGCAAAACAGCTTTCCCAAATCTGGAATGCCTTTTTACGTGGTCAATTGATAGTCATGATAATGGCAGCAATAATTTACACCATTGCGCTTAGTTTAATGGGAGTCAGCTATGCCCTCGGGCTTGCCCTGGTTGCCGGGTTGGCACGCTTCGTACCATATGTTGGTCCATTCATTTTGTGGGTCATTCTAGCGGTGGTTACATATTTTCAGGAATTCAAACCTTTCGGACTTGACCCCCTGGCATACGCTTTAATCATCGTAGCAATTGCATGGTTGATTGACGGGATTACAGATAATTTCATCATGCCCCGCATCATGGCTTCAGCCCTCAAGGTACATCCGGCTGCCGTATTGGTGGCAGCCATTATAGCCCTGGAACTACTTGGTCTTTTAGGTGTTATCATCGCAGCCCCCATGTTGGCTACTATACAACTCATCGGGCGTTATTTTGCCCGCAAACTTTTTGACCTCGACCCGTGGGAAGGGTTGGATAACATAACGCCACAAATCTCCATTCGGGAAAAAATCAAAAATGGAGTAGGATTTATTCGTACAAAATTAAAAATAAGGTAAACTCAGTCTGTAATAAATGCTCTGAGTGCTATATAATTGATGAAATTACTCAAGGAGAACAAAATGCCCAAAAGCCCTGAACCGACAACCGAAACCCTGGCCGAAACCGAAAATTACCTGGTTTGGAAAGCCGAAGAACCCGATGGCGAAACCACATTCCATGTTGAACTCGGAAATGTGACTGTTCACTTCTTTAAAGAAGAATGGGATGAGTTCCTCGAACTTGTCCGCGCACTCGAATAGTAAATCTCTGGGGGCAGGCCAAAACCTGCCCCTATTGATTCATGCTAAACAACTCAATTACAGATGTACCCGGTATAGAAATCGGTCAAGCACAGGATTTGGAAGCTCTGACTGGGGTAAGTGTTGTTATCTGTCGTAAAGGCGCTACGGGGGGCGTGGACCAGCGCGGTGGCGCACCCGGCACGCGCGAAACCGATTTACTCAACCCCATCAATCTAATCGAAAAAGTTCATGCCATCGTATTAGCAGGAGGATCGGCCTTTGGGTTGGATTCTGCCAGCGGCGTGATGAAATACCTGGAAGAACAGAAGGTTGGTTTTAATGTTGGCGTAGCACGTGTACCGATTGTGCCTGCCGCAATTTTATTTGACCTTTCAATAGGTCGCGCTGATATACGCCCCACTCCAGAGATGGGGTACGCCGCAGCCGCAGCTGCCAGTAAAACCAGGCCAGCCGAAGGTAACTTTGGCGCGGGCACCGGCGCTTCGGTGGGCAAGATATTTGGCAACGCTGGTGCAATGAAGAGTGGCATCGGCACAGCCTCAATTGATATTGGTGGCGGGGTAATCGTCGGTGCGCTGGTTGCCGTCAATGCCTACGGGGACGTGGTTGACCCCAAAACCGGTGAAATCATCGCCGGAGCCCGGTCCACCCAATTGGGACCGCTTACACTGGGCTCGACCGGTTATTTTGCAGATACAATGTCCACCATGCAAACCCTGGCGGGACGCATGATCGAGGGCTTGGCCATGCGCTCCAACACAGTCATTGGTGTTGTGGCAACCAATGCCCGTCTGAGCAAACCGGAAGTTAACAAAATGGCCCAAATGGCTCACGATGGGTTGGCACGTGCAATCCGCCCTGCACACACCATGTTGGATGGCGATACCATTTTTGCACTCTCGACCGGACAAAAGAAATCTGATGTCAGCCTGGTCGGGGCATTTGCAGCTGAAGTCTTTACACAAGCCTGCTTGCGAGCAGTACGTGCTGCAGCGAGTGCTGGGGGTCTACCAGGTTTAGGCCACTCCTGATTTCTATGCCGGAAATACTTTACTTTTCAAAGCAGGGGTTATGTCACCCAATTTATACTTCCAAGCAATAAAAAACGGCCTGCTCAAAATGAACAGGTCATTTTTTATTGTCTATAGAAATATATTTTTAGTGTTTCTTTTGGTCTTCCTTGAAAATTGTCGACAGAACAACGCTGACGACAGTCACCACCAAACCGCCTAAAAATGCTGGCCAGAAACCATCCACAATAAAACCAGCATGGAAATTGCTTCCAATAATACCTGCCAGCCAGAACATGAATGTATTAATCACCAGCGTAAAGACACCCAGTGTCAAAATGATTAGCGGACAGGTAAGTAACTTGAGTAAAGGTTTAAGCAAAGCATTTAATAGTCCGAAAATCAATGCCAACCAGACGAAAGAAAGCCAGTTATCCGATTGAGGATGAATACCAGGCACAAATGCTACCGCAGCATAGAGAGCCACCGTATTAATAATCAAACGCAAGAAAAAACGATCCATTTTATTCTCCTATTCCAATCACGCTTCTAAAAAAGCAGGAGGCGTAACCAACAAATGTATATTTACTTAGATCTACGCGGAGAAGACTGGGAAGTTGCAGCGACTGGAGCTTCCATCCAGGCCAGCGTGCGCTGCACAGCAAACCCAGCCGCCAGAATGGCATCATCCATCACCCCAGCCGGGTATTCGAAGGAAAGATTATATGATTGCCTGAGACTGCGCCGAATATGCAACAACAGGGCAGTCACCAGCTCACCATCCGGTTCATTTGGTACAGCTGCCCATAAATTATCCGTGCGCGCGTTCGCTCGCTGGCAGCTGAAAACTGCCTGAAGTGATCCATTCCGATAAGCAGACCATTGCTGCGTGGTTATATCTGCCATAAGTTGGTAAATAAAATTGATCAACCCGGGCTTAAAAACATCCCAACTCTGGGAGTGGTACCATTCCTGATCCAGTGGATAAGCCCGACTCAGCCATTCCGCCTGGTTAGGCCAGTCACGCGCAGGGCGTGCTGCAATCTGAATACTTTTTTGGGAACCATCCAGAACGGGAATGACAGACGAGGCATGCCAGGTTGTACGTACTGCCCGCTGCACAAATCCCAGGTCGCGATATAACTGGATAGCCCCCGGGTTATCATTCCGCACATGCAGCCAGATGGCATGCGCATGTTTTTCACGTGCCCGCTCCATGGCAGCCAAGGTCAATTGACGCGCAATTCCCTGACGACGAAAATCTGGATGTGTGGCTACATTGGCAACCAGGAAGGTTTTTTGGCCATGCCGAAAAAAAGGGATCAGGCTGACATTTCCCACTACCCGACCTTTATATTCCCATACATAACCAGAAAGGGGCAGCGAAACTGTTTCAATTACACGCGGTGCCCAGGTAAGAAAACCGGAATCACGACCACTGCGGCGCATCTGATCGATATAAGTTCGGCTGTCCGAATCCAATGTGGAAGAAAAGCATAATTCGATCAAATCAGCTACAGCTGGCAGGTCACGCAACATATTGAGCGGGCGCATACGTCCAGCGGATGGCGATGTTGCAGCAATCAAGGTGGCGGTCATCGTTCCTATTATATTCTTTTTCCCTGAGGTTTGCTCCTTTTTTTTAAAGAACAAAAACGCATATACAATAGACTCATATGTAATTCTTACAACGTTCTTTCAAACCAAAAACATAGCCTTTGCTATAATCTGAAAGTTGTAACTATCGAAAGGATTATTACTTATGATGCGATTTGACCGTTTTACCGAACGTGCACAAGAAGCTGCTCAACGTGCAGCTGAAATTATCCAACGTTACGGACACAATCAGATTGATACTGAACACATCCTGCTGGCTTTGATTGAACAGCCTGGCGGAGTTATTCCTCAAATCTTGGAAACTCTCAACGTAGCCGGGTCAACCCTGATCGATCGGTTGGATGCTGCTTTACGTGCCACTCCCAAAGCAAACATATTTGGTGGGGGTGCAGGACAAATATTCATCACACCGCGTGTAAAAAGAATCATAGATCAGGCAAACGAAGAAGCCAACCGGCTAAAAGATGAATACATCTCCACCGAGCATATCTTTTTAGCCATCTTAACCGAACGTAATACACCCGCCTCACGCATTTTGGAAAGTGCTGGCATCACCCGGGATCGTGTTTTTGACTCAATCCAGCAAATCCGGGGAGGGCAACGCGTAACCGATCCACAAGCCGAATCACGTTATCGCACCCTGGAGAAATACTCTCGTGACCTTACTCAAATGGCTCGCGAAGGTAAACTGGACCCTGTCATTGGTCGCGATAAGGAAATTTTACGACTAATCCAAATTCTCTCCCGGCGTACAAAAAACAACCCGGTCCTGATTGGTGAAGCCGGCGTCGGAAAAACTGCCATCGTCGAAGGTTTGGCGCAGAAGATTGCAGATAACGATGTTCCAGAAATTCTGACAGGCAAAAAAGTTGTTGCATTGGATCTCGGAGCCTTGATTGCCGGAAGCCGATTTAGAGGTGAGTTTGAAGAACGCCTGAAAGCAGTCATGGAAGAAGTGCAGCGATCCCAGGGCGATATCATCATGATGATCGACGAGCTTCACACCGTGATTGGTGCTGGAGCGGCACAAGGCGCAATGGATGCATCCAACATGCTAAAACCAGCCCTGGCACGCGGAGAACTGCAGTGCATTGGTGCTACAACCCTGGACGAATATCACAAACATATCGAAAAAGATGCAGCCCTGGAACGACGCTTTGCCCCAATTTATGTAGACGAGCCATCTGCCGAGGATGCCATCAAAATGTTGATGGGTTTGCGCGACCGCTACGAAGCCCATCACAAAATACGTTACTCGGATGAAGCCCTGGTTGCTGCGGTTCATCTGGCAGACCGCTATGTGACAGACCGGCATCTACCAGATAAAGCCATCGACCTGATGGATGAAGCCGCTGCGAAACTGCGCGTAGCTCTTTATTCCATGCCACCCGAGTTAAAAGATATTAAAAAGGAAATTGACCGCATTACTTCAGAAGAAGAGCAGGCTGGCTTGGCTCGTGATTACGAACATGCCGCCCAGAAAAAGGTGGAACGCTTACGCCTTCAGGCTGAATATACAGAAAAACGCGACAAATGGGAAGCCGAGAACCATATCGACGAAGTGGTGGATGTGAATGACATCGCCGATGTCGTCCACCAATGGACTGGTATCCCCCTCAGTCAGATGCTGGAAACGGAAGCCACCAAACTACTGCAGATGGAAACCCGCTTGCACGAACGAATTATCGGACAGGATGAAGCCATCCATGCCATTTCGGATGCAATTCGTCGGGCACGATCCGGGCTAAAAGACCCGAGCCGACCAATTGGCTCATTTATCTTTATTGGGCCCAGCGGCGTTGGAAAAACTGAACTCGCCAAAGCTCTGGCAGGCTTCATGTTTGATGATGAAGATGCATTAGTACGCATCGATATGTCTGAGTATCGTGAACAACATACCGTCAGTCGCTTGTTTGGAGCTCCTCCAGGTTATGTTGGCTACGAAGAAGGTGGTCAACTGACTGAAGCCGTACGACGCCGTCCTTACCGCGTTTTGCTTTTCGATGAAATTGAAAAAGCACATCCGGAAGTCTGGAATGCCCTTTTGCAAATTCTGGATGACGGTCGCATGACCGATGGACAGGGTAATATCGTCGATTTTCGCAATACCGTTCTGATCATGACCAGCAACCTTGGTACCGAATACGTACATAAGGGTGGCACACTGGGTTTCTTGCAGCAAAATTCGAATGATGAAGAACGCAACGAACATGACAAGATCGAAAAAGCACTCAAAGGTGCTTTCCGTCCAGAGTTCCTTAACCGCATCGACGATGTAATTATGTTCTCTCCGCTCTCGGTTGAACAGATGGAAAAAATTGTCGACCTGCAATTGAAGGAAGTACGAGACCGGTTGAATGAATATAAGGTCTCTGTGGAGCTTAGCCCGGAAGCACGCACCTGGTTGGCCAAACAGGGTTACGACCCGGCCTTTGGTGCACGTCCACTGCGCAGAGCAATCCAAAAATTCATAGAAAGCCCGCTCTCTATTGAACTGCTCAGCGGTAAATTTACCGGTGGAGGCACAGTCAAAGTAGACGTGGCAGACAACAAGATCGTTTTTAATTAAATCTGTCCAGACATTACGAAAAGACTTCGCTGCAACCACCAGCGGAGTCTTTTCGTATTTATTCCGAAGAATTATCCGTTTTTCGGGTAGAATTTGTCTTTATACTAGGAGATCGAAATCACATGCAAAACGAAAATAAGAACTTTTTTACAACCGTCACAGGCATTATCATTATCGTACTGTTGATCCTGTGTTGTTGTTGCTTCATCGTACTTTCAGGCGGGTTAGGTGCAGCTTATTACTATATCAATAATGTGGAAAGCTCCGCAAACCCAATCCTCCCCGCCCAGGCTCCGGCTACTCCAGACGCAAATCCGTTCAATTTTGAGAGCATGACTCCCACCCCGGTGGTACTGACCCGGGTTCCAGTTGAAAATATCTCAACCGACACATTAAAAATTCTTGAAAATAGCATTGTCCCCATCAATGATCCCCGGGAACTGGCCTGCCGCTTGGAAGGGAAATGCGGAATCCCAGAAACACTGCCCAGCGGCCCGTTCAATATTGGCGATAAAAAATCCTTCCACCTCATGAATACCGATTCTGCCAAAAGCTTTGAAGTTAATACCACATTGAGGTATGTCACTGAGCATGCTTATTTTTGGGTACAGAACGGTGTGAAATATAACGATACGGATGCAAAAAACCTTGTGGATGCTTTTGAAACTAAAATGTACCCCACAGACCGTGAATTCTTCGGCAGTGAATGGACACCAGGCATTGATGGCGACCCCCACATCTATCTTGTTTATGGGCGTGGTATCGGTGGATCTGTAGCTGGTTATTTTTCATCACCCGATGAATATCATCCAGATGCACATCAATTTTCCAATGCGCATGAGATGTTTGTATTCAATGCAGATAACTCCCCACTAAGCGACACTTACACTTATGGCGTACTTGCCCACGAATTCCAACACATGATTCACTGGAAACAGGATCGAAACGAAACATCCTGGATGAATGAAGGATTTTCTGAAGTAGCTGTTCTTCTCAACGGATATTACGTTGGTGGGGCAGACAGAGAATATATCAGCAATCCGGATATACAACTCACCGATTGGGGTCCAAATCCGGGCACAAATGGTCCACATTATGGCGCCAGCTTCTTGTTCCTTACCTATTTTCTCGATCGATTTGGCGAAAATGCAACCAAAGCATTGGTCACAGATCAACAGAACGGCATGGAAAGTATAGACGACATCTTAAAATCAATCAATGCAACCGATCCGGTTAGTGCAAAACCGATCAACGCCAATGACGTTTTTATGGATTGGGCTGTCACAAATAATGTTTTGGACGGTTCAGTTGGCGATGGTCGCTACGTTTATCACAATTATCAACAGGCCTCTCAAGTTTCCGATACAGAAACGATCAGCAGCTGCCCCGATACATTTACCCGGACAGTCAAACAGTTTGGCGTTGATTACATTCACTTCAAATGCAATGGTAATTACACATTGCATTTTGAAGGCGCTACCCAAACCGGTCTTCTCCCAACAGATGCCTATTCCGGCAAAAAAGCTTTCTGGTCCAATAAAGGCGATGAGTCTGACATGACCCTGACCCGTGAATTTGATTTCAGCAAAGCGACCGGACCATTAACCTTACAATACCAAGCCTGGTACGACCTGGAAAAAGACTACGATTACACATTCCTTGAAGCATCCAACGACGATGGCAAAACCTGGCAAATTCTCAACACTCCATCTGGAACAGACAGCAATCCATCAGGAAATTCTTTTGGTTGGGGTTATAACGATCAATCCAACGGCTGGATTCAAGAATCTGTGGATTTGAGCAAATTCAAGGGGCAGAACGTTCTGATCAGGTTTGAGTATGTAACAGATGCAGCTGTCAACGGCGAAGGATTTCTACTGGATGACGTCTCTATCCCGGCTCTGAATTATTCAACTGACTTTGAAACGGATAATGGTGGCTGGGCCGGTGAAGGCTTCGTTCGGGTGGAAAATATACTTCCACAAACCTTCCGTGTGTCTGTGATCAATAAAAATGGCACTACGACTGTCCAGAATATCGAAATTAGCGCCAATCAAACAGCCGATTTAACCCTGGATCTGACAGATGCCATTCTTGTTGTCAGTGGGACCACCCCCTTCACCCGGGAAGATGGTCATTACTCCATCAGTGTGAAATAACCTGTTTCGAAATATATTTATTGAAGGCGGTTTATAGCCGCCCTTAATAATTTCTTAGAAGGTCGATGTATGAACTTTTATATACCAGTTTCACAAGAAGATTTGATCAAGCTACTTCTGGCGGTGGTAATTGGAGGACTGATTGGTCTGGAACGCGAAATGCATGCCAAAGCAGCCGGGCTACGAACCATAACACTCATTACAATTGGTGCTACTCTGTTCACCATGTTATCACTCGAATTCCAAGACGATCGTGTAATCGCAAACATTGTTACCGGTGTAGGTTTTCTCGGAGCAGGCTCGATTTTATTTTCCGAAGGCCGCGTAAAAGGACTTACTACTGCTTCAACAATCTGGGCTACTGCTGCCCTGGGCATGGCCATTGGACTGGGTAACTATTGGCTGGCTGCGATATCAACAGTCGTTGTTTTTGCAGTACTCTGGCTATTTACCTGGGTGGATAAACTGGTTGATGTAATGGGACGTGAAATCCGTACTTATGACATTACCTACATGGCCAAAGAACACAAGTTGGAACAGATTGAAACTGCCATGATTGAATGTAAGTTAAAAATCATTCGCAGACGGCGAATGAAAGTCGGTGAAAATTTACTGGAAGGCAGCTGGGAGTTACGCGGCGCCCTGGCTCAGCAGACAAAATTTTCTGACATCATGTTGGCAGATTCTGACATAGTTGGACTGAAATATTAAAGTCAACATTCTAAATTTGCAGTTTTGAGATTACATCCGCAATTGCCAGGGAATATTCTCCTCCACTGCCGTCTTCGTTCATATCCCACCAGGCAGAAAGTATAGCATGGCACAGTACCCAATCACGGATAATCTCACGTGAAAATCCCAGGCGATCACTCAAGATGGAAACCCGCCGTAAAGTCAGGCGATCAACCTCCGGTAAATAAAGCAGACTTGGCATCGGATTAATTAACAATGGACCACATTCGTATTCTGGTGGGCCGATCACCCCCTTTGGGTCAATAGCCAACCAGCCCCGGTCAGATGAAAGTACGTTGAAATGATGAAAATCACCATGCATCAAGACCGGCGGGCTAGAGTTGGCAAATAATTCAGGAATAAGTTTTTCTACTTTTTCAAATATCTTCTTTGGAAAAGGTCCCGTTCCCCCGCTAAACTTTGGCCGCACCTTATCTAATTCTGAAAACCAATCGATCAACTTGATCAATGGCAGACCTATTGGAGCAGCACGCCAAAGATGAGCCATAACATCACAGGCAATATGCGTGCGTTTATCATCGTCTTCCAGACTGACAAGCATTTTACCTGGGAAAAGCCGCTCCATTAAAAACATATAGCGCGTTTCCTCAACTTCAAGCAGTCTCACGCAACCATCACCATTAAATAAGCGCAGTGCAGTCAGCTCACTGATAAACTCTCGGTTGGGAACCCCAATCTTAAGCACCACAGGTGTTCCATCCACCCGTTTAGCAGCAATAACATAGTTATAAGATAACAGCATGGGCGAGCCAAGGCTTAACTGCCATTTTTGCGCAGCCTCATTCAGCAAAGCTGGTAATTCCTGCAACCACTCAACCCCTGTTTGCCCAAATGAATTCTGAATATTATTTAAAAAACCGTCCGGTAAATCCACACAATTACTCCTGTTTAGAAAAATCCCCCACTCTTTTTTTTAAGAGCAGGGGACTTTTCTTGTTTTAATATTTATTTTGCAACTTTGATAACAATCGACAGATCACCACCAAAGGTTACCCCCGAATCACTGATCATAATCCAATGGGCAATATAATCCCCAGGAGTAACAGGGGCACGCATTTCAATACCTAAATCTACAACCCCACCTGGTTTTACAGGCTTGTCATTATTTGAAAAATAAATTGGCGAACCACCCATATCCGGACCGGCCCAGATCGTCAGACCAAAACCCTGATCCCACTGGCAGGTACCCGTATTTTCTATGCGCCATATCTTTTTAAACTTATCATAAGGTTTCAACACGGTCCCGTCTGGAATAGTGACATCAGCGACATAGCGTGAATTTAAGCATGTGACACCTGGTGCCGTAGTCGCGAATGGACGAACCGGGGTGGGACTGGGAGCAAGTGTGCTCGTAGGCACACCACCTGTATCAGGTACAGGTGTATTTACTACCGGAATACCCCCGGCAGATTCGGTTGCAGTAGGAGCTATCGAACCAGAAGGATCTTTTGTTGCAGTCGCAACAAGCGCATCCGGGGTATTCGCGGGTGGAACAGGCGTTTTACTGGGAATGGCAGTCTCAGATGGTCGCCCTGCAATTTGTGTCAGCTCAACAAAGGCAGTTGCAGCCGCGGACGTCATCACCATAAAAACATCAACCGTTGTGGCTGTGGCGGTCGGTGCTGTGTTAGCCTGGCCACTGCAAGCACTCAGGGCTGTAATCACTCCCAAAACAATAAAAATCTTTACGTACTTTAATAATCCCATAGTAGGACCTCCTCATACCAATCTATATTATAAACCAATACCTTCGCCAAATTTTTGCATGAAATAGGGCTTTTCGAGTAGAGTTGTGTCTTCGACAACCCAACTTACCCGAGAAGCCCATACATAAGATTTTAGCACTTTTACACAATTTTGCACCAATTTTGTATTAGAGCCCGTCAATTGATAAGTATATAAAAATATGGGAATGGCTTCAAAACATGAAATAACTTCCAATTTCGGTAACAATGTTCGTAAGTTGCCCTAATGGCATGAACGCTACTCAGATTGTTTATCGCTCTGGAAATAATGTTAAACGAAAACGAGCGAGGTATCCCAAAATTATAGTTTGGGATACCTCGCTC
>CAYWXS010000066.1:0-36612 GCA_964462245.1 uncultured Anaerolinea sp.
TTTGCTAATTTTGCCTCATTTTTGTCAAAACCACAAATTCAATTAGAACCAGCAATTTTTTGGTTGGATCTGGTATTCGCCAAGATCCGCCGTGATGGTGGTGATCCTGACACCCTTTTCCGCCGCGAGCCGCCGGGCTTTCTCCAGCCCGACATCGGATGAATCCACAGCAGTGACATCAAATCCCAGAGAGGCAAGATAGACGGCATTCCGTCCCTCACCTTCGCCCAACGAAAGCAGTGTTCCGCGAGGAATACTGGCCGAAACTGAGTGCAGGAAATCGTTGGGCTGCGTGCCGTACACATAATCCGGCTGGTTATAGCGTTGGTTCCACATAAGTTTTTTATTCCGTTAAATCTAGGGAAGAGAAGTTGGGTTAATTAGAGGCTGCCAGGATGGGGTCAATAATCGATTTGAGGGTTTCAAATGAAGGCGGTCCGATCAACTTCTGACCATTTACAACAAAAGCAGGCGCACCATTAAAACCAAACTGGTGCCCTTCGTTGGTGCTCTGGTCTACCTTGGGGCTATTCTGTCCAGAATCCAGGCAATTATTAAATTTGGTTGCATCCAACCCGAGTTGTGTGGCGTATGCTTTCAGATCATTTACGCCGATGGCCGGGGATTTGGCATACAACAGGTCGTGGTATTCCCAAAATTTGCCTTGATCGAGGGCGCACTGGCCGGCTTCGGCGGCTTTCGGCGATGCTGATGTAATGATCGGAAAATCCTTCCAGACAAAGCGAACCTTGTCCCCGTATGTATCCCTGATTTTCTGCAAAATACCGGAATTGTGCCAGGCCTGGCAGGATGGGCAACCGTAGTCTGAGTATTCGACTATGGTTACCTTGGCGGTTTCAGAACCGTAGGATGGATCAGTGGACAGGCGGGCAGCGCTTAACGGCTCAGGCCGAGGCCGCGTCATAGCAAACACAGCAATGGCCACTACTAACAGCCCGATCAGGCTGAAAGTAATGATGGTTTTTCGCTTATCTTGCTGACGGCGTTTTTGAGCGGCAGATCTGATCGCATTTTTTGGGGCTTCCTTGGGCATTTGTCATCCTTTTATTGAAATTGTACATATAGTAGATGCACAAAACGCCTTTTTGTTGCAAAAGTCAGCCAGCTTTGTAATCTCAACAGGGTTTATCTTTTTTTATTCATCTGTCAGGGGTATGATCAGGATTTGTTCTTTTATACGCAACACTTTATGGTCTGCTTATTGAAGTCACTCACATTGCCAATTACAAAGTTATTTCAAGATGGGTACAATTTGATGAGGGAGAAGAGAAACTGGTGTTCAGGCACCGGTTTCTCTTCTTCGTTTATGATGTCTTGTTTTGCTTAAAGAGTGGTTGTTAATGGTTGATACAAACCATTCATGCCGCTTGGCCTCTACCGCCCCGTATACCGCGACCAGTGCCACTGTTTTGGATTGAGCCAACGGCGGGGTTGAAGTCGTTGGCCATCATGTTTTCCAGCATGGCACCTGCCGGCATCTAGGCAGGACACCATTGCTGATAGCCTTGGCGAATATAGTCTTGTGAACACCTGTCAACTTGGCAGTCCATAGAATTCCTTGCTACCGATATCAATAGCGAGCTGATACATGGTTTTGCCATTATCCAGCGCGGTTTCAATATTGGTTTTGTTCATACCAAGTTTATCGGCGAGTGCCTGCGCTACATAATCTTGCATTTGACCATGAATACTACGACCATCCACACCTCCAATCGCGCCAGTTGCAGGTGTCATGTTGCCCGGGTCAAAACCCGCCGACAGACCGGCTCCGTATGAATGTTGCACAAAGAAAACGTGTTTACTTGCATGGATGACTGAGTTTCGTTGGTTCCTGGATGTACCTCTTATTCTCTATCAGTTCGTATCCATGACCAATATCAAACCTTTTCAGTTAAATATTGGTTTGTTTCCAAAGGATGCTGGGTATTATTTTCCCCCGTTGAACCCCAGGCGGCGGTGATTCTCATCGTAAGCCTGCTCCCGCTCTACGCCAAGTTGGGATGTCTTGATACTCTTTTCCTTCAAAGCAGCATCCAGTAACGCCCTGCTCGAAGGCGGCAGCATATCGCTCAAAGCGCGCACCCCGCGCTTTTGCCAGTCTTCGGCGAGAACATAATCAGCAGGATGAGCCTCGATCACCTGCCGAATCAGCATCTGGACACGCCTGTTCTCCGCCCTTGCCAGTGGCTCCACACGCACCAGAGTTGGCGGCTGCCACTGACCGGCTAAGCGAGCCCGCAGCCAGCAGTGCAGCGAAGGCAGATCGAGGGTGGTCGCGCCGTAACGCACGGTCGAACTCAACGTGGCGCGGATCAGATCAGCATCCTCTGGGTCAGGAGAAAAGAAGGCCTGGGTGGATGTATTGGCCAACAGTGCCTGCACCACGGGTTCCATGCCCGGCGCCTGGCGCATCATCGAAAGCGATTGCACTAATACGAACATGCGAGCCCCAAACTTGGCGCCCTCGGCCAGCATGGATTCCAGGCGCATCCCTGCGCCGATCTCCTGGGCTTCGTCCACGATGAAATAAAACGGGATCGGGCTGGTCATGGTCACCTTGCGGAAGGCGGCATCGAAAACGTTGTAGACCACTCCGGCAGTCAGCCGGGAGCCTTCACGCCCCATCGTACCGGAGGGCAGACGCATTACCACCCAGGCGCGCTCACGCACCCAGTACTCCATGTCCGCAAAGCGGTTCTGATGCATGGCGGCAAACAACCAGGGTGAAAGTTCCAGCGCCATCACCTTGGACAGGATCGGAGAAACAACTTCCGTGATCCATCCCTGTGCCCAATTGCCGCCGTTCCCACCCACCTGCCCGAGCAAGGCATCCAACGCAATCGTGCCGACACGCTCGGCTGGTTCCAATTCTGCCATCGCTTCTTTGCGCCAGGTCGGGTTGTAAGCAGCAAAGACCACATGCAGCAGCCCCATGCGTTTTGTTGGATTGACCTGGTTCCAGGCGTGGGCGAGTTTGAAAAGACCCAACAAAGCCGCCTGCATACGCGGCCCCCAGTAATCATCCCAGATGCGGTTCCCGATTTGCACGATGGCATTGCCGGCCCAGGTGAAATCTGGGATGCAGAGAAGGTTCAAAGGCACGACTTCGGGTTGGTCTGGTGTAATGATGCGCAGTCGTTTCACGGCCATCGCGCGCTCTTTATCCGGAAGCTGGGCAATCGCATCCAGGAAACCATCGGCAAGAGATGCGTGCGGGTCCACCAGGAAAATGCCAGGCGCATCATCCCCCTTTTCGATCAACCGTTTGAGCATGGCATAGGCAAAGGAAGATTTGCCAGTACGACTGCCGCCGGTGGCCAGACCGTGACCATCCGGGTCAACACCCAGCATTTCACCTGTTCCCGCGCTCCAGCCGATCTTGAAAGCCGCATTCGTTAATGACAGGGATGGCGGCGGCGTTGGCACATCCTGGCGAACAGCGCGATCCAGGACGCCGCTGCCTTCGCCTTTTTGCATGGGCGAGACCAGCGCCGCGATATCCGAAACCGGCAAAGACAGCGCAATGGCTTTGACCGCCGGCCAGGGCTGTTCAATGTGCTGCCACTGACCAACGCCAGCCAGCAGTTCCATCGAAGTTGCGCCCGAAAGGGTGAAGGCCACTTTCAAGAGCGGTTCCTGGATGCGGGATGTAAGAATATCCTTGGGGATCGAGCGCCAACGCATCCAGTCCACGATACCCAGCATGGCAGTCACTGCAGCCACACCGCCGGAAAGAACGCCAAGTAAACCGGCGAAAACTGAAATCCAGCCGGCAGTCCACGCGCCAGCCGAGACGCCCGCCACGATCATCCCAAAAAAGAGTAGCCCGCGGAACATAGCCAAGCGGATGCCCCAGGGGTTGGGCGTGTCATTCTCAACGCCGCCTTCCGTCCCATATGAGTAAGCGGAGAGCGCCTTCAAACGATCCTGCAAGGCCGGGTCGCGCCCCAGCAGCCAGATACGCAGCGCCGCTTCGCCTTCACCCGCTCGCAGGCTTTGCAAGCGTGAACCAATCGCAAGCAGCGGATCAGTGTCTAGGTCAGAGAGCGCCAGCACCGGAACCTGTGCATCCGAACGCAGGCCAAGCCCAGGAGATTGGACCGCGCGAGACTCGACCGCCCTCCAGCGCATCTGGTGGCTGGTCATAGCCGCAAAAGAGTCCAGGACAGGTTGGATTGGTAAAGTGGTAGGGGCATAAATGCGCAGCCGAACCCCCGTGGAGAGCGCCGCGATCTCAAGCACAACCGGCTGCGGCAGTTGCCCGATCCAGACCGCCACCTGCTTGCGCAGGTCTTCGATCGGGATGGGCGCAAACATCAACTCCCAGCAATTCCAGCCTGCATCGCACAGCGAGCAGGCACCGCCCTGCCTATCATGCCCGCAAGTTGGACACATGTACCCGTTCTTTGGGGAAGTCATCGCAAGACACCGGTGGCGCCGAGGCGTTTCCAGAATTCCAACCAGACAGGTGGGATTGTGACCATCACCGGGAAAAGCGCTCCGCGCCCACCCGAAGGGGCAGCCAGGAACACACGCGGCGGCAGGCGGGAAACCATCTCGGCGTTCTTGCGCGCTTCCGACTCCGGCACACCCAGCGAACGGAAGAAGGTAAAGGCTTCATCAGGGCCAAGTCGGCCAATGAAGGCGGTGGATGCAAGCGATAGCGATGTGGGGTTCTTCATCAGGTCGGCCGGCAGATGGGTAATGAGCGTGACCCCCACCCCACGTTTGCGGGCGCGCCGGCCCAGTTCATCCAGCAGGTCGGCAAAGGGGCCGCTGCGCAATAGACGCCAGCCTTCATCGATAAAGATATCCATCGAGCGCTTGCCCACTGTGACAGCATGGTACAGGAACCAGGCCAGCACCGAGTGTACAATGGCGCGGTTTTCTTCACGCAGGGAAGAAAGATCGAAATTCCACCAGACACCAGTGGGGAAATCCGGAGAAAGCAGGGCATTCGGACGGTCAAAGAAACCTTCCCACAGTCCGCCGCGCATGTACGGGCGAAGCAGGGCCATCGGCACAGCAGCGTCCACAGCATTAACAGTTCCCAATGTTTCGACCAAATCAGCGATGGACATTGCCCCGGGCCGGCGCTCCCAGCGACGCTTCACGGCTTCGTGCAGTGCCGCCTGTACGCCTGGGGAAAGGACTGACTCGCCAGCGAGCGACGCCACAAGAAAGCGCACCGCCAGCAGCATCTCAGCCGGATCATTGGCCTGCAGCGGCTGCATCAGGCAGGTATCTTTGTCTTCTGGAACGCCGGCAGGGATGACCCGACCGCCGACGGCCTCGCACAGTTTGTTGTTCTCGCCTTCCGGGTCGATGGAGATGACCGTTCGCCCTTGGAGCAGGCGCTGCAGCATGACCCAGCGCAGCAGCGTGGTCTTGCCTGCGCCGGGTTCGCCTAGAATGAGCGTGGTGGCATGCGGTGGCGGGGACAGAGATGGGTCGAAGCCTTTTGTGAAGGAGAAATGCACATCGCGCCCATCGCGGACATGCGTGCCGATCCAGACCGAATCTTCGGCTGGCAGCACCTGGCGCGCGGGAGCGGGCATCAGTGGCAGGGTTTCTTCCAGGAAAAGCAGCGGTTCATCCAGGCCCGGGAACAACTGACCGCCAGGCTGAAAATGGTGCAGGGCGCGTTCCGCGATGTAGAATAGTCGCTGGGCGGTCAGGCCACGGGCTCTGAGCCCAGACTCGATCACCCGCCTGGTGGCTTCAGCGCGATCAAAACCGTTCTTTTCGACGAACAAGCCGGCCATGAGCGAAGCACGGAAAGCCGGCTTGCCCATTGTAAGGACAGATTCAGCCGCATCCATCGCCGAGTCGGAGGCGCGTTCGGCCATCGATGGTCGGCGCCCGGTCTTTTCAGCCAGGGCCAGCATGACGCCCTCGAACAAGGTACGCCTGGCGCGCAGTGAACCCCGCAAAGTATCCGGCGGTTCACGCCGGAGGGTCAGGGAATAAATAAGCGGGAGATTGGTATAGAACAGGTCAGCAGACAGGCGCGACCAGGGACGGTCTGCCATGCCCGGTACGCCTGCGCCGCGCGCGGATAGTGGTAGAAGGGCGCCACCTGGAAAGACCAGGTGATCCTCGCGCACTTCAACGGCTTCAGGAGCAATGGATGAGATGAAATCAGGGGAAGGGTTTTCAGACATAAGCCAGATGATAAGGAAAAACGCAGCCGGGTTTGCTGGCTGCGTCATTAAGTGTAAGGAGCGTGTACGATTTAGCGTATAAATTGGATATGATGAATGGTTAAGGAACATGGAGCATACGATGTTAGAAAAGAGACTTTCACGAGCCATGATCGAAGAACTGATGCCGAGTGGACAGGAAGTTCAGACTGAACTAGCCAAAGTCATATCGATGGATGATTTCTTTGGCAGAGAAGGGATCTTTGCTCGATTATTGGGGAAGATAATTGAGCATATGCTGAAAAGATAGCTGTCCGAGATGCTGGGTCACGAGAGTTACGAAGTCAAACACTGAAATAGCGGAAACAATCGTAACGAGAATTATGACAAAAAATGCGAGATGATAATCCAAGTTCCCTGGGATCAGAATGGTGAGTTTGAGCTACAACAAACAAGAAACATATCAGTAACACCAATGTATTGGAAGGCAAGATCATGGGATGAACACTTATTGGCTGTGAAAATTTGTCCAATTTCGCATCTGGTAAGAGAAGTTTCAGTCGTCGCATATAATAGATCTATCGTTTGTTTTTTTTGGTTTGTGGGATGGTTGTCAGACTGCACCACGAACATTTAAGCAAGTTTTTACCAGCGCCGGAACAATCATCGCGATGGTCAGAATTTCGAACGCATGTACCTTAATCTATGCCGCTGCAGGTTTTCTTTCGATGACTGACCCTCCCTGATCATCAAGGAGGCAGGAGGCACGTTTTGTCTGAGCCAAACAACCAACCTGTCAAGAAAACTGAAATCCACAGGGGGATGAATCACCAGGTATTCCGTATCGCGAACCCGACCGGCAGCCCATTTATTGTCAAACAAGCATTGGATAATGGGGCAGCTTTATCCAAGCTGCGTAATGAGCAGCAAATCCTGGAACGGCTGCAAGGGGTAGATGGCTGTCCGCGCCTGCTTCAATATGATGAAGTCGAGCGCAAACTGGTCGTGGAAGATTTTGGCGGCCTGGCCATGGCCCAGGCGGAGCTCGCGGGGCGGCTGGACCTGGCGCAGTTTCTGGGGTTGGCCGAAGCGCTGGCGCAGATCGTCGTGGCGATCCACGCGCGCGGGGTCATTCACAAGGACATCAACCCCAACAACATCCTCGTCCGGCTGGGTGACCTTCAACCGCAGATCATCGACTTTGACCTTTCGACCACCTTCGCCCGGGAAATTCCCGAATTTGATCACCCCAGTCGCATGCAGGGCACCGCGGCCTACCTCTCCCCCGAACAAACCGGGCGCATGAACCGGCCCGTGGACTATCGCACCGACCTATACTCGCTGGGCGCCACTCTGTATGAGCTGGCCACCGGCCTGCCCCCCTTTGAAGAGACCGACCTGCTCAGCCTGATCCACGCCCACCTGGCGCGCGCCCCGCGCCCGCCGCACAAGCTGGCCCCCGCGCTGCCGCCGCGCGTCTCCGAACTAATCCTGACCCTGCTGGCCAAGGAACCGGATGAACGCTACCAGAGCGCCGCCGGGCTGGCGCATGATCTGCGCCTCTTGCGCGAGGCAGCCGGGCAGGGCCAACCCCTGGAACAGGTGCCACTGCGACAGCACGACATCCCGCTCTCACTGCGCCCGCCGCAGCGTCTGTATGGGCGCGGCAGCCAACTGGAAACGCTGATGGAGGCCTTCGCGAGCGTAACCACAGGAGGCGCGCGCAGCCTGTTTGTGGCCGGGTATTCCGGGGTTGGTAAAACAGCGCTGATCCACGAGATCCACCGGTCAGTTGCCCTGGGGCGCGGATTGTTCCTGAGCGGCAAGTTTGAGCAGTTCCAGCTTAACCGCCCGTTTTTGGCGCCGGCGCAGAGCCTGAACCAGTTGTGTCAGCAGCTCCTGGCCGAGCCCGATGAAGCCATCGCCCGGTGGCGCGAACGCATCCTGACCGGGCTTGGTCCGGACGCGGGTGTGTTGTTTGAAGTGGTGCCCGACCTGGAAATGCTGCTTGGGCCGCAAGCGCCCGCGCCGGAACTCGGCCCGCTGGAAACACAATCCCGGCTGCGCAGGCTGCTGGTAGCCCTGGCGCGACTGGTCGCCGACCCCGCGCATCCCCTGGTGCTGTTTTTTGACGATCTGCAGTGGGCCGACCAGGCCTCCCTGGAACTGATTGAGGCGCTGCTCACCGAAACCACGCTGAATGGGCTGCTGCTGATCGGCACGTACCGCGACAACGAAGTGGATGCCGCGCACCCGCTCATGCGCCTGTTGCGCCTGCCGACTGCATCCGGCGACCCGGCGCGCGTGCTGACCCTCTCCAATCTGACGGTTGGGCAGGTGGCCGAGCTGCTGGCGGACATGCTGCACATCCCGTCCGGGCAAACCCAGCCGCTGGCCGCAGCGCTGCACGCCAGAACAAGCGGCAATCCATTTTTTACGATCGAGTTTCTTAACATGCTTTACCGCGAGGGGGTGCTGCAAATTGACCCCGTTCGCAGTGCCTGGCAGTGGGACGTGGAAGCGATTTTGTCTCATCCGGCCAGCGCGAATGTTGTGGACTTTCTGACCACGCAAATTGGCGAACTACCCGCGCAGGCCGCCGCCACGCTGACCGCTGCGGCTTGCCTGGGCAACGAGTGTAAATTGGGCAGCCTGGCCCTGGCAACCGGCGCCGAACCGGGCGAGCTTGTCCGCTGGCTGATACCGGCCCTGGAACGCGGCATGATCGATACCCCCAACGCGCTGGCATTTTCGCAGGCGGAAGCCGGCGTGCTGATCCGTTTTTGCCACGACCGCATGCAGCAGGCCGCCTACCATCTTTGCGATGATCAGGCGCGCGCCGGGCTGCATCTGGCCATCGCGCGGCGCCTGATCCAGACTGGCAGCGACCCCGCGGTCCAATTCACCGCCGCAGAACATTACGCCGCATCGGGCGGGCTGATCACAACGCCCGACGAACAGACACTTGTTCGCAGGTTGTTCCTGAATGCTGCGCGCCAATCGCGCCAGGTGGGCGCGTTTGCGGTGGCGGACCGCTTTCTGCGGCTGGGCGTTGGCTTATTGCCGCCGGAGGCATGGGAAAGCCACCCCGATCAGACCTTTGCTTTTTATGCTGAACTGCACCTGGTCCTTTACCGGCAGGCGCTCATAGCGCAGGTGGATGAAACATATGCCCTGCTGGCTGCGCATGCCGGTACGCCCGAGCGCCTGGTGGACCCGGCCTGCATCCAGATCGGCAGCCTGTCCACCCGCACAGATTACGTAGGTGGGGTGCGCCTGGGCGCTGAACTGCTGGCCAGCCTGGGCGTCGAAGTGCCCCTGGATGATCCGCTCTCCACGCTTGAACGCGAGTTGGCGCTGCTTTACGAACAGGCCCAAGCCAACCCGGATGATTTCTTACCAGACCGCATGGCCGAACCCAATGCGCGCCTGGTTGCCAGGGCCAAATTGATGAACAGCGTGGCATCCACCGCCTCCCATTACCAACCGCTGATCACCGGCTGGGTGTTGGTTCGCGAAGCGCTGGAGTGGAACGAAAGCGGCTGCCTGGAAAATTACATCAGCATGGTGCCAGGTCTGATCATGACAACCATCGCGCTGCGCGGCGACCATGTGCTTGGGTACCGCGCAGCCCGCCGGGCGCTGGAAATGGGGCTGGCCCACGAACGCGGCGCTGAAACAGCCCTGGCGCAGCACATTTGCGCTGCCTTCGTCAATCACTGGTTCCACCCGCTGGAAGAAGACATGGAATTGGGCCGCCGGGCCTACGATGGGATGATGCGCGTCGGGGATCTGGATTATGCCAGCGTGACCTTTGTCAACAACCTGACCGTGACCCTGGAATGTGGTGCGACGCTCTCGCAGATGCATCCTGAATGCGACCCGGCGCTTACTTTCGTGCGCAAAACCGGGGATCTGCATGCCGAGCAAATCTATGTGCCCTACCAGCAGTTCACACGCGCGCTGGAGGGCCTGACCGCTGCACCGGGATGCTTCGATGATGATGATTTCAAGGAGCAGGAATTTCTTTCCGCCGCCGCGAACAACCCGCAGGCCTTGTGCATTTTCCATGTTCTGCGCGGCCTGGCGGCGGCGATCCTGGCCGATGAAGGCGCACTCAACCAGCATGTGGAAATGGCCTTGCGCCTGACACCCACCATCCTGGGCACCTATGTCTCCGCCCAGTTGAATTTCCTGCACTCCCTGGCCTTGATCCAGCAAATCCGGGCTGCGGATGCCGAAGACGAGCGCGCCGGGCTCTTGAAACGACTGGAAACCAATCTGGCCTGGCTGGCAGCGCGCGCCGCCGATGCGCCGGTGAACTTTGGTCATCTGTCCGACCAGATTCAGGCGGAACGTCTGGACGTGCTTGAGCAACCCTGGGAAGCGCTGGGGCTGTACGAGCAGGCCATGCGTAAAGCGCAGGGCAACCAGCGCCCCTGGCACCAGGCGCTGATCACCGAACGTGCCGGGCAGTTCTATTTGCGCCAGGGGTTGGAATACGCCGGGCAGCAGCTTCTGGTGCGCGCCCATCACCTGTACAAGCGTTGGGGCGCGAGCGCCAAGACTCAGGCCATGCAGCAAAGCATGCCCTTCCTGGTTGGCGGTCAGCCTGGCACTTCGTCCAACAGCCGTGATGACGACCTGAATTACGAGGTCTTGCTGCGCGCCACGCAGGTGCTGGCCTCCGAGACTTCGCAGCCGCGGCTGGTGGCGCGCGTGGTGGAAATCCTGGGGCAGCTTACTGGAGCGACCGATACACGCCTTCTGCTGCTGGACGATCACAACCAATGGCAGTTGGAAGGCGGCATGCAGGGCTCGGAAAGTTTGGAGCGCATGAGCCTGGTCGAAGCAAAAGAGCGGCGGATCGTGGCTGCCAGCGTGCTGCAGTTGTGTTTGAAAACCTTCAAGCCCGTCGTTTCGGATGATGCGCTGATCGACCAACGCTTTGCGGGCGACCCACACTTTGCCGATCTACCTTTGTGTTCGCTGCTGGCGCTACCGGTGTTGGTGCGCGGCCGGGTGAGCGCTGTATTGACATTGGAAAACCGCTTGACCCGGGCTGCCTTTAGAGAATCACGGGTGGAAACCGTTTCCATGCTGTGCAAACAACTCGCAATCTCCATCGAAAACGTGCGGCTGTACCAGTCGCTTGAGCGCAAGGTAGCCGAGCGCACAGCCGAGCTCTCTGAAGTGAATGACAAGCTGCAGCAGCTGAGCGAGCTGGATGGGCTGACCGGCGTGGCCAACAGGCGCAAGTTTGACAGCACGCTGGATAAGGAATGGCGGCGGGCTTTGCGCGGGGGGCACTCTCTGGCGGTGCTGATGGTGGATATCGACCACTTTAAAATGTACAACGATCAATATGGGCATCAAGCCGGGGACCAGTGCCTGAAGCAGGTGGCGGGGATCCTTGCTTCAACAGCGAAACGCCCCGGCGACTTGGTAGCGCGTTATGGTGGCGAGGAATTTGTAGCGATCTTACCTGGGCTGGACAGGCAGGCGGCCAGTGAAGTGGCTGAGAAAATGCGAAAGGCGATTGAAACGCAGCGGATTGAGCACATTCGCAACACGCCCCTGCATTTGGTGACGATCAGCCTCGGGGTGGGTGCTTGTGTACCCAAAGAGTTTGAGCCTATGCGCGGATTGGTCGAGCAAGCAGATGCCTGTTTGTACCGTGCCAAGAATACTGGGCGAAACCGGGTGGGCTAGCGTGACTTTTTTGCACATGCTGGCATAGCTATTCAAAATGCTCAAAATCTGACTTTTCGACTTTCAGGGCAAACCACTTATTTTTGTACCTGACGAACCACGGAATCCGTGATCACCACGGCATAAGCCCTTATCCCTGAATTCAGGTTAAATTATTTAGTTATTCAATATCAGGATTAACCATCCTGATATATAAGGTTTGAATGTCTTGAGAATTTGAACAATAAACCCGTACCCCGAACCCCTGGCACAGTCCGCCCAACCCTTCCCACCATGCCAATCCTTCATCCCCAGGAAAAACGAATTCCAATATCGTCCTACGCCCAAACGGCAGAGGAAACTGCTCGGTTGAGAGCAGCAGCCCCTGATGCAAAATATCCAGCTCATCCGATGCCGGCTTCTGCCAGCACTGCGCCTGGCACTGAAAAGCCAGCCGCGGCGCAGGATCCGGCCAAAAGGTCTGGAGCAGGCGCAGCGTCCAGCCCGGCTGCATTGATGACAGGATCGCCTGGTAGGCTTCCTGTGGGCGCACATCAGGCCGATCTGGGTCGGCAAAAAGCTCGGCAAACAGGCGTTTTGTGCCGTCCGCGCCAATCAAGGCATCAAGATTGCCTATCCGAGTAAACCCTTTGGACAGAACGAATTGATGGGTGGTGCCGACTTCTATTTTTGGTTTGCTCATAAGCTTCTAAAAATACTCTCCGGCAAATCCAGGTCAGACGCCCGGAAGCCAGGGCGCATGGGACGATTGCCGGTGGGGATGAGACCCTTGATCGGATCGAACTTGAACAGGGGCGAAAACGATGGCCGGCCGGCCGTGCGCTCCACCACTGGCGAAACTTCCACAATCTCACGAATGATCTGTCCGTGTGTTGGGTTGCGTTCAATGTAGACCGCTGCGGTGATCGCTTCGGCAAAGGACTGCGCGATCTGCGCCTCGGACATGCGGGCCGCATCGGGATGTGCCTGCACCACCTGCAGGAAACGCGGCCAGACATGCTCGGCACTGGTGGCGTGGATTGTGAAGGCCGAGTGCCCGTGCCCGGTCGCCGCGGCACGGATCAGTTCCCAGGCCTCCGCCCCACGCGCTTCGCCAATGACGACTCCATGTGGGCGCGAACGAAGAGCGGCACGGATCAGGTCATACATCGTCACGGGCGGCGGGCCGCCGCGAATTTCGGGTCTCGTCACGGTGTAGACGATGTTGCCCGTGTCGCCTTTCGCATCGCCGTTCCAGCCATTCAGAATAATTTCATTCGAGTCTTCCACGATAAACAAACGGATCGCGCCGCGTGGGTAATAATCCAGCATCTCCTGCAGGATGCGCTGACCGACAAAAGTCTTACCCGAGCCGGTTGTGCCGGCAATGACCAGCGTGCCGCCATGCACCATCACTCCAAGAATATAGTTGGCCGCTTCCGGGGTCAGGATGCCGTTACCGCGCGGAAAGTTCTGGGCCTGGAATTTCGGGCGCGGGATGGGCGGCAGGCGATTCTGACATAGCAGCGCCAGGCTGCCTTTGTCCAGATCGGCCACGGTGCGATAGTTTGAGACACGCAGCGTGATGGTGTCGCCGTACGGTGATGCCGGTGCCATGACATAGTTGATACGCACACCTTTTCGCCTTACACTGCCATCCTGGATCGGCACCATGACCTGCAGCATGGCATCCGCGATCGGGTAATCTGGCGTGGGCGCGCGCTGGCCAGCGCGATCCATCATGACTCGCAAGGCATCGCCAATCCCATCAGGCGCGGAGCCGGCGTGTTCCCAGCCGGTAGCGGTGGTGTACACATAGATATGCCCCAGGTTGATGGCGATATCTTCGATATCGGAGCGGGCAATCAGCTCCAGCAGCGGCCCCATTCCGGACAGTTCGCCGATCAGCCGCAGCAGAAATTCATCCGGCATACGAAAGCCAGCATCCGAAGCCTGGCTTTTGATCTCATCGAAGACTGCTCGCGCCAGGGCTTCGATGTCGGTGGATGACAGCGACTTCTGACGGGCCTGGGTGGCCTTCTTTGCCCGGGCTTCGGAAGCAAGCAGATTCCACCAGCGTCCGGGTTCTTCTCCCGAACGCTGGTCTGCTGTGGGTTTCATGGTCTTGCCGGCGATATCAAACATGGGTTACTTTCCAAACCAGGAACGCTTTTTGGTCATGGGCGGGATGAGACCCACCCGGCTGGCGCCTTCGCGCACCGCCGGGACAAAGTGTGAGGCAAACCCAAGCAAGGCCTCGGCGAAAGGGCAAAGTTCTTCAAGCTTCTCGGTGCGGTAACGCCAGATTAGCACATCCTCGCGCCTGTCCGAGTTCACCGCCTGAGCGGTCAGACGCGGGTCAACGATCGGTAAAATGCCATTCGGGATCAGCGCCAGCTCGATCTTGTCTTCGGCCAGGGCCTGCTGCAGCATCTTGTGAGCCGCCTTAAAGCCTTCCCCGACCACCTGGTTGTAGCAGAGCTTGACCCGTGAACCCACGAATTCGTGCGCCCCGTTCTTGCCGACTACATTCGCCAAGGAGTTGATCATCCTGGCGATCCAGCGCCGGGTCTCGGCCAGATCAGGAATTTCGGGTTTGATCACGATGGCAATCCCTTCGGCCGCTTTCAGCGCCGCGCGGTGGACCACATGCGCCGGGTTGATTCCGACATCCATGATCACCACCCCACCGGCAGCCACGCCGGCTTCAAACAACCCGTTGATGACCTGCGCCACGCGCTCTTCATCCTGCAGGATTTCATCGCCCAGGTCATCCGTGACCAGCCCGGGCAAGACTTTCAGCGTGGGCAGGTTTTCCAATGGTGTGAAGGCATTCAGATAAGCGGCGCCATTTGCCAGGGCGCTCATGGCGTGGGTTTCCTTCTTCTGGGCGAGTTCACGGCGCAGCAAAGCGATCAGGGTGGTGTTGACTCGGCCCAAACGCAGGTGATACGAGAGCGCGCCGGCGTTGCCATCTGCATCCACCAGATAAGTCGTAATACCGCTCAAAGCCAGAGCCACCGCCAGGTTGACCGCCACGGTCGTTTTCCCGGTCCCGCCCTTGGGTGAGGTGATCGCGATCTTGCGGATGGCCATCCCGGACTGGATGCGCGCGCTCATGTCGCTGCCCAGGACCGTCCGGCGATACTGCTCATCGGCGGCCAGGTTGCCGGCGTCCGCCCGCCGAAGTTCTTCAAGCAGTTTGTTGGTATCGACGTCTGATGGCGGATATGCCACCGCCGGTACACCCGAGCCGTTGGCCCAAGCCGCCATGCCATCCCCGCTGCCGGCCACCACAAAGATCAGCTTGCCGCGCTCAGCCGCTTTGACCAGGCTCTCCGGCGAGATGGAGGCTTCAGGCGAAACGACCACCACTGCCCGAAAGTCAAACAGGTGAATGTGCTGGGGAGTAAAAGATGCCACCTGGGCCACCACGCTGTGACCCTGTTCAGCAAAGAGCATGTTGAGCCGGGACGTGACCGTCCCGGCTCCGAGTAGTAAGATCTGCATTACTTGCCTCCGCCGATGGATTGGTTGCGATCAGACTTGAACAGGTCTTCGAAATCCCAGTAGGTGAAGCCAGCGGACGGCTTATCCTCGCCGCGGGCCATGAGCGAGACGATCAGCTTATCGCCCTGCTGCAATGCAAGGGATAATTCTTCCCGGCTTGCGTTGGGGATCAGCAGCATGAGTATATGGTTCTGGGAAAGTTCACTGATGCCGGTATCCGCTGAGTTGGTTGAGTCAGTAACGGTCTTGACCGGCAGACCCTGGATCGCGATCACGCGCACACCCGCCGGGAACAGATCTTTTGCCAGCGGTGGGTAGGTACGCGCCAGCGCATCCGCCTTGGTAACATCTGCAGGTGCAGGGGTAGCAGTCGGCTGCTCGCCAACCACGACCGACATTTCGGGGCCGGCAGTCGGGGTGGACTGCGCCTGCGGACGCGTGGAAATCACCACCGTCACGCCCACCAGGTCGCCGGGCAGAAAGGAAGCTGCCTCGGGTGCGACCAGGTTCATGCCATCTAGCGGCAGAGGGAACAAGGAATAGCCTGGGTACTTTGCCAGGACCGCTGACAGGCGCGTATCTTCGGCAGCTTTGGCAACGATAGTGGTGCGGAAGATTGGCTGACCGGCAAAGATGGGTTGAGCCACGATGCCCCCGATAACACCTTCGGCTTCTTCCGCCGGGATATAAAGCGCGGCATTGTCATCCTTGAAAACGGTTTTTTCAACAAGCGTATCGGCGCTGATCACTTCGCCGATCGAAAGATCGCGGGCAGCGGACAGCACCTTGACCGTGGGCGGGCGCTGGGCCGCGCTCATGAAATTGAGCAGGACAAAAGCCAGCAGGAACACGCCGACCGATACGGCCAGCACAACCAGATTGACGCCGGTGCTCATCAGACGTTTAAGCATTGGGAACCTCCGAGAATGGATGATTCAGGCCGCTCTGTGAGACAGCCTGTTGGAACGCGGGATTGCTGGCCAGGTGCGCATCAAGCCGCTCCAGCGCCTGGCGCAAACAGCTGTAGAAAATGACCACCACAAAATCCGAGTGCAGATGTGTGGATACGAACATGCCTTCATGAGCCGACACAACCAGCAGGATTTCAGCGAGCGCCTCGGCCTCGCTCAGGGCTTCTGCGGAGAGGCGCGGCATATCGGGGTAGCAGAGCTGCACCAGGTCGGCGAGCTGCCTGCGGGCGGACTGCTTGGACTGCCTGGCCGCCAGGGCAAGCTCCAACGTGCTGATAGGAGCATGTTCGAGCAGTTCCGCTACAGTGGCATGCGGGTTGTGACGCAGGATTTCAATGGCGCGCGGCAGGCGGGTCAGGCCGGTCTGGATGGCCTGGGCAAGCGTCTGCTGCGCTTCGGGCGAGAGGGACGACACAGCTTCAACATTGCGCAGGGAGATATGCCCGCGCAAGAATTCTGGCAGAGCATCAAGCTGCTTCTGCCAACGTTCGCGTTTGGATGCATAGTTTTCAGTCATGGGAGTGATGATACGGGAGCGTATCGGATGGTATCGGCGCTGTGTCATTAAGGCAAGTCCTTTCCCCCGTTGTCCTTCATTCAAAGTAAATCATGTAAACAGTTATTCAAAGATTTAAACAGAAGCAAGCCGACATGTATCGGTTTCTCATTTACTTCGGTTCAGCCACCAGGTAAGCCATTTGGGGCGAAAGATGACGAGTTTTAGATCAATATCTGTAAACAGGGGCGAAACTTTTCAGGGCGGTGATCGGTAATGCAAAGGCGGCTCATCCGAAGATGGCCGCCTTTTGCATTATTTGCTGTCATACCTGGGTTTCTGATCGTTACGCCTAAAGCCCCGATACCATCGACAAATAGCTTTGCATGTGAGAATCGAGAGAGCCGGGGACGCCGACCCCGGCTCTCTTTTCAAAGGAGGAGAAGAGAAATCACTTACCATTACTATACCTGCTTCAATACTTTTCCGCTTGACGTTTTCCCGATGACATCCCTTCGTTACATCAACGATGGCAATCTATACATATCGGGAAGATGCATTGATCTGCCTTTCCCACCACAGGCTGATTGTCGTTAAATGCACGAAATTCAGGTCAATATCCTTAAACAGGGGCGAAATGTTCGGCACTGTCATAGCAATCAAAAGGCGGCTCCTTTCAGGATTTGACGCTTTTTTGGAGATGGATCTAAAGTCCTGCCAACATTTCCGCCAGTCTTATGATTTCATCCCGCATGTACAATTTATCGAGCCAGGGAACACGGATTGTCGAATGACCATAATAGGCTCCGGCCACCTGCCCACAAATTGCAGCAGTTGTATCGGCATCGTCGCCCAAATTGGCTGCTGCCAGCACTGCTTCGGCAAACGTATCGGTGGTCCAAAAACACCACAGGGCAGCTTCGAGGGAGTCGACCACATATCCATTGCCTCGAATGTGCTGGGCGCTTTTGTCTTTGTACTCGCCTTTAGCGATGTCAATGATTTTTTCCGATGCGAGCCCCGATACACTGTTCCCAAACAGGATCGTTTCCTTGTCTTGCCCTGCCAACGCCGACACAAGCATCTCCGCGAACAGCGTACAGGCATCCACGCATTCCTTGGCGGCATGGGTGGTGCGTGAACTCTTGGCAGCATAGGATCTCGCTTTTGCCTTGCTCGGCGCGTAGAACATGGGTACCGGAGCCAGACGCATCAAGGAACCGTTCCCGGCGCTGGATGGATGGGTGGAGCCGCTCATTGGTTTTCCGGTCGCCTTGAAATGTTCAAGCGCCTGACGGGTGGTCCCGCCGATATCAAAACATTTGCCGGTGCTGGATAGGTAGCCGTTCAGGTACCAGTTTAGGTAGCGGTTCATCTGGTCGGTTGCATCAAAACCATGGCATTCCACCAGGCTTTCAGCCAGGCACAATGCCATTGATGTGTCATCCGTCCACTGCCCAGGCTTCAGGTTAAATACGCCACCGCCCTGCATATCCATGACAACAGGAAAACTTCCACGTGGCTGGAATTCCACCGAAGTGCCGATCGCATCCCCCATGGCCAAACCTAGCAAACAACCGCGATAACGATCCATGTCTTTCATGATTTTAATCTTTCGTCATCTGTAACGGCGCTAGTACGAAAAAGTGTGATGAGCATATTACCAGCCCCGATTGTTTTGGTGAAAATGCAGCTATTTTTTCTTATCAAAGTACAGACGGATATAAATTTGCAAGACTGTCATTGAACTCTTGGAGTAAACCCCAAAAATAGCTTTTATCTGGCGATTTGATGAAAACGTATTTGCCATCTTCCAGATTGTTCAAAGTTTGGGTCAAAACGCCCAAATATTTTTTTGCATCCGCATCTTGAAGCAATTTATCAAGGGCTTGGAGATCAGTTGAAAGTTGGTTTGTTATTTTGGAGAGCATTTCGACCCCGTCTTTACACCATCTATCGAACACTTTGTCTTCAACCATTGTTTCTGATGGCATTGAAAATAAAGAGTTGATTGTTTTTTCGGAATGTGACAACACAAGCTTCAACACAATCACATGCGAGCGAAACAAATTCCAATGAAAAAGGCCATCTCCTTCAGTTGGCAGGATGAAATGGTTCTTTATGTAAATATCGGGTTCGTACGAAGTAATGTATTTTATGAGTTTCTCCTCATCGCCAATAATAAAATTCCGTACTTCTACATTCACCGCTGCGAGAATTCGGTTGCTGCCAATAGATGGGCAAACGATCATGTGATTTACAAAATTTAAAATATGCAGACTCTCCGCCGTAAGATGCTCTGCTTTGGGAAAGCTGATTTTGAATTCTTTGTATGCCGTTCTGAGAAACAGGTCTGTTTTTTCAAGTTCAACGGTAACGTACAAATTTATATTTCCATCAACTTGTAAAACTGGTCTGGATATAGATCTTACATCTGGAACCCCCCTTATTTTTTCGGTGAAAAACCATTCAATGTCACGTTTTCGTCGTTTGATCAGGTTTGTCTGCCCATATTCCACAGAATCGATTTTTTGCAGGTTGGTTTCAACCAAGAAATTCCACACTGCCAATAATGTTTCTAAACTTTCATTTTCTTGTTTGTTCAATCGCTCGCTCTCGTTTTGATCAATTAAATCGGCGAATAGCTTTTCGAACTCCATCTGGATAATTTTGATTTGAGAGATCGCTTCTATCAAATTAATAGTAGAAAGACGGCCATTTTTATTTTCTGTTGACCTATGAACACGCCAAAGAATCAAGTCATCTTTTTGTTCTAGAAAGTTTGAGCAATTAGTACAAAATTGTCCGAATGCTTTTCTGAACAGCGCCGTCTTCAAGACTTGAAAGTTTGGTATAACGTTAAATTCAGGAGTTTTACCGCCGTTCTTATTTTCGTCATCACCAACAAAGCCGAAACGGTCTACTGCACATTTAGGGAGAAGGGAACTGTTACCGAATAACTTCATCCTAGTTTCTGTAAGTAATGATAAGAAACTTTCATCGGTTAATTTTTTAGTATTGCCGTTTTTTTTATATAGATAATCTATACCATTTGATAACTTTTGTGCTGTGGCAATAACAGCACTCCTAATATCGGTAATGTTTTTTACATATTCGTCCCAAGTCCTTACTCTGTGTTCATAAACATTCAAATTGTGAAACCAGCTATTTAATTGGGTAATATACGTATTTGGGAGATTTCTTGCAGGAATGTTTTTCTCTCCATCGAAAATAGGAATGCCTTCCATAAAATCTGCACCAAGAATTTTAGTGGCATACTGTTGTTTCCCCGGATATAGTTTCCTAAGAGCTCCAACAACAGCCATTGTTCGGTCATTGTTTGAGAAGTTAATGTTTTTGTCACTTTCATGGAAAATATCAGCGATGAACCTGGCATCTATCTCAGTATCTGTCTCATCTAACACTACGATTTGAAACTGCGAACAGACCTTACTCCGTAATACTGGCAAAACAGTGTTGTATATCTCATCCCAATTTTGATAAAACATTCCTTCAGTCAAATCCAATATATTATCGGTTTCCGTCGTCTCTATTAATTGTATTATTTGATTTACTGCAAAGCATGGAGCGATAAATTGTTTCCGGATACCCATCCAAAACAATACAAAGCCCAAATTGGATATTTCTTGACTTTTCTGGGGCAAATAGCTTGGTAGAAAATTTTTCGATAGCTCAAAGAATTTATCTATGAAGTTATACGTTAAGTGTTTTCGTGGTAATTTTTCTATGACTTTATTAAAATGATCAAGCTTTTTGGGATTATTTTCTTGGAGAATTTTCTGAAGTACGCTTGTGTCCACTTCCCCTAATAGCCCGGAAATATCCGGCAATGCAAAGAAACCAAATGCATTGTTAAGAACCTGATCCCCTTCAAACAAAACATCTCGATCAATTCGATATAGATCATAGATATCCATCCATAACATGCCACTCACTGCGCTGGCGTAATTTGACCATTTATCAAAGCGTACCTGTGCAATTTTCTCAACCAAAGCTAGGGAGTACACATGGTCATAGCAGTGGTGAACGATCAACATTTGAGAATGATTGTCAACACACTGAATAGTGTTCAGCAACAAATCTTCTTCGGGGTAGAGACCTGCATCTTCGAGGATGGAATGGATAATCTCAGCCCTGATTGCATGAAGCGGCTCTATGTAGGTTTTATTTTCTGTTTCTCGCAAAAGATACTCTTTTTCAAACAGGTAAATCATTTTGTCGTAATTTTTACATTGGGTGACATCGATGGTTTTTCTCAAGTTCAGATTTATATTTAATCTTCCAGCATACGCAGATAGTCTTAAAACGCTCAGCCAACTTTGAGAATCAAGTTCTGTCATCTTGATTTTGTTGATCTGCGCTTCGAGTTTTTGCTTTAGTGTGCTTGTTTCGTTTAGGAGATAAATAAACTCCATCAAGGGCCCTGATTCACCAAACGTAAGCCATGCTTCTTCAAAGTCGCGGAAATGTGTAACACCTTGCTGTGAATATATCCACGCAGCTTCAGACTTATCGAATACGATTTCTACGTCATCAAACGATGTATTGCTTTTGTCCACCACAGTTCTTCGATAATCTTCCTCGCGGATGGTAACAAGAAGCTTTATCTTGCTTCCTGTCTTTTGCAACTGCTCTAAAATCCAAAGCCAGTCTGTTTGATATGGCGCTACATCAATATAAGCAATTAGGTTAGTTTCGCGTGCCGAAGATAAACCATTTATTGCTGCTACAATGTTTGCCGCCTGAGTTTTGTTTTCAACTTGCTCAATAAGAAAAACACTGCTTTCAGGATACATATCTATCAAATACCGATATGCCAGTGATGATTTCCCCTGCCCAGATGCACCCCTAACAATCACAGTTTGGTAATTAAGAAAACCTTCCTTTAGCCGTTCGATCCAATTTTCTCGTGTCAGATCCAAATTGTTGCGAATGTGATCCGGATGGGCATTGATGCCCATTTTGTATTCTTCATTTAGCTTTTCTAAGCTCAAACCACTTTTATATTCAAAAAGAGGTCTGATACTTCGTCCATATTCTCGTTGGAAACCAGACATTGCTGCAAAATCAGTTGCGATAGAGTGTAATTTTCTGCTCCAGTCTGATCTCGATGTTTTTCCACCATTAAGGGAAAGACTCGATACATAACTTGTCAATTCGTTGAATGCGAGTGCGGGAGCGGCCATTGTTTCAGCGATTTTATTAAGTTCGCTGAATATTTGTTTTTTTAAATCGGCCAAATCTACTTTTTTGATTTCTAAATGAGCCAAAAGCCACTTTACATCTGCCTCCACATACCCATAGCTTGTTAATTTTAGAGTAACGTTTTTTATGACTTCTGGTTTCTTCAACGCTATATCGTTAAGTTCTGCGCCCACAGGCCCAAAGGATATAACCAAAAGTTTTAAGTTTTCATTCTTTTGACGTAATGATAAGGATCGTCTGAAGAAACTATCGGGATTTCTTGGGCTAAAATCTGAGATGGTTAAAGCGTCAGCAATAGCTTTCACTTGGATAGATTCGGTAGGAGAACCATACATAACTACCAAGAGATCTTCGACTCTTTCGGGATAAAATTCGCTTTCATCGTTTAGTAACATCACCCGATTGGCAATGTAAATTGTTTGATAAGTGAAGCCCTTCCAGGCAGCTTTGGCTCCTTTATCAGAGTCTATAAACATAGCGGGAGTGATCATTTTGGCACCACCTGATTCGAATAACATTTGGGCTTATAGAAAAACATAACGATTATATTGGCAAATGTGCAAAAAATGCGACTGACGAGATGGTTCTTTTGACCCGTACGTTCGATTTTGTTACCTAGTTCTTGCCAATCACTGCCAACTTTCCCCGGCCAGCATTTTACGGTGGTCCAATGCTTGTATACTCGGCGCGGTCACAAATTGCGCTTTTTTATCCGCGGGAGAGCGCAATTTGTGACCATAGGTATTATAGATTCTGCCCTTGAAATCCCAGGAATTAATCATCGAGGCTAATACCCATAGTAACCGGACAATACGGTAGGTAAACCTTAATCCCGCCGCCTACGCGGTTTGACGAAATTTGAACCCCTTTTTATAATCACCACAGTTAATTTTCTCCCCACAACCCATCTTCTCCCCCAAAAAGCCCAGCGCAAGCCGGGCTTTTCCCATTCCAACTTCGAGGAGCCAATGCAAGATCAATTTATTTGCAAATTCATTCCACCCGCTCTCAACAAACCTGTTCATGAAATGCTCGATACAGGCCGCTCCATCCGCACCAACCGAATTGTAGCGATGACCGAAAGTGCCGTGACCCACACGCTGTTTGCTTCTGACACCGGCTATTTCGTTTTCACCGCATCCGGTTCCCGATACGCCTTGATCGTCCTGCCCGTGGCGGCCCTGCTCTCCTGGCTGCGGGATTATTGTGGCGTAGTCGATCCACAAATGGAGGTGATCCCGATCTAAAACTCAAACAAAACTCTCGTTCAAAGAAACGGGCGCTGTTCCTGGAAACCCCAGGGCAGCGCCCGTTTTCGTTTTCAGCAATTGGCACACGTTCTCCCAGCAGCACAGCGAGGACTCGCCGGGGTGAGAGGCCCGGCAAAACGAAGACCGCCCTGCTCGTAACAGGACGGTCTGGAGTGCAGAACATGCGTGCTAATAATACCACAACCAGCAAGACTGTCAAGATTTACGCGCCATTTCGCCTGAATGCGGCCCAGCGCAGAGTCCTGGTGGATCAAACCGTGCTGAATGTTGCAAGCCCCGCAGGACGCCAGGACGGTGATTTCCTGTACACCGCCGAGGTGGCGCTGGTCGGTGAACATACCGCGGTGTACACCAGCGCCCCGGTCTGGGCCTGTGTTGAGATCTCGTGATTTCTGGCAAGCCGGGCTGCCCGGATGTGTGATCATTGGCAGTTGGGGCAAGTATTTAATTCAAAAAAGGAGTCAATCTCATGAGAACCTTCGCGGTTCTTCTCATTCTGGTTGCCCTTGCCGCCAGCCAGCCCGCAGGTCTCCTGTATGGGCTGTTGATGTTTTGCACGGCAATGGCAAAAGTTTTCGGTGGATAGGAGGCGAGATGGATCAAGAAATCCTGGCCCGGGCCGAAGAACTGCTGGGCAAAGCTGTGAAAGTCGAGGCCCATCGCGACTGGGCTATCTTCTGGTGCCCGTTTCACGGCGACCATGATCGCGCCGGGCATGGTGGACATGCCAATTTCGGCGTCCACCTGGTCAAGGGTTACTGGAAATGCCTGCGCTGCGGGCAAAGCGGCGGATCGCTCAGGTCCCTGAGCAGCAAACTCGGCCAGGACTGGAAAGTCCCTGAGTCAGACGATACGCAAAGGAAGCCGACGCGTGCGCCAACCCAAGTTGATTGTCTGGATGAAGCCATGAGCGACGCGCGTTCGCGTTTGCACCGCTCTCCGGCCATGCGCTACCTTGCATCGCGTGGCGTATCGGCCTATACGGCTCTGGTGTACGGTCTTGGATTTGGATGGCCGGTGCCGGCAGTGAAATCTGCCGTCATCAAGGCTGCCAAACAATCCATGATGGTACGCCGTGACGGCAACTGGCTGTGGGCCGGCTCGGTGGTGTATGCCGACCCGCCGATACACCCGACCGTGATCAACGCCCGCTACATTCCGGAAGAGCAGCTTCCGCCCGGCACACGCAACTTCACCCCATCCAAGAACCACAAGACCTGGGGCAACCGCATCCAGCCGCTGGGCGCGTGGCGCCTACGCCAAACGACCCGCAAGATCATCGTGCTAGAAGGACTGTTCGACATGCTCATCACAGCACAGAAGATCCACGAGCTTGGTTTGGATGAAAGCGTGTCGGCAGTCTACACCAACGGCGCCAGTCCTGCCCAGCGTATGTTGGCCTGGTTCAACCAGCATGGCGAGTATGAGTACACCCTGATCCACGACCCGGATGAGGCTGGGCGGCAGTGGTGTGAAAGCGTATCGGGGGCAATTCGGATGGGAACAGAGAATGTGCAGATCGTCTCCACGCCAGGCACGCTCGACCCGGACGAAGCCATCTTAAGTGGCTGGTGGCCAGACCTTGTGTAACCGATACACTCTTTTCTACCGGGAAGCAGGCTGACTGAGGCTTGCTTCCCGGTTTGTTTTCGACATAAGGAGTAACCCATGCTTGCAAATCTTCTTTGCATTCTGCTGGTCCTGATCCTGCTGGGAGCTGGCGGCGCTTACCTGTTCGCTTTTGTCCGCTACATCAAATCCGGCCAATATGCAGTCGACAAGCGCTTCATGGATGTCACCCGCTGACAGAGTAAAGAGACCCCGAAGCAGAAATTGCTATATTCCCATGCAGGGCAAAACCTGCGCGATAACCATATTCAACCAATTTCATAACAAGGAGCAAAACCATGTCCAAACAGTTCAACAAAATTACGTTCGTCGGTCACCTGGGAAATGAGCCCGAGATGCGCTACACCCCGACGGGTCAGCCAGTGACCAGTTTCAACGTTGCATCCAACGATCAATACACCAACGACAAGGGCGAGACGGTCAAGATCACTACCTGGTTCCGCTGCACTTCGTGGGGCAAGGCGGCAGAAACCTTCTCACAATACCTGCAAAAAGGCAGCAAGGTGCTGGTGGAAGGCAAGCTGCGCCCGGACCCTAAAACCGGCCGACCTGAAATCTGGACGCGCCAGGATGGTTCGCCCGCCGCGGATTACAACGTGACCGTCAAGGAACTCTACTTCCTGGACAGCAAGAACGGCGGCGAACAGCATGAAGCTGCCACAACTGACGAATCTGATCTCCCTTTCTAATTCGATCATCACAATTCCCCAATAGCGGGTGGAGCCATGGCTCTACCCGCTATTTATTTTCCCAGATAGGAGTCAAAACATGATCAGCATCCCGCAAGAAACCCTGGCCGATGCCTTGAACGCTGTAACCCGCGCCAGTCTCAAAAGCAGCACCATCGCCGCCCTGGCCCTGGTCCGGATCGATGCCAGCGCGACAGGCGAAATCAAGTTTTCCTGTTTCAACGGCGAAACCGCCGCGCAGGCCAAAGTCTACGCCCGCTGTGATGACGATGCATCCGTGTGTGTGGATGCGCAAACACTCAAGGCTGTGGCCGACACCATGCTCGGCGAGGTCAAGCTCAAGCTTGAGGCGAAATCGTTGGTGATCGAAAACGGCGCTAATCGCACCACCCTGCGCATCGTCGAAGAAACCATCCCGACCATCGGCGAGGAACAGACCGAAACCATCGCCAGCCTGACCGGCCTGGCCCTGCGCAGCCTGGCGCGTATCATCCCCTTCGCTTCCACCGATGACTCTCGCCAAATCCTGCAGGTTTTGTTTTTGCACTTCGAGGGAAACCAGGTGCGCGCCCAGGCTGCGGATGGTTTCTCAGCCGGGTACGTGGAAGAGGGCCTGGCAAACACGGCTGCCAGCGCGGATGTTTCGCTGCCAGCCAGTTTCGCAAGGCTCCTGTCGGGGCTCGTGGATGATCGCGATACACTGCTGGTGCAGAAGCTGGGCGACAACCGCTTCCTGTTTCAGATCACGCATGCCGACTCCGCCAAACATTTAACGCTTGCCACCGTGACCGCAGCCCGCGACTTCCCTGCCAAGCAAGTCATGCAGTTGTTCCAGGGCAGCAAGAGCAGCGTGGTTGCCCATCTGCTGCTGCCGAAGAACAGCCTTGCGCAAACCATCAAGATGGTGGGGGCGATGGGCACTGTGAACACCTTCATCAAAGCCTCGAACGGTTCGGTCAAGATCGCTTCCGCGGAGACATCCACCGGCCAGGCTCGCAACGTATTGGAAGGAACTGCCAGCGGAGAGGATTCAAAGGTCTGGATTTCGGCGATCTTTTTGAAACGGGTTACGGATGCCTGCAAGGCTGAAGTGCGGGTCGGCATCGCCAACGAGAAGAGCCCGGTGCTGTTCTCCGAGGGCAGCTTCACGGCCATAATCATGCCGCTCGTGATCGAGAACGCCAAAGATCCCTTTGCGACCGAAGACAAACCCATCGCGATTTCCCTGCCTGCTTTTGAAACTGCCGCAGCTTAAAGCACAATCCCCATCCTTCAACCGGGCGATTCCAACTGGAATCGCCCGGTTTTCTTTTCCAGGAGCTGATCCCATGGCAACGACCAATCCGACCCTTTTTCCATTGCCCGCTTCACACATCAACCCACCGCAGATGCGCGCGCGGCGTCTGCGTGACCAGCCTGCCTACCGCGTCACCCAGAACGCAGCCTCCTGCAGCGTCCCGGAACTGTTTGCAACTTTGATCGGCGGAGAAAAACAAATCGAAACCGCGGATGCGCTGCTGGCGCATTTCGGCGGCGATCTGCGGCGCATTTACCAGGCCCATCCCGCCGAGCTGTCCCAGGTCAAAGGGGTGACCATCAACATGGCGGCGCGCATCAAGGCAGCGCTGACGCTCGGCATTCGCCTGAACGATCCAATCGAAGAGCGGGTTTCGATCACTTCTCCCGCGGACGCCGCGGCGCTCGTCCAGTATGAGATGGGACTGCTGCAGCAGGAATATCTGAAAGTGATGCTGCTCGACACCCGCAATCACGTTCTCGAAATCGTCGAGGTGTATCACGGCAGCGTCAACTCGTCCCAGGTGCGAATCGCCGAGGTGATGCGTCCGGCCGTTCAGCGTATGGCCACTTCGATGATCGTGATGCACAACCACCCTTCGCAGGACCCAACGCCTTCGCCGGATGATGTGGCGGTGACGCGCGCGATGGTACAGGCAGCCAAGCTGCTTGACATCACCCTGCTCGATCACCTCGTAATTTGCCAGCACAGGTTTGTGAGCCTTAAGGAAAGAGGGCTTGGCTTCTCGTAACCGAGGAAAAATGCAAGCCACTCAACTGCCGCTCGATTTCACCTCCCGTCCATTCCCCAAAGAAAAGCCCATCCCAATAATTCCATCCTGGCACGATGTAACAGAGCTGGCCCGCAGCATTGGCTTTCGCTGCACTTGCGAGATCAGCCAGGAACTGCAAGATGAGATGAGTGATCAGGCTCTGTATGACGCGCTTTGGACCGCTTGGCTCACGCTTTCATTGGACAAGACAGGCCTCGCCCTGTTCACCCTTGAAACGGATGCAGTTGGTAAACCCATCCGTTTCAAGGCCATCGTTACTCACCGCGCGGTCCGGTTAGGCCGCGTGGATGATTTCTAACCAAGGAGACCTTACCATGCCTCAAACAACCGATCTCGCCGTCGAACTCGCCCATTTCACTGGAACCGATGCCTATACCAACCTGCGCTACCCGTGGCTGCGCGGCGCGAAGTTCCTGCTCACCGATGGAACCAAATATCTTGCCGAACAGGCCAAAGCCTTCTGGCTGATGGACGCCATCGCCTCGCACCAGATCAATAAGAATGTTACCGGTGAACCTTTCCAGGTCTGGACATTGAACGTCAACGAAAAACATGAAGCCATCCTGATTTGCACGGATGGCGACAAGACCGAACTGGTCCGACAGGACATTCCTGGTACCGACTTTCCCCTAATGTCCATCACACTGTATGCAGCCCAGGATGATTATCTGGGTGGGCGTGTGGTGATGTTGACTTCCGAATATTAGCAAAAGGAGCAATTTCATGACGATCCATTCTGAACACAATCGGTTACAGCCTGTACTTCGTTTGGCCCGCGAGTTCGACATTGCCACCAACCCCGCGCTCACCGCCATCTTTGAAGCCGGTGAAGGTGGTTTTCAGGTATGGTGCACGCCAAAAGACTGTCCTAAGGGTTGGATCGGTATCCCAATGGATGCCGGCAGCTTCTCCAAGCCCTGCGAATATGCGGGCAGCGTTATCTGGCAATGGGATGACGAGCAGATCGTGGCACTGCAGATCGAAACTTCGGCTTACGCCCTGGCAGAACACAAGCCGGAGCAGTACCTTGAATTATTCGATATTCCCAAAGGGGATGAGCGTCACAGCATCTTCAATCGTCCAGAAGATATCGCCTGGATCAAGGAAAAAGTGAACTGGTTGTTTGAACAGGCGAAAGTGCCGATCCTGCCCTTCGCGCATGCAGATATCCAGACTTCCCAACCCGCTCCCTACATTCTGGCGCAATTTGTCTCTGATGCTGGCGCCTACCTGGTGCTCGTTTCTCCAGGCTGCGATCCGCAGGATTTCTGTCAGCCAGGTTACGAACTGGCGCATGCCATCGAAGTACATGGTGCGGATGAATTTCCGGCGGATGTCCGGCTTCGTCCTGAATATGACTACCCGGAGCCGGATACCGAACCGGACGAGGGGCCGCTTACCGAGCAGTATGAAAATGCGAGCCGGCTGGGAGATGACGACTGGATGGAAGCTGCTTACGAAGATCGTATCAGCGGGTGGGATGAGTAATCGTCTTTCCCGTATTGCTTAAATCACCTTTCAGAGGGGCGTCTGCTTATGGACGCCCCTCAATTTCCCCAGGAGTAAAACATGCCAACCTATTTACCAATCAGGATACCGGGTTCTCTAAAAAAGGCACCCTTGCTTGCACCAGCCTCATTCCGCAGAATTCCCCTGTATCGCTTCAAGGGGCTCAAGTCAAAGGCAAAGCGTCCCACCCTTCCCATCGCCGTAACCGAACAGGGCCTGGGCTTTCCGCCGCGCAAGAACAGCCCATCGAACATCCTGTTTTGCTACCAATATCGGGATGCCAGTAATTACAAGCAACATGGCGAGGCCATCTTCAGCAATCACACATTCTTACCACTGGCAGATATTGAACAGCAGATCCGCGCCTGTCTCAAGGATGGTGAGTTCTTCATCGCCCGGCAGGTCAACATCGAGGAGCGCTTCTTCGATGCCCTGCACGATGACGACCATCCCTGGCATGAATTTGAACGCGTGGAAGTTACCACCCTGGCGCTTTTCGATCCGGAGAACCGGACACAGAAACAGCACAGGCGGGACATCAGGGAGTTCATCGCCGAGCTGGATCAGGTTCATAAGGCCGGCTGGGATGAAATGAATGTTCGTGCTGATCTGCAGCGATTGTTTGAACAACACAAAAGCGAACTGCGTCAGAAAAAGGAGAATTGATCATGGACGACTCTCAAACCGACCCCGAATTTGAAACCGGGCCCGCGGCCACACGGCAACCCGTCAATAATAAAAAACCCGAAGGCATCGAGCACGATCCTTACGAATGGGGCAAGTGCGCCCTGACCGCCAGTATCGTCTGGCTGCCGGATGGCTCTGTCATGCTTGGCGTTCGCAACCACCTGGATGCACCGATCATCACAGTTTTGACTGGCGACTCCCTGACCACCCTGCCTGGCCACACCGCAGAATTACCCTTGCCGACCCTGGAAACCATCGCGGACCTGCTGGCGCAGCTGCGCGAAGAGCTGCCTTTGCGCGCCAAAGCAAAGGCGGATCGGGATGAAGCCGTGCAGAAGAAAGCTGATGATGCCAAAACCCGGAAGGAAATCGTCAAGAAAATCGCCAAACCCACTTCAACCCAAGCGCCAGCCAGCACCCTTCCACAAACCAAACCCACATCGATCGGCAGAGCGCCAGCCCCGCAGCAAGCCTCGCTTTTCAGCCTGATGACCGGAGGAAATTGACCATGAGTGACGAGAAAAAAGTCAAGATCGTAAATGGCGAAGGGCAGGAAACCTTCGTCCCGGAAAGTATTGCCAACGACGATGCCACCCTGAAGCGCCTGCTGGCCTCCTTCTACGGCACTGACAATTTCCGGCTGGACCGCAAACAGGAAAACGGCGAGACCGTGGTGCATGTGGTCAAGATGGCCGGCGCCAAGGGTTACGCCACATCGCCCGTGATCCTGCTCAGAAGCTGTGCGGGGGGTGAAAATCCGGTGGTGGCGCTCTACCGCGACCTGGCCGGTGTGGATGTTACCGGTCTGACACCGGAGGAAGTCTGCCAGATGCAAAAACAGGTTGAAGCAACCATGGAAACCGGCCAGGGACAGTACCAGCGCATGCAAACCGCACGCACCCGGCTGGCGCGTTCCAGCAGCTTTCCATCCCCGATCTCCATTCCAGGGTTTTAGCGATGGAAACCACCTTCGATACCGCCAGCCGTTTTCTCCTACGGCTGGCGGTTCCTTCATTTCCAGAAGCGCACGAACGCCTGGTCGGTCTGGTGCGCATGGGGCAAATCCTGGACGCTTTTAAGCGGTGCTTTCCGGAGAAATTACCCAACCCCGGTCCCCTGACCCTGTTCGATCTGGACGGAGGCCGGTTGCTTGAAATCCAACAAGCAGCCATTTCCGCTGTGGCGGCCCTTTTCCCCGTGATGGAAGACTACATGGACTCGCTCGTCCAGGAAGGAGAAGAACTGCGCATTCATCCCGACTCCTGCGGCTTCGCCTGGGATGACGAATACCTGACCGAAGTCTTCGAGAACCCCACAGACCTCGCCCCGGAGACCGATCTGGCCATGTTCTTCAAGACACTCTGGATCGCCAGCACCCAGTTTGGCGCAGAAGAAGGGCGTCGGTTGTGGAATACGATGCAGAAGCGTTTCGGTTTTCCCTGCCAGTTGCCGAAGGTCCCAGCAGATCTGATGGCGCGGAACTTCAACTGGGAAAAAGTAAATGCGCTTCTGGAAAAGGATGGCCTGGGCGAATTCAAGCGTGTCATCGATCTGGCGCTGTGCGACACGGACAACCTTTTTCTGGATGTGAATTCGGAAGAATACGGCTATGGCACGGTCAAAATCCCGGATTTCACGGCCGAAAACATCCTGGAATTGAGCGCAGTCTGGGCCGAAGCACAGGAGTGGCTGGCGGATTACGATCACTGCCGCCAGCTTGTCCTGGCCGACCCGCAGATTTACACCCGCCTGGCAAAGATATGGGAACGGGCTTGCAAGACAAAAACATCTCCGTCACTCCCAAAGACCCTGGCCGAAATATTTGAAATTGAACAAGGAGCCAAAGATGGCAACCATCCAACCCTTGCATGACAGCGGCATCAACGCGGATGCCGCTTTGTATTTCCTGCCGCAGGGACATTACCTGTTCCGCTGGCAGGAAGAGTCGGGACTGTCCGGCTCGAAGTTCGTCACCGCCGATGACCTGCAAGCCGCTTTCGCCAACAGCGAACGCGACACCGGCTGGCTCGCGCCCGGCATCGTGCGCGCTGGTTATGGAAAACACGGCGACTGGTTTGTGCTGTATGCCGCGCCGCAAAAGGTCACGATCCAACTGCAGGAGTTGGGCAGCGTGACCATCCCCACACCCGGTCTGGTGCTGGCCGGCGCTGGACGCTCGTACCACCTGTGGGCGCTGAAAGAACCCTTCTCACCCCAGGCGCGCCTGTACGACGCGCCCTTTCCCAATGTGCATGGCGGCGGGCAAATCTGCTGGGGCAACAACACCCCACCGCTGGCCAGTCCGGTCAATGCCCAAACTGCCTGGCGGTTGTTCTTCGAATCGCCCTTCAACAGCCATCTGGTGCAGGGCAAGGTCAGCCATCACAAGAATGATGTGCGCGAACTGCTGGTGAAACTGAACGGGAAGAGCAGGTTCCCAACCGGGCAGTTGATGGCCGAGCGCGGCACGCTGAACAGCAATATCGAACGTCTGTACAAATAAGGAGCCAGGGCTGTGTTCGTCAATCACATTTACGCAACTTCTACAGAATTACCGCCCTTTGGCAGCCATTTATGCGAGTACGTTACCGCTGCGAACGGTGTCTTCGTGCGCGCCCGCAGGCCCGGCCTGGAAGCCATGCTGCCGGTCTGCCTCAGTTACCAGGCGGAGATCCGCGGGCTGGCACTGGTCGAACCGTATGTCCGCCTGGATGCCGGGCTGATCCCCGCTGGCGTTATCACCCAGGCGCTGGAGTGGATGGCAAAAGCTGATCCGCTGGAACTTCTGACCTGGGTCAGGGCGGACAGAGACTACAGCCTCGTTTGTCCCGCCCAGTCCGCGACGACCAGCCGCTGCCGGCCGCTGGACCCTTTCGATCCCCAAGGACAAAACGCTCTGCTGGATTTCCACAGCCACGGGCTGCACAAACCCTTCTTCTCCACGGTGGACAACCGTGATGAGAAAAACGGCTTCCGCCTGTTTGCCGTGGCCGGTAATTTCCCCAATCCAGTCATCCTGGCGCGGATCGGGATTTACGGGCATTTCTGGAATATCCCGCCGGAGTGGGTCATGGAACTGCCCGAAGGTTTGTTATCTATTGAAGAAGGAGAACCCCTATGGAACTGAACCTGGATGTACTGAACGCCGCCACCCTGCGCTTGATCGAGCGCGACTCGGTCAACCTGGTGCTGGTGGGCTGCGGCGGGACTGGATCGTGGCTGGCGCCAACGGTGGTGCGCACGGCGAGATTGTTGATCGAGAAGTTCAACAAGCAGGTGCAGGTGGCCTTTATCGACCCGGAACCGGTTGAGCCCAAAAACTGCTACCGCCAGAACTTCGCCGAGTTCGAGATCGGGCAGAACAAGGCCGAGACCCTGGCGCGCCGGTATGGCCTTGCCTGGGGTCTGGATGTGCTGGCGCTGCCGCGCCGTTTCGATGCCGAATTGGAAAAGCTGCTCAGCAATGAACACCAGACCTATTACGGGCTGACGGTGCTGATCGGCTGCGTGGACAACGCGCCGGCTCGCGCCGAAATCCTGCGCTATGTCACGGAAAAGGCCGGCTTCAGTGCCGCGCGTTGGTGGCTGGACTGTGGCAACAGCCGGCACAGCGGGCAGGTATTGTTGGGCGGCTTCAATAACAAGAATGACGCAGCAAGCTTTCCCATTCCCAATTACTGCGCCCGACTGCCGCTCCCAACCCAACAGCATCCTGATCTGCTGATTGAACAACCCGAAGAAGATGCAGACGAGACCGGTCTTTCCTGCGCCGAGCTGGCCTTACGCGGTGCGCAGGGATTGGCTGTCAACCAGCAGGTGGCCGCCATCGCCGGGGATTACCTGCTGCAAATGCTGATCTACGGCACGCTGACTCGTTTTCAGACCTACTTTGACCAGGGCAGCGGCACGATGCGCTCCACGCCGATCACACCCGGTAATGTGCAAAAGTACCTGGGAACGGCAGCCGGAACAGATACTGAGTAGTCACGCTCAAGGAGATGCTCATGTACGAATATATGCTTTTGGAAATGGCCAGGGTCATCTCGACCAACTGTGGCACGCGCCTGGATGAGACCATGAACGCGCTGAGCGGTTACTGGCGGGACAAGATCGCGCACGTCTGGCAGGTAGTGGATGTGCTTGAAGCCGCCCGACGCATTGGGCAGCCCATGACACGCGAGGACGCTGCCTGCCTGCTCAAAAACATCTTTGATCACCACGACTCCAGTCAGGGCATCACCTGGGCAGTCCTGGAAGCGGAGCTTGCAGACTATCATCTGGATTTCGCCGGTCTGCCACCTGAACAATATCCAGACGTTCACGGCGTGTTCCTGGTCTGGCGCGAACACGACCCGATCGCGCACCAATTTGGCATTTCCCCGCACAGGACAGAAGGCAACCTGCCGGCGGCCCTGCAATTTGCGCAGAAAATGGCACAGGAGCAACCTGCTCAGGCGGTCTTCCTGGGCTGCGCGCCCGGGCTGAAAGCTGACCCCACCCCCTGGCTGACCCTGCTCATGCAGGACGAAAAATTATCCATTACCCCAAAGGAGTGAAGCATGTACGAGTGGACGGAACTCTACGAAGACGAGTACCTGAAAAAGCAAATCGAAATCGCGGCAAAGGCGCAGAAGGAATTGGCGCTTGAAGGAAAGATACTTTGCTCGACCTATGAGCAGCTCTGGCTGCCGGCCATCAACAACCTGCCGGATGTCAGCTACTTCGGGCAGGAACGCTACACCGCTCCCTATGGCAGTTTCGTGCCTGCTCCCAACCGGCCCTTTTATGGAGCGATGATCTTTACCCCCAGACCCGGCATGGAACTGCCGCCCGCCCTTCGCAGCAGCAAAGAATGGCTGGCAGCAGCCGCGACGCTTGATCTGAACGAACGCATGCTCAAGATCGAAGCCGGCGAGATTGCGATCACCTTCACCGGCATCAATGTCAATCTCCAACCTCATGAGCTGTTGCGGGACATCAACCGCGAGCTGCTGCGCGTGGATGCCGGCGCCTATCTCTGGAAAGTAGATTTGGCGTTGGATGCAACCAGCGGGGTGCAGCACCTGTACCCGGATGGTAACGTGCCGGCGCTCTCAAATGCCCATACCCGCGCCGATGTCACCGGATTTGCCTATTACGCGGACCGCCCTTACCAGCATACGCTTGTGTATGCTGGATTGGCGGCGCACAAGACCAGCGTGGAGAGCCTGTGGGCCTCGCTGATCCGGGGCCGGGCGGCAGCTTCTTTAGGTGGAACGCCGGTGCTTGCAGACGGGGATGTCAGGCTGATCTCAACACCCCTGCCAGATTTTGGCGTGATCCACGCCGGCATCCTGTGCCGCAAGGCGCTGCCCGGTCAGTGGGAAGCCGGAGATGACTGCGCTTACGCCCTGGTATTTGGCAAGGACCCCGAGATCGAACTACGCCGGGTGACCTTGAAACGTTTGCAGGAAACCCTGGCCTTCCCGATCCCGGACGAGTGGGCCAATACAGTGTGGACCTTCGCACTGGACTCGGGCTATCTCCAGCGCCTGGAAACTGCTGGCGATTGCCGGGGTGGAGTACGCATCGACCTGACAAGGGATTGGCAGGCGTTGGTTCAGGGCCTGATTGAACAAAACCTGGTGACACTATAGGAGCAGCGAGTATGTTTCAAACAGTGGAACCCAAACAAATCTTTGACAGCGCGTTCTGGCAGGTTTCCGAGGAATACCCCTCCTACTGGCTGGCGCAGCTTCGCAAGGCCGACTGGCTCAAACTGCTGGAGTTTTTATCTGTAAAAGTTACCCACTCTGCAAAGAAACCCGTGCTGGTTGGCCTGGCCTTGAGTCGATTGGAGTTTGAAGTGTGCAATACCCGTCTGGAGGCCTACAAGGCCTGGCAAACGAATCCTGGCAGCATCGTGATCCAATACCGGCACTCGGCAACCGATTGGACATGCGGCGTCCCGGAGATCCTGCCGCCATACAAGGGTGACCAGCTTGGCTTTGTGAACATCGCCGGCCGTTTGGTGTGCAAACCGAGGTAATCTCTTTCCCCACCATTTTCGCCCCCGCATCCACTCGGTGCGGGGGTTTTCATTTTCCTAAAAGGAGTGCAAACATGCGACCACCCGCGGTAGAAAAACTTGGGTTTTACCCGACATCCACAACCGTTGCCGATCTGCTCAAGACTTATTTTATCCCGGCCCCATCCGGGTCTGGGCGCTTGCTCGACCCTTGTGCTGGCGAAGGGATTGCCGCTTCCATCCTGGCCAGGGCCTTGAACTGCGCCAGTTGGGGCGCAGAACTTTCCCCGGCGCGCGCGGCGCTGGCAGCCGAGAAGATGGATAAAGTCTTCAACGCTCCCTGGCAGTCCTGTCACTTGACTTCCGAGTCGATTACATTCCTGTTTCTCAACCCGCCCTATTCCCATGACCGCCTGGGCGACCAGAAGCGCCTGGAACTGGAGTTCCTGAAAGCCAGCACGTCCAAGCTGGTGCGCGGCGGGGCGCTGGTCTATATCGTGCCACATGCCCTGCTGCGCGATAACGATGTCGCCACCCACCTGGCCGGCTACTACGAATGCCTGACCATCTGCCGCTACCCGGAGACAGGCTTCAACCAGGTGATCGTGCTGGCCACCAAACGACTCAAATACAAGATGCCCACCGCCGAAGAAGTCAGGCAGATCCAGGTCT
>CAYWXS010000067.1:0-36507 GCA_964462245.1 uncultured Anaerolinea sp.
CGTTGCGGTAGACCTGGGTATAAAGCGTGTTGAGCTGATTGAACTTCTCCGACATCTTTTCGCTCAAAAGATAAACCCTGGTGTACGATTCATCCTTGAACAGATAAATAGCCTCGCCAGTCACCGGATCCTTGCCCATTTCCAGTTTGCCATTTTTCTTTTCGGCCTGGATGTTTTGCTGGTACTCCGCCACAAACTGGCGAATCTGTTCCAGGATCAGGACTCGGGACGATTGGGTGGGCTGCGGGGTGAGTGTTGCGGTCAGCGTGGGCGCTGCCGTTTCAATGACAAGGGCTGCAGCTGGCAGGGCCGGCGCACTTTTTGCAGGCATATTTATGAGCACAAGAATAACGATCAGGCTGGTAGCCAGCAGGGTAGCACCAGCGAAAAACAGATTTTTCAAGGGAAGCCTCCGGGTTGAAACAGGTTTCCCGTCATTATCGGCGCTGGCACCCGGCTCCACAACTGCGGATTCCCGCAGTGGGCCGTCGTCGTGAACACCTGTGGATTCCCACAGTCCATCTTTTGAAAGTTTCATAGCTGCTTCGGTGCGCGAGGACACTTCCAGCCGGGCGTAGATGTTGCTCAGGTGGAATTCCACGCCCCGGACAGAAATATCCAAGGCAAGAGCAATCTGTTTATTGCTCTTGCCTTGGATGAGGTGTTCAATGACTTGTTTTTCGCGTTCGCTAAACACTCTGTCTTGTTCCATACATCAAGTGTAACGCAAAATGGACCATCATCTGACCCAGCCCACCCATGAAATCGCCCAAGGTTCATTACTTTGTTGAACAAGGATGGTTACGCCTGATTCCAAGTCAATCAAATTCAGTTGGTTTGCATTATCTGGTACGTAGGCAAGATAGCGTTCCGATGATGAAATGCTCACATTGCTGAACTCACGCCCTCCCACCAATTTTGGCCCGGCTTTACCATTCAGGTCAAAGAGACGAATTTCCTGATCCCTTGTATTTGGAGCATTGTGGTTGATCACAACACTTAGCACTTGTTTCCCGGATGGCGTAAGCTGGTAGTTGAGCAAATGTTCGCTATAAATTGCACTGGTCAGGACATTGCCCGTCTCAGGGTCTATGGAACAAAACAAAGTTTTGGACATTCCATCACTACACTGCGTAAAAATGGAACCGTCTGGATTCCAGTTGCTGCCCAAATCGTATCCAAGTTTGAGGTCTGAATGATTGAATGGAATATTGGTGATATTGTCATTGTTACCAGGTGGATTGAAATTCAGGATAAATAAGGCTGAATTGCCGTTTAAGGAATTATCTGAACCTGAAAAAAGGATGCGCTTCCCATCGGCAGAGAATGAAGCTTCACTAAGGGCTAGATCTGGCTTTATTGGAATTTCATGCGGCCTACATAAGCCAGGTGAATCAACAACATCCTTACAGGTCATATCCATCCAGAGAAATTTCCAGTTATCATCCCCCGGAATGGAATGTGTGTAACGGAATATTGCATAGCGGCCATCCGGTGACCAGATGCCATTCACTGTGGTTCCGACCAGGTTGGCCGGGTTAGCCTCAAAGCTTAATAATCGGCGCGGAGCGACATTTGCAAACAAAATAGTGTAAAGAGATACATGATCGATATAGCTGAACCCATCTCTGAATTCGTGGGTGCCCGCCAGGTAATCCAGACCCTGCCGATCAGGATGAATATAAATCTGGGAGACTGCTCCTGGCAGAGTCACCAGCAGGAGGGACTGTTCCGCGCCCGGTGTTTCTTGCTTTCCAGAGGCTCTTGCGGGGAAAACATACACATTTGTATTATCGCCAGCCAATACCGTGTAAAGCAGGTCGCCGGGCTGCAGGGTTGCCCCGTTGTATCGATAAGAATCCAGCACGATCGGCGTGGCGCTTGGGGCTGGGGAGAAGGTGTTCGGATCGGCGATGACAGGTGTGGGGCTGATGGAAGCTGCCTCGGGCAGGTTGAAGCTAATTTCGAATGGGCCCTGCACGGTAACGATGGCCTTATCCAATGGGATGTTTATAATGCCTGTGATTTTCCCCGCCGGCCGCATTAACTCGATAAAAATATCCTGGCCGCCATCCAGCATACCCCCGCCGTAAAGATCATCCACGCGATCGGGTTTGCCAATTTCAACGGAAATGGGTGTGACACCATCCACAGTTTGAACGGGGTCGGCATTCAATATTAAGCGCAGGCCGCTGACTCCATCGCCAACAAAAGTGGCCTTACTGAAATGGACGCTCATTCCCATTATGGGTATGGTAATGTCGAGCGGAATGACGGTATCGGGCTGAGGGTCGCTGCCCAAATCCACTGTTATCGACTGTCCGCTGATATCCAGGCTGGCCAGCACTGCCGGGACGGTCAGGGTTACATTTTGGTTCGCCGGAATGGCAGGGAATAGCAGGGCGCCATTCCGGTAATCGCTGAGTGGGTAGACATTTCCTTTTGCGTCAGTCAGCCTGACCCCTGATTGCCAAATTGCCCCCATCCAGACTTTTTCAGACAACGCCGGCAGGAGTGACTGGGTTTGAACCAGCACGGAAGTGGGTTTCGATTCGGTACCAGTTCCGGCCTGGAGCGCGGACGTTGTCGCTGCCAATACACACAGCCACATCCCGTGTTTTTCCTGACATATTCCCCCGGGGTTATTCAAGGGCAGCTCCTGCTGCGGTGTTACAACAAGGTAGGCTGTGGCTTCGGGGGAAGCAGTGGCTGGATAAGGCACGGCTCGCACATCCGGCAGGTGCGATTGGAAAGCCGGGATCCATTCCAGCGGGATTTGCCAGCCTTCAGGCAGGGATAATGTCGTTAGTGCTGCACCCGTTGGTAAGGGTGGGAAGTGCATCACCACGTTGTGCGTATCGGGGTTGTTCGGTGAGTACTCCCAAGAGAGAACCTTCAGTTGGAAACCGGACTGTGTTGTCAGCGTTGCGCCATCCACCGGGCGCGCGGTATCGCTGTATTCCAACCAGAGTGTGGTTTCGCTTGGTGCAGCGACCCCGCGCGTGATGGTCAGACTTTGCCCGGCATGTTCCTGACGGACTGGTTGCTGCAATACCCGGGTTGAAACTGCCGGAAGAAAGCCAGCATCCTGAATATAAACATAACCAAACAGCTGGCTCACGGCTGCCAGAACAGGTTGGCGGAAGGCAATCAGCAAAGCAAGCGCGATGATCAACGCGGCAAACCAGGCGCTTCGGAAAGCGATCCTGCGGCGGGTGGGCGAGGGGTTGGCCTGGGTTTGGCTGATCCAACGCGAACGGATGCCTGCCCTGGTTGCGAGTTCCGCGTCAAAGTCCATCTCTTTGAGCAGGCTGGCGATTTGTAAGGCGGAGTCATCATGTGGGCTGGTAATAGCTGTGTTGATTTTTCCAGGATGGATGCCAAGCAGTTGGTCGAGGTGCAGGGAAAATTGCTTCATTTGATCATTCATGGCGCGCCTCCGTGGGGGCGGTGAGCAGGGTGCGCAGTTTTAAGAGAGCGCGATAAAGGATGACCCCCACGTTGCTTTCGGTCAGGTCGGTAAGTTCGGCGATCTGGCGGTTCGTTAGCAGCCCGCCAAATTTGAGGGCCACAATTTCACGGGAGCGGTCATCCAGCGCTTGCAAGGCAGGCAGGATCTGCGCCTTATCCTGCGCAAGGATGATGGTTTGCTCCAAAGGCAGATCGTCCGGGGTAGGCAGGTCATCATCAAGGTCAACAAATCCATGCGCATTTTCTGCTTTCCAGTGGTTGATGGCAATATTATGAGCAATGGCGAATAGCCAGGTTTGGATTTGCGCCTGTTGCGGATCGAATGTCGCAATATGCAGCAATGCCCGCTCAAAAGTTGTTGAGGCAAGGTCATTGGCAGTATCGGCATTCGCGCCGCGATAGCGAAAATAGCGAAAGATGGCCGGGTAAACCTTGTCAAAGGCTTCGGCTAGCGAGACAGACCTGGGCCGAAATAGTGGCTGCAAAGAATTCTCCTGTGAGGGTTTCTATCTATTTATACAACGAAAGTGACTTTGTATTACAAAACATCCCCGCGTCCGCGGGGATGATAAATCAGGGGAAGATCACTTCTGGGGATGGATAAATGATGGTCAAAGCTGAGAAGATTGTGTCGAGCGCAGCTTTTTCACGCGATTTGAATTTGTGATAACCCAGTGTTTCCACCATACTTATGGCAGAAACGGAAAGTTCATTTTCCAAAAACCAATTCACCAGGTCAGGAAAATTTCCTGATGCAGCATAAATAATGATGTTGCTATCTACAAGCATTATGAATCTCTGCCTGGTAATGGTTTATCTTTGCGATTTTGTCTCTGCCATTCAACCGGATCTGTGATATCCGCGAATGTTCCCAGTTCTGCCAGGGTATTAAACGCCTTCTCAAGCCGTTTCCTTTTCTTTGTCTGACTTGAAACCGGATTCGAAATGCGCTGTTGAAGGAAGGTGATAAAGTCGAGTGCCTCCCTCTGTTTTTCGGGTGGCAGCTTTTGTGCCTGATTTTGTATTTGTTCTATCAAGGTCATTTTATTCTCCTCTGTTTGTCTAATTATACACTTTTGCCAAGTCCATTATTGACCACATCACCACGATCCTTGAGCGATAAAAACTTCCGAAGCTGGCCTAAGCCTTCGGAAGTTTTGTCTGTCTTATTTTTTTTGTCTCAGCCGCCGGGCGTAAGCCACTGCTTCAGCCCGGTTCAGCAGGTGCAGCCGTTCCAGTATTTGCCCCATGTGGTATTTTACGGTGGCCTCGCTCAGTTTTAGCATCAACGCAATCTCTTTATATGAAAGGTTACCTGCCAGTAGTTCCAAAATCTGACGCTGCCGGATGGACAATTCCTCGTCTGAGCGTCTGCGGTCGTCGCTGGTACTGCCGGATCCAGCCCTGGAGGCAAACTCGGATAGTAAGCGTGCGGCCAGCTCGGGTGTGAGCGGTGCCTGCCCGCGTGAGAGACCCGCCAGTAAATTGCAAAACTCATTTGCATCCAGATTCTTCAGCAAATAACCCGCGGCGCCGCTCTTTAACGCGTCAAACAGCATGCTGTCATCGGCGTTCACGGTCAGCATGACTACTTTGATCTCTGGAAATTCAGGTTTGATCAGGCGCAGTGCATCCAGACCGTTGCAGACTGGCATCATAACATCCATGATGATTACATCCGGGCGCAACAGGCGGGTTTTCTCCAGAGCTTGTAGCCCATTCTGTGCCAGGCCTACCACCATCAAACCGCGCGCCATCAGCAAACTGCGCAACCCTTCCAGAAAGATGGGTGAGTCATCTACCAGTAGTACGCGCATGCCGTGTACACTCTTCAGGCCCGTTTCGCTTGGGTCGGGTACAGCCAGACGTGGGATGAAAAGCAGGACCTTGGTGCCTTGCCCTGGGATGCTGCGGACATCCAAACGGCCACCGATCATTTCGGCGCGTTCTTTTAGCATGCCCAGCCCAAAGTGCAGACCTTGGGCTGGCGCTTGATTGTTGTCAAACCCAACCCCATCATCTAAAATGATAACCTGGGCCTGGCTGGTATCAAAGCTGAAGATTACTTCCACTCGTTGGGCGTGGGCATGTTTGCGGGTATTGGTCAGTGCTTCCTGGATGATATGCAGGACCTGTTCCTCCACCGCGGGTGGGAAAAGTGGCGTTGGAACATTGGTGGGCCAGTTGAGCGAGGCCCGGATGCCTGTCTCTGCGCTGAAGGTTTCTACATATATTTGCAAGGTTTCCATCAGGTTTTTATTTGTGGGGATGACTTCATGCAGTCCCAGGATATACCCGCGAATATTGGTGTTGGCATCCTGTGAAAGGTCCACCACGCTTTTTAGATTGATTTCAGCTGCATCCACTTCGCCTTTTACAAGAAAAGACTGTGCCGCCTGGGTCTGCAGGTTGATGGAAGCCATCACCTGCCCCAGCCCATCGTGCAGATCGCGTGCCAGGCGTTCCCGTTCTTCAAGTGTGGCCATCTGCCGTTGCTGGCGCAGCAGCTGGGCCTGGGCAGTTTCAAGAATATTCATTTCTTCGCTTAGTTTCTGGTTGGCTGCAGCCAGATCCAACGTGCGTGCTGTCACCCGGTCTTCCAGAGTTGTCACCAGCGAATGCAGCCAAACTGCCATTTTATTAAAGGCTTCAGTTAAAAAGCCGATCTCATCATTGAAATAAACGCCTACCTGCACATCCAGATTGCCGGCATCCATCTGTTTCACACCCTTGAGTAGACCATTCAGGGGTCGGATCAGGTTGTAATGGATCAGGAATGGCAGACCAATGCTCATCACCAGGCAGGAAAAAAGGATCATGCCAGCCAGAGGAAAATAAAGATTGTTTAGATACTGGCGAAAATCGAGTTGGTAATCTTGCAACACTCCGGCTGCCCCGCTGCGCAATGGAGTATTCTGCATGAGGGATGTGATCTGTGGCGACTGTGTACCAGCCCGGTTGCCCGGAAGAGCGCCTATAGCCCAAATACTGGCGCCGGAATCATCGCCTGTATTTTAGGTGAGCAAACCGCTTTCGAGTGTTGGTATGCCATAGTAATTAAATTCAAAGATGCCATTTTTTCGCAAAACAACCTGGAAGGTAAACCTGGCCTGGGGCTGATAATAACCGTGTTGTTCATCCCAGGTGATGACCAGATTCTCTGGCTGATGATTGATGTGGACGCTGCCGGGGTAATCTTCGGGGGCCAGGTTGGTCAATAAGGGCAGGATCAATGGCAATCCGGCGCCGTAATTGTTTCGGATGTTGCGAAAAACCACCGGATTTCCCAGGCTGATAACCCCGTCCTTGCAAGCGTAAACCTGAGAATATTTTTCGCGATAAAAGCGAAATTCAAAATTTATTGGAAGACAGGCTTCCAGGATCGAGTTTCCAAGCGGGTAATTGGGCCCCAGGTCATTTTGATAGGTGAAGGGTGGGTGGGTAATATCGTACCCACCAAATTCATTGGGTGTGAACTGCACAGATTGTTTTTCGGTAGGCAGTAAAGGTTGATACTTTTTTACATATGGCGGGGAAATAACCCAGCTAACACCAATCAGTATCGCCAGGATGAGCGTCAAACTGGTAAATGCAAGTTTGACCATGAAGGAGATACCATCCTTCTGGTAATTCAGATAGGCCATTGAGAAAGTGAATAATCCCAGCAGGATACACAGCGAGGTTCCCAGACTTCCAAGAGTCGCAGAAACCAGGTTATAGCCACTGGCAATATCCAAAACGGCCAGGCAGGGCAGCAAAATGGCTGTAAAGATGAACATACGAATGGCGCGTAACTCAGGTGTGGCCGGTACCGCCAGGTTGGCCCAGAAGATCTTGCGCTGTTTCTGGGCTTCTGGATCGCTCGGATGCAGCATGTCAGTGAATTTGCGACGCAAACCCTGTTCACTGGCGGTGGTTAATGCGGTAAAACGATAGAGAAAAACCAGGGGGATCCAGAGGAAGAACATCAGCTGGATGTAATCACCCAGCCTGTCCCGAAACATGACTTCTCCCATTTGAAGGTGGATGATACGATAAAACGCGAATAAAATTTCCGCCAGGGCATATGCCAGGCTTAGTCCCAGGACCACGAAACCTTCCCACCTGCGCCGAATGGGCAGCATTGGAAAACGATAGGCAAACTGTAGCAAAAAAACCAGCGCAATTGCCAGGATTGGGTTTTCAAGGTACCCAATATATAAATGCAGTGGGCCGAGGGTGACGGATTCAAAAAAGAGCATTCCAATAAAAATGGTAACGAAGCCCATAAACCAGGTCAGAAGAAAAGAACGTGTAATCTGGTTGTTGGGCAGGCGCAAATGCAGGATCAGGACGATAATAATCCCGCTGGCGAGTATGAACTGTGTCAGGTAACTGATAGATATAGGGGTGAAATAAAAGCCTAGCATACGATAATTATAATGCTAATCACTCCAGTGATTTCGGGTGGACGGTTATGATCGTATAAAAAAAACGGTCACTGGTATATATACATAATGCCCATCCCAGTCACAAATTCCGCTTTTTCCCCCACGGAGGAAAGCGCAATTTGTGACTGGGATGGGTATAATTATCCCAAGGAGTTGACAATGACCTATACTTCCATTATCACTGATACACGTGGGCGGGTGGGGATGATCACCTTCAATCGTCCGCAGGCACTGAATGCACTTGACCCGCAATTGCTGTTTGAGCTGAACCAGGCGTTGACTGCTTTTGATGCCGATCCGGCTATTGGCGCGATGCTACTGACGGGTTCGGAACGTGTTTTTGCGGCCGGGGCGGATATCAAGTTTATGGTGGGTGCCACCTCGGACGGGATGCGTGCCAACGGTTTTGTAAAGCTTTTTGAGGGTTTGCGACAGATCCACAAACCAATCATAGCCGCAGTCAGCGGTTTTGCACTGGGTGGTGGCTGCGAGTTGGCCCTGGCCTGTGATTTAATCATCGCTTCTGAGACTGCCCGTTTTGGACAACCGGAAGTGACCATTGGGGTTATACCGGGTGGGGGCGGCACCCAGCGCCTGGCTCGTGTGCTGGGTAAAGCCCTGACCATGGAAATGGTGCTCAACAATCGCACACTTTCCGCGGCGGAAGCACTTCACTTTGGTTTGGTAAATCGGGTGGTGCCGGTTGAACTGCTGTTGCAGGCAGGTCTATCCGTGGCGACGGAAATTGCAGCACGTGCGCCTCTGGCGCTGGCTGCGGCCAAGCAAGCCGTTAATTATGCTTATGAGGCCTCCCTGACGGCTGGTCTGGAACAGGAACGTAACTTGTTTTATGATTTGTTTGATACCTTCGATCAGAAGGAAGGTATGCAGGCTTTTGTAGAAAAACGCAAGCCAGGCTGGCAGGGCAAATGAGGGTTATCTTTTTTGGTGGAGTTAAATTGTGTTGACCTATAATGATCTGATCCTTGCCTTTGAAAGCCTCGGTCCGTTTAACGACAGGCCGGTGATTGCACACGCCTCTCTCAGTTCTTTTGGCCCGATCCAGGGCGGCCCAGACGCGATAGTGACTGGTCTGTCTTACATCACCCGTTCTTTTATTATGCCGTCCCATACCTATAAAACGATGGTGACACCTATCTCGGGCCCTGCCAATAATGCCGTCAATTATATTCGCGGGCAGCAGTGGAATAAACTAGCCGAGCCTTTTCAATCTGACATGGTGTCTGACTCGTTGATGGGTGTGGTGCCCGAGAGTATGCGTAAATGGCCGGAGGCGCGGCGCTCAACACATCCGATCCTGTCTTTTATCGGTTTCAATGCCGATAAAATTCTGGCTACACAAACGTTGGAAGATCCCTTTGCGCCCATTCGGTCCCTGGTGGAACAGGATGGCTGGGTGTTTTTGCTGGGAGTGGATCATACAGCCAATACAAGCATACACTTTGGAGAAAAATTAGCTGGGCGAAAACAATTTATGCGCTGGGCCCAGACCCAGTCCGGGGTGGTTGCCTGCCCCGGTTTTCCTGGCTGTTCGGCCGGATTTGAGGTGATTGAGCCTGAAGTGCGCGATTTTACCAAAACCGTCATTGTTGGAAGCGCAGTGGTGCGAGCCTTGCCCCTGCGGGCTTTAATGGTCAGGGTGATTGAGCTGATAAAAAAAGACCGCTATGCCTTGCTTTGTGATCGCAGTGATTGTGAACGCTGCGCGGCAGTGCGCACAATCTGATATAAAAAAGCGGCCGTTGGGCCGCTTTTTTTTAGGTTATTGAAGTGTAATCTCTTCCAACCGCCAGGCTTCGCTTCCCAACAGTTTTTTCAAACTTGCCAGCATATCGGTTGAGATACGAGTGCTGTCGTTTGGAAAGTCCAGCAGGTGACCGCGTCCATTTTCAAAGACCTGGAACTGAAAACGGTCCTTGCCAGGGTGTGCAATCAGGATCAAATATACATTTTTGATCCGGCGGCGATCACGGTCATTGTCGCCGCTTGGGCGCAGAAAGATGGTGATCAGACGTGCAGGTTGATCATCAGCCACGGGTTCTTCCAATATGGGCGGCTTAATTGGGCTGAGAACTGGAGCAAGAACGGGTTTCTCAGGTTTTATGATTTCTTTTGCCACTCCGCTCTGAATTTGCACAGCGGGCGGAGAAATATGTTCTTTGGGTGCTGAAGACCTGGGACTTGGTGTTTCTGCCAGAGGTTCAAGATGTTCCAGGGAAAGCATATCATCCATGGGTGTAGCCGCTGCAAAGGATGTCTTTTCTGCAGGTCTGTACTCGCCCCAGTCGGGTGGCGCGTCCGGTTCGGGAGGCATATCGTCTTCCCAGTCGAGTTCATCGGGGACAGCGCTTGCTTGTTTGGCGGCTGACGTTATTACAGGACCGGTTGTCGGGTTTTGTATTGCTACGGCTGCCGGTTTGACTGCATTTTCGGTGGGCGTAGTCCAATCGGTTTGGGGCGTGCCTGGCTGCTGCTGGACAGATTGCGCTGCCTGGGCTGCCTGGTTCGGATTGGGTTTGTAGGCCTGGGTATTTCTCTGAAAGGTTGGTTCCGATTCGGAGGGTGGTGTGGGCAGTGGTGTATTGAAGGCGGCAATTTTGACGTCCACCTGAGTTCGGATATCATCCACCAGGATCTTGGGCGGGGTGCTGGTGGCATCCAATTTTCCATCTGCAATCAGGACCTTTCCATCTTCAAACAGCAGGCGTACTTTTTCCCAGGTCTTGGGAAAGATAACCAGTTCCAGGTTGCCATGCAGGTCCTCCAGGGTGACAAAACCCATCATTTTATCGGATTTTGTTTTAAAAGGGCGGACTGCCACTACCATGCCTGCCACTCGAACGCGTTCTTCATGCGCAGCATCCAACAAGGTGAGGGCATTATGGCTGACAGCCTGGATCAATAATTCGGCATAAGCTGAAAGTGGGTGATCGGAGAGATAAACACCGATCAGTTCGCGTTCCCAGCCCAGGGCTTCCTTTTTTTCCACCTTGAGACCAGTTGGTAGAACGATACTTTCTTCCTTAACACCCGAGCTGCCGCCAAACATGGATAACTGCCCACTCTCAATTGAGCGGAAGTGACTGGCACTTGCCGCCACGATCCGCTCCTGAGCAGCCAGAAGAGCGGCGCGATCACCAAAAAAGTCAAAAGCCCCGACTTTGATCAGGCATTCCAGGGCGCGCTTTCCGGCGGCGCGCATGTCCACCCGGCGTGCAAAATCATTCAGGTCACTGAATGGCTTGCCCTGTCGTCCATTGACGATCAAGTCTGCCGGTCCACGTCCCACGTTTTTTACCGCACCCAGGCCAAAACGGATTGCTGGTTTGGTCCTTTTTTCGGATTGTCCAGAGACGCTTTCACCTTCTTTGGCTGGGATTTCCACATCTTCAATACTGAAATCAAAAATGGAATGATTGACATCCGGCTGCAGTACATCTATTCCCATAGCACGCGAGTCGGCTATGTATAAGGCAACCTTTGCGCCATCATCTCTGAAAACTGACATGAGGGCGCACATATATTCGGCGGGATAATGGGTTTTGAGATAACCCGTCTGGACCGAGATCAACCCATAGTCGGCGGCATGTGATTTATTGAAGCCGTAGCGCGCAAACTTCTCCCAATCTTCAAAGATGGCAGTGGCGGTTTCCTTGTCCATCGTTTTTTCAGATGCGCCGTGGACGAATTTATCCTTGTGCTTGGCAATTTTATCGGCTTGTTTTTTGGAGATGGCTTTGCGTAAATCATCCGATTCGGAGCGCGAGTAGCCCGCCAGGTCCACTGCGGCGCGCATGATCTGTTCCTGGTAGACAGGAATACCATAGGTATCGCTGAAAATCGGTTCCAGGGATGGGTGCCGGTAATCAATGACTTCCTCACCGTGCATTCTTTTAATATAGGAGGGGATAAAATCCATAGGCCCGGGGCGATAAAGCGCTACCATGGCGATGATGTTATCCAGATTTTTGGGTTTCATTTCCACAACCCAGCGCGTCATCCCGTTGCCTTCCAATTGGAATATCCCGGCGGTTTGACCGCGTCCCATGACTTCAAAGGTTTCGGGGTCGTCGGTTGGAATATCATCCAGGGTGAAAGCGATGTTGTGCCGCAGCATGATCAGATCGCAAGCACGCGCCATGACCGTCAATGTGGAAAGCCCCAGGAAGTCGACCTTCAACATACCCATGCTTTCCAGAATACCCATTTCGAACTGGGTAACGGTTTTTACAGGTGATTCTTCCGAGTTGGATGTGGGCCGGTGGATGGGTAAATATTCGGTGATGGGCTTATCTGCAATCACCAATCCGGCGGCGTGGGTGCCTGCATTGCGCACAACGCCTTCCATGTGAATGGCTGTATCCACCAGGTTTTTTACCTTGGGGTCGGCGTTATAGGCTGCTTTAAAGTCGGGCACTTCTGCCAGCGCTTCAGAGAGCGACATGGGTTTGCCCGGGATGTTTGGCACCAGCTTGGCGATTTTATCTACTTCTGGAATGGGGATATCCATTACTCGGGCCACATCGCGTAATGCGCCACGAGCAGCCATGGTGCCAAAGGTGATAATCTGGGCCACCTTGTCGTCCCCATATTTTCGCGCGGTATACTCCAACATTTCCGAGCGGCGATCATCGCGGAAATCCAGATCGATATCTGGCATGGAAATACGCCCTGGATTTAAGAAGCGTTCAAAGAGCAGCTGGTGCTGAATGGGGTCGACCAGGGTGATGAAAAGTGTAAAGGCGACCAATGAGCCAGCAGCAGAACCACGTGTGTTGTACCAAATGCCTGTTTCCTTAGCGTACCGGCACAGGTCCCAAACGATCAAAAAGTAAGCATTGAAGCCCATATTGTGAATCACACCCAGTTCAAAATCGAGGCGTTCACGGATTTCCGGGTCGTTTTTGTGACTGCCGTAGCGCTTTTCGAGACCTATTTCGCACAGATACTGCAGGTACGATTCGGCGGTATAGCCATCCGGTACGGGGAATTCTGGAAGATGATAACCCTTGAACCCGAGGTCCACCTGGCAGCGTTCTGCAATTTCCACGGTATTTGAAAGCGATTCTGGAATTTCTGAAAACAGAGCGCTCATTTCCTGTGGTGAACGCAGGTAAAAGGTTTGCGAATCGTAGCGCATGCGATCTGGATCGCTGAGCAGTTTACCGGTCTGAATGGCAAGCAGGATATCTTGATATTGGGCATCAGCTTGCTCAATGTAATGGACGTCGTTGGTGGCAACAAACTTGGCGGAATATTTGGCACCCAACTCCACCAGCTTTTTGTTCAGGCTGACCAATTCCGAGATGTTGTGCTGCTGCAGCTCCACATAGAAGCGGTCTGGACCAAAGACGTCATAGTACCAATTCATGCGTTTGACAGCTTCTTCCGGTTTTTCATCGATCAGCTGTCGTGGAATTTCGGCAGACATGCATCCTGAAGTGGCAATTAGCCCATCTGAATGCGCTGCTAAAAATTCATGATCAATCCGCGGAAAGTAATAAAAGCCATCCATCTGGGCTGCCGAAGTTATTTTTAACAGGTTCTGATAACCAGTTTCGTTTTCTGCTAATAATAATAAGTGACTGGATTTTTTATCAAGTTTCGAATCGCGATCCTGCATGCGGCGGGCAGCCATATAGGTTTCTACGCCGATGATGGGTTTGATTCCAGCTTCTTTGGCAGCATTGTAAAATTCAATTACGCCAAACATGGTGCCGTGGTCGGTAATGGCCAGAGCGGGCATTTCCATTTCCTTGGCGCGTTTGACCAGCTTCTTGATGTTTGAAAAACCATCGAGCAGCGAATAAACAGTATGTGTGTGTAGGTGGACGAAGGATTCAGCCATTTTTAGTTCATTTTCCTAGAAGATAAAATCATTATAGCATCCCCTGAGCGAAACAAAACCGACGCTTATCTTAAAATATTTTCGAACAAAAGTTCTTTTAAGGTAAGTTTTCTGTTAGTGTAAATACAGTCCAACTTTTGATAAGTCTCCGATCTTTGTTGAAATCAGGGCTCATCTGTAAGAGTTATGTCAGACATTTTGACACTATTCTTGTAATTACTGGTTGCTTCTGTTATAGTGAAATTTATCACAATAAAAGTGGTAAAAATACTCTACTATAAGGAACTTAAAATGAAACTTAATGGAAAAATTGCAGTCATTACTGGTGGCGGATCTGGTATGGGACGTGAAATGGCAATTCTCTTTGCAAAAGAGGGTGCAAAAGTTGTGATTGGTGATTGGAATGAACAGACATTGGATGAAACGGTCAAACTTATTCGTTCAACGGGTGGAGAAATAACTGGTGTAAAAGGTAATGTTGCCGTGCAAGCCGAGGCTGAGGCTTTGGTGGATACTGCTGTAACGGCTTATGGCCGTGTGGATATCCTGGTTAACAACGCCGGGGTAATGGATAATAATGAAGGTGCCGGCGAAGTAAGCAATGAAATGTGGGAGCGAGTCATGGGAATTAATGTGAATGGGCCCATGTACCTTTCACGTCAGGCCATCAAGAATATGGTTTCCAATCATAGTGGGGTGATTCTTAATATCGCCTCAGTTGCAGGCGTAAGCGGCGCAGCAGCCGGCGCTGCCTATACAACATCAAAACATGCACTGATTGGTTTGACCAGCAGTATGGCCTGGCGTTATGTTCACGAAGGCATTCGCTGTAATGCGATTGCTGCCGGTGCAGTAAAAACTAATATTACAGGGAGCGTGGATATGAGCAAAATGGATGCAGCCGGCAGCCAGCGTGCCCAGGTTTACTATGGTCTTATTCCGGCTCAGTTGGAAGCACTGGATATTGCCAAGCTGGCACTCTTCCTGGTTTCAGATGACTCGCGCTATATCAACGGCGCCATCATCCCCGCCGATGGTGGTTGGCTGGCAGCCTGAACTACCGTTTCTCAAAATAACAAAAAATCTCCCAGCGAAAAATTGGGAGATTTTTTTTTATTATTCAGATCGGCCGTCCGTGGGGAAAATTATTAATTGAATATTGCCGAACCTGGGCCAGAACCTGATGGCTGAAATCATTCCAGAGCGGAACATTCAGCTGGTTATAGAGTTCATGAAACAGTTCGAAGAGCTGATTGGGCGAATAATTTTCTCACTCAATCAAAGACATTGAGTATTAATTATGAATCGCGGGTGCCCAGGCGGGATCAAAATCATCACCAGGATCAGTGGTAAGACGAGTGTTGTTGGTCCCGGCAACAGTGGTGATGTAAATATCCTGGTTTTTCGGGTCCTTAGGCCAACTTTCAAAAACCAGCCATTGTCCATCGGGTGAAAAACTTACATTTACAACTGGTGATACACTCATGGCGATCGGAAGAGCTTGTTTTAAATCTCTTTTTTCGTAAGCAATGGTCATCAACTTATAGGGGGCGGTACCGTTAAAGTTGGTTTGGTTGAAAACAATCGTCAGGCCGTCCGGGCTCCAGGCTGGCAAAGAATCGAGGAGCGTATTACCACTTTGTACAAGCTGGGTATTAGACTTGTTCATATTGGCATCGCCATCGGTTGTGACCCATATTTGCGTCAGACCCTGGCGTTTGAGGGTGTACACAAGTTGCGACCCATATGGGTTCCAGGCAGGTTGCCGGGAATAGACTCCACCTAAGATATTGTGTGTTTTGGTTAATTGGGTGACCTGGTTATTTTCCAGGTTGATCATGTAAATTTCCATGTATCCGTCGCGTAACGAAGTAAATGCGATATGTTTCTTGTCTGGCGACCAGGCAGGTTCAAAATCCCCTCCCAGACTAACCGGTAATGCTGTACGGTTTTTTGTTGCTAAATCCAAAATGAACAGACTGGAGCCCTGGTATGTCTCTTTTTTTTGCAGGCATGGACTAATATAGACAATCTGTAAACCATCGGGGGACCAATCTGGTTGACAGGCGCCATCCTGTTCATTGGTTAATTGAAAGGTTTGTCTAGTATCCGGGCGTATTGTGTATATTTGCGGCATTCCGGTCCGGTTTGAAACGAATGCAATTTCACCCAGCCCGCCACCCATGGGTGTGGGAGAGGCTGTAGCTGGCAAACTGGTATTGTTTGGTGATGGAACGATAGTCTTTGTAGGGATGGCTGGGATTGGTGTAAACTTTGTGGAGGACAATACTTGCGTAGGTGCCTGGGATGTACTGGCACTTTGCCCGGGTAGCACGCTCATCAAGCCAGTTCGAAAAACAGGATTTCTAACCCAGGCAATTCCGCCTACAACAAGAAATAACAAAACCACGCCCCACGCACCCAAGCCAGAAAAACGTCGAAGCCGGCGTTTTAAACGCAATGATGCGATGGCGATATCGTCTACCAGTGTATTTTGCGATGTATTTAGAGTTCTGGCTGTACCTTCCAGATCGACCTTCCCGGATTGGGAAGAATCTTCTGGAGGTGGCTCCACGCTGATATTCAAGTCCATTTCAACAAAACGCAGCGTTTTTGAGCTGGAGAGGAGCAGCCCATGCTTAAAGTCACCGGCTGTTTGATAACGCTCATCCGGATAAGCTTCCATTGCTTTTTCGATAGCGGCAGCCAGGCGCCGGGAAACTTTGGGATTGTGTTTTCGCAAGGGGGTCAACTGTAGGTTATCCATAACCCGCGCCAGACCATCTTCAGGGATAATACCTGATAGGGCTGCATACAAGGTGGCGCCTAATGAATATACGTCCGAGCGAGGGTCAGTGCGGGCCGTGCCATATTGTTCGGGCGGTGAATAACCCGGTGTCATGGCGCGTGCTCCGGTGGTAGTAGTTTGGCTGCCTTGTACCAGTTTTGCCAGCCCAAAATCCACCAGAAAAATTTCCCCATTTGATGTTATCTTAATATTTCCGGGCTTTATATCACGATGCAATACTGGAGGCGTGCGGGAATGTAAATAACTAAGTGCATCACAAACAGCGGCGCCAATCAGGATGGCTTCTTCTTCTGGAATTGTTCCCAAGCGCTCCATGCGTTGGCGCAGGTCTTCCCCTTCAATATAGTCCATAACCAGGTACTGCCCATTGTCTCCCATCACAAAATGATTGGTGACGCGTGGCAGGTGCAGGTTCCGTACATTTGCTAAAATAACTGCTTCCAACCGAAATTGGCGCGAATATTCATCGGTTGCGAATAAATTTTCCTTAACGGCAACCTCCACGCTCAGATTTTCATCCAAAGCGCGATAAACCGATCCCATACCCCCCTGGCCCAGGATTTCCACAATTCGGTAACGCCCGTTTAGGAGTGTTCCTTTTTCAAGTGTCATTAGTCTATAAAGATTCAGCCCAAGTGGACAAAAATAATATTATGTTTCAGATTATATCAAACCCTGACAAACAATATTCGTGCTGCCTTTTCAGGATTTCTTTTTTTGAGCCAGGTTTAGCTTTTGAAAGCACCAGGGAGCTCCGGCACTGATCCATAAACCAACCAGGGCAAAGCGGATATATCGCAAGAAGTAGGCGATAAACATATCTCCACGCGGAAAGATTGCACGCAATCCGAGGTAAAGAACCAAGGTGCCGAGTATACCGGGGAATAATCTCAAGACCTTGTGGTTGAATGTTCCATTGGCATCATACCCACCTTTGGCATTCATCCAGGCTGCACCGGCCAACATGCCAAACAGTACTCCGGCTGAAGTGATGGAAGAATCAAGCGAAACCGGTGAGGGAAGCACATCCAGACCAGCTTGCTGCGTATTTGCCAGCCATTCAACAGGTAGAACCCAACCTTTCAACGTACCATAGGCCAGTATCCCCATAATGAGCATCATCATGGATACTGAAAAGGCTATCCCAATTTGTTGTCCCATGGATTTCTTCTGCGTCCAGGCAGCGACTGCGTCCCATTTATTCAAAAATATCCAGAGTGTTAAACATCCAATTACCCAACCAGCCAGGACATCATGTGGAAAATGTACAGCAAGGTACAATCGAGAGAGCCCGATCATTAGAATTACAAAACCCGCTAAAAACCAGGCCCAAAACCGTTTGAAGTATGCCGCGCCCATACCCCACAGGCTGGTAGAAATTTGTGCATGACCGGATGGAACCCCGAAGGAAGTTTCAGCTGCAAAGGCCTTCACCTGAGTGCTATACCAGTAAGGTCGTGGGCCGTGCAAGGTCAATTTGAGGATGTCATTTAGCCCATTGGAAAATAAAACAATACTGCCGATACGCAACCCAAGACCGGCGTCTATACACCAGTAGATGACAGGTAGAATCAACAGGTAAAATTCTTCAGAACCCAAGAATGAAAAAAATTTCATTGGGATGGTGAGCCAGGTGCCAAACCCCTGAAACCAGACAATAAAGTTGATCCCACTATTCCAGATAGTTTCCAATTCTGTATCCTCCTTCCCCTTCGGGAAATTTCTTGTATTTAGATTGCAAAACAGAAACCGACCGGATTTTGAAAATAACTATCTAGCGTCAAGCCGGCCGTGTGGAGCTGAATTGTTATTTTATCCCTGGCTATCGGATTGACACCTTTTTTTCAATTGACGAATAAACTGCTATTATTGTACACTCAATGTGCGGAGCACTAAGGTATGAAAACTTACTCATATACTCAGTTTGATGGATTGGCTGCTGGTTTGTTAATTTCAGCAGTATTTACAGCTGCTGTTCGCCTGGATACAACCAACTGGACTCCTGACCTGGGTTATGTGGAGGTATTGGCGGTTTTAGGTACTGTTTTGGGACTGGCCATGGGACTCAGCCAGTTCAGGCGATTTTACTTACAATTGTTATTGGTGTTGTACACAATTTTTGTTATTCCCATGCATTTAAGCAGGATAATTATTGGCGAAGAAACGGTTATAGGACAACTTGCCAGCCTGTTTGGAAGATTGTCAGTTACTATAGGCAATCTACTCGGTGGAAAACCAATCGAAGACTATATTTTTTTCGTTACATTGATGTCTATAATATTTTGGTTTATAGGCATTTTTAGCGGTTTCAGGCTAATTCGAAACCGGACCATTTTTTCTGTATTACTTCCCACAACGATCCCTATATTGATAATTCAATATTATGACGGTTTCAAACCAGATCGTATATGGGGTCTGGCTTTTTACTTTTTTCTGGCCTTGATGCTTACCGGGCGGATTAATTTACTTAATTCCCGGGAGCGATGGGAGAAAAAGAATATCGTGGCGGGCAGTGATCCGGAATTCGATTTGAACAAGAATATTGCCAGCATGGCAGCAATTATTATTATCACAGCCTGGCTACTGCCGGTTCCCTCAGCAGTTTTGCCAGCAGTAGCCAGTGCCTGGCGAAATGTTAATGAACCCTTTGAAACTGTCCGTAAACGGATGGACGAAATCCTGGCGGCTTTGAATACCAGCAGAATTTACAACACTACCGGTGAGTTGTATGGCGATGTGATGGGACTTGGGCGCTCGGCTGGCACAGGTGAAGCAGAGCTTTTTAGCGTAGTTGTTCCGGACAACAATCTTCCTCGCCTATATTGGCGTATGCGCACCTATGATACCTATCAAAATGGGAGTTGGCAAACACTAAACAGTCAAAACGCTCCTTTCGAGCCTGGGTCAGGCGCTTATGTACGTATAGATATGGATCCCGCACCCGTTGCTGAATTTACTTTTACCTGGCAAACCAATCAAAGTGCCATGCTTGCTACACCTTCCCTGCCTGTCTGGGCCAGTCGTACGGGGTCAGTCCAGGTTGCAAGCAGTCAGGGAGGTGAGACTGATCCACTCAGTTGGAGTGCTTTACCAATATTACATGCCGGTGATCGTTACCAGATTCGCGCCTGGCTCTCCAACCCAACCCAGAAGGAATTACGTGAAAGTGGGACGGACTATCCCAGCTGGATTACGGAACGTTACCTTCAGATCCCAGATGATCTTGCCCCAGCGTTTAATCGTCTTGCCACTGATGTAACCAGGGATAGCCCAACAAATTTTGATAAAGTTGAAGCTCTTACAAATTATTTGCGTGTAAATATTTCATATGCCGAAACTGTATCCTTATCCCCGCCTGGCACAGACGCCCTGGCCTGGTTTTTATTTGATAAAAAAAGTGGCTTTTGTAATTATTATGCCAGTGCTGAGGTTATGTTGTTGCGATCCATTGGTATTCCGGCTCGCATGGTGGTTGGTTTTGCAGAGGGCGAAAAAGGCGATTACAGGATTTACAGCGTGCGCAGTCGTCATGCACATGCCTGGCCTGAGGTTTACTTCCCAAAACTGGGTTGGGTACAGTTTGAACCCACTGTTACCCAGGCTGTTCTTGTTCGCCCCAGCGGGTTGGCTGTGACTCCAGGTAATTTTCCAAATCCGCTATCTGATCTCCCTGGTAATTCAGCAAATAACTCACGTCGTGCCCGTGAAGAAGATGGAATTGAGCCTGGTACCGGTACGCGTTCTGTTATATTTCTTGGTTTGACACTTGAGAAATGGCTGTGGGTTATAATTTCCGGTATATTTTTGGCGGCTGTGGGTGGATTAGCATGGAGCATGCAGCGTCAGCGCAGCTTTTCTCAAAGAATACCACGTGCAGTGAAGGCGATTTATTCATTCTATAATCTCAAGAGTCCAGCTTGGGTTGAGCATTGGTTGCGATGGAGTGAAGTCAGTTCCGTGGAGCGGGCTTTTCATGCAGTTAATCAATCCCTGGACTGGCTGAAAAAATCTCAACCCGATTCCGTTACATCCTTTGAGCGTGTTATGCTTTTAAAGACTTTGCTGCCGGATGCGTCCGAAGAGATTGAAATATTAAACACGGCGCTTGAGAAAACATTATTTACTAATCAACCAGCCGATGTACCTGCTGCCATCCGCGCTAGCTGGCAACTCAGATTATTAACTATTAAAAGAATTATCCGGCGCATGATTTATGGAGAGTAGTGATGAGTACCAATGGTTCCGCTAGCATTGAAAATCAATTAAAGACTCTCAGCCAGGTTGCCGGGCGTATTCGTTCCATGATATTGCCCCTGCGGACCAGTTTACAGCCCAACACTTTGGAAGAGCTTTCTCAATTGGAAAGCCAGCTTTTTTATATTGCGCGGGATGTCTCTGTTTTTACAGAGGAACGTGAGAATTTGCTTGCTCTGACCGAAATTGGACAAATTATTAATTCATCTTTGCAATTGGATGAAGTTCTGCAGATCGTAATGGATAACATAATTAAACTGACCCAGGCTGAACGGGGATTCTTAATGCTGCAGGATGATAACGGGCAAATGTCCACCCGGGTAGCCCGAAATTGGGAGCACGAAACATTAAATGAAAACGAGTATGCTGTTAGTCGAACGGTTATACAGTGGGTGATTGAGACTGGTGAATCCATTTTAACCACCAATGCCCAACAGGATCCCCGCTTTGGTGGGCAAGAAAGTATCATTGCCTTGAACCTGCGCTCGATTTTATGCGTACCGTTAAAATTAAAAAATGCCCTTATCGGGGTTATTTATGCGGATAACCGTATTCGTTCCGGCATTTTTACTGAATCGAAAAAAAACTTACTGATGGCTTTGTCAAATCAGGCTGCGATTGCCATTGATAATGCGCGCCTCTTTGCATCCTTGCGTAATACTTTGGCTGAGGTGACTGGGCTGAAAAATATGATGGATAATATTTTTTCTTCAATCGCCAGTGGGGTTATTACCGCTGATATCGAAGACATGGTTACACTGTGCAATCGTGCTGCAGAAGTGATCATAGGGCAGACAGCACAGCAAGTTATAGGTAGAAAGCTGGATGTTGTCCTGCCATCCATTGCTGCCAATATTCTGCCGCAGGTTGCCAATATTCGAAATAGAGATACAACCATAACCGACCTGGAGATCAGTCACAGCTTACCACTGCGTGGCCCGGTCGAATGGCGTTTGAACTTATCCCCGCTCAAAAATGCTGAACAATTCACCCAGGGTGTTGCGATTGTCCTGGATGACCTTACTGAGCGAAAACGCCTGGAAGCGCAGCGGAGATTATTTGAACGTATGGTTTCCCCGGCAGTTATTCAGCAGCTTGACCCTGATAGCCTGGCACTGGGAGGCAAACGAATTGATATCACTGTATTGTTTGCAGATATTCGCGGATTTACAAGTTTCAGCGAGACACATTCTCCGGAAGAGCTGGTTTCAGTGTTGAATCGTTACCTGGCAGCTGGAGCTGAGGCTGTTTTGGAAGAGGAAGGTACGGTTGATAAATTTCTTGGGGATGCTGTCATGGCCTGGTTTAATGCTCCAGTACCACAGGCTGACCATACTTTACGTGCCGTCTGTGCAGCGATTAAACTTCGTGAACGGGTTGCCCAATTGCATGTAGTTTTACCACCTGAGGCGCATCTGTCATTTGGAGTAGGGATTCATTATGGTGATGCTATTTTGGGGTTGATCGGGACCGAAAAACGCCTGGAATATACGGCGATTGGAGATTGCGTCAATACTACAAAACGTTTGCAGGAAAATTCCGGAAAAAACCAGATTATTATCAGTGGGTTGGCATATGAACGTGTGAAAGAATATGTCAATGTCAATCCCATGCAACCCATGACGGTAAAGGGAAAAAGGGAACCCATTTCGGTTTTTGAAATAATTGATCTGAAAAAATAAAAACGCCTGGTCTTTATTCCCAGATTTTGCGCACAAATTGAACGAGATGCTCCAACCCTTGCTCCAACAAGTCGGTCTCGATAAATTCGCTGATTGTATGCGCGCCTCCACCATGTGTCAGACCCAATACCAGGGCTGGGTAGCCTTTACTTAGTGGAATATTGGCATCAGTGGAACCGATTGTCAGAATTGGGTCAAGACCTTGTTGGCATAGGCAGTCTTGTGCCAACTGGATCAGGGGGTGATCGGCACTCATTTCGCCAGATGGGCGTTGACCGATAGGGGTCATTTCCACCAATACCCCAGGTTTTCTGATTTTTTCCACCAGATTTTCCACTTGAAATACCAGGCGAGTCAGCGCAGCATGTTCTTCCGAGCGCAAATCCAATTCCATCCAGGCATTGGCTGCGATGGTGTTAATACTGGTTCCGCCACTGATACGACCTACATTCAACGTTGTACGTGGCTGTTTGGGCAGGACAAGCGAGGAAATATGTGCGATTAATTTAGAAAGTTCATGGATGGCTGAAGGTCGCCCGTAATCAGTCCATGAGTGTCCGCCTTCTGTCTTGATGCTGATTTTGTAGCGTTGAACGCCGACACCTCGATGGTATATATGCCCCAAGGCCATGCCTTCCAATATCAGGTAGGCTTTTGGTGAGGCCCCAAACCGATTTACCAGTGTTTTCATACCACGTAAATCACCCAACCCTTCTTCGCAGGTGTTGGCGACGAACCAGATATCCCCTGGCAGTTGGATATTTAGTTCGCACAGCTTCCACAGGATGCCAAAAAGCCCTGCCACGCCCATAGAATTATCCCCAATACCCGGTCCGTACACCCGATCTTGCTCATAACGGACAGTGAGCGAGGTATCCATTGGAAAAACTGTATCCATGTGAGCCGAGATGATCAACGGGGGTTGTTTTCCACTGCCAGGTAAGCATGCCAGAACGTTTCCTGTTGGATCAATCTGAATTTGTTGCAGAATCTGGCCTTCATCCAGGAATTTTTGTTGGATAAATTTGCCACGCATGGTTTCTTCAAGCGTAGGTGCGGGGACTTGCTGAATTTCAATGGCAAGTTTCAAAAGACGATTGACCAAGATTGGCTCCGTTTTTAGACCTGTCTGACCAGTTGAGCTAAAGATTCCAGGCGTGCCTGTGCCAGCCCAGGCATGGAATCAAGCAAATAGAGGGCCCCCGAGCCTTCGATGGAAAAGGAAGCCGAGATATTTCCCTGCATTGCAGCCTGAAGTGGATCGAGTGTGGCAGCAAAGCCGGCTAAAAAGCCTCCGCAAAAGACATCACCCGCGCCAGTGGGGTCAACCAGGCGTGAAGGATAAGCTGGAATGTCCCATTTTTTTCCTGTAGAACGTTCGTAGACGTATTGACCACGTCCACCCCGTTTAATCACGATCACTTCACACCCAAAACTGGCCAGCGTGGTAGCCATTTCCCACAAATCGTTGGTACGTCCCCAGAAGAGACTTCGGATTTCATCTTCCGACGGTAGAAAGGCTGTTATACCTTGCAACATTGAACGCAGATCATCCAGAAAGTTGGGATTCATATACCTGGGACCAGGATCAATGCTGACGATGGGAACTCCACCATGTCGAAATGCAGGTGCCAGTTGCGAGTGCGTCAATATATCCAAAGGTGCAAGGTGCACTGCTTTTGCCACCAGGTAATCGGCCGGGATATCCGTAAGTTTTGGAGAATCAAGATTGGTGGTTATGCGGCTGTCCTGTTCATTGTTCGGTGCTTGATAACCCAAAAGGCCTTTTGGAAAAGGCAATCCCAGTTTTACAAAATGTGAGACTGGGTTGGTATGCAGATAGTTCTGTGCGTCGGTATAAACCGTAAAGGTACGTAAATCGAGGGATCCAGGAATGATCTTGACCCCCTTCGACTCCATCCCCTTTTGTTGAAAAAGCCGGAGCCATTCGTGTGGATAGTTTTCTCCAATACGGGCCATCAACCCGACAGAGTCAACCCACTGTCGCGCTCCTGCAGCAGCATATAACAAGTTACCCCCCGGTGCATCCAGCAGGGGACGACCTTCGGGAGGAATTAGATACTGACGTCGAAGTTGTCCGGCAAAAATAAGGGAATAGTTCATTAATGGAATCCACAACCTGTTGGTGAGAATCTTTTGCACAGCATTGGTTACATAAAGCCATGTTTTGCTATGTTCACGATAACTTTAGTGATATGGTTTTTTGCACTTGTAAAATTGGTAGGCTTGGATAAATATATATTAATAATATTAGCTAGAATTGTAAGGCCATCCCCATTATAATCAGTCATGTTAGTCTGAACCTTGTTTCCAGAATTCCAATTATAAAAACAAATACATTGGATAGGTTTCGATAGCTAATTATATTAAGATTATACTTCGTTATAAGAACATCTTTTTCTACAAAAAAAATTTCTAAAAATTCAGGTCTTATAATCTTAGCCCACTCAATAATTAGGGCTTCCCTGTTTCAGGTATAAAGCAGGATATTGAAAATAAATCGCATGGCAAGGAGAATAATATAATGAGTCAGAAGAAAGTAAGAGTCGCCATCATTGGGGTAGGTAATTGCGCTTCATCCCTTGTACAGGGATTGGAGTTTTACAAGAACACGCCTGATGATGCCACCGTTCCGGGTTTAATGCATGTTAACCTGGGTGGTTACCATATCCGTGATATTGAAATTACCATGGGTATTGATATTAACGTAACCAAGGTCGGTAAAGATGTTTCTGAAGCTATCTTTGCCGAGCCCAATAACACCTATAAGTTTTCTGAAGTACCACACATGAACGCTCCTGTTGTGCGCGGTATGACTCATGATGGTCTTGGCAAATATCTCTCGCAGGTTATTACGAAAGCACCTGGCCCAACAGCAGATATTGTAAAATTGCTCAAAGAATCCAAAACAGATGTGGTAGTCAGTTATTTACCCGTTGGTTCTGAAATGGCGACCAAGTGGTATGTGGAACAGATTATCGAAGCCGGCTGTGCTTTTGTAAATGCCATCCCGGTTTTCATTGCCTCGTCTGAATATTGGGGTAATCGTTTTAGAGATGCGGGCCTGCCTATTTTTGGCGATGACATCAAGAGTCAGGTTGGCGCCACTATTTTGCACAGGGTAATAACCAGCCTGTTCGTTGACCGTGGCGTGCGCATTGATCACACTTACCAGCTCAACTTTGGTGGTAATACTGATTTTATGAATATGCTAGAACGTGAACGGTTGGAAAGCAAGAAGATTTCCAAAACCGGTGCGGTTACAAGCATGATTCCTTATGAACTTGATCCCTCCAATATTCATGTCGGACCATCCGATTATGTGCCGTGGCTCAGTGACCGCAAGTGGTGTTACATTCGCATGGAAGGTACCACCTTTGGGAACGTACCTCTCAACCTGGAAGCAAAACTTGAAGTCTGGGACAGCCCCAATTCTGCTGGTGTGATCATTGACGCAGTCCGATGTGCCAAGCTTGCCCTTGATCGCGGATTGAGTGGCCCGATTGTTGGCCCATCATCCTATTTCTTCAAGACTCCTCCAAAGCAATTCAATGATAATATCTGTCGGGATATGACAGAAGCTTTTATCAAAGGCGAATAATTGAGAGGGGCGCAGCGACGCTGCGCCCCATTCATTTTCAACCCGGCTCTCAATATTGGATGTCTGCAAGTGTAGGCATTCTTGTTTATCAGTAAAAATAAAAACAATGACGCAATTAATTTTCTTTCGATCCATTTACTGCAGGATCTTTGGCGTTGCCATTTTGACTGCTGTTTTGTTATTAAGTGCTTGCGCACCGGTTTCCACCCCGCAACCTACTCCGGATATGGAGGCTGCAATCACCCAGGCGGTTGCCACAATTTACGCAGGTGGCACACAAACGGCGTTATTTGTTCCTCCTACGGCAATTTCCACCAAAACACCCATCCCTCAACCAACAGTCGTTCGTACTCCTCCAGCCTTGCCAGCAAGCTATGTCAGCACTCTTTTAAACCCATTGGATACGCCGCATGCCTATATTCAGGATACTTGCCAGGCGCTTAAATCCAAATGGGATCCAAATAATGCTCAGCCCGGCACAGTTGTGATGGTTATCATGATACACGGCATAGCCAAAGGTGATGCTGCAAAATCACAGGATATCAGTACGGCTGATTTTAAGAAGCTGATGAATGACTTGAAAGACCAAGGCTTCACGGCAATATTTACTCAGCAGTTATATGATTTTCTGGACCATAATGCGAAAATTCCAGATCGTTCTGTTCTACTTATCCAGGATGACCGTCATACTGCCCAAAACTTTAATGAGATATTTCGGCCTTATTGGGAAAAGTGGCAATGGCCAGTTGTAAATGCCTGGAATAACACGAATGATTCCATTACCAAAACCTATTTACCTGAAAATGCAGCCCTGGCAAAAGAAGGCTGGGTGGATTACCAGTCGCACGGGATCATTCACAATATAAATATGAATGATAATTCTACGGATGAATTCCTGAAGGGTGAACTGAAGGGTTCGATGGATGCCATAACAGCGAATTTTTACAAAGCTCCGATTGCCATCATCTGGCCAGGTGGTGATTTTGGTAAAAAACCAGTTGAGGCAGCGCGCTCGTATGGGTATAAATTGGGCTTTACCATCAATCCGCGCGGCCCCTTGATGTTTAACTGGGTTCCCCTTGCTGATGCAGGCGACCCCATGCGTCCCTCCTACATCCCGGATGGCTCCATTGCAGATCCGTTAATGACTTTGCCTCGCTATTGGGATACTGATGCGCGTTCTCACCTGGATACTGTTCGAAAGATCGGCAACGAAGCCAGGGCTTACGCGGAAAAGAATAAAGCCGTGGAGCTGGAGTATTACGATATTATTTGCGCACCCACTTATGGGGCGCTGCCATAACCCTGAGATGACCCAAATATATATGCTCTATTCTGATCCTTTGGTAACCAACCAGTTTTTTCGCGAAGCGGTCGGTATAAGATGAATTCTACCTGTCTATTTTGCAAAATAGTCTCGGGTGATGTTTCTGCCACCATTATTTATCAGGATGACCTGGTGACTGCATTTCGGGATATTCATCCTGTGGCTCCCACCCATGTCCTGATTGTCCCCAACAAGCATATCCAATCCATTAATAATGTTGAAGCAGACGACGAGAAAATTATGGGACACCTGTTTAGTGCAGCTCGCAAGGTGGCCGAAATTGAAAAGATTTCAGATGATGGCTTCCGGACGATTATCAATACAGGTGCAAATGCCGGACAGACTGTCCTTCACCTGCATATGCATTTGATAGGTGGACGGCATATGCACTACCCGATGGGGTAATATTTTGCCTGTCCCCATTCATGAAGTTTTTTTTAAATTATCACACAGGGAAAGATGACAATTTCTGAACGGCAAAAACGCTGGAAACAAGAAAATACACTCACGCCAGAAAAAATGGTGCTTGCGCGACTGGTCTTGAACGAGGTCCGAGCTGGCAAAGGAGTATTGGATGCTTTGCGTGCCCATCCTCAACAGGGCGGTGGTGTATTGAGTAAAGCTGCGCTTGTGGCTGCCTATGTTGAGATGATCGCTGCTGGAATTGTGGAGCCAGACCAGGACTTGTTGGAAAAAATTCGAATGAAGCCTGTCCGGACCCTATCGGGTGTTACGACTGTCACAGTGCTGACGAAATCTTACCCATGTCCTGGTAAGTGTATTTTTTGTCCGACGGATATCCGCATGCCCAAGTCGTATTTACCAGATGAACCTGGTGCAATGCGAGCCCTGGAGCACAACTTTGACCCATATACCCAGGTTCAATCGCGTATTGCTGCATTGGAAGCCTTGGGTCACCCAACTGATAAAATTGAATTGTTGATACTGGGTGGCACCTGGAGTGCCTATCGTCGTGATTACCAGGAATGGTTCATCAAACGCTGTTTTGATGCCATGAACGAACCCATCCTGCCTCAACAAATTGGGGCGCTTCCAACGGAACAAATTGAGATCGGGAGTATCGACCTTGTTACCGCTCAGGCACTTAACGAAAAAGCTTCGCATCGCAATGTTGGCCTGGTTATAGAGACACGTCCGGATGAAATTACACCCAAAGAGCTGACCTGGTTGCGATATTTAGGCGTGACCAAAGTTCAGATGGGTGCACAAAGCCTGGATGACCGTATCCTGGAAATGAACAAGCGCGGTCATAATGTGGAAGCAACGCGTAAGGCAGTCAGCTTGCTGCGTGCTGCCGGATTTAAGATTGTTTTGCATTGGATGCCAAATCTGTACGGTGCAACCCCGGAAAGCGACAGGATTGATTTCGCCCGCTTATGGGATGGGTTTTGCCCGGATGAAATTAAAATCTATCCTAATCAACTACTTGCCAACGCAGAGTTGTACGAAGTCTGGCAGCGTGGAGACTATCATCCATATACAACAGAGCAGCTTATCGATTTGATTGCCGATATCAAACCTGGCATCCCATCGTATTGCCGTGTCAATCGTGTAATAAGAGACATCCCCTCCAATAACGTAGTGGAAGGCAACAAACGCACCAGTTTACGGATGGATATACAGGCAGAAATGAAACTGCGTGGGACAAAGTGCAGTTGCATACGCTGCCGTGAAGTTCGCGGGGCTGCCATTGATTCCGCCACATTGCGTATGGATGACCTTGTTTACCAAACAGGCACGGCTGAAGAACATTTCCTTTCATTCATCACCCCTGAAGATGGTCTGGCCGGGTTTCTGCGTCTCAGTTTGCCGCAGTCTGCTTCTCCACAGACCGGACTTGCGGATCTTGAGGATGCTGCGCTGATTCGTGAAGTACATGTCTATGGACAGTCGTTGGCAGTTGGCGCAGAACAAACCGGATCCGCTCAACATAGCGGGCTCGGCACAAAACTAATCGAAGAAGCCGCGAAAATTGCTACGAGGTATGGTTTCAATAATCTGGCTGTAATTTCGGCAATTGGTACCCGCAAATATTATCTGGATCGTGGTTTCAATCGTGGCACACTCTATCTCGTCAAGCAGCTCCAACCTTCCTTGCCCGAGGTGTAATGGATAAGCTGCTGCTGCTTTTTTGGACCTTTTTGAAAGTCAACCTGCTCAGTACCTCAGGTCCGGCTTCCGTAGGGTTATTGTATAAAGAGGCAGTAGGTCATTTTCTAACTGAGCAGCAGTATATTCAGGCGGTTGGGTTTTCCACGCTGTTGCCTGGTTCAGATGCTCTGCAATTGGCCATGTTTGTTGGCTTTACGGTGGCAGGTATTCCAGGTGGTTTTGTAGCATTGCTCGGTGCGATACTGCCCCCGACAATTTTGATGTTTGTCGTTGTTTCCATGCTCCACCGAATTCGGCGTGTATCCTGGGTTGCCAGTTTTGTAGAGGGGCTTACCCCGGCTGTGGCAGTTTTGATGTTATTTGTCGCATGGAAGGTTTTTAAAGGTGGTAACGGGGGCTTGGATTGGCAATCGCTGTTGATTGGGGGCGTAAGCCTTGCGGCACTTTTACTTAATACACCGGCACCAATTGTTATTTTTCTGGCTGGTCTGGTAGGAGTGTTTTTATTCCGATGACAACTCAGTCTTCAAAGTTCTCGGTTTGGTTAAAACTTTTCTGGATGTTTCTAAAGGTGAACCTTTTAACAACATCCGGTCCTGCATCGGTGGGGCTGCTGTATAAAGAATCGGTTGGGTCCATCATGTCAGAATCACAATTTGTCGAGGCAGTGGGTCTTTCAAACGTGCTGCCGGGCAGTGAAGCTCTCAAATTGGCCATGTTTGTTGGATTTGCCGCAGGTGGTTTGCCCGGGGTGATTACAGCCCTGGTGGGCGCTGTTTTACCACCCACCATTATCATGTTGACAGTTGTTTCGCTGCTGACGCGTTTTCAGGGTGAAGCGTGGATGCAAAGTTTTATAAAGGGCATGTCACCTGCAGTCGGGGTATTAATTGCATTGGTTTCCTGGCAGATTTTCCGATCGGATGCAAGCAAATCGATTGGCCGTCGTGCCCTCATAATTGCTGCGCTGGCTTTTGTTGCCCTCTGGTTTGACTTGCCTTCTCCGTTGGTTCTTTTTGGTGCCGGTATTTTAGGAGTCTTTTTATTCAGATGAAACCACACTTGCGGATTTTTACCAATGGCTATGAAGGCACCTGGCCTGCTATTGAATATGGAGCCTGGCTTGCCCGTGAAATGCAAACCCACCTGACATTGACCGGTGTAGTGGAAGAAAACGATGAAGAACACCCTGTAGAAGATATTTTCAGCAGGGCCGTTACCCTTTTTCAGGAAGGAAATATTGATTATTCACTGGAATTAGATAATGGTCTGGTTGAAAATACCATTACCTGGCGCGCAGATCTGCAGCAATCGTCTGATCAACCCGTGGATACGGAGCAAATTCTTGTGCTTGGCCCTTTTGGCAGGTCACAAGTTCAACGGATGCTTGTAGGCAACTCTTTTCGTAAATTAATGGCAGTTGTCAATTCACCTATCTTGTATGTTCCAGCGGTGAGCATACCGCTGCAGCGGGTGTTGATTTGCATGGGTGGGTTAGGCTATACATTTACCGCGGAACACCTCGGGCTGAAGGTAGCCAGAATGGCCAAAGCATCAGTCACCCTTTTGACAGTCGTTCCGCCAATTGACCTGGATTATCCCGAGGCTCGGAAAATCCGGGACAATTGGAAAAACCTGGCAGACACAGATACTCTGCAAGGGCGCAGCTTGCGTGATGGTCTTAAAAAGGCTCAGGAAGCAGGTTTGGATGCCCGTGTTATTGTACGACACGGAAAAATTGTTGAGCAAATATTGGCGGAAGTAAAACAAGGCGATTATGGGCTGATTTGTATGGGGTCGCAGTATTCGACTCATGGGTTACGACAGTACTATAGCCCGAATGTCACGGCCGACGTGGCTGAAGTCAGCCAATGCCCAATATTAACTGTGCGTTATTTGGAGATACAAAAGTAAAAATAACGCGGGTATTTTTACTTTTTTTCCCATTCCGCAATGGCTTCTTTGATGATGTCGCGGATTTCCGGGTTAGGTACCTCACCAACACCTTCATATCGATTCGATCCGACACACACAATGACCTGACCCATCGGGCCATCTTCCAACCGGATTACTTTCTCCATGAGAGGCGTTCCCAGTAATTTGGCTTGCAGGACTTCATCGATCATCGCCACAATGCTCAGCCCTTTTTTATCCCCTGGTGCTTTTACTTCATTGTTTAATAGACTGCGCAATCCGCGCATGGCATCAATTTTAAGTGGGTCTTTGGCTGCTGGCGCTTGTTCTTTAGTCAGGGTCGCAGGTGTCTTACTGGCAGGGAGAACCGGGGTTGAAACAGGTGGGGTGGGTATCACAACTTTTTCAACATCTGCGATTGGGTTGGATTGTGCGGCAGGGGCAGCTTTACCATCCAGCCAGGGGCGCATTTGAACCACCACACTGACGACTCTTTGTCGTTGTTCGGTGGTGATCTCACCCGGATTTTCAAAACGAGTGCCATCCAGTTCCAGATGCCATTTTAAGGCTTTATCAATTGTGACCTTTAATACTGTGTGCTCGCCGTTAACGTTGCTTTCATCGTTACCCGGTTGACCAGTATTGTCAACAAGTGTGGCTTCTGCCTGTTTTTTCTTAAGCAGAGAGTTGGTGATTCTGCTGTCGACAATGCCGATGACGTAACCAGCAATGGCAGCTATGACAATCAGGATGATTGCAGGGCCAAGGTTCATATTGTTATTTCCTGACAAACGGGACAAAAATGTGTGCCGCGCTGTCCAACAATAATCTTTTGAATGAGCGCGCCACAAGCTGGGCAGGGTTGACCTTCGCGACCGTACACATGGAAGTAATTTTGGAAATCTCCACCACGATAGACCCAATCAATACTGGCTCCGTTATGCTCAATTCCAGCAAGCAAAACAGTTTGTATGGCATGGTGAAGCTTTTCTGCTTCACTATAATTGATTGTATCTGAAATTCGCAGCGGATGCACCCCTGACAAATGTAATGCCTCATCAGTGTAAATATTCCCCAATCCTGCAACGAAAGCTTGATCTAATAGTAATGGTTTGATCAAGCGGTGTCGTTTGTGTAGACGCGTATGTAATTCAAGGGGAGTAAAAGAAGGTTCCAGTGGTTCGGGACCAAGGCCACCGATAACATCTTCGCTGTGAGTCGTCAACCAGACACGCCCAAATTTGCGCGTATCATTAAAAACCAGTTGGCGATGGTCTGATAACAAGATTACCAACCGGTCATGTTTTTCAGGTTGGTAATCGGGGGCTTTTATAAACAGGTCCCCACTCATGCGCAGATGGATAAAAAAGTGAAGGCTGGATAGCTTTAGGTAAAGATATTTTGCACGTCTGGTTACTTCCAGAATTTGCTGCCCACTGATCTGGCTGGAAAATTGATCCGCGGACAGACCTGTCAATGTACGTTCCCAAAGAACCTGTGCTGAAACAATTGCCAGCCCTGTTAATTCCGGGCGCAGGCTTCGGGCAATTGTTTCGACTTCGGGGAGTTCAGGCATAGTTGTTATTCATTGAACATTTCGCCAACACTGCGGCCTTCGTGCGCGCGAAGGATGACTTCACCGATCAGTGGTGCAATTGAAAGAATGGTCAGTCGATCTTTTAGTAATGCAACTTTTTCGGGTGAGATCGGTACGGTATCTGTGGTGATAAATTGTTTTACCGGCAGGACCGCCAGTCTTTCGGCTGCATTGGCAGAAAAAATGGGATGGATGCAGATGACGTAAACATCTCGCGCACCTTTTTCTTTAATCAAGTTAACTGCCTGGGCTATTGAGCCCCCGGTATCAATTTCATCATCAACCAGGATGACATCGCGCTGATCTACGTCACCAATTACAGTCAGTGCCTGGGCCTTGGCATCATTCGCTACCCGGCGTTTTTCAATAAAGGCAATCGGGACATTGATATCCGCGGCAATATTGCGACCTTTTTTTGCAAAGCCAAGGTCAACCGTAACAACCACCGGGTCTTTCATCTGGGGCGTCATTCCGCGCAGGTAATCAGCGATCAGATGAAAACCGGTTAATACGTCACCGGGAATAGAGAAAAAGCCCTGAACTTGGCCGGCGTGTGGGTCGAGAACCATGTAGCGATCAGCTCCAGCGACTTCGATCATGTCTGCTACGAGACGGGCTGTGATCGGTACACGTGGTTGGTCTTTCTTGTCGGAACGCCCATATGAAAGATACGGAAGCACAGCAGTGACACGTGCAGCCGAATCCAGTTTTAGTGTCTGGATCAGGATCAATAATTCCATTAAATTTCGGTGTACAGGCGCAGATGTCGTTTGGATTACGTAAACATCCTGTCCACGTGCGCTTGAATGCAATTTGATGAACAAGTTTTCATTTGGAAATTGAATGATATCTCGTCCTTGCAATGGTGCATGAACATAATCTGCTATTTTTTGTGAAAGACCGGATGAGCCTGTTCCTGCATATAATTTAATGCCACCATAGACTTCCATGTGATGACGTGGGTGATGAGCCATAAGTTTCCTTCTGCTTCATTTCTTTGCATCCCATTCAGAACGCAAAATACTCATTATAAGTGTATCAATATAATGTCCGTTTCGATAAATTTCTTGTCGTAACTTGCCCTCGAGTATAAACCCGATCTTTTCGTACACATGAATTGCCCTGGAGTTGGTCTCAAAGACTTGAAGGGAAATGCGATTGAGATTAAGTGTTTCAAACCCATGCTTTAATGCCAACTGTGTAGCTTCGGACCCATACCCGTTATTCCAAAAGGTTTTTTCGCCAATAAAAATACCGAATTCTGCACTTCGATTGGTCGATTTTATCTGGTGTAAGCCAATACTGCCAATATGGGTCCAGGTGCCATCTGGCATGCGCGCATCCACCGCCAGGGGACGTTCTTCTGCTGGGCGGGTTGCCAGGGCTTCAAACCAGCTGGTTTCCTCCCAGCTGGCCATGGGTAGATAAATAAGCAATCCGGCAATTACTTCCGGATCGTTGAGCCATTCTACAAAGCGCGGAACATCACTTTGCTCTACCGCACGTAATCGAATTCTTTCTCCATAAATCATAGATCTGCCTTTTTTAATAACACATTTACGGCTTCCCGAGGGGAAATCTGACGATTTTGAATGGAATTCATAATACTTTCAAACTTTGCCGGTGGTACGCTGGCGCGGAAGCGTTCCATTAAAATTTGTTGGGCGAATAAGTCAAATTCAGCAGATAGTCTATTTTTTTCGCGCACAAACCATTCACCATTTTGGCGGAGATGGGTAACATGCTTGTGAATGGATGCGATCAATTCAGGCAGTCCGCTGCCAAGCGTAGCAACTGTGCGATGGATAGGTGGTATCCAGAGCGGTGTAGCAGGTTGTGTTTCGCCTGGTTGTGCACTTTGAATAACAAGGTTTTGTCCATGGTGTTGGAAAATTTTTTGGACGGGATGAGCCAGATCCAGCATTGATTTTAATGCTCTCTCGGTACTATCCACACCTGCGTGGTCAGCCTTGTTGATGACCAAAATATCAGCAATTTCTAAAATTCCGGCTTTGATTGCTTGAATATCGTCACCCAGTCCGGGGGCTTCAACAACCAGTGTGGTGTGCGCCAATCGGGCAATATCGACTTCACTTTGTCCTGCGCCGACAGTTTCAATCAGGATGACTTCATACCCGGCAGCATCAAAAACCTGAACTACCCCGGCTGTCGCTTGTGCCAGACCTCCCAACGAACCGCGGGAGGCCATTGAGCGAATAAACACACCGGTATCACCGGATAAATCGCGCATACGTACCCGGTCTCCCAAAACAGCCCCACCAGTAAAGGGACTGGATGGGTCAATGGCAACAATCGCCACTCTTTTATCCAATTTTCGGTAGGACAGCGCCAGTTGGTTTACCAGTGATGATTTACCCGTACCAGGTGCACCTGTAACGCCGATCAGGTGGGCCTTTCCTGTATAAGCAAAAAGCTCATCGAGAGCCTGGTGGCCCTCAATAGTATCGTTTTCTACGCGGGTTAATAAACGCGCCAGCGATAGACGATCTCCAGATAAAACAGAATCAGCCAGAATAGACATCTAAATTATTTCAGGGCTTTACTTGATGTTGTTGTGGTTGCAGTCGAAATGGAATTGGAAACTCACTCATCCGCAACTGCTTTGCGGATATCTAAAACGATCTGTTCTGTTGAAGCACCTGGACCGTATACACCTGTAATGCCCAGTTCTTTCAGCCGAGGCGTGTCTTCATCAGGAATGATTCCACCAATAAATACTTTTACATTCGTCTGCCCATTAGCTTTTAATAGTTCGAGGATTCGCGGTGCAAGCGCCATGTGTGCACCAGATAAAATGGAAAGCCCAACCACGTCCACGTCTTCTTGCAGAGCGGCTTCGGAAATCATCTCCGGAGTTTGACGCAGACCGGTATAGATCACTTCCATCCCGGCATCCCGTAAGGCGCGGGCTACCACTTTTGCGCCCCGGTCATGTCCATCCAAACCGGGCTTGGCAACCAGTACTCGGATTTTTCTTTCTGTCATTTTGCCTCCTGGGCGGTTACACGCCGGGTTTCCATTTTGGCAGAGAAATTTGGGTTATCTCGGGTATGGCAATAACCCTGGCAAGTTAGGAGATATTCGTTGGTACGAAACCTGGTTGTCTGATGAAAAATTCAGGCGTTTTGGCTGTGATTTACACTTAATTAAATAAAACTGGAAACTTGCTGGCTGATTATACTATTGATCTACGCACACCCTGTGCTTCCTTGTATTGTATAGTCAACAAATTCGCAGCAATTGTTTGTCGCTGGGTTCAAGTTACGGATATTGCTTATTAGCGAGACTCATTGCAAGGGCAATAAAAATATTGTAGGATGTTAATAGTAGGACTTACGCAAGACAGGAAATTTGACGATTGAGCAAAAAACGGTTACT
>CAYWXS010000068.1:0-36286 GCA_964462245.1 uncultured Anaerolinea sp.
AGGGCTTTAGCCCGCCGGAACTCCGTGTTCGCAGTTTCGCAGGCAATTCGCAGGGGCTGACCCATAGGGCGCAAACATCACGAGCTGCCTGCTGATGACGTGTAAGCCCTGCGGGCTGAGTTGGTTGAAGATAACTTGCGTGTTATGAGGAAGGGCTTGCAACTCCTAAAGATTATTGCTTTTTCCGTGCGATTTGCTTGCTTCGCGCAAATTGTCGGCGTCCCGAAAGAATTGGGATAAGCAAGTTATGTGATACTTCAAAAAAATATTTATTCGGGGGCTGCCCAACTGCATCGCGGGCAGCCTTTTATTTAATTTATTTTTCCTAGAAACAGTCGGTTTTTGATTGAGGCAAGTTTGCATTCATGAATACCAATGATATTGATTACCTTAAAACGCGTTATCCAGAATATCTTGAACGGGCTGAAAAGAGTTTTTGGCGAAATTTTATCCTGCTGACTTTAGACTCGGCCGCTTTTACTTTTGCGATGACCATGTTTTCAGTGGACACGATCCTGCCATATTTTGTGAGCCTGCTGACCAAGAGTCCCATCCTGGTTGGATTGGTACCGGCGGTCTATTTTCTGGGATATTACACGCCTCAATTGTTTGGGGCCTATCTGGCAAATTTGCGAACCCGGCGCAAACCGCTGATCCTGGGGATTATTATTTCACAGCGGTTGGGGATATTTATGATTGCGCTGACTGCGCAGTTCATGGGTGCGCTGTCTCCACAAGTGATATTGGCATTATTTTTTATTTCGTTTTTGTTTTTTTCTTTTTTTAATGGCCTGGTCGGTCCGGCATACTCTGATTTTATTGGTAAAAATATTATCCGCCGGCGGGGTTTCTTTTATGGGGTTACATTTGCGGTAAGCGGTGTGATGGGCTTGCTCTCTTCGCTGATCGCCAAGTATTTTTTGGATCGTTTTGGAAGCCCACTGAATTTTCAGGTGGTTTTCTGGTTGGGCTTTGGATTATCTTTTTTCTCTCCCATCATTCTGTCCGGGCTGCGTGAAACAGAGCTGCCTTACAAGCTGGAGCCGGAAGGCCTGGGTACATTTTTTCGTCAGATACCCTCCAGGCTGCGCGCAACCCCCTTGTTTGTACGTTATGTGATCGTGCGAGCCCTGCTGGGTTTGGGGATTATGGGGAATTCATTTTTTGCGGTGCATGCCATGCGCAAATTTGAGATGACCGCGGGAAACCTGGGTTTGTTTACCATGATCATCCTGCTGGCGCAGGGCCTGTTCAGCCTGGTCTGGGGTTGGATTGGAGATCGGTTTGGCTACAAAGTGGTGCTTTTGGTGGCAGGTGTTTTTATTGCGATCGAGGCAATCCTGGCGCTGACTGCTCCGGCTGCCTGGGTTTTCTTTATCATCTCTGCGTTAATGGGCGGGGTCTACTCGGCCATGTATATCAGCGACCCCAACTTTGTTTTTGAGTTGGTTCCGCCGGAACAAACCAGCCGGTTTTTGGGCATTTCAAATACCTTGCTGGCGCCGGTGGGTGTTCTGGCGCCCCTTTTGGGTGGCTGGTTGGTGGAAATGAGTGGCTATCCGGGTTTGTTTGTGACGATCTTTTTTATCGGGTTGGCAGGGATGCTGGGGGTCTGGTGGGTGGTCAAGGAACCGCGTATTGCGATTTGATGGTTTAAGAGAATAAATTTTTAGACGTTTTTTGCATTGCCCGACTCGTCGAAATTGACCAGTCGGGTAGCACAATTTAGTTTAGTACTAAAGTAACTCTTGAATTATTGAGAATTATTGTATACTATATAAGTCATGAATACTTCAGGGGCGTTCTTGGGTTTGTTAAGAATTTACCACATTGGGTATAACAATGTGCGTAAATGTGTAATAAGTACTTTTTTTATTGTTTTGGGGGATTATTATGCTGTTTCTTCTGCTCGAACGTTTTGGTCTGGTATTTGAGTACCAATCTATAAATATTGCCACAATCTGGCCTTTTGGTGGGATTGTTTTAGCTGGTTTGCTGATGACCCGGCGGCGCAGCTGGTTTTGGATCCTGCCGCTTGTATTTTTCGCCAACCTAGGCGTCTGCGTGTGGAAAGGGGATAACCTTGCACTAAGCCTGGGTTTTGCGCTGATAAACTGTGGGGAAAGCCTGTTGATCGCTTATCTGCTGCAGCATTACACTAATATCGATCAAATTTTTGACCGGGTAAGTTGTTTTTTTCAATATTATTTGATTATCTCTGTTGGCAGTGCGTCTACGGCATTCCTGGGTGCGGCCCTGGTGGTTTCGGCTTCTGGGCAGGATTTCTGGCAGGTCTGGTTGAGCTGGTGGTTCGCGCACGGATTAGGAATCGCTGTATTAATACCCTTGTTCCTTGCATTTATACCCAATAAAACGGAGAACGGAAAGAATGCCAAGGATGCAGCCTGGGCTTTTGTTGGGTCTGTCTCGCTCCAATCCAGACTGGGGATAAATATTTTCAAATCGACAGACAGGTCTATTTCTGCCCTGTTAAAATCTGTAATTCATTCGATAAAATCCAGCCAACTTGATTTGAAAAAAATGGTAGAGGGGCTATTGGTGGTCGTGGCGGTGCAGATCGCTGTGTGCATAATTTTCCTGAGCAGTCAGAAATTTCTGGCCGAATCTGTGCTGCGTTCCTACATCATCTTTCCCTTTTTAATCTGGTTTGGGTTGCGATTCGACCGGCGGTTGGTCACGCTATTATTAACCTTCATTAGTGCCGTAGCCATCCTGGGGACACTCAACGGGTTGGGAATGTTTGCGGAAAGGGATTTTTCTGTGCTTGAGCGTTTGCAAGCGGTCCAGCTATTTTTGGGAGTTTTGGTGATCGTAACGCTGGCTCCGGGTACGGTACGGAGAGAATTTATTCGCGCCAGTGACAAGCTGGTAAAGAGTGAGGCTGATTTTCGAGGTTTGTTTGAGCATGCCAGCATCGGGATTTTTCACTTTAGGCCTGGAGATGGCTTTTTGATGGTCAATCCGAGTCTGGCGGCGATGCTGGGCTATCGCTCGCCCCAGGAATTGATCGATGCCACAAAGCAGCTATTCACTGATCCAAGGCAGTTTGAGGATTGGTTTCAGGAAAAACAGACGGGGAAGGATGGCTGGGTTCAACAGCTAACCAGCTTCCAACGCCAGGATGGCAGTTCGCTGCTGGTCAAGCTATCCATGCGCAAAGTGACCATACCGGATGGCGGACTGGCTTATTTGGAAGGTTTTGTGGAGGATATTTCAGAACAAAAAAAGGCCGAGGATGCCTTGTTGGAAACAACCCGGGAATTTCGGAGTATTGTGGAAGCCTCGCCCACAGCCAAACATTTTTACCGGTTGACAGAGAATGGAAGCCTGCTTTTGACCGGGGCAAACCCGGCTGCAGAGCGCTTGTTGGGTTGTAACCATATCGATCTGATCGACCAGCCGATCGAGGGCTGCCTACCCGGTCTGGCAAATGACGATTTTGTTGAATTGTGCCGGCAGGTAGCGCTCGGAAGCCTTAGCAATCAGTCATTTGAAAAACACGTTAGCCCGGCAACGGATCAGGTTGGACTGAATGGTTATTTTGAAGTGCATATTTTTGAAACCCGACCCGGTTTGATTGCGATTGATTTGGTGGATATCAGCGCTCGCAAGTTAAGCGAACAGGTCTCACGAGCGCGCTTAAAGTTGTTGGAACTTTCGGATAAGCATTCTCTGGAACATCTGCTGCAAGCAACCCTGGATGAAGCTGAAGCTATGACGGGCAGCCAGATTGGCTTTTATCATTTCGTGGAAGAGGATCAAAATACCCTATCCTTACAAACCTGGTCCACCCGCACGCTGGCACAGTATTGCCATGCAGAAGGGCAAGGCAGTCATTATCCCGTGGATAAAGCCGGTGTCTGGGTGGATTGTATCAAACAACGAGCGCCTGTCATTCATAACCATTATGAAACATTGCAGCATCGACAGGGTTTGCCGGTTGGACATGCCAGCCTGGAACGCGAGCTGGTTGTGCCCGTCATGCGTGGTGATAAGGTTGTTTCGCTGTTGGGAATGGGAAATAAACTCAGCGATTACTCGGCTCAGGATGTAGATGTAGTCTCACATTTGGCAGACCTGGCCTGGGATATTACTCAACGCAAACGCGCCGAACTATCTTTACAAAAAAGTGAAACCCTGCTAAATGAAACACAGTCCATTGCAAAAGTGGGTGGCTGGGAATTTAGCCTTACCAGCAACCGCATAACCTGGACCCGCGAGGTTTATCAAATTTATGGCTTGACCTTGGACTTTGATCCCAATAACTGGGATGCTCAGCTCAGTTTTTACCGGGAAGCAGATCGAGAAATATTAAGCCAGGCGTATGGAAACGCAATCGGAAATGGCCAGGCCTTCGACCTGGAGTTGGGTTTAATCAATAACTTGAAACAAGAATTGTGGGTGCGCACCCTCGCTTCGCCGGTGATTGAAAATGGAAAAGTAGTGAAGGTCAACGGGACGATCGTGGATGTGAGTGAACTCAAAAAGGCTCAGGCAGCACTGGCACTTAGCGAAGAACAACTCAGATTATCCATGGAAGCTTCCAATGATGGAATCTGGGATTGGCGGATTAAGGAAAATAAAACCTATTTCAGTCTGGCTTATACACGAATGTTGGGGTACACGCAGGAGGATTTTCCGGCGGAGCATTGGATTGCCCTGGTCCATCCTGAAGATCAGTTGATGGTAAAAAGGACCGATGATGGCTGCCGGGAAAATTGGATTGACGTATTTGAGGTTGAATACCGCATCCTTTCCAGGGCTTCAGGTTGGAAGTGGATTTTAAGCCGGGGTAAGACGGTCAGTTGGGATCAGGATGGGCTGCCGGAGCGGGTGGTGGGCACAACGGTGGATATTACTGAACGAAAGCAGGCTGAGGATGCGCTCAAGGTAGCGAATTACAATTTGGAAAAACAAATAATAGCCAACAAGCTAATGCAAACCCTGTTGTTGGAGCAGGCTACGCACGATGCTTTGACGGGCTTGTATAACCGGCGCTTTATGGATGACGCGCTGCAACGTGAGCTAACCCGGGCCCATCGCGAAGCAGACAGGGTGTGTGTGTTAATGCTGGATATCGATCACTTTAAACTATTTAACGATAATTATGGGCATGATGCGGGCGATCTGGTATTGGTGGCTTTATCCAGCATCCTGCACCTGAATATCCGGGAGAGCGATATTGCCTGTCGTTATGGTGGTGAGGAATTTGTGGTAATCCTGCCTGGGGCCGGGCTGGAGGATGGACTGCATCGGGCGGAAATTCTGCGACAAGAGTTTAATAATTGCAAGGTTGGGCCACAAGCTCTATCTGGTAGTATTTCGATTGGTATAGCTATCTATCCAGAACATGGCCTCAATGGGGAAGATTTACTGCGTAAGGCAGATATAGCACTGTATGCTGCCAAGGATGCAGGTAGAAATTGTATGCGTGTATTCAGCTACGGCTAAACACTGCTTACGGCGATTGCACACCTCTGTCATGCCCGCACTTGGGTAGGTGGCGATCTACTGATCAATTCATGAGTTGCGCTGCAAGTTTGAGCGAGAAATGCTATACTTGTGACCGACAAAAAGAGTAGTGCTTCGCGAATTGTGTATTTTTTTCACAGCACAATAATTGGTTTGGTTTGGCTGTAGGGATGGCAGCGGTAACCTGATGATCCTGGCGCAGCACAAATAAAACCGTTTAATGGAGTGCGTTGGATGAAGCAAGAATTAAGAGAGCCTATTCGTGTTTATATTGAAAATGGTCGGAGACGGACTTTTGCGGGAGCGTTGGACTGGCCAGGTTGGAGTAGGATCGGCAATGATGAAAATTCGGCTATTGAGGCATTGTTTGATGTATGGCCGCGATACTCAGCGGTTTTGCAGGCTGCCCAAATAGATTTTCCGGCTCCGGCGGAAATTACCGAGTTGAAGGTGGTCGAGCGCCTGAACGGTAATGCCACCACTGATTTTGGTGCCCCCAACATTCCTCCCAAGGCTGACCGTCTTCTGATAGAAGAAGAAGAATTTTCGCATCTGCAGTCGATCCTGATGGCTTGCTGGCAAGCCTTCGATGCAGCCGTAATTGCAGCCACAGACCGTGAATTGCGCACTGGTCCACGTGGCGGCGGGCGGGATTTGTTGGGAATTTTGCAGCATGTCGTCAGCTCAGATGCCAGTGACCTGGCGCACCTGGCATGTCGTTTTAAGGTGCGTGACCCACTCAACCCGATGGACGAGTTGGGCCGCATTCGTCAGACAACCCTGAATGCGCTGGCTCGGATTGCCCTGGATGGAATCCCTGAACAGGCAGCAACCACCGGTGAGTTGTGGACAGCCCGCCATTTTATCCGCACCCTGACCTGGCATACCCTGGATCATGCCTGGGAAATTGAAGATAGAACCTTGTAAAGCGCTAATTGCTTTTGGATAACAAAACTGTACAACCAGCCGTCGCGGATTCCGCGGCGGTTTTTTGTTTTCCGGACGGGTGTCAATCCATCACCTGTCAGTAACCCTCGTGACTTTTCGATATTCCACATTAATTGTAAAGTTGAAGCAGGTAAGGGCACAACAGGATGCTTGCCGACCCTATTCCCTGACATCGATGGCTTGTGCCCTTACCAATTTTTAGCTGCTTTTAGTCGAAACAGAATCAGAGGAGCGAGTATGAAGGAAATTAGTGATCCTGAAGTTTTGAAAAGAACCACAGCGGCTGGGATGGGTGCTTTCCCCGTGCTGGTTAATGCTGGTCTACCCGGTCTGAGTTGGGCGGGGTTCAACCTGGCTCTGACGCCCGAGATGTTGAATATCCTCCTGGCTGGCTTGTTGGCAGTCTGCTTTGATTGGTTCCCCGGCCTGGCGCCCAGGTTCGACGGTTTGAGCAAAATCAAAAAACAGCAGTTGATGTTGCTGCTATTGGGGTTGGTGGCAGGTACTGCTTTTGCGGGGTCCTGTTACGGGTGGTTCGAGAGTGGGTTGGCCTGCTCAAAACAAAGCCTGCCGCTGCTGCTGCAGTATGTCTTGACTGCCGCTGGAGTAAACCAGGCCGTGCATTTGTTGACGAAGCCCTGAGTTTGGCGGATCGTCGAAAAAGAGGTGATCAGATGCTAGGGACGACGCCACAAATGCTGTGGGCACGATCAATGTTGATGAGTGGGTTACAGGGCCCGGATGCTGCGCCTATTGATTTTTACCGGATGCTTGAAGCTTATTACATGAATAACGGGCTGTATGATTCTACTCAGCAGGTACTCTTCGAGAATGGGATCTGGACGCCTGGCATGAAGCCGCTCCGCAACCCTGCCAAGCGTACGGTTGAGTTTCACGTGACGCATATTTGGCCTGGCTCACTGGAAAAGGCGCTGCCAATTGTGACCGAGAACCCGAGGATCATTGAGCCTATTCATCAGGTGTGGCGTTGGTCTAATTGGGGAGTGAAGAAGCAGCTGGCGGCGCGCTGGTTTGCGCTCTTTGGTGACTGGTTTTGCAAGGTGGCTACATCTTCGGACCCGATCACTGGCAAGGTGGTACGTGTCTACTTGCAGAACATCAAGCCAGAGATGGTGACTGACTTCGAGGTGGATGAGCGTGGCAACGTGACGTACATACGTTTGGATATTCCGATCACAGCGACCCCACAAGGGCTGGGACCTAATTCGGCGACCATCAACAACATGAGCACATATCACACTGAGGTTTGGGATAAGACCGGTGTAAAAATTTATGTTAACCATCGTGACCCATCCACCCCCGTCAAGCAATTGGGCCCCCCCCTTACCTCTATGCCTCTTATGGCCTTTGGAATTGATTTCGTTCCATTTGTTCATGCTTCGTTCCTGGATGTGGGCGAAAAACGCGGCGTGGGCGTCTTTACCCTGGCGCTGGACAAGATTGATGAAGCCAATCGGATGGCAACCCGGCTGCATCAGATGATCTTCCGGTATAACCGTCCGACCGTCGCAATTCTGGCGAACGGGACAGACCCGGCAGGCCGTCCGCTGCCAGCGCCTAAGCTGGAGTCTACGTCGGCGGGCAGAACCGAGGAGCACGACGACGATGTGAAGAGCTTTCCGGGTAACTCCAAGATGGAGTACCTGGTGGCCAACCTGAACTACCAGGCCCATCTGGACGTGATCAATGCTCAGATGCGAGAGCTTGAAGAGGACCTACCCGAGCTGTCGTATTATCGGCAGAAGGAGCTGGGTAGCGGCATCAGCGGGCGGGCTGTACGCTTACTGCTTTCGCAGGCGGTTGACAGGACGATTGAAGCGCGTGGCAACATCGAGACCGCACTTGTGCGGGCTGACATGATCGCATTGACCCTTGGGGTGAAGGCTGGTCTGTTTACGGATATTGGAGACTATAACGCAGGAGATTTTGAGCATCAATTCGCGGAACGCGAAGTGATCGCCTTTTCGGCTCAGGAGCAGGCGGAAACCCTCAGCCTGGAGCGCGCCGCAGGCGTGCCCCTGTCCACGGCAGTGCGTCGGCGTGGCTGGACCGCTTCGGAGATTGCGCTGATGGAGCAGGAGCTGGAAGCCCCACAAAGGCCGGGACCTAATTCGGCGGAACGGGCAGGGCAGGGAGTAGGCAGTGGGCAGTCGGCAGTGGCGCCATCGGCGGGTGATCTGAACCCCGCGAACCCTCGCGGGGCGGTTGGCAGTAATGGGCTGTAGGCCATGGATTTTATATCTTTGTTCTCGGGTATCGGCGGACTGGATCTGGGTTTTGAGCGGGCAGGTATGCGCTGCGTGGCCCAGGTGGAAATGGACGACTATTGCCAGCGGGTACTGTCAAAGCACTGGCCGAATGTGCCTAAGTTCAAGGATGTGCGCGATGTCGGAAAACATAACCTCCCAGCAGCAGACCTTATTTGTGGCGGATTCCCCTGTCAGCCTCACAGCGTGGCAGGTGATAGAAAAGCGAGTAGGGACGAGCGCGACCTGTGGGGTGAAACGGCCCGTATTGTTGGCGAGCTTAAGCCCAGATGGTTTGTGGGTGAAAATGTACCGGGGCTATTATCTAGCGAGGCTGGACGGTTCTTTGGTCGAATACTCCGCGACCTGGCCCAGAGCGGGTATGTTGTTGAGTGGCAAACTGTATCTGCTGCCGTTCGGTGCCCCGCATATCAGAGAGCGAGTATTTATTATTGCCCACTCCGAGTGTATCCCAGAGCCATTCTCAGAAGTCCCCGGGCGTGAATGCGAAGAAGCGCTGGAGCCTGGTTGGGATGGCGTATCACAATCTATTTCCGACTATGACGGTGAACACAGCCAAAAACAATGGCAGTCCGTCACGTCATCGGAGGCATACACTGGATTTAGACGCGGTCGTGGGTGGGAAGTTGAACCCGCGGTGGGTAGAGTGGTTGATGGGTTTCCCGGAAGGGTGGACCAGCTTAAAGGACTAGGTAACGCTGTCGTGCCGCTGGTGGCTGAATTTGTTGGGTCCTGCATTATGCAGGCGGAAGAAGTGAGACAGGCTTTATCGTTTTTGTAATTACACCCAAAACCCCACAAGTGCGATTTGCTTAGCTAATCGGGCCTATTTCGGAGGAGCAAACGCAATGAATGAGAACGAGATTTTGAATGAGGTTGCAAGGTTGGAAGCTGAATTGAAATTTGTGCGCGATGAGCTGGAAGCGGAAGTATCGCGTCGCCATGCGGCGGCGGAGCGGCTGATAAAGCTAACGGAAGAATTTCTACTTTTGCGGGATGCGTTGATCTGCATGGTAGATACTTTTTCAGGTATGGGGTCCTCTCTTCCTGGCAGGGCATTTGGCAGCGGTGCGATTGATAAGGCCCGCAAGGTTATGAGTGAATTAAGCAATTATCCCTGGGGAAAGGGTTATGTTCCTGACGCAGTCAGGGCAGCGATGCTGGAGACCCAACCCAATAAGACGGAACGCGCACCGGTGAAGCGCGGGAGGCTCAAATGAATGTTGAAGAAAGTACGGTTGAAGAAGTCGGGTCAGCAGCTGCGCAGCAGCCAGCGACCGCGCAGGCGGTCGCGGAGTCGGCTCGGGAGCAGGATAAACCGGTGGCGATGATTTTCTCACAGGCGGATGTTGACCGGATTGTGAAGGATAGACTGGAGCGGGAGAAGTCAGCCCGTGAGAAGGCGGCAGCGAAGCTGCGCGAAGACGCGGAAGCGGATGCACTGAAGAAGAACCAGGAGTGGCAGACTCTTTCCCAAAAGACTGAAGCGCGTGCGAACGAGCTGCAGGCCCGGGTTGGCGAACTGGAAGCCGTAGGCAGCCAGGTGGAGCGCTACAAGGTAGCGCTTGAAAAGAACCTGGAAGCCGAGAAAAAGGATCTGCCGAAGCATGTACTGGTCCTGCTCGAGAAGCTGGATCCGGTTGAGCAGCTTGAATACCTGGCGGCTAATCGGGAAGTGTTGGGTAAGGCTGGGCGCGCTTCTGAAGGTGTGCCGTCTACTCCCAGCCCCAGACAGCGAAGCCTGAGCGAAGAGGACCAGGAAGCAGCCAGGCGCAGCCAGGCGGCTTTGTACCAGAACTTCTAAAGGCGTTGAACCACGAAGGACACGAAGAAGGGCGAAGAAGGGCGTTTTTTGTTAAGTGCTGGAGGAAGTTATGCGGAAAAAGTGTAAGCCTTCCCACAAAACCCGGGACCTACCCCGGAAGAAGAAGGATAAAAAGAAAAGCTGAAAGGCTTTTCAGGGTTTGATCTGTCGTGTATGGTCCCATCCGTGGGTGGTGCCAACCCTTCAGAAAGCCGTGACAACCTTTCAGTTGTTGCGGAATCGGTCTGGGTTTTTGAGCGTGTCGCTTGCGGGCGGCTGCTCTCATTGAGTTAGTGAGGTTATATGGCTCTGATTGCGTTAGTTACTGCGGCAAGGGTTGAGGTTGTTGAAATTTTTGAACAAATGACCCTGGTCGCCGCTGAAAGTATTACCCCTGGTGCTCCGGTTCGTCTGGACACTACTACGGGCAAGTTTACCAACTCGAACGGGACTCTGGCTGCTGAAGCCCGGACCTATGGGATTGCTGTGGGTACTCATACTGTGATCGCGGGGATGCCCATTACGGCTGTGCGGCGTGGTGTGCTGGATGGGTTTGTATTTACCCAAAATTACGATGCTCCAATCTATCTGAGCGATACTGACGGGCGTTTGGGTGATGCTGTTGGCACTGTGACCCTGGAAGTAGGGCGTATTATCCCAGGTACCAGTGAAGTGTTGGGCGGTGCCTTTGCCAAACTGCTCCTGGTTGATCTGTAAAAGGTGATGAAATGACTTTACTTTATGGTTTTGAAAGTTTGAAGGACCTGGCGGCTAAGCGCGTCACAGAAATTGGCGTGGGAGTGGTGAATGTTGCCATCAACCAGAGCGTCATGGAGCACAATCGCCAGATGACCGCTCTTATGGGCCTGCTGGCTAAGCCTGTGACTGATTTCAAGGTGACCTACCGGACCCCAACTGCAGCGCGTTTGTCTGCGCTGGATGAATTTGGGCGGGCTCGTCCGATTAAGACGGTTGGAAGCTATGACGTTAGCTTTCCGATCCAATCGGGTGGGGCAGCCTGGGGCACCACCCGCATTATGCGCGAGAAAATGACTGTGCAAGAAGCCAGTGACGCTACTTCGGCGCTGATTACGGCTGATATGCGTTGGATGCGCGATCATGCGCTGGCTGGTCTGTTTAATAATTCGACCTGGGCCTTTGCAGATGATCTGCACGGAGCACTCACCATCAAAGGACCGGCTAACGGCGATTCGGATATTTACCTGGTGATGACTGGCGCGGATAGTGGTGCAACTGATGACCATTTCAAGGCCCAGGCTGGCGTGATTGCTGACGCTGCCAATCCGTTCAATTCGGATTATGAAGAACTGACCGAGCACCCGGAAAACGGCGGTGAAGCCGTGGCCCTGGTTGCGACCAGCTTGAAAAGCAGCATTGAAGGTCTGACCAACTATGTACCGGTCTCCGACCCTAACCTGCAAATATCTGTTACCAGTAACAAACTGGTGGGCAGTTTGGGCGTGGCACTACCTGGTAAGTTGATCGGTTATGTAGACAAGGTTTGGATTTGCGAATGGAAGGCCATGCCCTCCGGTTATTACGTGATGGTGTCCACCCAGGGCGAGGCGCCTTTAGCCATGCGCCAGCATCCCGAAAGCAGCCTGCAAGGCTTCGGGCGGGTTGCGGAACGCAACGACCACCCATTCTTTGAGAGCCAGTGGGAACGTCACGCAGGCTTTGGAGCGTGGAACCGGGTGGGTGCTGTTATTCGGCGCATCGGGAACGCGGCTTATGGTATTCCGACAAATTACACGGTGCCAATGTATTAAGTGCTTTGAACCACGAAGGACACGAAGAAGAGCGAAGAAGAGCTTTTTTAGTTTTAAGGCAAACGAATCTGATTCGTTTGCTTTAAAACTAACTTGAACGGGCGGACCTGACATCCGTTCCGTTCTCAATGGAGAACGAACGGACGGCGTGAGGCCGTCCGTTTTCGGAGGTGGTGAGATGGACCCGAGGGTTTTGGCTGAAAAAAAGGGTTTAGTTATTGCTAGGATTGAAGCGGGTTTGGATATGTTGGTTAGCAAGGGTTTTGCTGGAGCGCATGCGGATGAGCTGCGTGCAGCGGTGGCTGCCCGGAACGAGCCGCTATTGAATGAATTTAAGCGGTTGGCTGTGATCGCGGATCTGATCGATGACCTGGCCATGGAGATGGTGGAGAGGTTAGCTGGGGGAGATGTGCGATTTGCTGGGCAAATCGGCAAGAGCGTACCACCCCCGGCGGCAGTTATCCCGAAGAAGGATAAATAAGATGCCAGCGCCTAATATTTATACTGAGAAGACTCTGGCTGATTTTATGAACGCTGAACTCGGGAAGGTGGCGACTGTTCTTGTTTATGTTGTCGGTGCGCTGGATGCGGGCAGTTATCAGGAAGCGGTGAACGAAAGCCTGCTGAGGTATGGGGCTGCGACCGTGAACCTTGCGACGGATATTATGAAAATCCGTGCCCTGGCGCGGGTGGAAGCCTGGCGCAAGGCTGTGAATGATTTAGCATCTAATTATCGATTTTCCTCTCCCGATGGGACGTTTGAGCGGGAGACGGTTTTTAGACAAGCTGTTACGAACCTGGAGCGTGCCCAGGGCCTTGCTGCGCCTTACGACAACCTGGGTTTGTACGTGATTTCGACAACCAGGGTAATACCGGTCAATGATCCATATAGATATATACCCGAAGAAGACACCCCACAAGAGCTGGGGCCTAACTCGGGGACAATGTAACCATGCTAAACAGTGCTGAAGTTGCAGAGATTAAGGCAGCCCTGGCTATGGCCCAAACTGATATTCCCGGTTTGACCCATAGTGTGTTTTTGAAGATGGCGGATAGAGCCACCCACTTGATTTATACGACGGTTGGGCATGTTTTGAAGATAGACGGCCTGGTGTTGGAAGGTAAGAAGCAAGACGTAACCAGCCACCTTTCGGGTGGTTGGATGGAAAATAAGAATGTTTTGAAGGATGGCGGCAAGATGTCTTTCAAGGTGCATTTCCTTGGCACCACAAATTCTGGTGTCTACTCCGAAAGTGAATCCACTTTGAACCTGACAACGGGGCTGGGTGCCGCTGCCCTGCAGCAAACCGTAGAATATTTTCAAGTAACGTATGTGGACGGCAGTTCCCCACAAGTGCCGGGACCTATTTCGGCCTTGCAGTTCACGGCCTTTGTGAGTGTGGCGTTTGAGGCGCCAGTGAATAGCCGCCTGGTTGGTAGGGTGGTCCTGGATCTGACAGGCCCGGTCACGGTGCTACCATGAGCCCATCCAGTCAGGTTGACCTTCTGGGTGAGCGAATGGATAAAGGATTTTCTGAACTGAAAGAGATGTTGATCCGGTATGAGGAGCGCTTGCGCGGGGTGGAGACCCGCGAGGTAGGCTCTTTTGCTGTGGTTGGGTCACGGCTCGATGCAGCTTGGAAGAAGATAGACGACCATACGGAAGAGATAAAAATTCTTTCTGAGACCCTGTCCGGTGTTGGAAAGAGTGCTGTTCTGCTGGAAACTATTTTCAAATGGCTGCTGGGAGTGGTGACCGCAGTAGTTATAGCGGTTGTGATTGCTTTTGCTACTGGCAGGATTGGCGTGGTCTTTCGGTAGGAAGTGCAAGGGCTTTTTACCACGAAGAAGAGCGAAGAAGGGCTTTTTAGTTTTAAGGCAAACGAATCTGATTCGTTTGCTTTAAAACTGCCATTATAAGGAGAGAATTATGCCAGCAAGTTATCCAGGCAGTATAAAGAACTTTGGGGCTGATAGGGTGGATGGGGAGTACATCCCTGCCAGTGATATGAATGGGGTGCGGGCTGAAGTTGTTGCGATTGAAACGGCTTTGCTGCCTCCGATAGCGATTGCTAAAGGTGGAACGGGGCAGGCTTCCAAGGCCCTGGCCTTTGGAGCTCTCTCACCTTTGGCCACAAAGGGTGATCTGCTGGGGTTCGATACGGATAACAGTATTTTGCCAGTGGGTGCGCTGGGGTCGGTGCTGGTGGCTGATTCGGCTGTCGCTCTGGGTATGGCCTGGAAAGCTGGGCAGTACCGGCTGACCAGGATATTTATGGTTACAAGTGGCGTGGCGTTTGTCCCAACTGCGGGCACTAAAGCGCTGTATGTGGAGTGCTTTGGCGGTGGTGGTGCAGGCGGTGGCGCGGCCTTATCTTCGGCGACCCTGTCAATGGGCGGGGGCGGTGGTGCGGGCGGATATGCGGCTAAATGGATCACCGGCACAATCAAGGCATCTTATACCGTGGCCATTGGCGCGGGTGGGGCTGGGGTCTCTGGTACTACAGGCGGGGCTGGCGGGCTAACGTCCTTTGACTCTCCCAGCATTTGTACGGCTCCAGGTGGTGGAGGTGGGCCAGTGTTGGCGGCTGCTGCTACTGTGGGAATTGTGGCAGGTGGCTCTGGGGCTGTGTATTCTTCTGGCGTGGGAGATATTCGGCTGGATTCGAGTGACGGCGGCTGGGGGATTCGGCTTTCTGGGACAGTGGGCAAGGCTGGATCTGGCGGCGGTGCTCCCCTGGGTGGTGGGCTGACCAGTGGCGCGGGTGCACTTGGGGCAGGCGTGGCGGGCGGCGTGGCTGGTGGTGGTGGCTCGGGCGCGCTGACGACCGGAGCTGTTCAGATTGGCGGGGCTGGTGCCGCTGGCTGTATTCGGGTTTGGGAATTTGCATAGATGGACCATGATTTATGGATTTTCTTGATAAGTGCGGATTTCCCACAAGTTCGATTTGCTTAGCTAATCGGGCCTAACTCGGAGTGCAGTTTGTGGGTAAGGAGTTTGTATGATGGCTAATTTTGTAACTATACCGACGGCGCCTGTTAGCCAGGTGTTTAATAACTATAACCCTGGGTTGTATGGTGGGGATGGCAAGCATAAGGGTATCGATTACGCCATTGCGGTGGGTACTCCGGTGTTTGCGTGCCTGCCTGGTGTGGTGGTAGTGGCACTTGAGAACGCTTCTGGCTATGGGCGGCATGTGCGTATAAAGCACTTCGGCGGGTCTCATTCCATCTACGGGCACCTGTCAGAGCTGAAGGTGAAACTGGATGATGAAGTCCAGGCTGGGCAGTTGATCGGTCTTTCGGGCGGCGATCCGAAAGATAATATTCCAGGGGATGGGCTCTCAACGGGTGCGCATTTGCATTGGGAAATAAGACCGGCTGGGAAAACGGGAACCGATCAGGGCGCAGTAGACCCCATGGAATATTGCCTGGCTGTGGAGTCGCGTGCTTTGCGGGTGGCGGAAGTGAACGCAGTGAACGGGCTTTATGTGCGGCCAGGCGCAGCTGCCGCAGGCAGTCCGCTTTACACGCTGAAAAGAAAGCAAGTTGTAAGGGTGATTGAGACAAAAGACGGCTGGGCCAGGCTGAATAGTCTGCGTCCGGAGTGGTGTAGTATGAGTTACTTGTGGTTTACGGGTGAAACCATTCCACAGGTGCCAGAACCTGAGCAGGTGGTGATAAGTGATGCTGAAAAACTGATCAGGCTTTGGAATTTGCATTTTCCAGAAGTACCAGGACCTACTTTGACAGGGGTGTGACCATGGCTGATAAAAATTGTGCATTTTGTGGGGCGTTGATACCAAGCGTGGGCAAGAAGTATTTGAATACTCGAAATTATTGTAGTGATACATGCCGTGTAAATTTTTGGCGTAGTGCAAAATTCAAAATTGATAAGAGCAAAATAAAGAAGTACGACCCGAAGGAAGCTGAGGCGAGCTGGGCCCGGATCGTAGCGAAGCGAGATCCGATCACGCACAGGTATACGAGCGAAGATAAGAGCAAGTCCGAACCATGATTTTTAGGATTGTCTTGATTTTCTTGATTTCCCACAAGTTCGATTTGCTTAGCTAATCGGGCCTAACTCGGAGTGCAAAGGTAACGAAATGACTGATACGGTAATTTGTAAGACTTGCGGGGCAGTGATCGAGAATAGAACAAAGCGCAGCAATCCGCGTCAGTTCTGCGATTCGGTATGCCGAAACAAGCACTGGAATGCTATCAATCAAGGCCGTGTAACGGTTGAGGCAAAGCCGAAACCGATACCAGGTTCTAAACTCACCAATTGGGAGCGGATTATGCAGCGGGTTGATCCGCTCACGCACCGCTATACCAGTGAAGATTTACTGAAGCCAAAGGTGAAGCCGTGACTGTAGACTTGATAAAACTGATGCAGTTTGACGAATGGGACTTGAACCAGGATGAACGCGACGCAATCAAGGCGATCATCCTGGAGCGGGATGGGCTGAAAGCTGAGAATGAGCGGTTACGCGATGTTTTGACGGATGCGATAGGGCATGTTTCGCATGATGATAATTGTCCTGGTGGTGAAGATTGCAATTGCGACTATAGCGATTGGCAGAATAAAGCCCGCGAAGCCATGAGCAAACGCCATCCAACGGTAGGCGGGAACCTGAAGCCTGCGGGCGATGCTCCGCCCATAGCCAGAAAAAAAAAGATAGTCGTGCCCCAGGTGAAGCTGGTTTGTGCATGCGGGGTGAGCCATGTTCTGTACTTGACCGAGGGTACGCTGCCCCACAAGAGCCGGGACCTACTTCGGCAGATCATCATACCCTGTCAGTGTGGGGCGTTGCTGCGGTATTACGCTGGTAGGTGTACGATTGAGGAAGTAGAGTTGTGATGGATAGGCGAGGGCAAGGGCTTTTACCACGAAGGACACGAAGAAGTGCGAAGAAGTGCTGTTAGTTTTAAGTGCGAGGTGTAGATGGATTACAAGAAGGCTGTTAGAGTCGCCGTGGCTGCCATGCTGAAGGATAAGAAGAGCTGCGCAGTGGAGGCTAATTTGTATTTGAATTATGGCGCCAGGAACCCAGCTTCATGTAATGCGTATGCTCATTATGTGGAGCTGGTTGAGGCAATTCGAGTTTTACAGTCCTAGGGGCGGCTATTGTAGGAGGTTATGATGTCACAGTATGGAAGCGCTATATATGGGAGTAGTTTGTATAACCGGATTGCTGACCATCCGTATATTGGAATTACGGGTAAGGTTATGTGGTTGGTGCAGGTGGATTGGGACCAGGATGGGGAATTTGGCGGGGAAATTGAGCTTCAAAGCATTCGCAAGCTGAGCATTAAGCGCGGGCGGCGCAAGCGCATGCGTGCAGATGGCGCGGGCCAGATGCAGCCAGGGGCTGAAAGTATTTTGATTGAGCTGATTGATCCAGCTGGAAGGTACGACGTATTCAACACGTCCAGCCCGATCTACGCGCAGATGGGTGCGCCAGGTTTGCTCTTGCGCGTGCTGATGGTTTCCAGCACAAGCAAGGCGACGGCCCAGGCGGTCTTCGTGGGCACATTGACCAGCATCCAATACGATGTAAAAAGCGGCGTAGCCACTTTGAGCGGTGATGGGCTTTCCAAATACCTGCAGTTGGGAGTTGCGGCTAATTTGTACTCTCCGATTCAGAAGGTGCCAGGGTATGACACTTGTTTTGTCTGGAACGGGACCACGCCCACACCATTTAACTACTGGAAGGGCAGAGTCGGCGGGCTGACTTTGAAAGGCTGTACGGGGATTGTGTTGGGTCTGGCAGGTTGGCCCATGGGCGTGGACTATGGGACCGCGACGGCAAGCGAGCAGCCCGATTACTTTTTCCTGGCCGGTGAGAGTGGCTGGGAGGCATTGAAGGACCTGGGTGATGGGTTTATGGCCAGGCTGTTTTTTCAGCGGGAAGGCACGCTGTATGTAATGGACCGGTTGGACCTGGTTGGCGCTGCGGCTGATCGGCAGGCGCCAACCAGCCCGCAGGAAGGATTCGGGCTGGTGCGGGAGAGCCCATACTATACGCTGAAGAACCATGTGGAAGTGAAAGTAAGACCGCACTCTGTTCCAATGTTTGTAAATCCATACCTGAACGGAAATTATAAAACGATCTGGTACAACAATGGACCGGTGCTGCTGGCGGCGGGCGAAACGCTTTATATTGACGTGAAATACCCGGATAACCTGGGCAGTCCCAGCCAGGGCAGCTTTGCCAGGACAAACACAGACGCTGTAATTGATAGCCCGGTTTTCTGTGCCTGGACCAAGCCTGACAAGACCGGTATACAGCTGGATAATAACGGTGGTACCGGTGATGTAACTTACCAGATGGTCGAGCCAATATTGGGAAGCCCTCCGGTGGGAAGTGGCTATAACCAGAAATACTGCCAGGTTGGTTTTGTGAACTGGGGCGCAGTGCCGGCTTATTTATTTGATATTGGAGTGAAGGCTGCTGGCGTGACCGAAGCGGGCGCCTCGCTGACTAAGATCCTTGACGACCTGCCCAGCCAGGCATTGAACGGGAAACGGGAGATTATTGTTAATTCGAGATGGATTCAGACCGCAGCCATGGCCGGCATTGTTGGGCAGGCGTACCTGGATGCGTTGAGCCTGCGCGAGCTGGCAAGCGTGGCAGCGGTGACCTATCAGTGGAGCGGGCAGGATTTGTACAACAACCTGGTTGCCTATGATCTGGGTGTGCATGTTGACTATGGCGTACAAGGCGGGGCAAGTGCTTTGGAAAACTTTGGACTATGGGGACGGCGTTTGATCGTCGGGCAAGAACTGAACTGGTTAAGCCCGGATGGGCAGGACGCATTTGTGAAGCTGATTTTGGAGAAGGAAGCCATAAGTAAGGTAACCGCAGGCGCTACCAGCGGCGCAGCTGCGTTGGCTAATTTGACGTTGAGCTGGAGTCATATTGTGCCGGCAGGAAGTAACCGGCTGCTGGTGGTGGGGCTGGGTCGTGGCGCGGGTGGCGTGGTGGCAACTTCGGTAAAATTTGGAGCTCAAAACATGGTGTGTCTGGGAACCAGAAACGCTCCAGGCGGGGCGGGTGACCCTGGTGTGGAACTTTGGTACCTGGCGGCGCCAGCAGTGAGCACAGCGAACATTGTTGTAACCATGAGCGGGGCGCAGTTTATAGAATGTGGTGCCCAGAACTTTACAAACGTGAACCAGGTAAGCCCAATGGGCGCAGCGGTGGGCGCGAGCGGTGCCGCGGGTACTGCGCTGGTGGTTGTGCCTTCTAATGAGTATGAAATTGTGATCGATGTACTCGGGTTTTGGTCATCCTCGGTAAACGCGACGGTTGGACCAGGACAGATTCAACAGTGGGCGCGGGCAAGTGACGGCGCGTGGAAAGGTGCCGGCAGTACGGAGCTTGGCTCTGCAAGTGCAAGCATGAGCTGGACAATAGCGACGACCTGGGCCTTGCTGGCTGCGTCCATTCGGAGCGCTGGCTAGTGGCGGGGCGGATGGGTTGCTTTTGATCGGGGGAGGTGGATAATAAAAAGAACCAGCCATAAAAAGCTGGTTCTTAATTTTTCCGTTTGTGTGGTTGGGTTCGCAATTGGCTATCCAGGTGGTTTACTTTCCCTGACGATTTGCGCGCAGCGTGCAAATCGGGGGAGAGCACTGCGACCAGCTACCAATAAAGCCTGGGTCTTAGCCTCCACACGTCAAAACGGGTCTGCCTACCATTAAAATACAAACATTAAGGAAGATATCAATGAATTATTTGTGCTGTCGTGCGCCAGGATGACGTGTGGTTGGGTTCGCAATTGGCTATCCAGGGTATTTGTCCTCTTTGGGGGGGAAGAGGGCAGAGCGACCAATTACCTATAAAACCTGGGTTATTCCCGTGTCCGCTTTGCGAATCGGGACCTTGCCTCCACACGTCAAAACTGGAGTTGCTTACGCGTGCACGCTTCTTTTACCAATAAAATACCATTAAAAACTTTACCAATAAGAATGTATTAACAAGTAATTACCGATAAAGTTTTTACCGCTAAAGGATAATTGCGAGTGGTGGTGTAAAATAAAAAAAGCGAACACAGCACTATAATAATATAGTGGCCGGTTTCGCTATTGGCTATCCAGGGGAATGCCCTTTTGAAAAAAGGACGGAGCGACCAAAATTGGCCCTGGGTCATTGCCTCCACAGTACAAACACTATTCGATTTTTTACAATACTGAGAACACCAATCTTGTATCAATTAACTTTAACATATTTTTAGCAAAAAATCAAGTCTTTATTAATCCAAATAGATTATTGGTTCGTTTTGATGGAGTGATGACCTGTTTTTTTATTCGAAACAGGAATAAAATGATGACCTCCTTTATTGAAAGGTAAAATTTACTGCCCACGCAATGACTGGGATCGCTGCGCACCATGCAATGACTGGGACCATGTAGGAGCAAGTAGTCCTCAGTATAATCATTGCGAACGCGCGTTCTTTCCCGAAGGGCATCGGGACGATGTGCGAGTGTGGCATGCGCAGCGTTCCCACCCTTCTCGCGCTGACAGCCAGTCGTTGCCAGTCTGGCACGCGTAGCGTCCTCTCGCGGCGGCACGGCCAATAATGTTATATAATGCCCGCGGTCACAAATTGCGCTTCCCTCCGTGTGGAAAAAAGCGCAATTTGTGACCGCGATGGGTATGGATAGTAGATCGTAGGCTCGGTGGCTATTCAGGAACTGGTCTATGAATTAAAATGAATAGATTGCTGGACTTATTTCCCCCGCTATGTGTGCCGGAGAATGTTGATGAATCGTTTGCTTAAATTTTTAAAAAGCAACAGTGCAATTATTTTGTTGGGGATATTAATTACAGTAGTGGCTTTGTTTTCATTGGCTGGCGTTCTGCGCCTCAATCAACTGATGCAAGTCGAGCTCTTAAATGAGAGCAGGCTGTTCCTACCGGCGATTAGTGTGGATTCTCTAAAATCCCTTTCTGGTTCGCCCACGGATCTTGATTCTGCGAATTATAAAAGCCTGAAACAGGAATTGGCCCTAATTCGAGTTGAGCATCCCAGGGTTCGTTTTCTTTCCTTAATGGGAAAAAAGAGCGATGGCCGAATTTATTTCTATATGGATTCTGAAATTGCAACTTCGCCAGATTATTCCCCCCCCGGAGATATTTACACCGAAGCGCCTGCTGCGCTTGGAATGGTGTTTGAAAATAAACAGGCAATTTTCGTTGGTCTGCTTACCGATCGATGGGGTAGCTGGATTACCTCATTCGTACCGGTGATTGATCCACAAACCGGTCAGGTGGCTGCTGTGCTTGTGGTAAATATTGCCCAGGATGCCTGGAACCAGGACCTGGCTTCTCGGGTGGCTTTTCCCTTGTGGCTTATGCTGGGCATCCTGGTTGCGATGGTTGTGCTGGTTGTTGTCGCCAAACAGTCGAAGAACCCGTCTCGATTGATTTTGAACCGTTTGATGCTGCCAATTAGTTTCGTTTTGGTTTTTATATTGATTTTTACGGAGATGGTTTTTGGATTCCAACAGCAGCAAATGCTGACAGACCAGGTAGGACCAGTGACAACAGATGTGGGGCATGATCTATCTGTTGGATTGGAGCAGCAGACGCGGGCTTTTGCTTTGGCCGGGCACCTGGTTGCTTCGGATGAGATGCTTCAGCAGGCATTAGCTGATTTGCAGGCTTCGTCCGCTTCGCGAATCGGGGGAACTCTCAAAGACCTGCGGGAGAGCTGGACGCCTTTATTTGGCGAGCTTCAGAATCAATATGGGTTAAGTGAATTCATTTTTTTGGATGTCCAGCATCAGTGCCTCCTGAATATGGTCCATGACCCACAGACTGCCTGTCCCGTGCGATTTCCGGGACTACCCCGCAATGATCCAATCGCTGGGTCGGTTACGCTCGCAGCCGGGCAAACTGGCAAAATGGCACATGGTCTTGAAATTAAATCGGATGGCTCACTAATGCTTATCGTTGTCCAGCCGGTTTTCTCCAAAAGCAAGCTGGTGGGCTATCTGAAATTGGGTAAGCCGGTGGATGATCTGATCCAGGCTGCCAGTCAACAAACAAATACCAGGCTGGCTGTACTGATCCCCAAAAAAAGTCTGGACCAGGCTGACTGGTTGGCGCAGGCGCAAGTCCGAGGAACCAATCCGGAGCCCTGTGCGATTTGCACGCTTCGCGCAAATCAAACCGGGACTGCGTTCGCGTCGTGGGAGCGTTTCAGCAATGGGGTGGTCACCTTCAGCACTTTTGGCGCCCCACAAGAGACGGGACCTACTTCGGCCACTGGTGTCCCCGTGTTGTTCACAGCCTGGATTGAAGAAGTTGCCAATACTTCATCCAGTGTGAATCCAGGACCGAGTAAGGGTTCCACAGGATCGGAAATCAGTTCAAACCTGGTTGGTGGCAAAGCAAATCCCATTGGAAAAAATTGGTATGCATCGGTTCTGCCATTGACGGATGTTAATGGGCAGGAGCTTGGGAATTTATTAATCATGCTGGATGTTAGCGCAGCCAGGGCTGGTTACATCCAACGGATGAGCCTGTCGGGTGCCGGGGGTGGTGCCTTACTGGCGCTGCTGCTGGGGTTAATTTACATTCTGCTTGACCGGGCGGATAAATTTGTGCTGCAGCAGCAATCCCAATTGGTCGAGAGTGAAGAACGTTTTCATCGCTTATTTTTGGATAACAGCGCAGTCATGTTATTGATGGAACCCCAAAGCGGTGTGATTCTGGAGGCGAATGCCGCAGCTTGCAAGTATTATGGTTACAGTGCGCAACAGCTTCAATCCATGAATATTAATCAAATCAACATTCCGGATGAGAAAGATGTAGCCAGAGAACGCAATCGCGCCCTGGTTGATAATCAAAGTTATTTCAATTTTCAACATCGTCTGGCTTCTGGTGTGATCCGGCAGGTGGAAAGCTATTCCACCCCGGTCAAATATGGGGGTCAGTCTATCCTGTCATCCATCATCCAGGATGTGACCGAGCGTAATCTGGCTGTCCAGGCCCTAAAAGAAAGCGAACTGAAACTGCAGACCATGATTGATGCCATCCCGGATATGATCTGGACCAGGCGTCCGGATGGCTATGTTGAGCAGTTCAGCCAGGCCTGGTTGGATTTTACTGGCATGAATATGGAACAGGCACAGGGTAACGGTTGGAAGGTGGCGCTGCATCCTGATGACGTGGATGCAAATCGCCTGGCCTGGCTCAGAGCAGCCGAGACCGGTTCGGTATATGAGCTTGAACAGCGCATACGCTCCAAAGGTGGGGAATACCATTGGTTTTTAACGCGTGCCAAGCCATTATTGGGTGCGGATGGGAATATTCTGAATTGGTATGGGGTCAATACCGATATTACGGAACGTAAATTGATGGAACAGACCTTGCATGAGAGCAATGAACTGCTTTCTGCCATGATGAAATACTCACCAGTCCAGGTTTTTATTAAAGAAGTGACCGAGTCGGGCAGCCGGTTGGTGTTGGCCAGTGAAAGTTTCCAGGAGAATGTCGGTATCCCTGCTGCGCAATTGATCGGTAAAACCCCTCAAGAGTTGTTCCCGCCTGAGGTGGCTGCCAAAGTAGTTCGGGAAGATTGGGAAGTTGTTTCCGCGGGGAAAATTCTGCAGGTGGAAGACGAATTGCAAGGCAAAAGTTTCTCGACCATCAAATTCCCATTTTTGCAAGCTGGCCGAACCATGCTGGCGGGTTACACACTGGATATCAGCGAACAAAAATTGAGCGAGAAGCAGTTAAAGCTCAGTGAGGCACGTTACCGTGCAGTCTCGCAAACAGCGCACGAAGCCATTATCACTGCGGACCGGGCCGGGTTGATTGTTGGTTGGAATGCAGGCGCTGAGAAAATATTTGGCTACACCGAATCGGAAATTTTAGGCCGCTCGCTGACAGTTTTGATCTCGCTACCGGTGTTTCAGATCCTACATCGCGAGAGTATCTCAAAACGTTCCAGACCAGGGGCTCGGATAAAAGTAGGCCAAAATTCTGAAGTGGAAGGCTTGTGTAAGGATGGCAGCTGTGTATGGCTGGAATTATCCGTGGCGGACTGGCAGGTGGAGGATGAAATTTTCATCACCGCCGTTGCACGCGACATCACTGCCCGCAAAATGGCTGAACGTGCGCTGCATGAAAGCCAGGAACGCTTCAGACAACTGGCTGAAATCTTCCCGGAAACGATTTTCGAATCAGATTTGACCGGGCAGATTACTTATCTAAACGATCGTGGCTACGAATGTTTTGGCCTGAGCCCGGAAGATGTAGCCAATGGCCTCAATATTCGCAGCATGATCAGCCCCGAAGATATTCGCAAGGTCGAGCAGCATGTTACGGAGCGTGTGGCCGGCAGCCCTGAAAAGTTCTTCGATTTTCATGCAGTGCGGAAAAATGGGGAAGTCTTCGATGTTTTGTCGTATTCGAGCATGGTTATTTCAAATGATGTGCCAACGGGCATTCGCGGCTTTTTCCTGGATATCAGTCAGCGTAAGCGTGCTGAGCAGGCGCTGGCAGTCAGTGAAGCCAATTTCCGAACTTTCTTTGACAGTATCGAAGATATCATCCTTGTTACAGACCCGGATTGGAAAATCCGATATGGCAACCCTGCCATAATTCGTAAACTGGGTTTCACATTGTCCGAGCTGGTTCATATGGATGTCCGGGAACTCTTGCCGGTGCAGGAGCGATCCATCACGGATAAAGTGATTTTAGATCTTAATGACGGCCTCCACATAAGTTATCCGCTTTCGGCGCAAGCCAGGGATGGAAATATTGTGCCGGTTGAGGTGCGGGCCTGGTTTGGAGAGTGGAACGGACAAGACAGTGTATTTGTGGTTGCCGAAGATTTAAGCGTTGAAAGAGAAGCCCAGCAGCGTTTTGAGGCGCTCTTTCGAGTTAATCCAGCTCTGATGGCACTCTCTTCTCTGCCGGAAAATCGATTTATCGATGTAAACCAGGCTTTTCTTTCCAGGTTGGGTTTTAACGCTCAGGATGTGCTCGGCAAAAGATCGGCTGAACTGAATTTGTTCACCCAACCCCAACAGCAAGCCCGGGTGGCGGCTGAGTTGCAGGCTAATGGCAGGGTCAATGATATTGAACTTCAGGTTCGTCGCAAAGATGGCCAGGTCTTGGATGGATTGTTCTCGGGTGAAATTATCCAAATCCAGGGAAAAGCTTATTTTCTAACGGTCATGATCGACATCAGCCAGCGCAAGCGTGCTGAAGAAGAACTGCGTGAAAACGAAAGAAAGCTCAGGAAGGCCCAGCGTATTGCATCCTTGGGAACCTGGGAAATTGATCTGCTGAAACCCCAAACTATCTGGTCGGAGGAGATTTATAAAATCTTTGGGGTTGACCAGTTGGAGTTCACACCGAAAACGGAATCGTATTTGTCGTTTGTCCATCCGGATGATAAAAAAGCTGTCATGCTGTCATTGCAAAATATGATGACCATTGGTTCGAACCACCGTATGGTTCACCGGATTATCACCAGTTCGGGCCTGCAAAAATATGTAAATGTAGATAGTGAGTCGCTTTTTGATGAGTCTGGTCGGATTATTCGAATCATTGGAACCATCCAGGATATCACCGAGCGTAAACGTTTTGAAGATGAATTACTCCAGAATGAAAGAAAGCTCAGTCAGGCCCAAAAGCTTGCCCAGCTTGGCAGTTGGGAAATTGATCTGCTGCAACAGAAAACCACCTGGTCCGAGGAAGTTTTTGCGATATTTGAAGTAGACCCGCATGAATATGTCATCCACAACAATTCATACCTGGAATTTACTCATCCGGAAGATCGCGCAGCGGTAAAAGAATCCATCCAATTCACCCAGCACCACAATCATGTACATCGCATGGTACACCGGATCCTGCTGCCCAATGGGAAGATCAAATTTGTAAATCTGGATAGTGAGTTGTTTCTGGATGAAAACGATGTGCCTGTGCGCGTCCTGGGCACAATTCAGGATATCACGGATCGAAAATTAGGTGAGGCTGCGCTGCGCGATAGCGAAATCCGTTACCGCGGCCTGTTTGACGATTCCCCCATTTCCTTATGGGAGCAAGATTATTCGGCTGTTCAGCGCAGGTTGCAGGAATTGCGGGCTCAGGGTGTGATGGATTTTGAAACCTATCTGACGCAGCACCCTGAGCTGGTGGCCGAGTGTCTGCAGTTGGTCAAGGTGGTCAATGTCAATAAAGCCACTTTGGTAATGTACGGAGCCGAGGATCGAGCGGAGTTATTACAGGGTTTGAATGTCATTTTCCCCAAAAGCTCTTATGCAGACTTCCGCTCACAGTTAATCCAGATTACTTATGGTGTCAAGCGTTTCGAGATGGAGCTAGTCAATCTCACCCTGGATGGGCGTCCGATTTTGGTCAATATGAACTGGGTGGCGCTGCCGGGCTATGATGATGAATTGTCCAAGGTGATTGTTTCGATTGTTAACATCACCGAGCGCAAGCGTGCTGAAGATTCCCTGTTCCTGGCCAATCAACAGTTGGAAGAATCGATTCGAATGGCAAATGAGTTTGCTGCTCAGGCTGATAAAGCCAATATTGCCAAAAGCGAATTCCTGGCAAATATGAGCCATGAAATTCGGACACCCATGAATGGGGTGATAGGGATGACCAATTTGCTGCTGGATACAGCCCTGGATAATGAGCAGCGGCATTATGCTGAAACAGTGCGTTCCAGCGGTCATATGTTGTTGACTTTGATCAATGACATCCTGGATTTTTCCAAGATGGAAGCTGGGAAGTTGGATCTGGAGTCGCTCGATTTCGACCTGTTTTACCTGCTGGACGAACTGACCGACAGCCTGGCGGTGCGGGCTTCGGAAAAAGAATTGGAGCTGCTGTGCGCTGTGGATGCAACCGTCCCAGGCGATTTACGTGGTGACCCGGGGCGTTTGCGTCAGATACTGACCAACCTGGTCAGTAATGCGATTAAGTTCACTCCGCAGGGAGAGGTGCTGATCAGTGTCACTTGTTTAACTGAAAATAATTTCACTAAGCAGCCCGATATTGAAGATGCTGATAAAAACCTCGGCGGTAGATCAAAGAATGGGGTTATGCTGCGTTTCTCCATCCGGGATACAGGCATTGGCATTCCGGCAGAAAAAGTCGACCAGTTGTTTTCAAAATTTACCCAGGTAGATGCTTCTACAACACGTCAGTATGGTGGCACCGGGCTGGGGCTAGCCATCTCGAAGCAGTTGGTGGAATTGATGGGTGGCAGCATCGGCGTGGAAAGTGTGGAAGGCAGCGGGTCGGAGTTCTGGTTCACTGTTCACCTGGGCTTGCAGTTCACGAATGGGGAGAACCTGGATAATTCCATGCCCCGTGCGATTACCGGGACTACTTCGCCCCGTGCGATTACCGGGACTACTTCGCTAAATGGGGTCAGGGTGCTGGTGGTGGAAGATAATTCAACCAGCCGGAAAATTTTGTGTGAGCGTATGTCAATCTGGGGCATGCGTCCAGATCAGACGCCAGATGCTGCCCAGGTGATCCAATTGCTGGAAGATGGATTGACGAAGGCGGATCCGTATCAAATTGTGATCATGGATGCGCACCTGCCTGGGATGGATGGGTTGGAATTGGGGCGAGCCATTAAGCACAATGAGCGTTTGCACCAAACGCAGATGCTGCTGCTCGCTATGCTTGGAAATAGACCCGACCTGGTACAGGTTGAAAACATTGGATTTGTTGGGTTCCTGAATAAACCCGTCAGCCATGTGGATTTGCTTCAGGCACTTCTGGCAGCCGTTCAAAAGGCCGCCATGCCTTCCAATCTGGGGGATTTCAGTGCCGATTCACTCCAAAAACAGGAAAAACTGGTAAATTTAGTACACAGTAGCTCGCATGAAATTTTACCCTTGCAGGTTAACGTAAGTACACGTATCCTGTTAGCAGAAGACAACCTGACCAATCAGCAGGTGGCTTTGGGAATTTTGAAAAAACTTGGCTTGAAAGTCGATGTGGCTGCCAATGGCCTGGAAGCCCTGCGCGCTTTGGAGCAAATTCCATACTCACTGGTGTTGATGGATGTGCAAATGCCCGAAATGGATGGCATGGAAGCCACCCGCCGAATTCGGGATGAAAAATCCGTGGTAGTCAATCACGAGATTCCGATTATTGCCATGACAGCCCGCGCTATGCCTGGCGATCACCAGCGCTGTCTGAATGCAGGGATGAATGATTATTTGGCCAAACCATTCAATCCACAAACATTAAAAGACATATTGCTGCGCTGGTTGCCAAAGGAGGCTGATCTGAATCAAACCAAGGATGTTGGAGATGCAAATGAAATGGGACAGGCAAGGAGTGGAAGGACCAATAACTACGAGCCGGGTTTGCCTGGCTCAGAAAAACCTGCCGTCCCTGGACCAGTAATCTTTGATAAAGCCGGAATGCTTGATCGATTGATGTATGATACTGATTTGATCCATATTGTTTTGGATGGTTTTATGGAAAATATCCCTGAGCAGATTCTTGCTTTGCGAAGTCACATTGCGGCTGGAGATGTTGTGACTGCCGAACGCCAGGCGCATACGATTAAAGGTGCTGCTGCCAATGTAGGCGGGGAGGCGCTGCGGGCTGTGGCATTTGAAATGGAAAAATGTGGCAATGCGGGCGATCTGGCAGGTATTCAGGCACTTATGAGCGAGTTGGACCGGCAGTATGACCTCTTGAAAAAAATGCTGGAAAAAGAATTTTAGTCTGTCCTACCAGGCCACACCTTGCAAGGACGAATTGCCAATCAAATTGGACCTTCGTGTAATGCTGCGCCCCGAAACAGTAGCTTAATGATAAACTTATCCATTCTTTTTTGGTTATTTGGGATATTAATTGTCCAACCACTCCGTGCAAAGACGATTTGCGCGCAGCGCGCAAATCGTCTATTCCATAAATTCACAATAGGAAATTACTCGGCATGAAGACATTGATCGTGGAAGATGATTTCACCAGTCGTTTGTTGATGCAGCAAATGTTAAAGGATTTTGGACAGGTGCTTGTCGCGGTTGATGGACAGGAAGCCGTCGAAGCTGTGCGCTTGGCGCTGCAGAATGGTGAACCCTACGATCTTATTTGTCTGGATATCATGATGCCTGGCCTGGATGGACAGCAGGCACTCACAGTGATCCGCGAGATGGAAGCCGATCGGGATATTTTACCCGGGCAGGGTGTTAAGATTGTTATGACTACTTCGCTGGCAGATTTGGAGAATAAAGCCCGAGCCTTTGTCAACCAATGTGATGGTTACCTGACCAAGCCGATCTACAAACGGCTTTTGCTGGCTGAATTGGATAGGCTAAAGTTGACTTCGCCCCATGCGAATGATGGGATTATTTCATCCCACGCTTCGCGAGATACTGGGACTATTTCGTCCCATACTGATACTGGGACTATTTCGCCCCAAACAGATACTGGGACTATTTCGCCCCAAACAGATACTGGGACTATTTCGCCCCAAACAGATACTGGGACTATTTCGTAGATGGATGAGCAAGGAATGCGAATCCTGGTCGCAGATGATGATCCCACCACCCGCACTATTTTGGTCGGTTTGCTTTCAAAATTGGGTTTTAAGCCTGTAGCAGTGAATGATGGAACAGAGGCTTTGGCTCATTTTCAGCAGCCCGGAGCTGTATCATTAGCCATCCTGGATTGGGTCATGCCTGGTTTGGATGGACTGAATGTTATCCGCGGCATACGTGATATCCCGATAGCACCTCCACCTTATTTGATTTTTCTGACGGGACGTGATGGTAGAAGTGATATCGTTCAAGGCCTGGAAGCCGGTGCCAATGATTACATCAAAAAGCCTTTCGATCGGGATGAGTTGATTGCACGTGTGCGCGTTGGTCAACGCTCGATGGAACTTCAGACGCGTCTGCTTGAGACCCAGGCTTCATTTGAGCACCTGGCAATGCACGATTCATTAACTGGTATTTTCAACCGGCGAGCCATTCTGGAACAACTTTCGCGGGAATTATCCCGCGCCCATAGAAAGGGCGTTAACCTGGATGGCAAAGGCCCAAATATTGGTTATTTTGATATTGATTATTTTAAGCAAGTTAACGATAATTATGGGCACCAGGTAGGGGATGAGGTATTGGTGCACGTTGCCAGCCAGATTTCCTGCCAGTTAAGAGAGTATGATTCCTTTGGAAGATTGGGTGGGGATGAATTCCTGCTGGTAGTACCAGAATTGGACGAAACCCGGCGCAAAAATATTTTTGAAAGACTGATGAATTGCATTTCAGGTGTCCCGTTTAATACCAGTGTGGGTGAAATAACAATTACGTTGAGCATGGGTGTGGCAGCCGGAGAACCTGGCCTGACAGATGATCAACTGCTTGCTCGGGCAGATGCTGCACTTTATCAGGCCAAGCATGAAGGCCGAAACCGTATGGTTTTTGCCTGATCCGCAGATAATCAACCAAATTTACCTTTCTACTTTTTCAGCGTTAATTTTTCGTGTAGCCGCCGCTGCGAGATAAGTACAAGTAGTAAGTGTCATCGCAAGAAGGGCGCTCTTCCCGCCGTGGCGATCTGTTCGATGGGTGTCAACGCTGAGCGTGCCACGCTTGCAACGACAAATATGCTGGGGAATGCTAGTTATGTGATGAAAAAGTGTACTCACGTGTGTTTTCCCCGTAAATAAGCTAGGTTTCAGAGTAAATTTACAGTATGCCACGGTTATTGTGGCATGCTGTAAATTTACTTCCGGAGCAAGTTACGCATGTCGGATGCGATTTCAGAGGGAGGCATGCCATACGACCAGAGCGCGGTCAGATTGCCCTGCCGGTCCAGCACACTTGTGCTGGCGGTATGATCAACCGAATAAAAACCATTTGCGTCCGCGGGATTGATCAAATAAAAAATCCCAAATTGGCGGGTAACCGTATCAATCTGCTCCTGTGAACCCGTCAGACCCACAAAGTTGGGATTAAAAGCATGCGCATAGTCTGTGACTTTCGTGGGGTTATCCCTATTCCAGTCGACGGAAATGAACAGAATCTGCACCTGCCGCGCTTGCTGCTCATCCAATAGCTCCAGTGCCTGGCGCAGGTTTGCCAGGGTGGTTGGGCATACATCCGGGCAGGCAGTATAACCAAAATAAATAACCACCAACTTCCCACGAAACTCACTTAATGAGACGGACCCATTGGCAGATTCCAGGCTGAAATCTCCCATCGGTTTGGGCGGGTTAATCATCGCGCCAAACATTTGGGCAGGGGTGGCAATATAAATCACAACTCCGCTGAACAGGATTAGGACGGCAATGATTATTAAAATAAGACTGCGACGATCTGCCGAAGCGAGCAGCCTGCCTGGCGATGGAATGGAGGGGCTGGGTTTTGATTTTATGGGTTGATAACCTTTGCTGGGACAAGCACCAGCCCGGCTTTTTCAAATTGTAATGTGATTTGGACGCCATCACCGGCTTTCAGGTCGGGTTTGAGATTCGTGATCATCACATGATAGCTGCCCGATCTCAATTCGATCAGTGCGCCAGCTGGGAAGGTAATCCCCTGGATGGCTTCCATTTTCATGATATCTCCATCCAAGATGGTTTCGTGCAAGGAGGCGTCACCAAAATTCGCACTGACACTTTCCAAACGGTCTGGGCTGCCGGATGTATTCTTGATCAGCATGTAAGCAGCGGCAGCGCTGGAGGCATCGAGCCCACCTGCCGGTAGCACGACCTGTGCTTTCGAGATGTCGATCCCATTTTGTGAGAGATCCGGTTTGGCAGCGCATGCGCTCAGATAGAGCGCCAGGATTAAAAGCAGCGTAAATTTCTTTATCAGCATGTTCGTTTACTCCCGTGCAACGATTGGGACCGCTGCGCGCCGTGCAATGATCAGGACCGCTTCGCGCCGTGCAATGATCGGCTAATTATAAAGGATAAAACTTCACAAACCGACAAAGTTTTTAATATGCTCGACCAATAACGGCAGAATATTTACAATGAGACAAATGTCCTATTTTTATTTTTTTCCTACTCATGCTATAATTTTTTAGTAATTCAACCGAAAAGGCAAACTTGCCGTGAGGCAAGGGCGCAAAGTTATGGGTCTGTGAAAATCACAACAGACCGCCAGACTACCGAAGGCTAAACACCACGGTAAGCAGGCGGTTTTTTTTATTTCAGGAGGTGGATGGTAGAGAGTTGATTCAGAGTAAAGGTGGTTTTATGTTTTTTCAAACCGTTTATTCTACCCCGTGCAATGACCGGGACCATCCCGTGCAAGGATTGGGACCTTCCCGTGCAATGGCTGGGACCATTTGGAGGATATAGTGATGAAGAAATTTATTTTTTCTGTTTTAATGATTATTGTTTTAGCAAGTGTAGCAATCAGTCCTGTACTGGCAAGTGAAACCGGACCGTTGGTCCCAACTGAATCTCAGGTTTCGGCTGAGAATGGTCAGAAGGTAAATGAAACCCCCAAACAGTGGTTTGTACAATTAAGTGGTGCGCCTGAAGCGGATGGAAATTCAGCTTTATCCGTCAGTAATGAGCATCAAAATTTCAGAAATAATGCCAAAAAAGAACGGGTTCAATACAAAGAAGAATACAGCTATAACAGCCTGTGGAATGGTTTTTCAGTTTCAGCAACCACCGCAGAATTGGGCAAGCTGAGCCGTATTCCCGGCGTATTGGCTATTTACCCCGTCATGGTTGTCTCTGTTCCACAAACCACTCGCTCTGCTTATGATCCCGAGCTTTACACTGCTCTGACTCAGAGCGGTGCAGATATTGCCCAATCTGAGCTGGGCTTTACCGGTAAAGGCATCAAAGTGGCTGTAATGGACACCGGTATTGATTATGACCACCCGGCTTTTGGTGGGGATGGCGTTGCTCGCAGCAACAGCCCCAAGTTCCCTTCAAAACGTGTTATTAAGGGTTGGGACTTCGTCGGTGATGCCTTTAATGCAGATGATACATCTTTATCCTACAACCCGGTCCTCAGCCCGGACAAATACCCGGATGACTGCGCTGGGCATGGCACGCATGTAGCCGGTATTATCGGTGCCAATGATGCCACCAATGGTTTGAAGGGTGTAGCTCCCGATGTAAAATTTGGTTCATACCGTGTTTTCGGCTGCGAAGGTTCCACCACGGATGCTGTCATGTTAGCAGCCATGGAACGTGCCTATAAGGACGGTATGGACGTGCTCAATATGAGCATTGGCTCGGCTTTTGAGTGGCCTCAATCGCCAACCGCTGTAGCTGCTTCACGTTTGGTGAAGAAGGGTATGGTGGTGGTGGCTTCCATCGGTAACAGCGGTGCCAATGGTCTGTATTCAGCCGGCGCACCTGGCCTCGGTGAAGATGTCATCGGTGTCGCTTCCTATGATAATACCCATGTATTCCTGAATTACTTTACATCCAATGGCCGTAATATTGGCTATATTCCCATGACCTTCTCGCCTGCCATCCCCACTACCGGGACGGGTGAAATCATAAGCGTAGGTCTGGCATGCAGCGCCCTACCGGTTGGTTCGTTGACCGGCAAGATTGCCCTGGCAGCCCGCGGTACCTGTTCCTTTGCAATCAAGGCGACGAATGCGATCGCCGCTGGTGCAGATGCTGTCGTGATCTCCAATAATTCTGCCGGTGTTTTCAGCGGCACACTTGGCGCTCCTCTGGCCAATCCCAAGCCTGTTGTCGGTATTTCACAAGCTGATGGTGCTTTCCTGGCGGCCCAGGCTGCCCCGATTATGATGACCTGGACCGATCAGATGGGTTCATCCGTCAGTCCGACCGGCGGTTTGATCTCCTCCTTCAGCTCTTACGGTCTTTCCCCCGATCTGGCTCTCAAGCCTGATATCGGTGCGCCCGGTGGAAATATTTATTCATCCTTCCCGTTGGAACAGGGTGGTTACGCCACACTGAGCGGCACTTCCATGTCTTCCCCGCATGTTGCAGGCACTGCTGCTTTGCTGCTGCAGGCCAAGCCACATACCCAGGCCTCCAACGTTCGTTCCATTCTGCAAAACAGCGCGGTTCCGGCCATGTGGTCGCTCGCTCCCCAATACGGCATTCTGGATAGTGTTCACCGCCAGGGCGCCGGTATGGTTCGGATTGACAAGGCCATCCTTGCCACCACCAGCATTCAACCCGGCAAGTTATCCCTGGGCGAGAGCCAGAACGGCCCGGTCACCAAAAAGTTGCAAATCAAAAATAACAGCAAAAAACCTGTTACTTATGATTTGTCTTTCGAAAACGCTCTCAGCACCGGTGGCGTGATTACCCCGGACTTCTGGGGTTCAGACGCAACTGTTACCTTCAGCAAAGCCAGCCTGACGATTGCCGGATATGATGATGCTGAAGTGAAAGTCACCGTTACGGGACCAAGTGAACCGAATCTGGGCCAATACGGCGGCTACATCATCTTCACTCCGCGCGATGGTGGCCAAGTCTACCGCGTACCTTTTGCCGGATTTGTGGGTGATTACCAGTCGATTCAGGTACTGAATAACCCGTATGGTCTGCCGCTGCTGACTGACCAGAATGGTGATGATACCGTAACCAACTATACCCTTGCCAATGGCGACCTGCCGTATGTTCTGGTTCATCTGGATCACCAGTCCCGCATCTTCAAGCTGGAAGCTTTCAAGGCCAGCACGGGTAAGTCCGTTGGAACCATTCTGCAACTGGACTATATGGTCCGAAACAGTACCACGACCGGGTATTATGGTTTTGCCTGGGACGGTACAACCACCCTTAGTGGTAAGCTTTACACCGCTCCCAATGGTCAATACATTGTCAAGATGTCGATCCTGAAGGCCTTGGGTAATGCCAAGAATCCGGCGGATTGGGAAACCTGGAGTTCACAGGCTATCACAATTGCCCGACCGTAAATGTTTTAGATAAAGCAGCAATCAAGTAATAAAAACGTCCTGCGCTGATAACAGCGTGGGACGTTTTTTATGTTTTAGGATTTGCTTGGCAACGATTTGCTTGGCAAATCGGGACCATTATTGCCATTGGTTTGCCCCGCCCCGTGCGATTACCGGGACTACCTCGCCCCGTGCGATTACCGGGACTACCCCGCAAGTAGAGTTTTGCGCGAAGTTCTTCGCGCAAAACACAACAAAAAATCCCCTTTTTCGTCAAGTTAACTTGCAGCAAAATCTGCGATGGCCTGCCGGGAGTGTGGGTTTTCACCCAGCGCCTGAATGATGTCCAGCGGGATGGTTAGACCGTGGGCGCCGGCCAGGATGGTATTGGTGGCTTCCTCGGCAGATTTGATGCTGGCAGCCAGGATTTGCACCGGTGATTTCTGCCCGTCGACGACAGCCCGCATCTGTTTGACGAGCGCCAGACCATCTCCCAGCAAGCGGGTGGAGCGGTTGACATATGGGAAAATGATGCGTACACCGGCTTCACAGGCCAGATAGGCTTGTCCGGGGCTGAAGATGGTGGTCATGCCAACCGTGATGCCTTCTTTTGCAAAATGCGCGGCCAGCGGGAAATTTTCGCTGGTACTGGGAATTTTTAGCCCAATCTGTCCCTGGCGCAGCTTGACCAGCATATGGCCTTCGGCGGTTCGCTCGGCGGGGGTTTCTGCGGTCAGCTGTACCATGACCGTGCCGGGGAAGACGTCACAAATGGCACAGATCAGATCCTCACGGGTGCTGATTCGGACCGAACCGACTTGCGGCTCGGTCTTTAGAACTTTGCTGATCAGGGTCGGGTTGGTGGTCATGCCAACGATAAATCCAAACCCGGTCGCCAGGCGGGCATCTTCAATAAAAGCAGAATCTAAAAAGAGAGTCATGTAATTTTTCCTGGTGGGGCAGTTGTATAAACTTGAAATGTTGAAAAAACTGATTTTCGGCGCTTTTTTGGGCTATAACGCGGAATTTGTCGTACAAAGGGACCCTGACTGTCTAAATGGTGTTGGGGTAATTGCGGTAGAATAGTGGGAAAAAGCC
>CAYWXS010000069.1:0-34915 GCA_964462245.1 uncultured Anaerolinea sp.
TCTTTCTATTGCGCGTACCAAAAAAACCTACCCTTAAAAGCTCCTAGCCTCCCCCCATTTCCAAAGTACGAAAATGGGGGAGGGACTGGTGACTGATCCATTGGCGTGTCTGTGTTTAGAAGGATTTTCCTCCCCTTGTTAACCAGCCTTTTGATTGGAAGTTACTTTCCTAAACCAATTCTAATTGGTTCGTAACCGCCAAAAATAACAAGTGGCTCGTAGGTGACAACAAAACCGCTGGCAGTTGATCTAACTTCAAAAGCAACAAAACCACGAACTTTATCACCCTTCGGTAACTTACCACTTTTTAAACTTGGATTAGGTGCGGCAAAGGATGCATTGCCTTCAAACCCATCACTGTCTTTAACAGAGAAATATAAAGGATTGTAGGGAGTTTCATCGTCTCTGCTGATATTTTCTATAACAACTTCGATTATCAAAAAAACATTGCCAGAGTCTGGAGTAAAGTAATCAAGGCTTTCTGCTTTGGAAACGCCAAAGACTGTAACTGCAATTCCGCCTGACTCTCGCCGTTCACCCACTGTCCCTGTATTGGGCGTAGGTGGAGGAAGTGGAGTATCGGTTGGTAAAGGCATATCTGTTGGTAAAGGCATATCTGTTGGCGCAATCGTTGGAATATCGGTAGGCTTTTCTGTTCGAACAATAGCAGGCGTTGATAATACTTCAGCAACAGAAGTATTATTTTCTTTAGGCGTTGGAGTTGACGGATTCAAAATTGCAATCGGAACACTGCATATACAACAAAGAAATACCAAACTCGAACATCCAATAGCCACTTTTGGTACAAGTTTTTGTTTAGAAAACCATGTAGAAACCTGCTGAACTGTTTGCATTACTCATCTCCTTTTTTTATTGCCGTTGATTTTCAACCCCCAACATTTAGGAGGGGCTAACTCACGATGTAATAGACTGAAATTTTCCGTCCATCCACCCACTCCAGGGTCTTATGCGGAATCTTTCTGTATAACACGTATGAATTCTGTAAATGACAGCTGGATTCATCTTATGCGGCAAAATAAAACTTCCCACACTCAAACGCATATGCATTATAGCAAATGATCATCATATAATACACACAGATACCATGGAAATAATAATACACATCCTCATTACATTCCTCATACTTATTCCCAAATAAATCAAAATCCACATCGCTCAACCCTGCCGCCTCAGCGAGCACACCGGAAGCCGGTGTAGGCATAATCCTTGGCCGGGTCGCTCAGGTAGCGCCGCGAGGAGCGCACAAAATCGCCATCGTCGCCCCAGTAGCCACCACGCATCATGCCAATCGACTCGCTCAGTTTGGCCTTGCTTGCGCTGCTATCTGTATAGGACACATAATCCGCCACCCATTCCATCACATTCCCGGCCATGTCCGCGGCGCCATACGGGCTGGACCCGATGGCATAGCTGCCGACGCGGGTGGTATCCCCGATGTTGCGATTGTAGTTGGCGTGTTCCGGATCAATCCCTTCCCCCCACGGATAGGTGCGGGCATCCGTGCCGCGCGCGGCTTTCTCCCACTCGGCCTCACCGGGCAAGCGGGCTTCGACCCAGGTACAGTAGCTGCTGGCTAAAGCGCGGCTGACGCTGGTGACCGGGAAATTCTTGAATTCGGGCACACCGTAATATTTATTCCCCGCCAGTGATAAATTACTGCTGGGTGGCTGGCAGGCATTGGCCTGAACGCACTGCGCGTACATGGCATTGGTCACTTCAGTTTGATCGATCCAGAAGGCCTCCAGGTTGACGGCATGCGCGGGGTTTTCGTTTTGATGTCCGGGAATTTTGCTGTCGCTGCCCATCACAAAGGAACCTGCCGGAACAAAGACCATCTGCATCCCGTCCCTGGCGCGCATCAAACTTGTTTTCGGATCGGCTGTGTTTTTTGGCAGCGGAGTTTTGGAGGGCAGCGGGATGGAGGTCACGGTTGCGGTCGGGACCTGCATAGCGGTGACCGGAGCTGGAGTTTGCAGCCTTGACCCCGAAGCGCTCTGATTCGAGTTGGATGACAGGCCGGGGGTGATCGATAAAATTGCCTTTATCCCCAGAAATACAAGCACTAGGCCCAGAATGGTCAGGCCTATTTTTTTGGATAAGGCATTTTTCTGAACAAATTCGCTGGCTGCTGCCCAGTCCGGCGAGTTTTTCGTTTTCTGCTTGCCCACCGGATTGGATTGTTCTTGATAGTCGTGCGCGGCAGTGGTTTCAGTCCTGGTTTGTGACTGGCTCCAATGGCGGGCATTGTCCGTTGGAGTTGGATTGCCATAATATTTTGGGTGCGTTCCCATGCGTGCCAGGTCGTATTGGGTGCGTTTGGCCGGGTCACCCAGGATGTTGTAGGCTTCGATGATTTGTTTTAGTTTTTCTTCGGCTTTGGCTTTGCCAGCCGGGGTCTGGATTTTGTCTGGATGCCAAATTTGAACCAAAAAGCGATATTGCTCTTTGATTTGTTCAGGTGTCGCGTTGGGGTCCAACTCAAATATCTGGTAGTAATCTGGCATGGTTTATTTATTCTTTCTAGGTAAGGAGCCGGTTTTTATGATCCCGCCAGGTCACTCTCCCCCAGCTTTTAACAACCTGTCTTGGACAAGCCAAAACTAAAAAAGGTCTACTGCGTTGTTTACCACAAGGGCACCAGCGCACGGGGATTTTAAAAGAGGATTTCTCTGTGAGCTCAGTGCGCTCAGTGGAGATAAAGGTTTACTGCGTACTTTGCCAGGCTTTTTTTTACATTCTAGCCTTCATTCATACGCTCGATGCCCCATAAGGCTGTTGTCACTCAGAAAGATTGCGCGATTTCGCTCATTTGTTCTATCTTTTCACCTGGGGAAATTACTGTTTGCCTAACGGTTTGCGCACCTGGTGGTCAGGCCTGGACAATACTATGAAGCAGAAAAACTCGAAGTCACGCAGCGCCATACGGACTTGACGCGAGGCGTGCCCTCCCCAACTTCCAGTGGACCTAATGTTAGTCTGCCGATTAGTTGGAATTACGCAAATTCTGCAATTGCTACCTGTCGTTTTGCCGCAAAACTTTGCCGATGGAGTTTAATTCGTTCAATTTCATGCAGTGTGTCCGCAGTAAAATAGCTTTCACCGCAATGGGTGCAAGTTATTAACGGAATATTTTCAATAATAAGTAAATTTTCGCCTTTACCGTAATTACGAGTAACCTGACGAATACGAGCGCCTTCTTTACCACACATATCGCAAATCATAGTTTCACCTTTACTTGTCATAAACACGATAGGTCGTTATGAAAACCAGTTTTCCAGTAGGCGTAATTTTGACAACAACTACGATTTTGTCATCCGCGATGGTCTGACCTGCAACCTGATATTTCCATTCGCCAGATTCGCCCTCTTTTTGCCGCTCAACTATTTCGCCGGTGAGAATACAGCGCTCAATATCAAAAATACTTAATTCATCATCGCCCATTTCTTCTTCAGCATGCAGAGTCATTATATATTGGCGAAGACGAACCTTATCACGTATTTCCTTTAAGTTACGTTGAAACACAGCATTCTCCCAAAATAAGTCAGTGTGACAATGAAATTATATGGTTGGAAAAGTATATCAGAATGCACAACCACAGGCAGGTTAATTATATATTAGTCGGAACATTTATGCATCCGCCTCTCCGGGGGTCTGGACTTTGTCTGGATGCCAAATTTGAACCAAGAAGCGATATTGCTCTTTGATTTGTTCGGTTGTCGCGTTGGGGTCCAACTCAAATATCTGGTAGTAATCGGGCATGGTTTATTTATTCTTTCTGGGTTTGGAGCCGGTTTTTATGATCCCGCCAGGTCACTCTGCCCCAGCTTTTAACAACCTGTCTTGGACAAGCCAAAACCAATATCGGGTCTACTGCGTTGTTTACCACAAGGGCACCAGCTCACGGGGATTTAAAAAGAGGTTTTCTCTGTGGGCTCAGTGGGCTCAGTGGTAAACCATTTTCTTGCATCACAAAGCAGTATAAACATTTTACATCCAAGTTCGGATAAAAAGATAAGCTATTGCCTGCCCTGGCCGAATATAACAAAGACCGGGCTGCCACTCTTTGACTTGAGGGCAGGCCGGTCTTTATTGTAGGAAGCCTGTTTTTGCGGGGTGCTTGCGAGCAACCTGCTTAACTTTTTACGAAGGTGCCCTTACGCAGGTCGGAAATTGCCTGCTGAATTTCTTCGACTGTATTCATCACGAACGGGCCGTAGGGCACGATCGGTTCTTTGATGGGCGCACCGGTGATTAACATGAAGCGCACGTGTGAATCGGGGTCGGCTGTGACCTGGACGGCATCGCCATCATCGAACTGCAGCATTTTGACGGCTTCGATGTGTTCGTCGCCGGAGAAGGTGCCTTTGCCTTCAAACACATAAGCCAGGGCCGCGTGACCCTGCGGTACGGGGTGGGTAAAGGTCGTGTTGGGTGCCAGGGTCACGTCCATGTAAATCGGTTGGACGGCGATTTCTGTGACCGGGCCTTTGACGCCGAATACTTCTCCAGCCACGACGCGGATTTTCAGGCCGTCTTTGTCGATGGTCGGGATGCTGGCTGCCTTGACTTCCTGGTAGCGCGGGCGGGACATTTTTTCAGCGGCTGGTAAATTGACCCAGAGTTGGAAGCCGTAGATCGCGCCGCTCGGACCGGCTTCGGGCATTTCTTCGTGTAGAATCCCGCCGCCGGAGGTCATCCACTGCACATCGCCTGGCCCGATGGTGCCGGCATTGCCCAGGCTGTCGCGGTGATTGACCGAGCCTTCGAGGATGTAGGTGACGGTCTCGATCCCACGGTGTGGGTGCATTGGGAAGCCGGGGTTTTGTCCCTGGCTGGGATCGTTGAAAGCGAAGTGGTCAAAGAGCAGGAAGGGGTCAAAGCGATTGGTGGCATGTGGAGATACGGAGCGGCGCAAGCGCACACCGGCGCCTTCCATGACAAACTGCGGTTCGATCACGTGTAATATTTTTCGTATTTGGGTCATAAAGAGCTCCATCCTTTGAAGGTTATCATTTAAGTTGATGATACCTGAGCAATATAAAATATATATTAACCTGCGGTTGGATTTTTCCATATTTACGCAGCCTGTTAGCGCGAGGCGCGTGCTCGGCGCAGCCGCAACGTGGCGATCTGCTGAATGGGTGCGAACGCTGTGCATGCCACACTCGCTGCGGAACGCTCGCTCGCAATCCAGCAGTGCTTCTGAACACTGTGACATGGCTGAGTAGTAACTCATTATTTTAACAAAAGGGGACTGTCCAAAAAGTAATGGGCAATCCCTTTATACGTTCCACTTTCCATGTTGATGCATTTCCAATTATCTACAGTAGCCCAAGGATATGCCACCAGGTCACTTCAATTGGAATAATCACAATCAGGGCCACGATGGTCAGGGGCAATCCATATTTCAGCACGTGGCGAGTACTGTAGCCCCCAGTTTCACCCTGCCCCAGTAAAATAGCTACGTGTTGAAAAGGAAGAACATAATGGATTGCAACAGCGGTATAAACCAGCAGGGCCGGGACAAGCGGATTCCAGCCAGCCGCAACCGCATAATGCACCATCGGCGGCGCAACAATTGACATGCAGGCCAGCGCGCTGCCCAGGACCATGTGGATCAGCATGGTTACCCCACCGACGAGCGCAGCAAAAGCATAGGGGTTTTGGGGTGGGATGGCAGGCATCAAGCTCTTCGCCAGCCAATCTGACATCCCGGTTACCTTTCCCACACTACCAATTGCCAGGGCACCCATGACAAAGAAAACAATAGGCCAGTTGATACCGGTCGAAATATCTTTGGCATCAAGGATATCGCCCAACTTGGGCAGGGAAAGCCCCACCACCACGGCCAGTGCCACCCAGGCCGGGTCGATATGATGAATAAAATCGGTTGTCCACAAAAGCAGCGCAACCAGAACCCAGATCAAGGTCACAATTTCGTCCCGGCGCATGGGCCCCAGCTTTTGCTGCTCCTGGAGCAGCGCGGCGCGGTCTATCTTTACCGGGCCGGTTTGCTTGAAGACCAACAGGTGCAGGCTCATCATTAAAAGCGAAGCAAATACCCCGGGCACGGCCATGTATTTTGCCCAATCAAGCCAGCTCAAAGTCAAGCCGCTGAAACCCACCGTGGCAATATTCAAGGTGGAATCACCAGTCAGTAAAATGGTGGATGTAGCGGTGATGGCGACAAAAACAGAAAGACCCAGCGAGGCCGCATCAGCCTTGTTCATCCCGGCTTTTTCGATAATGGCTCGCACCAGCGACATCATCAACAGTGCCCGCGGAAACGGGTGCGGTATGAGAAAACTCAGCACAAAACCGAGCACGTACGTTAATACGACAAGGCTGAGGTATGAAGTGGCATAACGGATCATAAAGAAATAAGCCACGCGCTCGGCCAGGCCGGATTTTGTGACGGCGGTTGCAATCAGAAACGCGCTGATAATCAACCACATCAACGGCAGGGTCCATATCCGAAAGACTACTTCCGGTCCAGCCAGGCCGAGCAGCAGGTAGCTCAAAAGCATCAACAAGGTCGAGTATGCCGGGGGAACCACGTTGAAAGCCCACCAGACCACGGTAAAGAGCGTCACGATCAGTGTTTTGCGAGCCGCCAGGCTGATATCGCCGGGCAGGGGCACGACCCACAAAGTAGCCGCCAGCAGCAGGGAAAGAATTACCCCAGCCAACTTGCGATCAATTCTAAGCACGGAGCGACCGGTCAAGAAAATCCAGCACCTTCTGGACATTCTGTGGAGTTTCAAAGGCCGGGTCGGCGTGACGCGCATTGGTCAAAAGCTCGTGCGTAATCATCTGATGAGCGATTGCAGCCAGTTTTACGGCAAAATTCAGCGACTGCTGGTGCGGAACCGTATCATCATGGGTTCCGTGCTGGATGAAAAACGGCGGTAGTCCAGCGCGCAGGTAGGTTTCAGGATTGGCAGCGCGCACCTGATCCGGGATTTCAGTGATTTTCTGACCAAGGATCAGCGATTCGGGTGAATTTTCGCCGCTGTGAGCGAATTCCGGGGGTGGGAGAAAGCCGGATTCGGCCAGCTGTTCATCCATCTTCAAGAAATCGGTGGGTGGGAACCAGGCCACCACCGCCTGAACCTGGCCTGATTGGTCAGGGTTGCCCAGAGTCGGGTCGTCGAGTTCTGGAATGCCATCAGCAACGCCCGCCATGAGCGAGAGGTAGCCGCCCGCCGAGCCGCCCCAGCTGGCGATTTTCGCCGGGTCGAACAGAAATTTCCCGGCGTTGGCACGCACCCAACGGATAGCGGCGCGCACATCCTGCACCAGCGCTGGGAAGATGGCTTCGCCGCTCATGCGATAATTCATCGAAACAACAGCATAACCACGTTCCAAGGCTTCCAACATCGGCGTCAATTGGATGTCGCGCTTGTCACCGCCCATAAAGGCGCCACCGTGGATAACAAGAATGACCGGGAAGGGGCCATTGCCTTCGGTTGGCCAGTAAATATCCAACTTTTGGGCAGGTGACAGGTTAGCATAGGGCAGGTCGAACATTTTGCGTTGGATAGGGTCCGTTTTTGCTTCGGGAACCGCGAACGGGACCGCATAATGAGGTTCAGACATTTTCACTCCTTTTTATTTTGCCACCAAAATATTAAGCTGCTACGCGCGCAACAGTCTCTTTAGCTTTGCGGTTTTTCTGATAGACATCAAAGGCGACTGCAATTAATAAAACTGCGCCTTTAACAACAGTCTGAGAAAAATCAGGGAACTGGGACAACTGCATGGCATTGTTCAGCACACCAATGATGATAATGCCCACCATCAACCCAAAGATGGAGCCTTCACCACCTTTGAAGCTAACACCTCCCAAAAGGGCAGCGGTGAGGCAATCGAATTCAAGGCCTTGGCCTGTGATCGTTTGTCCGGCAAAAACTCTTGATAGCAGTAGAACGGTGGTGATCGAAGAGACAAAACCGCAGATCATAAATAAGAGTACTTTCATCCGGCTAATATTTACACCGGCAAGACGGGCGGCTTCTTCATTTCCGCCCAAAGCAAACACCTGCCGGCCAAAATAAGTTTTGGTCAGGATGAAAGACCCGATCAAAGCCACAACCACCATGACGATGATAGGCACGGGGATTCCCAAAACATAACCCTGGCCAAACCAACGGAAGGAATCGGGGAAACCCATAATGTTCCTGGATCGGTTGATGATGTACCCCATCCCTTTAAATATGGCGGAAGTTCCCAAAGTGATGATGAGCGGGTGGATTTTTAGTCGTATGCAAAGCAAACCATTGATCGCGCCCAATCCGGTTCCGACAAGCAGAATCAGGGGAATGGCGACTGTAGGCGGCAGCTTCCATTCGGCCATCATGATCGCCAAAAGGACATTACTAAACACGATCTGTGAGCCGATGGAGAGATCGATACCGCCGCTGATCATAACAAACATCAAACCGACGGCGCTGATACCTGCGAATGATACCTGGCGAATCAAGGTCCGAAGATTACCAAATGTCATAAAGTTCGGTGCGATAAACGAGAATAGGAAAACCAAAAAGACCAGGATCAGAAAAGGCACGTTCTTCTTCATGACCGATCCCATCCGAATACTAAAATTATTAAACATCGCTGATTGGGTACTCATACCTTACTCCTCAAAAAGTTAATGGGTTCCCGATGCGAGATCGAGAATATGATGTTGATTGAAATTGTCTTTTTGGACTTCTCCAGCCAATTTACCTTCGCATAAGACAATGATCCGGTCCGACATGCCCAATAATTCTTCCATATCAGAAGAGATCATCAAGATCGCAATTCCATTATCCGCCAATTCAGTCATCAGGTGATAAATTTCTTGTTTTGCTCCAACATCAATCCCACGGGTGGGTTCATCAAAGATCAAAACATCAGATTCAGCTGCCAGAGATTTGGCGAGCACCACTTTTTGTTGATTACCGCCGCTCAGATTTATCACCTGCTGCAATAAGCTGGGGGTTTTAATATTAATACGATCTTTGTATTTCTGCGCGATCTCGTCTTCTTTTTTCGTATCAACCACACCATAATTTGAGATGCGTCGAAGGATCGGGAAACTGATGTTCCACTTGACAGCCATCTCAAGGAACAGCCCCTGGCCCTTGCGGTCTTCTGTCAAAAATCCAATTTTGTGCTGGATTGCATCCAACGGAGAATGGATCTTGACAGGATTTCCGTTGATCAATATCTCGCCGCTTTCCATTGGCGCAGCACCAAAGAGAAGTTGAGCCAATTCTGTTCGACCAGCACCCACCAGTCCGGAAATTCCCAATATTTCGCCCTTGCGTACTGAGAATGAGATATTTCGATCACCATTCCCTGTCAGATTTTTTACTTCCAACGCAACTTCACCGGGTGACTTTTTCCGTTGAGGATAACTTTCCTTTAATTCACGTCCAACCATCAGCGTGATCAATTCCTGCCGGTTGGTATCTTTCGTATTTTTTGTGGTGACATAGCACCCATCGCGCATGACACTTACACGATCAGAAATTTGAAACACTTCTTCCAAGCGATGCGAGATATAGATAATCGTCACACCTTTTTGTTTTAACTGGTCGATGATCTTGAACATTAACTCTACTTCCGAAACACTTAAAGGAGCAGAGGGTTCGTCCATGATCAATATTTTTACATTTTTCGATACTGCTTTGGCAATTTCGACGATCTGTTGTTCAGCGATCGACAGGTCTTGTACCATGGCGCGCGGATCAATGTTCACGCCGAATCGATCCAGAACACTGACGGCTTTTTTCTCAATTATTTTGGCGCTGAACAATGCCGAGTTTTCAATTGGCTCACATAAGTAAATATTTTCAGCAACTGACAGGGTGGGAACCAGATTAAATTCCTGATAAATCACTTCAACACCAAGGCTCCTGGAAAGAGAAGGGGTCATCTTGGAATAATCATTCCCATTAATTTTAATGATTCCTGAATCGATATCGATGGCTCCAGCCACCGCTTTGATTAGTGTCGATTTACCGGCGCCGTTCTCGCCCAGCAAAGCGTGCACCTCACCTTCTTGAAAACTGATCGAGACATTGTTCAGCGCCAGAACACCGGGATATCTTTTGGTGATATTTTCCAGGGATAATACAACCTTTGTCGCCATTCTTTTTCACCTCTATTTTTAGTGAAGGGCCCCCAACCCTTCACTATTTTCATCTAGAAAACAGCACTTATTTCGAAGCGATCGTACTGAAATCGCAGTTGATCGGATCCAGGACATCGTTGATAATGTTTGGATGTTCGACACCCTGTAACATCTTCTTCATCTGGTCGTAGGTGGCTTGATCAAGAGCGGTTCCACCGATGGCGACAAAACCCTTGTAGGGATCGGTGCAGCTGGTAACGGTTGGGATCATGGAAGGATCCATATCGCCTGCAAAGACGCCGTATTTAGACATGTCAACACCGGGCAGCGCCTTGACGGCGTTGGCAATACCCTGGGCATGGGCGGCAGATTGGCCAATGAACACTTTGACGTTTGGATTGGCAGTTAAGACGTTCTCGGCTGCAGCCTGACCGGCAGGAATGCTGTCAGTTGAAATATCAACATGTGCAACAAGTTTGACCTTGGGGCAGATGTCAGTAATCGTGGAATAGCCTTCATCACGCAAATGCATGCCAACGGAGGAACTCGCACCACCAATAATGGCGGTTTCAACACTGCCATCGGCAGCAGTTGGGTACACGGCTGTAATGAAATCGCAAGCCATCTTGGCGACTTTTTGACCGTCTTCGAGTTGGCTGGTATGCATGATGGCATCAAAGGGCGCTAATTTTTGAGGAGGAACACCCATCATCATAATTCCAGCAGCTTTAACTTGTTCTATAGCGGGCATGAGCTGGTCGATCTCGCCGGCTGCCATAACATACATGAAATCAACTTTCATGGAGATGCAGTTCTCGATCTGATCGAATTGTTGGTTCAAACCACCTTCATCAGCGCCATAGACTTTTATGACAACACCGTCAGCTTTGAATTTTTCAGTAACGGAAGTGGCTACACCGTTCAAGAAAGGATTTGCAAGACTTGGGATGATGTAGCAGACTGTCTTGCCTTTAATATCAAAAGGCGCTCCAGATGCAGCAGGGACCATGGCAACAACTGTATCTTCAGCCGGGGCGGCGACGGTTACAGCTGGGGCTTCAGTGGCAGCAGCAGGAGCTTCAGTTGCGACAACGGCAGGCGCTTCTGTGGCAACAGCAGCAGCGGGCGCATCAGTTGCAGCCGGGGCTGGAGCCACGGTGGCGGCAGGCTGGCTGCCACAGGCACTCAGGGCAAAGGCGGCAATCAAAACAATTGCCAATAGAACGGAAAGGGACTTTTTCATCATCTTCTTCTCCTAATGGATCGGTAATCTCATGACCAGTCTGGTTTTTGGTCAGTTTCTTTAGGATACCTTTTCACAAGCTTTCGAGCAATTCCAATTCTGATATAATCTATTCCAGATAGGAATAGATTGGAGAAGTCGAATGGAAATCAAACAAGCACAATGCTTTCTCGCGATAGTCACAACCGGCAGTTTTTCCGCTGCCGCCGAAGAACTTTATATTACGCAATCCTCAATCTCCAAACAAATTATTGCATTGGAAAAAGAACTCGGTCTTCTGCTTTTTGACCGGAGCAAACGCAAGATCGTACTGACCCCTGCCGGGGAGGTTTTCAAGAAACATGCCCAGGCCCTGTATACAGATTATCAGGCTATGTTGGCCGAAGTTAACCGATATAAAACCATACCATCTCTGGCAATTGTCGCCATCCCAGTCATTTCCCAATATGGCATACCTTCTTATCTGGCTCGCTTTAAAAGCACGCATTCGAACGTTCAATTTACACTGGAGGAGCGGGAAGCGGCGGCCATTTTACCGCTGCTCAACAGTCACCAGGCTGACCTGGCATTTCTGCGCGATAATTACCTGGATTTGGAGCAATACACCTATCTTGAAGTGGCCAGCGACAAATTTGTGGTGGCGGTCTCGAACAAACACCCCCTGGCTGCCCAGAAATCCATTGCACTGACAAGATTGGTAAACGAAAACTTCGTCATGTTCGACAAAGGGACCATCGTTCACGAATTGGCACTGGATGCCTGCCATGCAGCAGGTTTCGAACCGCGCGTTTTCTACGCCAGCCTGCGGGTGGAAAGCATCCTTGGACTGGTGGCCTCACAATCAGGTATAGCCCTGATGATGAAAAAAGTACTTGAATATCACAAAAACCCCGATGTAATTGCCATCCCACTGGAAGAATCCATCGAAAGCAAAATCATTCTGGCTCACCCAAAAAACAAAAAAATATCCGGGACGGCAAAAAGCTTTATGGATTTTATGGAAAAAGCACTGGCTCTCAGTAAGTAAAAAGTATTGAGTAACATCCATTTTGCGATGATTGCTATGGATTTGCTGGCGAGAGTACAACTTCAGAGACAAAAAATCACACCTTGCGAGTGCTTCCACAACAGAAAATCACTGTTGTTCAATGGGAAAGAACATACCGCGCGTAATTGTCATAGCATCCAGATGCACTGCTGGATTGCGAGGAGCGTGCCCTCCGCGACGTGGCAATCTTCCTTCATGTCAGCCCTCTACTTATGTCATTAGGAGGAGCGTGCTCGGCGCAGCCCCGCCGTGGCAATCTGCGCGATGGGTGCGAACGCTGCCCATGCCACACTCGCAGCAACAGATACACAAAAAAGTGAACCCCACCAACTATAACGAATACCTCAAATTCAACGCTATTATTATTGCTTTAATGAATAATATATGTAATACTTTCACATATTCGGATTCGCCTATTCATTCATCGAGGAGAGTATATGCTTAAAAAACTTGTCCCACTCATGATTGTTCTGGTCTTGCTGCTGAACGCCTGCGGCGCCCCGGCCACACCCGTGGCCCCCAAAACCGCCACCTTCATTTTTACCCAGGAATTCGACAATCTGAACCCGGCCTATACCAACATGTGGTTCTCCGCCATTTCCCAACAACTTTGGAACTGTTGGGCCTGGAACTTTGACGATAAAAATAACCCGATCCCCAACCTGGTCAAGGAAATGCCCAGCGCCGCCAATGGCGGTCTCTCTGCGGATGGCAAGGTGATCACCCTCAAGCTGCGCGATGATATCGTCTGGTCGGATGGTACGCCAATTACCGCCGACGACTTCATCTTTACTTACCAGATGTACATGAGTGCCAAGAACACCGTTTCATCTCAGAACCCATACGACAAGATGGCCAGCGTCACCACGCCAGACAAGCAAACGGTTGTCATCACTTTCACAGACCCGTATGCCGCCTGGGTCGGATCGCTCTACAAGGGTCTGCTGCCCAAACATGTCTTACAACCCGTTTTCGACTCCAAGGGCAGCATCAACGATGCCGAATGGAACCGCAATCCAACCGTCGGCTGCGGCCCCTACATACTGGAAAAATGGGAAAGCGGCAGTTATGCCAGCTTTGTGACCAATACCAAATACTGGGCTGCCAAACCCAAGATCGACAAGATCTTCGTCCGCTTCGTACCGGATGACGCCGCGCAAATCGCTGCATTAAAATCCGGCGAAGGCGACCTGGGCACCTTTATTGCCTACCCCGATCTCGCCACCCTGGAAGCCGCGGGCATCCAAACTTTCAAGTCCTACTCCGGCTATAACGAAGGCATCTACTTTAACATGGGCGATAAAGCCAACCCGGCCATGAAAGATGTCAATGTACGCCTGGCGATTGCCTACGCCATGAACCGTGATGCGATTGTCAAGGATCTGCTGCTGGGCAAAACCAGCGTGGCCGCCACTGACTGGGATAACACCCCCTACGTTGACCCCAGCCTGAAGCCCTACCCCTTCGATCCAGAAAAAGCCAAATCCCTGCTGGATACGGCCGGTTGGAAAGTTGGCGCGGATGGCATTCGTGAAAAGGACGGCGTCAAATTGAGTCTGAAATACGGAACCACCACGCGTGAAATCCGCAAGGATACGCAGGCCGTAGTGCAGCAAAACCTGAAGGCTGTTGGCATCCAGATTGAACTTCTAAATGCAGATTCCGACACCTATTTCGCCGGGTTTGACCAGAACGGCCCCGCCGCCACCGGTCAATACGACTTCTTTGAATACTCCTCTGTGCCATCCGGCTTCCCGGATGCGGACGCGGTCGAATGGTTGTGTGGTGAAATCCCCTCCACCGAAGCACCCAGCGGCACCAACTGGAGCTTTATGTGTGACAAGGAATTGGATGCACTCTTCCAGCTCCAGGCCACCCAAACCGGTGATGCTGCCGCCCGTCAAAAAACCATGTACCAGATTACCAAAATCATTTTTGACAAGGTCTACTGGCTTGGCTTATGGCAGGATCCTGACCAGTGGGCCATCAGCGGCAAACTGACCGGAGTAAAAATCTCAGGTGTAACCCCCTTCTACAACATCACGGAATGGGATCTAAAATAACTTTGCTCGTCTAACTCAAGAGGGTCTGCGGGTCGGTTTTTAGACCTGCAGGCCCTATGCTGTTTTCTGGAGGCAAGCACCCGGATGACACGTTATATCCTTCGTCGTCTTTTACAGGCTGTACCGCTCTTATTCATCATCAGCCTGGTTTTGTTTATCATCATGCAAAACGCAGGTGACCCAATTGCGACCATGGGTGGGCGATCAGTGACGCGTGCCGCCGATCGAGAGCGCCTGACACGTCAGCTTGGGCTGGATAAACCCATTTATGTTCAATATTTTTACTGGCTGGTGGGCAATGACTGGACCATGACCGATCTGGATGGGGATGGCGTGGCGGAAACTCAGGGCACCCGGCACGGCGTGCTGCGCGGTGATTTTGGCACCTCGCTGGTCAAGATCGGACAGCCCGTGACAGAGGTCATCTGGGATCGCCTGCCGAACACGCTGATCCTGATGGTCACTTCCGAGTTTGTGATCGTGATCGGGGCACTGCTGGTGGGTGTTTATTCGGCCCTCAGGCAGTATTCTGTGCTGGATAACATCCTGACGGGTGTCTCGTTTGTGGGCTATTCGATGCCCATCTTTTTTATTGCGCTCTCATCCATTTATATTTTTTCGGTCAACTTCAAACGCTGGGGGCTGCCCTATCTTCCGTCCGTGGGCATGTTCGACCCCAAAGTGGGCCAAACGCCCGGTCAGATCATCCTGCATATGATCCTGCCGGTTTTCAGCATTGCCTTCATCAGTTTTGCAGCCTACAGCCGTTATATTCGCAGCACCATGCTGGAGGTGCTGGGGCAGGATTACATCCGCACCGCGCGCTCCAAAGGCTTGCCAAAACGTGAGATCACCTTCATCCACGCTTTAAAAAATGCCGCCCTGCCAATCGTGACCGTGGTTGGGCTGGACCTGCCGCTGCTGTTGGGTGGAGCCGTGGTGACCGAACGCATATTTGCCTGGCCTGGCATGGGTCGCCTTTTCCTGGATCATGTTGAGCGCGGAGATACACCGGTTGTGATGGGCATCCTGATGCTGATCGCAGCCGCGGTGGTGGTCTTTCAAATCGCCACGGATGTGATCTACGCCTGGCTCGACCCCAGAATTCGATACAGCTAGCCCAATCCGACCCGGACCCTGACCCATGAGCGAAACCCATTCTCCCGTTTCCCAATTAATAATCGAAGAAGTTGAGCCCCCGCCCTTATCCCTGGCGGACCTGACCTGGCGGCGCTTTACGCGCCACAAGATGGCTATTTTGGGTGTGCTGGTCCTGCTGCTGCTGGTGCTGTATTCCTTTGGGGGTGGTTTTTTCATCAGCGAAGAATACGCCAACACGACCGATACCACGCTGCGCCTGGATGCACCGGTGGCTGCCCACCCCTTTGGAACCGATACAGTCGGGCGCGATATCCTGGCCCGCACCATCTACGGCGGTCAAATCTCGATCCTGATCGGTCTGACAGCCGCCACGGTGGAAGTGCTGCTCGGCATCCTGATCGGAGCCCTGGCGGGCTACTACGGCGGCCTGGTTGATAATATTTTGATGCGCTTTACCGAAGCCATGCTCAACATCCCCCAGATCTTGCTGCTGATCATTATGTCCAAATTTTTCGCTGGCAACGTCCCCAATATCGAGTTTTTAGGGCGCACCTACAGCGGCAGCGTGGTAGTCATCATCATGATTATCGGGCTGACGAGCTGGCCCTACCTGGCGCGTATTGTGCGGGCTGAGTTCCTCTCGATCAAGGAACGTGAGTTTGTGCTGGCAGCGCGTGCCACCGGCACATCCAGCCTGGATATCATTTTCCGGCACATCCTGCCCAACTGCATCGCCCCCATCGTTGTTTCGGCCACGCTGGGCGTTGCCAATGCCATCTCGCTCGAAGCTTACATAAGCTTCCTGGGCCTGGGCGTGCGCGCTCCAACCGCTACCTGGGGCAACATGTTAGAGGGAGCCTATAACTATATCGAATCAGCCTACTGGTTGTGGTTTTTCCCGGGCATCCTGATCGTGCTGATCGTTCTGAGTATCAATTTCCTGGGGGATGGTTTGCGCGACGCCCTCGATCCTCGCAGCCGGACGGTTTAATCTATGTCTACAAATCTTCCCATTCTGACTGTAAAAGACCTCAAAACCCGTTTTCACACACCCGAAGGCACGGTTTATGCGGTTAATGACGTTTCCTTTCACATTTCAGAAGGTGAAACTCTGGCCGTGGTCGGTGAGAGCGGCTGCGGTAAATCCGTGACCATGCTCTCGATCCTGCGCCTGATCGCGATCCCACCCGGCGAAATTGTGAGCGGTGAGGTCATCTATCGCAATTCAAGTTTGCTCAAGTTGAGCGAAGAAGAAATGGAAAAAATACGCGGGAAAGAGATTGCGATGGTCTTTCAGGACCCGATGACAAGTCTCAACCCTGTTTTGAGTATCGGCCGCCAGATCACAGAAACCCTGCGTACGCATACCACGATGAACCCACAACAAACGCGGGTACGCGCGGTTGAACTGCTCAACTGGGTCGGCATCCCCGACGCCCAAAACCGGCTGGGAGATTTTCCGCACCAATTTTCGGGTGGGATGCGGCAGCGCGTCATGATCGCCATGGCGTTGGCCTGTTCACCCGGTCTATTAATCGCCGACGAGCCCACCACTGCGCTGGACGTCACCATTCAGGCCCAGATCATCGAGCTGGTCAAGCGTCTGAAGCAGGAACTGGGTATGGCCATCATCTGGATCACGCACGATCTGGGTGTGGTGGCGGGCATGGCCGACCGTGTGCTGGTGATGTATGCCGGGTATATCGCCGAGGAGGCCGAGGTCTTTGAGCTGTATGAGAACCCGCTCCACCCGTATACGCTGGCTTTGATTGCGGCCCTCCCGCGTGCCGATCTGCGCCGCGCTCACAGCCTAAAATCCATTCGCGGTGCGCCACCCAATCTGCTGGTGGAACCTCGTGGCTGTCCGTTTGCGCCGCGCTGCGAATATGTGCAGGAAAAGTGTATCCAGCAAAACCCCACATTGCGCGAGGTTGCCCCCGGGCATAAAATTGCGTGTTGGATGGATGTCAAGACGGGAGCGCAGCGATGACGACGACAGAGACCCTGGTGCGAGTGGAGCACCTGACCAAACACTTCCCGGTCACACGCGGCATCCTGATCCAACGTGTGGTTGGTGCAGTCCGCGCTGTGGATGATATTTCATTTGACATCCAGAGCGGCGAGACCCTGGGTATGGTGGGCGAGAGCGGTTGTGGCAAAACCACCGCCGGGCGCACGCTGCTGGGTTTGTACCCGGCCACCTCCGGCAAAGTATTCATCGACTCGCACTGTGTCCAGGATGCAAAAGGCGGCGAGATGCTAACCATCCGGCGCAAGGCGCAGATGATCTTCCAGGATCCATATGCCTCGCTCAATCCGCGCTGGACGGTGAATTCGATTGTCAGTGAACCGCTGCGCGTGCATCACATGCTCAATAAATCGAACGAGCGCGATGAGCGCGTCAAGGAGCTGTTAGAACTGGTTGGTTTGAATGCGCGTCATATTAACCGTTTTCCGCATGAATTTTCGGGCGGTCAGCGCCAGCGCATCGGGATTGCGCGCGCGCTGGCTTCGGAGCCGCGCTTTATTGTGTGCGATGAGCCTATCTCGGCCCTGGATGTTTCGATCCAGGCCCAGGTCGTCAACCTGCTGGAAAGTTTGCAGGATAAGCTGGGTCTGACCTATCTGTTCATCGCGCACGATCTGAGCATGGTGCGTCATATCTGCGACCGGGTGGTGGTGATGTACCTGGGTGTGATGGCCGAGTTGGCCGGCCGCGATGATCTGTACGAGAATCCGCTGCACCCGTATACGCAGGCGCTGCTTTCGGCTGTGCCGATCCCGAATCCGCGCCGTGACCGGGCCCGCCAGCGCACCATTCTGACTGGGGATGTGCCCAGCCCGCTCAATCCGCCCAGCGGCTGCCGCTTCCATCCGCGCTGCCCAATCGCCAAACCGCACTGCGCCCAAAGCGTGCCCGACTGGCGCGAAGTGCAGCCCGGTCACTGGGTGGCCTGTCATAAGGTCAGGTGAGACAATTAGAAGATGGGCCGTCCTTTTGTGAAGGCGTTCAACCAGATATTATTGTCAATAAAGCAGGCTTCACTTTCTGGCATGGGCTTCATCCCGCGTCAAGGGTTTGAAACCTTTTACTTTCAAAGGCGCGGCCATTAGTTCATCAATGATATCTGGTTGGGAATTCTTCTCACTTTTTAAGATTAGAATTACCTGCACATCATCTGCAACTTTTCCTATGAATTTGGCAGGGATTTGTATGACCCCGTTTTTGATTTTTGTGTGGAATTCGATTGTCTGCATAGGTTACCTCTTACTAATTGTACAACCTACTCACTAACTTGGAGAAGACGAACTGCCCTGGGCTAAAGCCCCAGGCGGGTCAGGAAAAATATATCCGGACATAAACCTGGAGTGCTTAACTTGTGACTAAAGGGCTGAGCCTTATCCTTTGTTCAGGTAAGGTAAGTAACAAAGGCCAAATCATACGCATTGATTCTTGAAAACATAGCAGTCTCCATGGGCCGAAAACGATATAGGTCAACAATCCAATGGCGATAAAAGCAAGGCCAAACGGATACGCTCACCCCAATCGCTCGCCGAAAGATGGTTTTTTAGTGGTTATTCTCCAAAGGCATACATCGAATTGACTGTTATCTTGGGGTGATTACGATAACAGCAGTATTCCGAGGACATACGGCAAAAAAGCCAGTAATGCCAGCAAGGGATGCCCACGCCGCGCGGTGTTGCGACTGTCCCAGCTAAAGAGATAGACTGCCAATCCAAACGCAAAAATGCCGCTGATCAATAGCATGCTGACCGAACCCCACGGAGAAAAAGCAGCCACCTTGCCCATCGCCAATCCGTTGAAGGCATTCATCGCTTGAGTGGCAGGCAGAAGTTGCGCGATTTTTCCGGCAGCGGCAGGTAACATGCTGTATGGAACCATCATGCCACCCAGCAACATGGACGGGACAAAAATAAGTTGCGACCAGAGCACGGTCATGCGTGAACTGGGGGAGACCACTCCGATCAGGACGCTTAACCCTGCACAAGTAAAGGCCATCACGCCAAAGACCAGGATGTAATTGACCCAGTTTACCGGTGAAGGCGCGTCAAACAGCAATGGCGCAGTGACTGTGATGATCACTGCCACAAGCACCAGATGCAGAATGGTTGTCAGAGCCGGAATGACCAGGATTGAGATGGAGGGGATGCCGTTGATTTTGTAACTGCGGAAAACCCCATTTTCACGAGCGTTGACCAGCGGATCAGGTATCCCCAGCAAGGTTGCCGCCAGAATGCCAAACACAACCATAGCCGGGATGATATCCTGACGGAAGGGCGGGTTGATCTCAGCCATGATAAATCCCATCATCAGGTAAAAACCCAGAGGGAATAAATAGTTCATCAACAACAACTGTTTGTTGCGGATGCCGGTTCGAAATTCAAAATTGAAGTGGTGAATAAAAGCGTTCATTGCATAACTCCTGAATTGGTGATTTCAAGGAAGCGATCTTCCAGCGAGGGCCGCTCCACGCGCAAGTCGACCAATGGATCCTTTTGGAGTTCGATCTGTGCAATAATGGCGGACACGGTCGGGCCAATATCCGAACTGAAGTAGATGTTGTAATCGTCTTTCAGAGTGTGCTGCCGGACACCCGGTATGTGATTCTCCATGCTTGATAAGGTGGAGTTTTGTGTCCGCACCGAAATTTTTGTCAGGCCTGCGCCAGTCGCGGTTATTTCCATCGGGGTGCCGATATTGACCAGTTTCTTTTTCAGCAGAATGGCCACCCGATCTGACAGCTGCTCCGCCTCTGCCATATCATGCGTCGCAAGGATGATGGTCGTGCCGCCAGCCTGCTGTTCGCGCATGATCTTGTGCAGCTCAACACGCGTTGCCACATCCAGCCCGGCAGTTGGTTCGTCCAGAAAGAGTACTTGAGGTTTGTGAGCAATCGCCAAAGCCAGGACAAGCCGGCGCTGTTGTCCGGCTGAAAGTTCATAGAACTGGGTATCCCGTTTCTCAAGCAGTCCAAGCCGTTCCAGCAAATCGAAGCGGGGCGCGACGTTGTGATAAGCGCAGAAAAATTTCATGGCCTCATCCGGCGTGATGCTTTCCGGTAATCCGGCCGATTGCAGTTGTACGCCGATCAGCTGGCCCAGTTTGCGAGACTCGTTGGCTGGGTCCAGGCCTGCCACCCGCAGCGAGCCAGCGCTTGGAGCGCGCAGTCCCTCCAAACATTCCATTGTGCTGGTTTTTCCTGCGCCATTCGGGCCAAGTAATCCGAATATTTCGCCCTGCTGTACACTGAAACTGATCCCGTCCACCGCCACGGTATTGCCGTAGGTCTTGCGGAAATCCCTGACTTCAATCACTGAGTTGTTCATAGTCGGATCATCCTTTTTTTATTTCAGAATCATGGTCTGGTTCCACGTGTGCTCTCTTTATGAAACGTTCTGAGGATTGGAATAGCCCGGGACCTGTAGATTCAGGGCAGCCGGAGCGAAGAGAGGATCATTTCGCCCATCCGCCTGGTGAACCCAGCTTGTGTCCCTGCTCCGCGCAATAGGTGGATGCCGGGTTGGGCAGGTTTGCCTGGGGCGCCTCTGTTAATGCAACCTTTAGGGTTGGGCCTGGTGCTTGAACCGGTTGGGGCAGAAGCGCTGCGCAGCCTGTCAATAACAGAAGCGGCGGGGTTCCATAACCCAGGAGGTATTTGGAAAATAGTCTCATGGGGTGCTCGTTATTAAATTTCTCCGCAAAAAATGAGCGCTATCACGCCACCGCTTGCAACCAGGGCCAGGGCCAGCAGGTCGAGCAAGAAAGTGGGCTGAAGCAGATGTAAGATCATGAGGGTTGGAATACTCATGCCTGCCAGGAACAATCCAACTGAAACCTGGATACACCGGCGTGGCATGGATTTTTCAATAAAGTTGAGCATGATTGTGATCAGGTTTGTCTTTATCCGTATCACATTCGGCTTGTATAATTTGGCAATTGTAGACATAACTGCCTCCGCAGCTCAAAAACGAAGTTCATTTTTTCAAAATTTCGAATTGTTTCAAGGGTCAACATCTTGATGATTTTCATTTTCGTTCTGGTTCACTGACAAAATAGTGAAATTGAAATTCCAGAGTTGATCCAGCAGACCGCGCAAAGCGGATTGATCGGCAAACTGGCCAACCAGCAGCGTTTCGCCGTTTCCCTGTGGAAAGATGCTGATATCGTCAAACAGATCGGCAGCGGAGCGATCCAGGACTTCTTTAATCCTGATGTGATATGTATTTCCGATGTTCGATTTATCTTGGCTCATGGGTTTGCGCTTTCTCAATTCTTGAGTGAAATTTTCACAAATTTGTTTGCAGTTAAATAATAAGGCAAGTGCCCTGAAAACACAGGCCCTGAAAAGGGTATTGATGGGGTATTGCGGTGGGGTAATTAAAAATACTGAGACTTACAACAAACCCAATTCGCTGGCGCGCAAGCGCAATCAACAGCGTTTCTGCATTTTTCTTATTCGCGTATTTGCAGTTTGTAAAACATGCTTTGATGGATGAACTAGAGTAATCTGTCTCTGAAAGGCAGCAGATTACTCCATAAGTATGTGGATGATTTGAAAAATGATATGCAAAATGGAATTTTATCAATCCCAATATACGCAAAGAACTATTCTGCGTGTTGCATAAGCAGAATAGTTCTTTGCGTAAGGTGTCATTATTCTAGTTGAACCAGCCACCTGGCGTGCGGACCCGCATGCCAGGTGGGGTGATAGGGAGCGGCTAGCCAGCGCTCCCTACTCGAATAATATATGTCGCACCGGATTAATTGAGCGCTCTGACCGGGCGTCCTTCGATGTATCCCCGGTAACCCTGCGGCTCCAACTGGAAGCGCGGACCATCTGCATCGGCCCATTTGAAACCGTAAATCTCCGGCTTGTAATTCGTTATGCTTTCCCATACGCTGCCGATGGCTTCTTCAAAGGCGGCGTCTTCATAAGGCGGTCCCTGGAAAACCATCATTTTGCAGGCGGGCAGCTCGATCAGATCGAACCCTTCCGGGATGGGCCCGGAATAATCCAGCTGCACTTCCACGCCCTGTGCGTACTGGGATGTGCCTGGGTCTCGAAGATTCTCCGGCAGCCACATGCCGATAGGTTCATTCAGCGCCGGCTGGATGCCGCACAGAACATCCCAGACATCGCAGCCCACTTCTTCGCAGTAGGCGTAGTAATCAGCAGCTTTTATGCCGCGCTTGAGAATCAACTTGCGAGCGGGACGCTCCACCACCTGGACAAAGATCGTGCTGGTCTTGAACGTTTCTGACATTTTAAACTCTCCTTTTTCACGGGTGAGGATCTGATGGCGGATATTGTTGGGGATAAATAACTTGATGGGCGGCCTGTTCTGGGAATAATGCTGCGGAGTAATCCCGAACTGTTTTGAAAAAGCGCGCGTAAAGCCCTCGTGTGAATCGAAAACAAAATCGAAAGCCACATCCACGACCCGGATGTCTTCTTCCATCAGTCTGATGGCTGCCCGTGACAGGCGCACGGCGCGGATATATTCAAAGGGGCTTTTGCCAGTCAGCACCTTAAATATTTTGGCGGCGTGCCAGGGCGAATAGCCGGCTGCGTTCGCCAGCATGTAAAGCGTGATCGGCTCATGCAGATGCGCTTCAATATAAGACTGCATCCGCTCAACTGCATTAATGTTTTCCCAACTATCCATGTGCTCACCTCTGGATACAGGATATCACTGGCGCGCAAGTGGAGCTTGACCGGCGTTGTGATGTTTCTTATGCAGGATATTATATAATGTCCACGGTCACAAATTGAGCTTTCCTGCGTATGGAAAAAGGCGCAATTTGTAACCGCGATGGGTATAAGTTCGCAAGGGCAGTATTCAGCAACGCCACTGCCGCAGCCTCGTTCGGGAGCATGTGCAGGACCTGGCGCATTCGAAGATTGCGCTCATTAAATATAATCGCCTTTAGGAAGCCCGGCGCGCCGGCCTGCTCCAGCACAGGCAGAATGGCATCGCGGGCGGCGTTGTCACTCATCAGCTCGCCCAGCAGGTCATCGACAGTGTACGATTCGCGTGCGTCCGGGTCTTGATAGGGAAAGGACCAATGCCAATCACCCGATCCAACCTCGACAGCCGGAGAGTCGCTGCCGGGCAGGCTGACCAGGGCAGTCGTGTTGGGCGGGATGATCACGTCCAGCGTGAGTGTGCCCTGCTCAATTTTCCAGGCACACTCGGCCAGACCATAGGGCGTCAGATGGCGTGCGCTGCGCGTGCCACTCTCGCTATGGAACGTACGCTCGCAATCCAGAAGTGCATCTGGACACTGTGACATTCGCCTGAATTAGCTTCTGGAAAAATCAATATTCGCACAAACATTCCACCCACTGATCAGGTTTAAATAAAAAAGAGGCCGTCCCAATAGGACAGCCCCTTATCATTTTCTATCAAACTAAAAAACTAACCGCCGTGCACCAGGCGTGGGTCGAGCACATCACGCAGCCCATCGCCAATCAGGTTGAAGGATAATACCGTCATCATGATCGCGAAACCAGGGAAAAACACCAGGAAAGGCGCGTTGAAAACGCTATTGCGTTCTTCGCCCAGCATCAAACCCCATTCCGGGGTTGGGAATTCCGCGCCCAGACCCAAAAAGCTAAGCGCTGCTGCGCTCAGGATGGCCGATGCGATGCCGAGTGTACCCTGCACGATCAGGGGCGTGAGCGCGTTGGGCAGAATTCGAGTAAATAATACCCGTAATTGTGAAGCGCCCTGGGCCTTGGAAGCCATGACATAATCCAGTTCTTTGACCGAAAGCACACTGGCGCGCACCACGCGCGCAAATATTGGTATTTCGATAATGGCAATCGCCAGCAACGCATTGATCAGACCCGGTCCGAGCACCGAAACGATCGCAATCGCCAGCAGCAGGCCTGGGAAAGCCATCAGCACATCCAGCGTGCGCATGATCAGGTCATCCAACCAGCCGCCGACAAACCCGGCGATGGCACCCAGCAGCCCGCCGATCAGAATGGCAAAGCTAACAGTTGAGACGCCGACCTGCAGGGATAAGCGCGCGCCAAAAATAATGCGCGAGAACATATCACGACTATTACCATCGATCCCCATCAAATGTTCGGGCTTATCCGCCGCACATCCCAGCAAATGAATACAGGGCGGCTCGCGGCGTTTGCCCACTTTTAGTGGCACAATCGGGTCATAAGGGGCGATCTGTCCGGCAAATATCGCGCAAAAGATCAAGATACCCAACAAGACCATGCCCACCTGGGCTGAACTGTGCTTGAAGATGCGACGCACCATAATGATGTATGGATTGTCGCGGGTTTTGATCGTATCCGGAGATAAAACAGCTACTTCATTGGCGGCCATATTATTTCACCCTGACGCGCGGATCGAGGAAGGCATACGAAGCATCCACGATTAGATTTGAAAAAGCAAAAATAACGGCAATCACCACCGAAAAGCCCTGCACAACCGGGTAATCGCGTCCCAAAATGGCCTCAACCATGCGTGAACCAACCCCAGGCAGTGAGAAGATTGTCTCGGTCAGGACCGCGCCAGAGAGCAGACCGCCGGTCTGGATCCCGATGATGGTCACAATTGGGATGAGAGCATTCCGCAGGGCGTGTTTGCGGATCACCATGGCGTATTTCAGCCCTTTGGCGCGCGCGGTGCGGATGTAATCCTGCCCGAGCACGTCCAACAAAGCCGAGCGCGTCATGCGCGCAATCACAGAGAGTGAGACCGTGCCAACCGCCAGGGATGGCAGAATAAGATGCTTGAGTGCATCCAGGGTCAGGGCATAATTTCCGGTCAGCAAGCCGTTTAAAATGGCTGAATTCGAAATTAACGAAATAAAGAAGAGTTTGGCGCCGGTGACATCCTGCATACCCCAGGTTTTTATCAATGGCACCATCGATATACCAGCGGATAAGCGCCCACTGGGCGGCAGTTGAAAAGCCGTACCCTTCAAGGTAATCGCGAATACATACGCCATCAGCAGTCCCAGCCAAAAGATGGGCATACTGACACCGATATTGGCACCCAACATGGTCAGCGTATCAATAATACTATTACGGTTGAGCGCAGAAATAACGCCCAATAAAATTCCAAACGTCGAAGAAAAAATCACGGAGAGGATGGTCAGCTCGATTGTCATGGGCAAGCGTTCGCTAATAATCGTTAAAATCGGTCGACGATCTTTGATCGCTTCACCGAAATCACCCTTGCCGATATTAATCGCATAACGCGCAAACTGTTCGGGAATGCTTTTATCCAGTCCAAAACGTACCTTGAATTCGTCGCAGGTTTCTTTCGTTGCTTTTTCACCCAGCATGACGTAACAAGGATCGCCCGGCACCAGGCGAGTGATCACAAAAGTCACCAGCAAAATGCCCAACATGACCGGCAACACCAAAAAAAGCCTGCGAATCAAAAATTGTATCATCCTAGACTCCAATACAAGATAAAATGAATGGAGCAAGGTAAGCCTTGCCCCATTCATTTTGGAGAACTGTTAAGTTAGTTAGCGGGCTGGTTGATGCCCTTCGGTCCAAACATATCGCGGAAATAATTGAATTGGCCGGAATTGCCCTTGCGCAGCGGGTTCTTATAATCGAAGCCGGCGCTCAAAGTAGCGACCACATCGTTAGCGTCCAGGGTTGCGCCGTTGGAGAAGAGCACGCCCTTTTTGAGGGTGCAGGTCCACTCGGTAGCGTCTGTATTGCCAACGCATTTTTCAGCCAGGTCAGGTTCTGGATTGGCAGAACCCCAACCGAATTTATAGAGCTTGCTGAAGATCTGGTTACAAGCGCGGAAGGAATTTCCATCGCCTTCGTCCGTACACATCAGCGAAATCGGTTCGCCATCTTGCGAGAAGATCACGGTGCCATCGGCGGTGGTCATCTGGGGGAAGTTTTCGTTGTAAGGACCAACGGAAACGTTGCCGACAGAAGCCAGGAAGGCCAGGTTGGTGTTACCGTGAGCAATTACGACCATCGGGACATGCTGATCGTAGAGTACATTGACTTGATCATACAGCTTCTGGCGTGCAGCCGCATCACCCAGTTGTCCGGCTTTGTTGACTAATTCGACAATGTCCGCATGCGGGGTGCCGAAATTCTTCTGGGAACCGCGCAGGAAAACATCATACCAGTTGGTGGCATCCGGATAATCTTCGCCCCAACCCAGGAAAAACAGATCATATTCGCCAGCAGAAACTTTTGGTCCATAAGCGGCCCAATCTTCCATGACGATATCGATTTTTACGCCGATTTCAGCGAACTGAGCCTGAACAGCCTGGGCAATTTTGGAAGGAGCGGGGAAGTAAGGACGTGTGCGATCACCATAGTGGAGCACATATTTCTTGGTGAAATCAAACTTGGCATCGACCAACATCTGCTTGGCCTTGACAGCATCAAAGGCTGGGCCCTTGTAACCTGCGGTGTAACCAGGGTTGACACCCTCTTGTACAAACTGGGTGGCGGCTACTGAACCGGGGGCATAGAAGTCGTCAACGATTTTCTGCTTGTTAATCGCCATGGCAAAGGCCTGACGAACTGACTCATTGTCAAATGGCGCGCGGGTGTTGTTGATACCCAGGTACAGGAAGTTGTGGCCATTGCGGGGAACGAGGCTCAGGTTTGGATCTGCCTTAATTGAGGCAAGGTCATCCACATTGACTTCAGCGATGCCACTAACATTGCCAGCCTGCAAATCGAGCAAACGAGCAGCGGCTTCTTTGTTCCACTTCATGATGAAGGTAGTGTTGGCAGCTTTTTCGCCAAAATAGGTGGGATTGGGAACGAAGGTGAGGTGATCGCCGCGGACCCATTCCTTGAGGATGTAGGGACCGGTACCAATCGGGTTTTCGCCCATCTTGGTGGCGTCGCCGCCGATTTCCTTCAGGTTGCCTTCGTCATAAATATCGAAGGATTCCAGTGTGATTTTCGCCAGGAAGGCAGGTTCAGGGTTGCAGAAACTGAACTTGACGGTCAGCTCATCCAGGGCCTCGAGTGCCTTGAAATTGCCACCATAATTACAATCGGGGGCGGCCAGTTTCTCGCCTACAAAAGCGGGAGCGGGGACGTCAGTCGCAGCGGGGGCAGCGGGGACGTCAGTCGCGGCAGGGGCAGCCGGGACATCAGTCGCAGCCGGGGCAGCAGGGGCTTCAGTCGCCGGGGTACCGCAGGCGGTCAGAAGCATGCTTGCCATAACGAGCATGGACAGTAAAACAGTTAACGACCTTTTCATTATTTTCTCCTCCTGAGAGAAACGGAAATTAGATGGTGGAGTATAAAAAAAAGCGCAGCAGGGATATCTACGCCTCCACCTTTCGCCCAAAATGGACGATGTCTGATTATACAGCATCTTTTCGACATTAATAAAGCTGTCTTGGGCCTCTTTCAACATTTAATTGAATATTCGTTGAGTTTTCCGGCCAAACCCCTGCAATTTTCGTTCCACAAGATGGGCAGCCACCCTGCCCGTTCAGAAAATAGCCACTCAGGGTATACCCTCTCCGTCGGATCAGGACCCGGTTGCAGTGCGGGCAGCGCGTATCTTCATACTCCCCCACCCGACCCGGCAGGTTCCCGGCATAAACGTAATGCAGCCCGGCTTCGCGGCCGATATCTGCCGCGCGCACCAGGCTTTCAGCCGGTGTATTCTCGGCTGTGATCATCTTATAATCCTGATGAAAAGCCGTCACATGCCAGGGAATATCAGCAGAAACCGAGGCAACGAAGCGTGCCATCTCAAACAACTCTTCATTGCTGTCATTAAAACCCGGCACAAGCAGAGTCACCACTTCCACCCATAAACCCAATTCATGCGCCAGGCGGATGGTTTCGAGCACATTTTTTAACACCCCACCCAGGCTGCGATAGTTTTTTTCCTGCATGGATTTTAGATCAACCTTGTAGGCTGACAAATAAGGTTTCAGGTAAGCCAACACCTCGGGCGTGGCATTCCCATTTGAGACAAACGCACAGCGCAGCCCGGCTGTTTTGGCTTCCTTAAAAACTGCCACAGCCCATTCGGCAGTGATCAGGGGTTCATTGTACGAAGAAACAAGCACCGAAGCCTGGACCCGCCGGGCAGCTTTGACCATCTCGTTGGGTGTGATGCGCCGGATAAGGTTAAGCGCCACATCCGCAGCCGGATCGCGCAGCACCTGTGAAGTCAGCCAGTTCTGGCAATAGCCGCAGTGGAAATCGCAGCCCAGCATGCCAAAAGTCAAAGCCGTCGAACCCGGCAGGAAATGCGAAAAGGGCTTCTTTTCGATCGGGTCGGCTTGCAAGGCTGCCACATAACCCCAGGGTACGCGCAAACTCCCTTCCTGGTTAAAACGTACTTTGCAGACTCCTCGTCCCCCAGGATTTATCTTGCAGCGGTGGGCACAGGCCGTGCAGCGCACAACCTTCCCAGGCAATCTTTCAAACAGCTCCCCCTCGCTGGTTAATTCATCCAGAACACTTTCCAGGGTTGCCATCAGGTTCCTCCGGTAATTTCATCTGTTGTTCATTTATAATACAGGCATGCTTACCATTGCCATTCAAGCCGGCGGCGAATCCCGTCGCATGGGCCAGGACAAAGCCCTGATGCCCTTTCTAGGAAAACCGCTGATCGAACGTCTTGTCACCCGCCTGGCTCCCCTGGCAGACGAAGTGATCGTGACCACCAATCAGCCCGAAAAGTTCCTATTTTTGGGGCTGCCACTTTTCAGCGATGCCCGCTCCGGGCGCGGCGCCCTGGGCGGACTCTTTACCGCGCTCAGCCATGCCACGCAGCCTTTGGTGGCAGTCATCGCCTGTGATATGCCCTTCGCCAGCCCCTGCCTGCTGGAATACCAGGTCAGGATGCTGGAGCAGCAAGCTGTCGATATCTGCATTCCCATGCTTCCGGAAGGTTATGAACCGCTGCACGCAGTCTACCGGCGCGACACCTGCCTGCCCGCAGTGGAGTGGGCCCTGGATAACGACCAATGGAAGGTGATTTCATGGTTTCCAAAGGTGCGCGTCCATACGCTCTCGGAGGCTGCCTGCCGCGATTACGATCCTCAGGGCCTGGCATTTTCAAATGTCAACACACCCCAGGAACTGTCTGAAGCAGAGGACATTGCCCGAAACGGGGAATAGTCAACGCTTGTTTTTTTAAGATTACTAGCGAGCCCGGCTTACGCTAACGCACAATTAACACCGGGCAATGCGCATGGGCAACCACCTTCTGGCTGTTGCTGCCCACCAGCAAGCCAACCAGTGTACCCAGTCCACGCGAACCCATCACGATCAGGTCCGACTTGCGCACGGATGCCACATTGATAATAGTATCAGCCGGTGTGCCTTCCAGCAATTCGGTATGAATCTCGCTCGGTACCTCACCAACCTCTGACAGGGCAGCCTCCAGGATTATATTGGCCTCGTGTAGGCGGGCATCGAGCACGGTCTGCATGTTTGGTTCACCCAAAAAGACAGGAATGGGGGCATAAACCACAACTACGCGCAATGTTTCGGACTGCATTGTGCGTGCCAAATCGCCAGCAACCCGGGCCGCATGCTTTGCATGCTCAGAACCATCCACAGCCAGTAGAATATTCCCAAACATAATGCCTCCTTGAGATTGGTCTTCACTTAAAGTATATAACTAACGTTAGTTTTGTGCAAATCATGCCATCCCTGAAGCCTCTCCCTCCGGGGAGCGAGGGAGCAGTAGATTATCTTGAAAAATCACCACGCAGTTACGACCGCGATGCTTGGCCGCGTACAAAGCCAAATCAGCATTCCTGAGCAAGGTATCGATATCAACCATGCCCTCCTCGAAACCAGCCACACCCAGGCTGATGGTGATGGTGATGGCTGCCCCGGCTGCTTCGAAAAGCGTATCTTGCATTAACTTGCGGATACGTTCAGCCAGGACAGCAGCTTCAGCCTGGTCTGTGTTTGGCAGCAGCACAGCAAATTCCTCACCGCCAATTCGCGCCAGAAAATCAATTTCGCGCAGACTGGATTTCAAAACCGCCGCCACATGCTGAATCGCTAAATCACCCACTTCATGGCCATAATTGTCATTAATCCTTTTAAACAAATCGACGTCCAGCATTAAGAGCGCCAGGGGTTCTTGCGTGCGCATGACACGGTTGACCGCTTCGGTGCCTCGCTGCATAAAATAGCGGCGATTGAATAAATTAGTCAAAAAATCGGTCAGGGCCAGTTTTTCCAACCCGGCATTCAATAATTTAATCTCATTTTCAGCGGCCTTGCGCGTGCTGATATTTCGTGCAGAAGCGTAAAGGAAGGTATGCCCATGCAGAACAATGCCAACGGCATTGATCTCGACATCCAGGACTACGTTATCTTTGCGTCGGTGGCGCGTCTCAAGCATCGCGGGATGACCGACAAGTTCGTTCACCTTAATCGCAAGCTCGCCAGGTGTCCACTGCATGTCCCAATCGGCCACATTCAACAGCTTCAGCTCTTCCAATGTGTAGCCCAACATCTTGCAGAAGGCCGGGTTGGCTTCCACTAATTTCCCCTTATCATCCAGCACATGGATGCCATCCGTAACGGTATTCAGCAGAGTCTGGTTGCTCAGCCCCAGCCCAGCGATTTGGTCCTGAGCTTGTTTGAAAGTGGTGATATCCCAATTGGTACCCAACAGCGATACGGGCTGGCCGTCGTGATCCCGCTGTACAAGCGCCAGGGCGCGGATGTTGTGAACGCTGCCGTCCGGCCAGAGTACCCGGAATTCAGTGTCGTATTCCTTTTCTCCGCGCTGTGCGGCCTTAAATTCATTATCGCCACGCTCACGATCCAGTGGGTGAACACCCTTCAGCCAGGCAGTGTAGGCACCGCTAAAGTCCTGTGCGCTGATGCCGTAAAGTTGGAGCATTTGATCATCCCAGGTCAAACGGTCATTGAGGATGTCGTACTCCCAGGTACCCACGCCGCCCGCACGCACAGCCAGCGATAAACGGGCGGCGGTTTGCGCCAGAACATCTTCTGCGTGCTTGCGTTCGGTGATATCTTCTTTGACTGCCAGGTAATGTGTGGTGATTCCGCTTAAGTCGGTGATGGGTGAAATAGTGGCGGCCTCGTAATACAAAGAGCCGTCTTTTTTACTGTTTACAAATTCGCCATGCCATTCTTTTCTTTGCATAAGCGTCTGCCATAGTTGAGCGTGCGTCTCAGGCGGGGTGAGATAAGTTTTCAGGAAGCGCGGGTTTTTCCCGACGGCTTCATCAGAAGTGTAGCCTGTGACCTGCGAAAAGCGCGGATTAACATATTCGATATTTCCACCCAGGTCAGTTATTACAATCGAGGCTGGGCTCTGTTCAACAGCCCGCGTCAGTTTACGCAGTTCCAACTCGACGCGCTCACGTGCTTTAATTTCCTGTTCTGCTCGCGCAAGCGCCTGTTGTGTGGTCTTTTGTCCCCACAAAGATGCGAACCCAATGATTCCAAAAAGGCCCGTGTAGCTGATCCAGTTTGCCAGCGGAATGAGATGAACCGGTTGGGGCAGCATGTCCGCGTTTTCTGCCAGGATCAAACCCAGCACAGCCAGTGAACAGAGGCTGAGAGAAAGCAGAATACCGCGCCATTCAAACAAAACCCCCGCCGTAATGATCACAAACAGAAAAACCACTGTGGCCGGGGCGCGAACCGTGCCATTGATGATTTCAACGATCATGATCGCAAGAAATATCAGGATCATCAATCCAATTCCAGCCAGAACAACTTTAGCGCGCCTCAGCAAGTAGTACAAAAACAAAACCACCCCAAACAACACAAATAATGTAATGCTAATTCCCACGCGGAATTTGCCAAAAAACAATGAACCCAGGGCTGTGAATCCCAAAAAAGATAGACAAATCAGCATTGTTAAATTGAGGAAACTGGCGCGGCGCGTTTTCTCTACATCACCTTCAAAAACGGGAGACACAAGCCATTTTTTTATCCATGCCAGCATGGGGAATTTTCCTTATCGTTCGCAATCTAAAAACGCTCAAATGAATGCTGATCGAACAGCCAAAACCCCGGATTTCGGGGGATTGAATATCAAGTGACAGGGGTGTTTTGAGTTGGCACCGTTCAAAATTATTGGTTAATTATCATGTCTACTAAATAAAACAATTCGGCCGAAATCGTTCTTTAATCACGATTTCGGCCAATCCCTGAATATCAATATTGTAGCACCAAAATCTCCTGCGCCGACTTATTTCGCAACAGTTCGCATCAGGCAATTGCATCAAATTCTCTTGAAAATCTGGCTTTTTTGCGAAATTGCATTGGTCAGATAATGCTTGCCCAATTCAATCTTTTTAACCTATCTATTAATTTCTGTCATAGCATCCAGATGCACTGCTGGATTGCGAGTGATTCCACAGCGGAGAATCACTGTTGTTCAATGGGAAAGAACACTTCAAGTGTAATTGTCATGGTCCCGATCACTGCACGGGATTGCGAGGAGCGTGCTCTCCGCGATATCATGCCCGCACTTGGGTACGTGGCACGCATAGCGTTCCTTCGCGTCTGCACTAAAATTATGTCATTAGGAGGAGGGTGCTCTCCCCGATATCATGCCCGCACCTGGGTACGTGGCAATCTGCTCGATGGGCGCGAACGCTGCGCGTGCCACACTCGCAAAAAACGCTCGTTCGCACAGCGTCCCGATGTCCTGCGGGAATTACACTTACACCCACTGCTGTCATTTCGAAGCGGTGATTCTGCCCAACCGTTGCCGAACCAATACACTTTTTTGCAAAATGATGGATCAGTTGAAAAAGATTCAGCCAGTTGGCGTGAAAAATTTGCTTGGGCCTAGGGCAATTCGGGCAAAGTAATGTTATGATTTGCCCATCGCCAACTACCATTTCTGGAGGACACATGACCCTGGACTTAACCACCATTCGCAGTCAATTCCCATCCCTCAACCGCCCAGCCATCTTCTTCGATAACCCCGGCGGCACACAGATCGCAAAACAATCTCTGGATCGCATCAACCATTACCTGCTGGAATGCAACGCCAACCACGAAGGTGCCTTTGCCACCAGCATCGCCTCAGACGCGGTTCTGGAAGAGGCGCACCAGGCCATGGCCGATTTTTACAATGCCCGCAGCCGGGACGAAATTGTCTTTGGCGCCAACATGACCACCCTGACTCTGCATATCAGCCGCTCCATTTCGCGCACCTGGAATGCTGGTGATGAAATCGTTGTGACGCGCCTGGACCATGACGCCAACGTGACACCCTGGGTCCTGGCAGCCCAGGACCGCGGTGTCAAAGTCAACTGGGTCGATTTCGATGTCGAAGACGGTACCCTCAAACTGGACGACCTGCAGAAAGCCCTCGAGCGCAAACCGCGCTTTTTAGCAATAGGCTATGCCTCCAACGCCCTCGGCACCATCAACCCTCTGCCGCAAATCATCCAGATGGCGCATAGCGCCGGGGCACTGGTCTATGTGGACGCCGTCCAATATGCCGCCCACGGGCCGATCGATGTCCAAAAGCTGGATGCCGACTTCCTGGTTTCATCCGCCTATAAGTTTTTTGGTACACACAGCGGCATCCTATATGGAAAAGAAGCCCTCTTGGAAGAGTTGTTTGCCTACAAAGTCCGCCCAGCCTCCAACCAGGTACCCTTTAAATTTGAAACCGGCACCCAGAATCACGAAGGCATCGCCGGTGTTTTGGGCGCAGTGGAATATTTTGAATGGCTGGGCCAACAATTCGGGGCTGAGTATGGCGCGGAACTGGCCCAGGCTGGCTACAGCGGCCGGCGCCTGGAACTAAAAAAAGGGCTGACCGCCCTGCATGCCTATGAAATGGAATTAACTCGAGCCTTGCTGGATGCGCTGCAATCCATCCCCGGCCTGGATATCTACGGCATCACCGATGCCGACAAACTCGATCAACGCGTCGCCACCTTCTCTTTCCGCATGAAGGGCCTACACCCGCGCCAGGTCGCCGAAAAGCTGAACGAAGAAAACATCTACGTCTGGGACGGCAATTATTACGCCATCAACGCCACCGAACGCCTGGGCGTCGAAGACAAAGGCGGCATGGTGCGCGTCGGTGCCGTGCACTACAACACCCTGGAAGAAGTTCAAAAATTACAACAGGCACTGTTAAAGATCAGCCGGGCAGTCTAAAACTGAGTTGAATTATCCCTGACCCGGATAAGTCGAAAAAAATCTTTCACCACCGAGACCACCGAGAACACCAAAAAAACTCGGTTTTCTCGGTGTTGTGCGTCCACCGTAAAGGCGCAGGCTATCCTCATCGAAAGGCCCGCGAAGCGTGGCACGCTTCGCGGCCCC
>CAYWXS010000070.1:0-34326 GCA_964462245.1 uncultured Anaerolinea sp.
GGCTTTTTCCCACTATTCTACCGCAATTACCCCAACACCATTTAGACAGTCAGGGCTAAAAGCCCCCATATGTGGGGGCTTTTAGTTTCAATACCAGGAGCTTTTATATTATTCTGAAATAGCAGGCAGCAGTCCATGGCGGGCTGCATAAGCAATCACCTGGGTCCGATTTTCGAGATGGAGCCGTTCCAATATCTGACCCATATGGTATCGGACGGTCGGTTCACTGATGTGAAGTACATCGCCAACCTTCATATAGGTCAAACCCTGGGCAACCAATGTCAGTATATCAATCTGGCGCGAAGTCAAATTGGTGGGGTCGTCTTCCATGGGGATCTCAGCATACCGTGCCTGGCGTGCGAACTCATCCAAAAGACGTGCAGCCATTTCAGGCGGTAATGCCGCACCTCCATTTTCAACCTGAGCGACCAATTCCAAGAACCGGTCGGCGCTCTGACACTTAAGTAAATAACCACATGCCCCACTCTTGATGGCGTCAAATAGATGTTCATCGCTGGCAGAGACTGTCAACATGACAATCTTAATCTGCGGCATTTCAACCTTGATCATGCGCGTGGCTGCCAATCCATCACAGACAGGCATCTCGATATCCATCAAAATAAGTTCAGGGTTGAGAATCCGCGCCTGCTTAAGTGCTTCCAGCCCATTACTGGCAGTACCAACCACTTCATATCCTTGTGCAGATAACAGCACATTGAGCGATTGAAGAAACAATTGATGATCATCCACTAATAATAACCTCATCCAGCCATCTCCTTTTCTGAGGGCACTCCATCTATCTGAATCTGTACCAACACCTGTGTTCCCAGACCGGGCTGCGAGATTATATCAAGACACCCGCCTAACGATTCGGCCCTCTCACGCATGACCTGCAAACCAAAACCTTCAACCTGCCGTGCCAAAACATCTTCAAAATCAAAACCCTGGCCATCATCAATGATGGCTACCTGTACCAATAGTTCAGAAACAGTAAAGACTACCTGAGCGCTTTTGGCATGAGCATGTTTGCGGACATTCGATAACGCTTCCTGGATGATGCGCATAAGCTGAACTTCGACCAACGGTCCCAACCCTTGCTGCTCGAGATAGGGAGGAATACTTAACCTGACCTGCACATCATATTGCTGACTGAATAATCTAACATACTGCTTCAGCGCTGGGAAAAAATGTTGGTCATCCGATAAAACTGTTTTGGCGCCAAGCAAGTACTCACGCACATCCGCCTCAGCAGCAATAGTCATATCCATCACCTGCTTCAGGCATTTATCCGCTGAAGCAATCTTTCCCTGAGAGAAGAGCAGCCGGGCGGTGCCAGTTTGCAAGTGGGCAGCTGCAAGCGTCTGCCCCAGGCTGTCGTGCATTTCGCGGGCCAGGCGTTCGCGCTCCTGCAAGATGGCTAACAACAGCTGCTGCTGCTTTTGTAATTCGCGAGCTCGTTTCGGCTCGGTAACATCGCGCAACAGAAGCAATCGCCCAATGTCCATACCACGCCAATCTTTCATCTTTGAGGTCGCCAAAGTAAAATCGCGAACCGGTAATGCTTCTCCAGCATCGTCCGACTCTCTCCCGCCTTCGAGAACACCCAGCTCCGGGAGACAGAGCTCGACAACCGTTCTTTCAACACTATCGGAGTTCGAATAAGCCGGAATAAGCTCTTTGATAGGGCGCCGATGGCAGAACGAACGGACACCCCCAACATTTGTTGAGCAGCCTGATTCAGGCTGACAACCAACCCTTGAGAATCCAACACCAACATGCCTTCGCATATTTGTTCGATCACCGTCTGTCGAGCAAAAATGATCGGGTCAAAAATTCGAAAACCAAACAGAGCCACTGCATACGTAAAAAAAAGAAAATCTATCGCAAATACTTGAAGCTGCGTATTATGGGAGGCCATATTCGCAATCTCCAGCGCATAGACCACCCGCGCGGCAATCTGACCAGACAACATGACAAACACCGGCCAGCGGTGCTGTGATGAATGCCGAAATAGCCAGGCGTAGACGAAGATTTCTAAAAAACCCAATCCATAGACATATGCAAAAAAGAACCAGGCGCCCCATCCCAGCAAGGGAGTGAGGGAGCCATCATAGGCAAAACCCAGCCATAGCAGATGATGGTGATCATTGGTAAAGATCAACCACTGGCAGAGCAGCGGAACAATTGAGAATAAAAGCAGGTTGCGGCGGATCAACCAACGTCCAGGCCAGGTATATTCCAGGATAAAACATGTGATGGCGGTGGTGGCTGGTAACTGAAAAAAAACCTGCGCCTTGAACCAGAATATTTTCGTGGCAACACTTACAGCAGAAAATTCCATGAGAGCGCCGAGCATCCAGAATGTGCCCAGCAAACTACCAATAGAAAACAAAAGCGCACCAGGTACACTGCGCCAGCGCCAACTATAGACAGATAAGCTAGCCAAAAAGATGCTGGTTAAGAAAGGCGGCCAGATGAAAGGGTTATACGTGTAAAGCCAGTCCATACCCATGCCCCGGTGGAACCAAAATCAAACACGAAAAAACACTCACCAATTATTCAACGGAGCCAAATAAACAGCATCCATGGCGAAAATGATAATTTAATTATACATACTGTTGTTCATTTTCCAAATTTATGTCGATAACCGGTAACTCTCTTGCAAGGTTTTTTTACTGCTCAATGTGAACCACCCTCAAATTCTGCACCGCGCGCATAGTTCCCATCCACAGTAAGTTTATAACGCCAACCCAGGTTGATCGGTAATACTGCCGCCAGAGAAAATCCCGGTCCCAGGTATTGGAGACTGCGCCAGGCGCGCCGGGCAATGGCGGTACGGGAATGAAACTGACGCAGGACCCAGGAAACACCTTTATCGAGTGTTTCCCGGCTCATCTGTTGTGGCTCAAACACCACATGATTGAAATCATAATGCGACCAGTCCTTGTCAAGGATGCGCCCCTGGGCGTCCATTTCAGCAAAGAGGGGTGTGCCAGGGAAAGGTGTCAGACGGGTGGCTTGCAGGGTTTCAACATTAGAGTCCAACATAAATTCCAGTGTCCGCTGAAAAACTGCGGAGGTATCGTTATCACCCCCAAACATAAATGCCGCACAAACAGCAATGCCCTTGGCATGGAGTTTGCGCATGGCGATGGCATAATCTTTGCCTAAATTGGGTTTCTTATTATATCCACGCAATCCAGCATCGGAAAGTGTTTCAAATCCGATAAATAATCCGCGGCACCCACAGCGAGTCGCCAATTCAAGCATTTCGTTATCAAAAGCCAGCCCCAAACCAGCTTGGGAAAACCAGGTCTTGCCCAGCGGCAGCATGGCACGGAACAACTCCAGGGCATACTCCCGGTTGCCGATCAAATTATCATCCATAAAGAGAACGTGCCTGCCGAGTGTTTTCAATTCATCGATCACTTCTTCAACCGGCCGAGTACGCAGGCTGTGCGCATTGAAGGCAGAAACAGAACAGTAAGAACACTGGTAATTACAACCACGTGTCGCCTGGAGGAATTCCAATGGTGCATAATCCTTCCTTCGGATCAAATCACGCCGGGGTTGGGCCAGTCCGGCGAGGTTGACTGGCAGGCTGCGATAAAATGGCTGCAGCTGCCCGGCTTGGAAATCAGTCATCATACGCGGGACATTATTTTCAGCTTCTCCGATACAAACAGCATCGGCATGCTGCTTAGCCTCTTCAGGTAAGAAAGTTGGATGATAACCCCCAAATATAACTGGAATTCCACGCTCGCGAAAGCTATCGGCAATGGCATAGGCACGCGGCGCGTTGTAGCTCATGAAAGAAATCCCTACCAGGTCGGCCTGCATGTCAAAATCGAGCGCTTCGACCTCCTCATCAATGATCCGAGTCTGAACATAAGAAGGCATGGCTGCTGCCACATATAAACTGGAAAGCATTGAAAAACGAAAATAACGCGCAGCCCGAGGGTGCTCACCTGGCCTGACACGCCAGGTCGGCGACGCCGGATTGACCAACACAAACCGGATGTTTTTCATGGCAACCTCCTTATTTTCAGTATAGCACCCATTCTACGTCTTTCAATATGGAAGAAATTATCTTTTTAGGCGCCAACGAAATAATTTTTTCTGGTAAAAAAAGTATGATCTATTTCAAGTGACTATTCAGGTGGCAGACTCCGGGATTGCCAAAAACATAAAAATCGTACACAATCGAGAAGTGGAAAACGTTTCCCATGGCAGTTGATGAAGAAAATAAAAAGACAATCACAGGTATCAAAGCATATATATAACCATCAGATCCTAATCGGGAGAAGAAACATGTCAACTATCCAGAACTTTTATGATGAAAATGTGCAAAGAGAATGGGACAGGCTCGGCATCCGGCATCGCACCGAATATGCTGTTACCCTGCGCGCATTACATAATTATTTGCCAAAACCGCCTGCCAGCATCATTGATATCGGCGGCGGACCCGGGCGGTATGCGTTCGACCTTGCCGCGCAAGGCCATGCAGTCACACTCGTTGACCTCTCACCTGCCAACCTGATTTTCGCGCAGCAGAAAGAAATCGAAACGGGTGCTCATTTGCAGGCCAGGCTACAAGCCAACGCCCTGGACCTTTCCGCTTTCCCTAATCAAGCCTTTGATGCTGCACTCTTAATGGGGCCGCTTTACCACCTTTTGGATGGAAACGAACGGTTACAGGCGTTACTCGAGGCTTATCGTTTGCTTAAACCAGGCGGCATATTGGCAGCTGCTTTCATCTCCCGCTATGCTGCCATACGTGACAGCGCCAAGGCTTATCCAGAATGGCTGCTGAAACACCCGGATAGTGTTGAACGACTGCTGGCAGACGGAACCAACCTGGGCGATCAAGGTTTCACTGAAGCTTATTTCACCCATCCGGATGAAATCATTCCACTTTGCCAGGCAGCAGGCTTCGAAACGATTTGCCGAATGGGATGCGAAGGTGTGGTGGCAGGTCATGAACAAAAGATCAACCAACTCGAAGGTACTGATTTTGAAAAATGGGCAGATATAAACTATCGTATCGGCCAGGATCCTGCGCTGATCGGAGCGTCAGATCATATTTTATATATCGGAATTAAAAAGTAGGTTGCCCGCGTATCCCCCCAGAAATTTAAATTTCAGCCAAAAGTGCTGAGTAGCAAAGCTGTGACGGACTTGTAAGCCGACGGAAACAAGAAGACGCGGCCAAACAGGCCGCGTCTTCTTGTTAATTTGCTTTAGTTTGTTTTTTGCCAGCGCTTACATTTTCTCTGTCTGTGTCTGCAAAAGCCGGAGCAGGGATTTACGCGCCAAAAGATCAGTACTGACCATACCACGCACCACTCCATTTTCGGTGACCGGCATGGCCGAGATTTTATGCAGTTCAAGCAGGCGTACCATATCCAGAATAGCATCCTCAGGGCGGCAGACGATGACATTCGCGGTCATCACATCGGAGATGGGTTTGTCATCGGGCACACCCTGGGCTGTAGCGCGGGTGATGTCCCATTCGGTAACTATGCCAGCCAGCTCACCAGCAGCGGTGACAACGGCTAGGATTGGGCTGCCAGCTTCCACTAATTTTGCAGCAGCCTGTTGCAATGAGGAGGCAAGCATGAGGGTTGGCAGCGGCTCCATTATGTCACGAGCGGTGCGCCCACTTTCCTTTAATGCAATACGGCGGACGCTGATACGCTCCGCGGCCTGGCAGGGCAGGGCATCCGCATCAGCGCTGAGAAGATCGATGAGTTCGCGCATATTGCGGCGCAAGGCGTCTTCGCGATGTTGTTCACCAGCGAGTCTGCGTCTTTCGGCCAGGGCGGCAAATTCGGCAGCATGAGAAGCGAGCCATCCATCCACAGCCTGACGATCGCCAAGCATTTCGGTCGGGATGCGCAGCTCATCCGGGGTTTTAATTAATTTTTCCTGCGCAGCAAAGATGACACCCCCCGAATTTACCAGGTAATCGGTGGCAATCAAGACGCCGTGCTGCCGGTAAACGGTCTGCTCCATACGTATACGAGCCGCCTTGCGGGCGGGATCGGGAGAGTAGGTGTTGGCCCCTTCGACACTGACGATCCATTTGCCCATGCGATCAACCGTCATGCTCGGACGAGAAGCAGGATCGATATCGAGGTAATTGGCAATCGGGGCGGCAGGGATGAGACAGAAGGCGCTTTCACGCAAGAGATCATTAGGTTGGGATGAATACTTGAGTGTGCTGGCCTTGCCCTCCGCCGTTTTGGACAGGAAATAGGGGCGGGTGACAATCCCATTTTGTTGCCAAAGGTCAAAAAGTTCATCGACTGGCAGACCGGTCTCGTCAAACAGATACCCGGCAGCATCGCTTACACCAATGACTTTGGCCTGGGGTAGGCGTTCGCGCAAGATACGCGCGGCATGTGCACCAACTGCCCCAAAGCCCTGGATCAACACGGTGGGCTCTTCTGGAATTGTCAGATTGGCGAATTCGGGCAGGGTTTTCAAGCGCGGCATTTCTTCCAGCAAGGCCTGCAGGGAGATGACCGACCCACCAGCAGCGGCTCCAAGCTGATCAATACGATTGCCACCCATGTCGACAGGTTTGGAAAGTGCATGGTCGAGGCCATTTTCGATGGCGATTGTCTTCATATCAGCATCATTGGTACCCACATCCGGACCGGGCAGATAGATGTCACGATAACGAAAAAGCAGGTGTGCCCAACTGCGGATGACTTCCCCGTGCTGTTCAGGAGTCAGACCATGTTCAGCAACGATACCGGACTTCCCGCCACCATAGGGCAGGTGAGCTGCAGCATTTTTGAGGGTCATACCGCGCGCCAGGTTATGGATGGCAGCAGGTGTAACTTCGGGCAACATGCGGATGCCGCCCATTGAGGGCTTACCCATGGCAAGGTTATCAACAACCAGGTAACCGCCGACTTCGAGTTGGGAGAGGGCATCCCACATGCAAACAACACGATACGGGCCAAGTGCATCGACTGCGATACCAAGGCGGGCAAGCTGCTCAACATCGGTTGAGTCAAATTCGATGAAACACAGGCTTCCATCACGAACAAGACGCTTTTCCCAGGCACTTTCGGGCAGGCGTTCGCGAAGGTAGGTATTCATACGGGCAGGAATCATTCATGCTCCTATCAGCGGTTGGTGATTAGTGACGTGCAGAAGTTCAATGTCAGCAACCAGCAACCATAATCAGTAACTATTTAACGGAAATAATGTTTATGAGGAGCCTGCAACACCTAAAACAGAAGAATTGTTTTTGCGGTGTTTTGCTGATGATATCATCAGCAAAACACCGCTTGCAGGGCAAACCGTGCATAATTTTCTGGTGACAGTCAAATTTATATTTGGTGAAAGCTCGAAATTAGCTATAAACCTTCGCTATTATTCAGGTTATTTATGTAAATTCCTGGCGGCGATAAAACTCAGACCATTTTCGGTGAGCGCGCGGGCAGAGCTTTCACAGGAGGCAACCTTATCCAGGAAGTTTATCTGCAGATTATCCCAGTCACCACTTTCAATGACTTCACTTTTATCGCGGAAGTAATCCATAATATCGGAGAGATGAGCGCGGGTAATATCCACTTCGGGATCGCCACCTTCGTGTTTGGCGGCGATGTTGGCCACATGACCGGCAATTTGGATCAGTTCAGCACGGCGATTATAAGGTTGGATAACGATATTTTTTTGCGGCTCGGTGATGTGATGCTCAAAGCGAACAACTTTCTCAAACCCGAGGGCTTTTCGGAACTCAGCACTCAGTTCCATGGTCTGGTTGTTGATCGAATTTGACCAGTTGAAACCAATTAATGGGCTGGTGCCGTCATCGCGGCTGAACAGCTTGGCCATGGTCATGATCCACAACCCGTGGTATGGGTTATCCGAGCCAAAAAAGACTGAGATTTTGAATTGGATATCGACACCCAGTTTGTAGAGCATAAAGCCCAGCAAGATGGTACCCGCATTAAAGTTAAGCACGTGTTGAACACCGTAGTTTGTGTAGTAATAGAGAAACTCGTCCAACCACATCAGGGCATGATCGTTGGGCTGACCGATGCCGCCAAAATATCCGGCAATGGTGGCAGGACCACCCAGGTGTATGTTGGAGCCATCCGTGCCTTTTGTATCCAGCGTTTCGACAAAGGAAGCCCCGATGATATCCAGCGCAGCGACAATGGCGGGTAGATCCCCATCGGCTTCGGATTCTTTCATTTTTCGAACGGCAATAAAGCGCCCAGGGATAAGGGTTTTGTTGGCGATGGCTTGCTCTGCCATGACACGCACCCAGGGGAAATATTGCAAGGCCGAGACTTCCAGGGTGACAGCGTACTCATCCTTGAACTGGGTGGTTTTGGCTGCCTCACCCAGGATGTTCTGCCTGTAATCTGCAACCGAGACGAATGCGCCTCGATCGCGTTGTTCGATCAGCCAGGTTAAATCCTTGATATATTCAGGTTTTCTGGATTCGATCTTTTTAAAGAGATTTTCCATTTTTCGGGCTTCACTATGCTTACGGTTAATCTCTTCGGGCGTACCGTACTTGGCGATGATGGCGAGCATATCGTTCATCACCTGGCTGTTGGGGTCGAGCAAGACATTGTTGATGGCATCCAGGCGCGAGGCCGGAATTTGGAGTAAGGTGCGTAAGTCAGTCATTTTTTCCTCTCGTGAATATGGACTTCGTGGGTACGGTCCCGCCAGGAACTGCTGGCAGAATCAATCGACTTTCTTGAACTCGATGCTCCAATGAATGCCGGTTCCAATGCTATAAGCCTTGGCGAAGTTGCCCTGATTGATGGCGACCGCCATACGATAGAGGGAGTTCACATAAATTAGCTGCTCACTTACATAAACATCTGCAAAGGATTTTTCGTAGACTATCCGGTTGTTGTAGACGAGGGTAGAACCATTGCGGATAACAACCTCAATCCTATCCCCATACTGGAAGCCAAGCTCGAGAAAATCCTCGCGGGTAACATCGGTCCACAGGCTGCCAAAACGCACATCAAGAATATCTATGCTGCCTTTTACACTTTTTTCTGTTTTGATGACCTGCCCGACTTCCAATTCCTGGATGTTTTCGACAATCATACTTGGGCCTACTTCTTCAAAGCTGATCTTGCCGGCTGCAAGCTTGGCGCCCGTATAAGAGTAAACATCCCGTCCGTGAAAGGTGAAGGAATTTTCTGTATTCTGGCGGCGGTGTTTTGATTCTTCAATTTCGCGGATTTCAGTAATACCCACATAGCGTTTGAGGTGGGTCAGGGTGCCGTTATCGGGTGTGACAATGTAATGACCATTTTTTGTCAAAGCCACCACGCTTCTACGGTTGGAGCCAACCCCGGGGTCGACAACAGAAACAAATATTGTTTCCCTGGGCCAGTACTCAACTGTTTGATAAAGACGATAAGAAGCCTCCCAGATGTGATAGGGCGTAATATCGTGCGTGAGGTTGTAAATCTTCAGGTCTCGATCGACTTCATGGGCGACACCACACATTGCGGCCACGGCACCGTCGGCCAAACCAAAATCACTTTGTAAAACTAGAATATTACTCATTCATTCCTTTCTCTAATATGGTCCATTTATTGGTTTCCTGGAAGCCCAGGCGCTGAAAGATGCTGTTTGCATCCTGGTTATCGTAAAACGAGCAGGCTGATTTACCACGTCGAGCCAGATTCTGACTGACGGCTGAGATTACTTTGCCTGCCAGACCCTGATGGCGATACTCTGGTAGAGTCAGGATGCCGCCAAGCATGCCACTTACGCTGGTTTCTGCCGCAGAATTAGCATGACTGACAATTTTTCCGTTCCGCTTGATGAAGAGGTGGACGCCTTCTCTGGAATTGACCCGGTTTAAAATCTGCTGATGACGGACTTCCAACTCAGAAGCGTACAACCCAACAAATTCACTGATCTGGCCGTAAACCTGGGCAATTTCCAGGGTATCTGCCGGACCAGCCACACTGACTTCGCTGGTATCCGTCACCAGTTTGGATGGATCCTGTAATTCGCAGAAAGTCATTTCGCGCTTTGAAAAATGGCTTGCCACAAAAGGATAAAAACCATCCATCACAGTCTGCTTCCCACTGATAACACGTACGTTCAGTGTTGACAAAAGGACCTGTACTTCATCAAAAACCATATCCAGGTCGCGACTATAGAGTATCAGGTTGTCGTGGTAACGTAAAACAATCCCGGTCAGATGCTCGTCTACTGTCTGAAACCAAACATCCTGAAAGGCGTTCTCAAAACCGAAGTTTTCAATATCGCCCAGAATAAACAAATTGATGTTTGGTTCAGCCAAACAGTATTGTGTGATTAAGAGGCGGTCCTTCTCAACTGCTTTTGTGAGCATGACGACCTCCTATTTGTTGAATTCAACTTCCCAGTCGGGACCAAAATCCAGGTTGTAACGCTCAGAGAAGCTGCCCTGGCTGACAGCCAATGCGACCTTCATCAGCTCGTTGTTATAAATAATGGGCTCGCCTTTTTGGGCATAGCCAAATGATTTATGGAAGAGCACCCTTTCAGAAAAAACAACCTGATCCTGGTGCCGGATGGTCAGGTTCAGATGGTCGCCATACACAAAACCAGCCTGGGTAAACATTGACAGGGGAATATTTGTCCAAAGGTTGCCAAAATTCGGATCGCTAATTTCGAAGATGCCACGCACCCTGGTCCCATCCTGAACTGGCTCCAGGATGGGGAAGATGACAATTTCATCCAGCGGATAGGCTGGGCCAACCTGTTCGTAAGTAATGACACCACTCGCCAAGCGGGCAGCACAATAACTGAACAGATCACGCCCATGAAAGACACTGACCCCTTCGGTATTCTTGCCGCGCAAGCGATTGATACTCTGATCAATTTCCCGGACTTCCAGGATGCCCACCCACTGCTTGAGATGCGTCAGGCTGCCATTATCAGGGGTGACGATGGTATAGCCATCCACCGTTTTGGCCACGCAGGCCTTACGGGGCGTGCCAACGCCCGGATCGACGACCGAGACAAAAATGGTATCCTGCGGCCAAAAGGTCAGAGACTGAAACAAGCGGTAAGATGCGCTCCAGATATCATATTTTGGGATTTCATGGGTACCATCGAAAATTTCCAATTCACGATCCACACTTTTAACGACACCGTACATGGCGCAAACTGCGCCCTCCTTGTATGTAAAATCTGTTTGAAACACTAATATTGGCTTCATTTATTCCTTGTTCTTAGATGAATGGGTTGTAGAAACGACTATGGTTAATAAAAACAGAAACATAGACTGTGGCGATAAAAATAAAGACCGAAATCGCAAGGGCGGTGTAATCCAACCTTGTCAGCTTGCGGGATGTGTACCAGGTACGAGTCTTGCTTTTTGAAAAACCGCGCAGGTCCATGGCATTGCTAATCAGCTCAATCCTGTCCAGTGTGGAAAAGATGAGGGGAATGACAATCAGAAGTGAATTCGTGAAGCGATCGGTGAATTTGGCCTTGTGCGACAGATCCAGGCCCCTGGCCTGCTGCGCCAGGCTGATATCGTGATAATCCCGCTGGACATCGGGGAAATAACGTAGAGTCAGCGCAACTGCATAAGCGGCTTTATAGTTCACACCAATTCCATTCAGCGATGAGGCAAATTCGCTGGGGTTGGTTGTCAGTAGAAAAATAATGCCGAAGGGGATGACGGATGCATATTTGAAAAACTTGGTCACCTGATAGAAAATCTGCTCCCAGGTTAACTTGTAGGCACCAAACAGATTTACGATATTATGCCGGGTTCCATAGATAGTGACACCCTGTTCGGGGGAAAAGAAGAAGGAGATAACGGCATTGGTGATCAGGAATATCAGGACATACAGCACCATCATGCTAATTTGTGAATACTTTATGCGCGAAATTTTCAGAATAAACAAAGAAAAAACCATGACCCCCAGGATCATGCGGATATCATAGGAAAACATCACGGCAAAAGTCAGGAACAAGAAACAGAGCAATTTAGTCAGACCGGAAAGCCGATGGATGGGTGTATCCAAAGAATTATATGAGAAGAGCTTGGCTTTCATATTCATCGGTTTTTCAACTCCCGTTCGTAATCGATAAAGCCCTGCACAAAATGGGTACCATCTTCAATACCCGCCAATTTAGCCAGATTGAACAAGGATGTTTCCTTCAGGTTCGCCTCTGCAATGACCTGAGCGTTTGTCAAGACAATGGACGCTGCAGTGTCGGCTATTTTTCGCCCACCGGCAAGGACAATGGCTCTGGGAGTGTATTCCAACATGAGGTGCATGTCGTGGGTGATCAGAATGATGGTGACACCCAACTTATTGATTTTCACCAGGAATTCCATGATCTCGGTGTAATGGCGGAAATCCTGACCTGCAGTAGGTTCGTCCAGGATAATAATTTTCGGATCGAGGACAAGGATGGAGGCAATAGTGACACGTTTTTTCTGCCCGTAACTGAGAGCAGAGATAGGCCAATCGATGAAAGGCGCCAGCCCACAAATTTTGAGCACCTTTTCCACCCGTGCGGTGATTTGTTCTTCGGGAACATGCCTGAGACGCAGCCCCAGTGCTACCTCGTCAAAGATGAGTGACTTGGAGATCATCTGGTTGGGGTTTTGCATGACCACTCCGATGATTTCAGCACGCTCCTTGATGGTCTTGTCTTTGATGTCTTTGCCCTGGTAACGGATAGTGCCCCGATCTTCTTTTTCGAACCCACAGAGCAGTTTGGAAAGGGTGGACTTGCCCGCGCCATTTTTACCGACGACGGAAACCATCTCACCCTCACGGATATCAAAACTAACGTTGTCCAGGATTTGGCGGACGCCATCATAAGAAAAAGATACGTTTTCCATGGACAGGATGGACGGGTTAGTATTCTGGCGATCATCCACCTTGATCGCGTTGTGCCAGATGTTCAGCGCATCACGCGAAAACTCAGTTTTCAGGGTGGTGATATGGCCAGGGAGCATATCGCTGGTCACTTTGACACCCGCATATTTCAGAGCAGTAACATAGAGCGGTTCACGGATACCATTCTCGGTCAATATCGTGGAAGAAACCAGTTCATGGGCATTCATATCCCCAACGATTCGGCCGTCATTCACAACGATGACCCGATCAATGCTGCGATGCAGAACATCTTCCAGACGATGTTCGATAATAACGATTGTCTTTTGGGAATTCTTGTGAATATCGTCAATAATCTCGATGGCGGTTTTACCCGTGGCGGGATCCAGGTTGGCGAGCGGTTCGTCAAAAAGCAGGAGATCAACATCATCAATCATAACGCCAGCCAGCGAGGTGCGCTGCTTCTGACCACCCGACAGCTCGAAAGGAGAAGAAGTCAGCAGGTTTTGCATATCCACCATTTGAGCAACTTTTTCGATCCTTGCGCGCATTTCAGGCTGGGCGACATTGTCATTTTCCAATGCAAAAGCGATATCTTCCCCAACCGTCAGCCCCACAAATTGACCGTCTGCATCCTGCAAAACAGTACCGATCATTTTAGAAAGCCTGAAAATATTCTGTTCCTTGGTCTCAAGACCATTAATCTTTAAGCTACCCTGGATTTCGCCACGGTAAGAGAATGGAATCAAACCATTCAGACAATGACCGAGCGTGCTTTTGCCGCTACCACTTGGCCCAACAATTAATATTTTTTCACCCGGATAAATCTTCAGGTTAATATTATGCAGGGTTGGTCCAGACTGGCTGTAATATTGAAATGAAAAATCTTGAAATTCTACAATAGCTTGTTTATTCATTTTGAGCATATCCGTTCAGAATGCGGAATCCGATTGTGTTTTTTCATCACTCTCCATCCATTTCCGAAATTTTCCAAATATTTTTTTCCAAAAAGCTCAGACTCTGGCAATATCAGCGAGTCTGAGCTTTTTTTAAGCCTCGAACGAATAAGACCGGCTGAATCTACTTTTTGGCCAGGCTGCCTTTTTTGGTGCGTGTGGCAGCATAAGCAATTAAGAGCAGGGTGCCGATAACGCCAGCACTAATCGAGTTCATGATGGCAGCTGTAATTCCTTGTGTGAAAACAAGGTTGACTGGTTCCTGATAGATAACGATATCGAGGACAGGCGCTACGATGACCCAGGCCACCACATTGCCAATGATCTGAATAATGTTGAAGGTCAGGATGTCTTTGACCTTGAATTCGCCCTCTTCAACGTTTGTTCGTTTGTAGCTGAAGCCAAAAATAATACCAGAAACACCACTGGCAATTACCCAGCTCCACCAGGGGGAACCATACTGAATACCATCACTGAGGGCATGACCGATGAAGGCGATCAGGCCACCCGCGATTGGGCCAAACAGGGCTCCAAACAAAGCACTCAAACCATAAGCGGTTTGGAAGCTGGTTTCGGGGATGGGGGAGGGCACTTTGACATACATGAATAACAACGTAAAGATGGCTGCCCCAAGACCGGTAGCTACGATAGTTCTTGTACTAACCTTGAAATACTCTTTCATTTTCTATTCTCCTTAGCGTTGAATGAATTAGATGCTGAATGCAATTTCATATTTATCTGGCAGGAAGTAGAGCTTGCAGCGTGCCAGGCCTTCTCCCCGGGCGGTAAACAGAATCTCCTCAACATAGATCACTGGTTCGTTGGGCTGGATTTGTAGAAAAGTGGTGATGTTCTCTTCTGCCTGTACCAGCCGGATGGTCAGCTTTGCGCTGTCTGCCATTTCGAAAATGGTTTTATTGATCAGGTTTGAAACTTCGGCCTCGGAATGGAGGTCAACATTAATATCATTGATGTGTTTGACTGGGATTTGAATGAAAGCATGCCCAACCGGCTTGCCCTGGGAAGAGTAGACATTATTACTGGCCATGACTATTTCGGTAGCTTTGATTCCCAGCCGGCTTTGGGCAACCTCGGTGGGCGGCCCGTAGTTATAAGAGATATCGATGGCATCGATCTCTTCTTTTGCGCATTGAATGATGGGATTAAAAATATGTGCTGCGTCAGCTGCTTCCCCTTTGCCCCTGTATGTTACGATCGTACCTTTACCCTGGCTTTTTTGGACCAGCCCATCTTCGTTCAAGATGGCCAATGCCAAGCGGACAGCATTCCTACTGACCCCATATTTTTCCGTTAAGACAGTTTCACTCGGAAGTTGTGCGCCGTCTTTGTATAAGCCATTGATAATATCCGCGTAAAGCATGTTGTAAACCGGAACGTGGACCGGAATTCTTTCAGCTGGTTTACTGGTGATCGTTCTATTTGACATTTTCACGATCTCACATGCTGCAAGGTTGATATTATGAGAATGAACCGGCGAGTTCTTGTTGAATAAGTTGAAACTTATTTGACAAGAATAAACTTATTGAATAAGTTGACAAGATTGTAATTCAATCATTTCAAAAAGTCAATATGATTAATTTTTTGTTAATTTTTGCCTTATTCACCAACCCATTTTCAGATTGACAGACTCCGGATTACAGATATGTCGAAATTACGTTCTTACGGGAAGTCTGCCTGTTATTGAACACCAATCATCCACCCCTATGCTGGTTTAGACACATCTTTTTATAGCCATCAGTGTGATGTCATCGAACTGGTCGGTTGTACCGATAAATCGGGATAGGCTGTCCTCGACGAGATTTAGAATCAGTTCAGAAGTAGCATTCTGACCGTTCAAGGCATGGTACAAGCGCTCACTACCAAAAGAGGTATTTTGCGCATCGATGGCATCCGGAATGCCATCAGTAAATGCCAGGAGTAGATCATCCCGTTCCAATTGTATCGATTGAACGGTATATTTCGCATCCAGGATAATGCCAATGACCGGTCCGGTAGGAGGCAGGCAAGCTACCACAGAGCCATTTCTCAACAAAAGTGGGGATTCATTTCCACAGTTAATATAATTGAGCATACCAGTTTGCAGATCAACTATACCGATAAAGACCGTGGCGAACATGTTTGCCGCAGCATGCGTGCCAGAAACATAATTATTTGTAAACGATACGATATGCTGCAAGCGATCGGTAGGAGTAAACGACTGTACCTCTTTGCTGGTGGAAAAAGCATCGGTAGTGGCAGTTATTCGGATCAGGCTGCGAAAAAGGGTCATAAATAAGGCGGCACCCACGCCTTTGCCACACACATCTCCCACAACGAAGGCCAGGTTAGCATCTGGAAGTAAAAAGGCGTCGTAAAAGTCACCTGCGACTTCACGGGCAGCCTTGAGGTAGGCGGCAACTTCCCAGCCGTCCGGCCTGGGCAGATCGGACGGCAAAAAGCCAAGTTGGATTTCTCGGGCAATATCCAGTTCACGTTCCAAACCTTTCAGATAGAGATGCTGTAAATCACGCAGATGCTTCTTTTCCAGGCTGGAAGCAATGCGAGCGCATAACAGGGTTGGCTCAAAAGGTTTGGGGAGATAATCATCGGCTCCAAGTTGGATACCTCTGACAACACTATTTAAATCATTATTGGCTGAAATAACAATAACGGGCAAATCACGCGTGGCTGGATTTGCCTTAAGACGGGCCAACACTTCAAACCCATCCATAACCGGCATCATAATATCCAGCAAAACGAGATCGGGAGGTTCACTCAGGATTTTATTGAGCGCATCCTGCCCATTGACTGCGGTAATGATGGAATAGTTCAGGTCCTCCAACTCCTGCTCAAGATAATCGACATTAAAGGGTTCGTCATCAACAATTAGGATTTTTTCACCGGACATAAGACTTTATCCTGATAATTAAAATCGATTGCACTAAAGTGTAATGCTCACCTATCTCAAATAAATTTGCAACTTACTGAGCAATAAACTTTCATCCACTGGCTTGGTCAGGTAATCGGTGCAACCGGCATCCCTGGCGCGATCATCATCACCACTCATGGCATGAGCAGAAAGACCAATGATCGGCAAGCTGGGGAAAGTCTTACGAATATTTTGTGTGGCTGCATACCCATCCATAATGGGTAAAGAAATATCCATTAATACCAGGTCTGGTTTATGCTGCTCAACAAGTGCCACCCCCTGCAAACCATCCCTGGCTACCAACAGATTGTAGTCATCCTCGAGGATTTGAACGAGGAGGTCAATGTTTAGTTCAATATCTTCAACAATAAGTATGGTCTTCATGATGGACCTCTCAGCCTGTCCTATTTTCATTTCATTCCAGGCGTAAAACCAATAAGAACATATCGCTGCACGACACAAACACCATGGAATTATTCGTTCCATTTTTCGTTACAGCAAGCTCTTGATCTCCTCTATTAATTCTTCGCCCTGAAAACCCTGCTTCTTCATAACAACAGCAACGGTTTCCTTCAATCTGGAAGCTTCGGACCCGGTCAGATCTTTGGCACTGATGACAATGATGGGCAGGTCCCGGGTTTGGGGATTTGCCCGCAAGGCTTCGATGACACCGAAGCCATCCAGACGCGGCATAACAATGTCGAGCAGGAGAATATCGGGACGGCGCAATGCAATCGCTTCCAGCCCAGCCAACCCATCAAGCGCGGAATCTAATTTAAATTCTGCTTCCGGCAGAAACTGACGCAGCATATCCACAATATTTGGATCATCATCTACAACCAGGAGTTGTTTTTGCGAGCTATCGTCCGGACGAATGACATGGCGTAAAGTATCCCGGACTGCGATAGGATCGAGCGGTTTGAGAAGGTAGGCTGCCGCACCCAGCCGGAATCCCAGGGCTTTTTTATCAACAATAGTCAAGAGAATGACGGGAATGTTGGTCGTCTGCGGGTTCTCTTTCAGGTCGTGGAGCACCTGCCACCCATCTGCACCCGGCAGGATAATGTCCAACAGGATGGCTTGCGGCTGCTGCTCACACGCCAAACAGATGCCATCCGGTCCATTGCGGGCACCCAGGATTTCATATTCCTGCTGATTAAGGTTTTCCTGCAGGAGATAAACTGCATCAGGATCATCATCGATGACCAGCAAACGTTTTTTATGGGAATTGAATGAGGCAGGTTGAACATCGGTTACCACAGGCGTTATTTCATGCTCTGAATGGAGGAGCGCGGGTTTACTCCCATATTGCATTGGAATTACAAGCGTGAAGGTCGAACCTTTCCCAAATTCACTTTCGACGGTTAAATCGCCTCCAAGCAAATGCGCCAGGTTTCGGCTGATGGAGAGACCCAGCCCCGTCCCACCATACTGGCGGGTGGTGGTGTTATCGGCTTGCTGGAACTCTTTGAAAATCCGCGGAAGAGCCTCGGTGCTGATACCAATACCAGTATCACTGACAGCCAGGCACAGGTTATCAGCATAGCGGCTGGCGGAAAGAAGAATTTTCCCCGTGTGCGTGAATTTGGCCGCATTGCTGAGCAGGTTAAGAACAATCTGGCGGATCTTATCCTGATCTGAATAAATTGTAGCGATGCTTTCATCCAGCTGCTTTTCCAACACAACACCTGGTCGGATTAGTGGTTGGGCCGTATTGGCACACAGATCGACCAGGGGGGCAATACGAAAATTGGCAGCGAGCACATCCATGCGCCCGGCTTCGATTTTGGCAATATCAAGCACGGTATTAATGAGATTGAGCAAATGTTCGGCGCTGGTGAGGACTTTATCGAGATTCTCGGTCTGCTTTTCCGGAATGAGACCCTCGGCTTTGCGGCGTACGATCCGGGTAAACCCGATGATGGCATTGAGCGGGGTCCGCAGCTCGTGGCTCATATTGGCGAGGAAAGCGCTTTTAGCCTGGTTGGCCTGTTCTGCCGCAACACGAGCTTCACGAGCCTGATCAAAAAGGCGCGCATTATGCAATGCAGTCCCAACATTGGCTGCCAGAGTATTAAGCAGGTTTTCGTCATCAAGCGTGAAAACACCTTCGAGTTCGGTACTTTGAACACTGATAACACCCACGGGGTTCCCGCTGACAAAAATCGGCACCCCCAGATAGGAACGCGCCTGCTTGCCAATGACCGCAGTACCCAGCTCCTGGGTTTGCCGGTCGACAGCCTCATTCAATAAAAGCGGTTCGCCAGTCTGAATAATCTTGCCAGTTAGGCCCTCGCCAATGTCCATGGGAGTCAGTTCTTCGCCATAGGTGTAAGGGAAATTGATCAGGTTGGTATGCTCATCCAGTAAGGCTACATAGGCGATATCTGCCTTAAAGACTGTGCGCATCTGTTCGCCAACCAGGTGAATGAGCGGTTGGAGACCCAACTCTCCAGCCAGTTCCCGTGAAACTGTGTTGATGGTGGCAAGTTCAGCAGCACGCTGCTCGGTTTCTTTTAGTAAGCGCTGAGTCTCATCGAACAGGTGTGCATTTTCTAGAGCGAACCCCATGGCATTTGCCAACGTTTGCAACAAGTGCACATCATTGGCTTTAAAAACATTTTCCCTATCCAGATCCTGAATTGAGATGATGCCCTTAACACGATCACTCACCAAGAGCGGAACGAATAACGCGGCCTTTGGCCAATTACCCGTCAAGAGAGGATTATTATGTTGGGCTGCCAAAGCTGCAAAATCCTGGTTGACCAGGATGGGGGCACGGCTATTGATAACATCCAACCGAAATCCATAGGGTTCGCGCGGGGTGATGACACTGCGGTCACCATTTTCATAAGAGTAGGGCATGGAAATCAAGTTGGTATCCGGATCATAATTGACAATATCTACGACCTGGACATTGAAAACTTCACGAACTTTCTCGCCAATCAGTTCGTAGATGGCTTGCAAATCCAATTTTGACGCCAGGCTGGCCTGAACACTATTGATGGTGGCAAGTTCGGTGGCACGCTGCTCGGTTTCTTTGAGTAAATATTGAGTTTCACCGAAAAGACGCGCGTTTTCAAGAGCAGCTCCCAGCGAACCAGCGATGGTGGTCAATAAACGCAGTTCGGATTCGCCATAGGCATTTTCATGCTCATAATTCTCAAGCTGAATGAGACCCAAAACCCTATCCCCGCTAATGATGGGGACGGCGACCAATGATTTACTCTGGTCGGTACCTGGAATGGGGGCTGCATTGATTTTTTCGTAATCAGCCAGGGAATTAAACACGATCGGCTGACGGGTTCTTTGCATTGTCTCAAATTTTCCACCTGGAAGTGGCGCTATGGGTTGAACTGTAATCCTTTGGCCGTGCTCAACCAGGTACAAATAATGCATCCGGTTGGTCTTTTGGACATACCAGCTGATTAGCAGGTCAGGCGTTTGGAAAACCTGGCAAAGTTTGTCTCCAACCAGGTCTACGATGGATTGGAAACCCATTTCGGCGGCAAGACCCTGTTGAACGCTGTTGATGATTTGCAGTTCTGCCACACGTTGTTGCTCAACTTGAACGAGACGTTGAGTCTCATTGAATAGGCGGGCGTTTTCAAGCGCCGCACCCAGCGAACCAGCGATCGTTGTCAGCAGGCGGATCTCTGCTTCTCCATAGGCATAATCATGCTCGTAGTTTTCGATCTGGAGCACTCCAAGGCAGCGATCACTGCTCACAATGGGGATGCTTACTCCAGATTTACTGGAATCTGTACCAGGAATTGGCAGGCCAATCAGTGCATCGCCCTCCGCTTCCGTGTTCCACACAATCGATTTACGGGTGCGAATGACACTATTCGGTTTGGGAACTTCTGGAGGAACGGTTAACCGTATCCCATGTTCGTAGATATACATGAAGTGAACCAGATCAGTTTTTTCATCATACCAACGGATGGAAAGGTCCAGAGTCTGGAAAACTTCACGCAGTTTATCACCTACCAGGTCCACGATGGCTTGAAATTCCAACCGGGCAGCCAGCCCCTGCTGAATGGATGTAATGAGTTGTAATTCTGCAACCCGCTGCTGCCCAGTCTGAAAAAGGCGAGCGTTTTCAAAAGCAACACCAATATTGGCAGAGAGGGTCTGCAGCAGGTGCAGTTGATTTTCATTAAAAGCATAGGTCCGGGCATCCGATACCGCAACAAGGCCTAAAACCTGCTCATTCGTCATGATGGGTACCCCAAGCCAGGATTGGCTGAAAAAACCGGAACCCTTTTCGATTATTTCGGGCGGGAAGTAAGCCCCGTTGGCTATCTCCGCTTCGAGTGTACCTAGCAGGAGCGGTTGCTGAGTTGAAATGACTTTGGATGACAATCCGGACCCGAGCGGGAAAGGTTCCACGTAATCAATATAGCCGCCTTCATTCTTATCATATTCATAAGGAACATGAATAAAATTTGTTTGCCGATCCAGCAGCATGATTATTGCGGAATCGGAGTCGAAGATTTCGCGGACGTTGTCGCCAATAAGACGGGTCAATATTTTTATATCCAGTGTTTTTGCGATCAATATCCCAACGCGATTAAGGGTGGCAAGTTCAGCCGTCCTTTGTCGTTCAGATTCCATCGCGCGAACACGCGTAAGCGCGATGGCGATATGATGAGCAACAAAAGCCAGAACTTCGTCATCCTGTTCTGTATAGTGAATCCCCCCGCTGTAACTCTGTAAAAAGATGGCACCCAGAATTTTGCCATCAGCTTTGAGCGGAGAGCCTATACCGTCTTCGTTGTATGTGCCTTCAACTTGCACCTCATGCTTTTCCACCAGTTCATTAAATTGCTTCCAGCCATGTGTGATGGAATTACCAGTGCGAATCATGTAACTGGTCATGCCATGAAAGTTTTCGAGCGGTTGGGTGGGAAAAGGTTGATCGCGTTCATCAATAAAGTAAGGAAAACTTAAAAGTCCGGTACCTTCATCATAAAGTGCAATAAAGATGTTTCCTGCATACATCAACTCGCCGACAATACGATGGACATGCGTATAGAATTCACGCATATCATTTGAAATGCTGGCAGCATCTGCAATTTTATATAAGGCGGTCTGAATTTTATTACTTTGGAGCAGTTCGCGGGTGCGTTCCTGGACCTTCTGTTCCAAAGTGACATTTTGCTCTTCCAACAAGGCCTGGGTACGCAGCAGTTCAGCGTGGGCACGGCGTTCCTTCCCGATTACATGTTCCTGAAAACGGTAGAACATGATCAGCAAAGCCATGACAACCGCCACCAACATCAAGGTATCGACGCTTTCAGCGAGCCAATCTGCGAGCAGCAGGGAGTTCCGGTCACTGACCAACCATTGCGCCAACGTACCCTGGTTAGCCAGGAAGGCAAAGACCATCATTGTCAGAACGCTGATCACGAACATGAATATCCCTGATCTGACGCCGATCAGGATCAGTGCACCGATGGGTACTGCCAGCAGGTACATACGACCGCTGCTGCCCAACCCAAAAGAAGTCAAAGTAGTCACACCCACAACATAAGGCACCAACAAAACACCCCAGGCGCGTATTCGACTATCAATCCCCCGAAGAAGCGCCAGTGCAGCCAGAATCACTGCCAGAACCAGAAAAAGAATGACAGTCGGCCACTTGTCCGGTTGGGAAAGTGCATCATAAATACTCATCCCAGTCATTGCCAGCGCAGCAAAAGCTACGATAGCCAAAAAACCATTCAAGATTTTTGTGCGCCAAACTTGCATCACTACGTCCGGGTCGATTGTGTTATCTGTGTCCATGGCAGCTTTCCATATAACCCAATTAATTTTACCAATATTGCGCTCAGTTCGAACGCCCCATTTTATATTTGTAAAAAGCCAGCCTTTATTGTGTCAGAATCCTTTTTTTTCATTGGGGCTGTTACATATTTCATGCATACAATCAGATTATGCTAATTTTCAGTTTACATATTTGGTAAGTTTAAGTCAATTGATTCTCATTTTTCATATCGGATTTCTACCTGGAATCATTAATACAGCTCTTTTTCAATCCATTTCAATGCCTCTCGTCTTCAAGGTTGATTGATTTTCGTGGTTGGAAATAATCGAGGGAGATGCAGCCTGAACAACCTCCTTTATGGTACGGTAACGTTTCTTTTTTCTGACATTAAGGAAGCACTTCAATTACCCTTAACTTTACTACACCCTGATACGGAAAAACCCAATATAATTTTTTTGGCCGAGATTCTTCATTAAATCGCCCATTTGAGCGCTGCCATCTGGTTTTACAGCCGTTTTACACCTATAATTCAGGAAGGTATTGCTTAAGATAACATTGTGTTTATTCCAGATATTTTTTTTTGGCAAGGTTGGTGAATTGTCTAAAATGATACGAATAAAAAATTACAAATTTAAAAAAATATTCATCACTTTATTTGTAGTCGCTTTGATCATTATCGACCGTGTCATGTGGGCAGCTGTTTCCCAATGGCATAACGACCAGGCAATCAATATTTGGCTGGGCTATACCCGCGGCTTGTTGGAAATGCCAGTTGGCTTGATCAGCTCACAAAGGGTTCCTAACCCGAACGGTATGCTGATCCTATCTTATTTTCTCAGCCTTTTACCTGATTTGTGGTTCGTGAGCACCTTTATTGGCACGCTCCAAGCCGGGTTGCTCATCGGGATTTGTTGGAGCAACTTTAAGGAAGTGAACCGGTTGTTTTTTGTTGCGGCGCTGCCCGGTTTGGTCTCCGTGATTTTGCGGGCGATTTCGGTTGAATTTTGGAACCAATATTTCATCACCCTGATTAATTTATTTTTTTTACTCTGGTCAATTCGCTATTTGTCCCGGCCAACACTTTGGAAGGTTCCCTGGCTGGTGGGGTTGATTTGCCTGGCTCCTGCGCTCTATCTGGCCGGAATTGTAAATTCATTGACGATGATGCTTGTTGGCATCGGTGTCATTCTATACCGTCCACCCATTCATTGGAAAAAAGAACTGTGGGCGTCTGTATTATTTTCCTTGGCAGTCATCGCGGTTTCAGTAAGGATTACATGGCTGCCATATTTTTCATCGGTCAGCCTCTCCCAGTTGGCGAGCCTCAACCCGGATGGACATCTTACTGGGTTGCCATTAGTTTGGGTGATTGTTGAAGCGATTTTCGGTTTTCCGTTATATGCGCCAATTCAATGGGCATATGTTACTTTTCTCAATAACAGTGTTGAGATTTTTTCCAAGCCCGCGGTCGAATTGATAAAATGGACTGTCTGGGCTGGTGTTGCCCAGGGTGCGTTCGCGTTGGGAGCAGTTTCGTTAGGGTTGAGAGCAAATTGGTCGAAGAAAAATCGGTTTTCAACCTTGCGTGCCGCGATAAACCCGGATGTCGCGCAGATTGTCATTCTTTCATCGATTTTCATCATTATTTCTTACGCATTGTCGCCACTCCTGGGCGGGCCGAAATGGGCTGAGGGTCAGCGTTCCGATCAGGTTATCCAATTTCTGCCATTTTTTCTATTAGTTTGTTTCCTGAGTCCATTTCTTTTTCAAACGCCAAAAGCGTTTGCACGGTTACTATCCAGGCTGGCATATTCGTTTGTCTTGGGTTATACAATTGTCAACCTGGCGGCTGGTTTTTTTATCGTGCAGTCGCACCTGGATTATCGCGGCAGTGTACTGTCACTGCAGGATATGGATGTGCCGCTTGTTCAAAAAATGCAGGCTGTAGATTTTATCGCTGCAGACTGGAAATCAATTTCGAATAGTCATGAAATTCCGGTTGACTATCAATTAGTTGGTGGTATTTGGGGATGGATACCCGAATTCGGGAAGCAAATGCAGGAGTGGTACCCTGCCCCGATGACTTTGGGGCGAAGTTTTGATTACGATCTTCTGCGCAGGTATGATTTGAGAAATTCACAGGAAGGAATTCAATTCAGGTCTTTTGGAACCGGACGATACCTTGTTTCCTATGCTTTTGATCCTGAACCAAATTTTTCCGGCGTAATCCTGCGCCATTATATTTTCGGTCGGGTTAGAGTCAGTATTTCCCAGTAAATAATTATGCTTGGACAAACTATTAGCCAACACCCACCTCACATTGAAAATCAGCTTAACCAAACGCAAAACCAAATACCGGTGAATAGATGTCACCGCACATTAGAACATTTGATCTGTTATAATATGGGAATAGAAGTGACGAACCAACCTATCGTTCAAGCAAGAAAAGGGAAAATTATGGATATTCTACTTAACGTAAATGGAAAACTGGTGACTGCCAATCTGGCTTTGCCAGCCAGCGGCAAAGGTCCGGGGGTGCTTGTTTTGCACGCCTGGTGGGGTTTGAATCCTTTTTTCAAAAGCTTGTGTGCTCAGCTGGCAGAGCAAGGGTTTGTTGTACTTGCGCCTGATCTGAACAACGGTGAAGTTGTGCAACAAGTGGCTGAGGCCGAGGCGTTGATGGAGCGCCGTGACTACCAATTCATAGACGAAATTGTCCTGGCAGCCAAAGATTTCCTGCTGTCGCATCCAGCCTGCGCCAGTCAAAAACTTGGTATAGTGGGATTTTCGATGGGTGCAGCCTGGGCGTTAAGTATTGCAGCTTCTGCGCCAGAACAGGTGGCGGCTACCGTATTATTCTATGGAAGCAATCGCGTGGAGATTAGCAAAATCCAGTCGAAGATACTCGGTCATTTTAGCGACGTGGATGCCTGGGAACCATTTGAGGAGATCCAGGCTATGGAAAAGGAGATGCACGCAGCCGGAGTGGATGTGACTTTCCATGAATATCCGGGGCGGGCACACTGGTTCATGGAAAATGACAGGCCTGAATACGATCCCGAAGCAGCACAACTGGCCTGGGATCGCACAGTGGCCTTTTTGAAGAGCAATTTATAACAACGGATGCCAGCCAACCGGCGAGACTCCAAAACACAGTAAGGTATTTCGTGAAAAAAAACAATTCTCAACCATTGCCTTAACTTTTGGCACTGCTTGAGAATTGTCATTTGTACCGGCTTATCCAGGTTTTTTCTATTTTCAAAAAGCACCCTCAGATGCTCTCTCAAGACTGGAACCATTGCCGTTGGGTTCATCAGCCAGGTATTAACCCTGGAAATTTCGTGGTATTTTGCAAAGCTATCGAAATAAATTACTGTGACTTTTGTGGAACTTGAGGAATGATCCAGTTGATCAGCGCTTGCGGTGAGCGTGATTGGATGAAAATACGTCCAGGACCGGTCATTTCGACCACCAGACCCTCACCGGAAAGCAGGGTGGACTTCACGCCACCTACAGCCTTGGTTTGAACTTGCAGACTGCCCTCAAAGGCAACCAGGTGCGAGGTATCAACGAAGTATTTTTCACCTGCGGCAATTGTCTTTTCGTAAATAGCTCCATAAGAAGAAACCAGGAGTTTGCCAGTTCCGGTTGCTTCCAACATGGATACGCCTTCGCCAGCTTTTAGAGCCTTCATGCTCAAGTTGGCAGTGAGTTCAATACCCGACTCGGAAGCCAGGTAAGAACCGGATTGAATCATCAGCGGCTTACCGCTCAGTTCAATGGCAATGATGTCTCCGGGCAGATCCGGGGCGAGGGTAATATCGCCTCCCTGAGGACCGGCTTTCCAGAAATTCTGGAAGAATGACTCCCCGCCCAGGACGGCCCGTCCAAGCGATTTTAGAAATCCACCTTCGGCTTTGGTTTCAATTTCAAGACCGGACGAAAAACTAACCATCGAGCCAGAATCAGCCCGAATACGCTCATTGGGGGCTAGCTTTACCAATGCGAGCGAATAAGACGGACGGAATTGAATATCTATTTCCATTGTATTTCTCCTGTATTTTTATTTGATATTTTAGAATGAGCGAACCCCAAGACCGGGATCAACAAAAGATATCTCAAACAATTTACTTTTAATTATTCTACGTGTTGTTAAAATCTTATCACGAATTCTACCGAATTAGTCTTGTTTTCTTGATGACAGGCGATAACAAAGCCCGGAAAATGGAAATAACCAGAATTAACAGACTCTTTAGAAACATGAGCGCAAATCAGCCGTTATAATAAGCATGTGAAACGAACAAGTATTTTCTTACGCTATCTCTTTTTGCTGGTGCTGATGGTGGGACTTTATCAGCCAGCGAATGCAAGGGTTCAAGCACCGGCGCCGAGCGTCAAAAATTCGGCAGAAGTGAGTGCTTATGATTTGATCGCGGCCATGAATTCGCTGCGGGTTTCGAATGGGCTGCCGGCATTAGTTGAAGACCCGATCATTAATGCAGTTGCACAATCAACAGCTCAAATCATGGCTACCAATCAGATGTCCTGGCATATCGGGGATGTATCCGGACGGTTAACCGCAGCTGGCTATGGAGGAGGCTCAAAAGTTTGGGCTACCGAAAATTTCGCAGTCGGAAACCAAACCATCGATGAGATCATGGTAGTCTGGTCAGATGCATCTCACATGCTGCCGGCAGTGGTTGCAGCTTATTGCCATGTGGGCGCAGGGACTGCCAAATCAACAAACGGGATGACTTACTATATCCTGCAGGCAGCCTACACAGATGGTAAATCCTGCGGGGCATACAATCCCCCCAGTGGCAATAACACACCTGGAGCTGGCACCACGCCCAGGGTGTATGTTTCTCAGATCATCATGCCAGTAAAAATTGCCACCCCGGATGCGGAAGGAAAGGTGTTCCATTCGGTCCTGGCGGGACAGACTTTTTGGGCGATTGCAATCGCTTATCAAATCACGATCAAAGATCTCAAAACCTGGAATAACCTGGCGGAGGATGCCACCCTGAAAATGGGACAGAAATTATTCATACCGGGTAAAAATACGGTAGGATACGCAACGCCCACCCAACCGGGTGGCATACAAATCAGCACACCAGATGCTGCGGGGAATGTAATACATGTAGTACAGTCTTACCAAACTCTGAGCACCATCGCCAAAGCTTATGGGACGACAGTCGACGCCATCCTGGCACTGAATTCCATAAAAGCAGATTGGCCGCTGCAGATTGGGCAGAAGTTACTGCTGCGCCCAGGCGACACTACTGTTCTGGACCCGCTTCTGAAGCTGACACCTTCCAGCGATGGGAAGTATTATCATTCTGTCCAGAGTGGAGAAACCCTTTTATGGATCGCCAGCCAGTATGGGGTACTGGTCAAAGATTTAATGGCCTGGAACGGATTATCGAACACATCCATTATCCGGCCTGAGCAAAAACTACTGTTACTGGTGACCCCACCTGCCAGCATTACCCCAAGCCCGGAACCAGCTACAGCCACCCAAACGTTGGCACCGGCAACCCCGGACCTTTCCCCTAGTCAAACTGCCAGCCCAACCCCTGTTTCAGGCTCGAGTTCTACCAGCGCTGGTGACATTTTGCCCTTGGTCGGTGGTATTCTACTTTTAGTAGGGCTGGGACTGGGTTTATTTTTCCTGCGCCGCAAACCCGGTGGGGAATTATTTCCACGCATTTAGCCTGAATAATTTTATTTCGGGGTAAACAGGTCCTGGCCATTCACGCACTGGAAAGCATGGGATGTATTAATATGGGAGTGCGAATTACGGCACTTTGACAAAGGCCAATGGCACACCATCCCGACGCACCTCGTAAATCGTTGGAAATTCAGCAAATTTTTTATCCAAATTTCTGGATGTACTGACAATAATATAATCATATTGTTCCCAGTTGGAATCACCAAACGCGTTAAAGCGGATGTCATCCCGAGCAAAGGTCTGGGCAAGATTTTCCGACTTATCTATGTAGATATTTGCGTTGGGAATGGCTCTCGGATTTATATATTGTTGAGCTTCCTTGTATGCCAGGTTCCAATAATCCAAATCATAATTCCGATATGCACCGTGTACCCCGCCAGCAAACGGGTTGTAATATATATATTGATATGGGTACAGGTTAATATTTGAATAAAGTCCGGGCAATATCATCAGGAGAACAAACAACCGGCGAAATGCCGGGCGCTTGATAGCTATAAACAACCACTCCAAACCCAAGCCAGCCAGCAGGAAGAGCGGGGGCAGAATAAAAAACACCTGGCGCAGGTTGTTGTATAGGTGAAACTCCCCCATAATGGCTGCTGCGACGGGCAGGACAAACCAGATCAGAACAAGCGCCATTAAATCCAAACGGATTTTTTTAAGAAAAGAAAACGCACCAACCCCCGATAAGAGCAGTGTCGTTCCGGTTAATTGCAGGGCCAACAATACCGGTAGATAGGTGAGGGGGATATCCTCTGACTTGAATAACACTCCCTTGAAGAGAGTCAGATGGATGCCAGGGTAATTGGTACTGTTTATAACACTCTCCAGCAATCGTCCAACCGGATCAGGCCACAAATACGGCCAAAAAACAACCATGAAGCTAAAAGCAATCAGCCCATACGCCAAAAAACGGGGAAAAGCCCGCCATTTTCGGGTTAAGAGAATATACACAAATATCACCAATCCAACGATAGGTGCAACCATCCGAATAGCACTTGTAAACCCCAACAGCATTCCCGCCAACCAGACATCTGCGCTAAGGAATGCATCAAAAAATGAGCGCAAGTCTGACCAGGGACGCCTGTTTATCACAACTGGTGATTTCACATTACGGTCTATCATCCACAAACCCAGCGCTGTGCTGGCAGTCATTAATGACATAAAAATGACATCCTTGGGGTTCATAAAAGCCTGTCCCAAAAGGATGGGTTGGGTATTAAAAAGGAGTGCGGCTCCAAAACTGGCAGTTCGACTTACCCAGCGCCGCGCTAAAAAATAAAGCGAAACAACCCCGACTTGAAACATCATAAAATATAGGAAATGATAAAAGTTAAGTTTATCGATACTGTCTCGCCCTTGTAGAAACAACTCCCCTAACAACGTGACAACTACAATAAATGCAGGCCCATGACTGCCCTGCATAGGTTTCTCCTGAATGAAACTGACCGGCATTACTCCTTGCGTAACGATGGAAACCGCTGCATGAATAGTCCTCTCAGCATATTCCTTTTGCGAACGCTCATCACTGCTCTCACCAAAACCGGGCAAAACAAACCATCCGATGATCAAGTTCACAAGAACCAGAATAATTATTGGCCAATATATATTTTTTAATTTTTTAAACAAAGGAAACTCCGAAAATTTAAAAAAAATAGAGTGGTTTCCCACGCAAGCTTTTTTCTATCTACCAAAGAACCTGCCGCAATGGTCGGATCTTTGATTTATGGGATTGCCATTATGACTATTGACGAACTGGTAATCCAGATCGAGTAGGGTGAACTTGAAGACTGGCTGTGCCCCCAAGTTTATTTCCACCGCAAAATAAGCCTGCCTGATCCACCAGATCGGGCAGGTAAGCCTGGGCTAATTGGATAACATCCCGTTTTCGAAATATGCCACAGGCAACACGTCCTGAATAGCACATGAAACGAGATGAAATTTGGCCAAAATAAAAATTTAATATTATCCATACCCGTCGTGGTCACAAATTGCACTTTTTTCCACACAGAGGAAGTGTAATTTTAACCGCAGGTATTATATATATAACCCACAAAATAATTATAACGCTTTCAACGTATCCGTGTGACCAATTGGCAAAACCAATATTTCAGTAAAAGCATGGTGGTTTTTTCCGGATTGATTTTGACACGTGGAGTTGACAAACATAAGTTGAAATTAATCGTCCAATTGTTTTAAACAGCACCTGCTCCCAACGTTGCTAACAGCGTCAGGAGCAGGCTAAGTTCTGTGATGATTTGGTTGTCTACAAACGGCGCCCCCGAATAATGTTCATTCCGAAAAACTGATCATGCTTTTTACAAGATAAAGTCAGGTTCTTGTTTTCCCTGGATAGCCAGTGGGTTTTGGATATCGCCTGGTTATTCAGCAATCTGCACTAAAAAACACGGATCGCTTCCTGTAAAATTCTGGCTTTTACCGCGGGTCTGAGAGAGTGAGGTTTGCCGATATCCACCTTGCAGCCAAGCAAAGCTTCAAGAGATCGCTTGAGATCCATAAACTGGAATAATCCGGTAGGTTTGGCAAACTTCACCAAAATACCCACCCCATTCTCAGGTCGTACTTCGTCACGTGTCACTGATCCAAATAGTGAGAGATAGGCGATGTTATAGCGCTCTACCAATTCTTTTTGTTGTTCACGGAGTTTTCGTACTATTTCGTCACGTTTCATCTTCCACCTTTCTGATTTAGCCTGATGAATACTGTATTTCTTTCATCAGGATGGATTGGGTCCCAAATCACAGTGTTAAACAAAACCCACTCAATCTTATATGATTGAGTGGGTTTATAAGAGGGTTTTAAACCTCCGCTATTCCAACGGTCACCCGCCGAAAAACCGATGAATTATTTACGTTGCTTAATTATATCGTTCCGAACAAATAATTGGAAATACTCCGGAGATACAACCAGGGTGTAATCCTTTTTCAGGTAAGTTTCCAACCCAGGTATGACAAAACGCGCCATAAGCACCTGTTCGGGCTGATAGTCACGTACAGCAGTCAGAACATCTTCCGCGGTTAAGCTGCCCGTGACCAGTCGTTTCCGTGAAAAGGTCGCAAGGATAGGGGGAACTGGACGTTTGACAATAAAGGCATACATCGGCATATCCGTCACAATCCAATGCGTGGCACCGATGTACTCATTCATCGTATTGATTACTTTAATTTTCCCAGCAGTTCCCTGAAGTGCAAAACCATTTATCTTGGGCTCGTCTCGTAATGATTCATTCAAGATGGGCACGTAGTTAATAACGATTAAGACAAAACTAATCAGCGCTGCAATGCCAATCAAAGTTTCAAAACGGAAAAGATCAGGCAAGCGTCTCGAATCAAGGATATAGTGGATTCCTTCAGAAACACCGGCAGCGGCAATGATTGCAGCCGGGATGGTGATCAGCAACTGATGGTGATAGAGAACTGGTGAATAAATACTGAGTAGTGCGTACGCCAGAATTGCCCAGGAAAAGGGGTAGAAAGTCAGCCAGTTGTGTTTATAGGTGATAAAAAATACACCAAAAAGACTCACAAAAAGCAAGGGCAGGGCTAATTCCAGATGATTATTAATGGTAAAGTTATCTTCTTGATAGGTTTTTTCGGTCACAGAGGCAATATGCGGGTAGATTATTTGCCATATATTCTGTGGACCGACCAAAACCAAAACCAAAAACACTGTCAGACTCACAAAGCATATACTCCAGATCAAAGCCGGGCGCAGCATCTTCCATGATATGCCACTGCCTTTGCTACTGGAATAAGCCTCAAGTGTGATTCCAATCAAGAAAATTGGCACCAAAAAGCCGCTAAAAAGTTTTATAAGGACGGATAAGGCTAATGCAAATCCGGAAAGTATCAACCAGAGATTGTTCTTATTTTTATGCCAGAAGGTTATACACAACATTGAGACAGTCGCCAAAGCAATGGACGGCAAGCCGATCATCACCGAAACGCTAAGCACAAGGAAGCGAGGGGCAACAATCACCAGGGGTAAAAATAGGATGGCAGCAAGTTTTCCCCAGGTAAGCTGTAAAAATTGAGCGCAAGACCAGACCAACATCGTGGAAAACAATAACACCAACAAGCGGGCAGGTGAAACTACATAACCAACCAAGTGCATTAAAAGTGCCAGGATTTGCGTAAATAATGGCGGCTGATCGCTGGATACTTCGATATACAAGGGATGCCCCATCTCAACCAGCATGGAACGCATTAAATTTAAGCCTTCATCCCCATCAAATTGAATTTTTTCTCTAAATGGGAAATAAAAATATGTAAATACAAGGAATATGAAGGCAATTACAATGGGTAATAAATAATTACTCAGTGTTTTCCAGCCAGCCGTCTGGCTGAGCTTTTTGACACGGTTAATTGGCCATAATCCGAAAAATTTAGCAGTAATACGTGGGAATATTGAATTTAATTGTTCGGGTTTCATGACTACCAGGGCCCCTAGACCCTATACTTTGTACTTGGCAATAATTATCAAGATGAGTGCGGTCATGTAAAACAAAGAAAAGAAAGGACCAGCATGGTTTATACAAACATCAGACGTGGGAAATCTACTATCTTCCAGGTCCAACAAATAGATTAACTGCAACAAGCGAAAGATCTTTAAAAGTTTATCAAATTATAAATTAATAAAAGGCCCAAGCTGGTTACTCTTTATTAATATTTAACTACATATTCTTCTTTTTGTACAGACAAATCGTTAATGTGATCATCCACCAGTAATCTACATCAATTTTTTTAAATTTATGGGCGGATTAATTTGCGCAAAGGCTGCTTTTTCAACGAAAAACTCTACCTGCAGGGCAAACCATGGACCTGAATTCGCCACGCAGTAAAACAAGCTTAACCAAAAGCCAAACCGAATAAATTATTAAGGATAATCGAAAAATGACACAGATAATATTTCTCTCTATGTCATTTTTAATATGTCAGATTACTTCATGCAGCCAGATTAATACTTGAACTGCCGAAGAGGCTTGTAGCTTGCAACTGTTGAACCAGGCTGGTCTCCTGATCCGTTGTGATGCTGGATAGATCATATTGATTCAGAATGGATTGCAGGGATCGCAAGGATGAGAGATTTATACTCTGACTGGCATTCTGGGAGGCCCAGAAGTTATTTTCGCTGCCATTGCTATTGGGGATTTTTAGAATCAAATCGGAGTTGAACCCGGCAGAATCTATCGCTTCACTCAGTCCCTTGGCAGGTCCGATTCCTGCATCTCGAAATGATTGCAAGATAGAACTTATATCGGTACTGGTCAGGTTGGCGGCATCATAATTGGAAAGAATATCGGTGACGGTTGTTTTTTGAGTATCTGTCAGGGTAGGCAAAGCCTGATGACCCTTATGACCGCCACCCATCTTAAATTCCGAGGGCATACCCAAATCGCGCAGGCTTTCGGAATCAAATCCGGCGGCCTCAATCGTCTCTTTCATACCCCGACCCGGGGTTATGCCTGCATCGCTAAATTTTTGGAAGATCTCTTTTGCAGCTGATGCCGTTACATTACTGGAATCATACCCGGAAAGAATTTCCGTTATGGTCGCTTTTTGCGCATCGGTCAATTCGGCTCCACTTCGGGCGCCTCTCATCTGACTCATACTATTAAAACTCTGGACCGAACTTACGCTCGACACTGTGCTCATATTTTTCTCCTCGCTAAGAAGCTGGTTTTTATTTTTATATATTGTATGAATTTCCTGACTGAAAAGGTGTTGGAATTATGGAGAAGCCGTAAAAAATAAGTTAATAACAGAATAGATGGATGCTCAGAAATTATTTACCCCAATTAATGACCTGTTTCAATTTCTGAAAGAATAGATAAAGCGAAAATACAAAAAGAAAGTCTACCGAAATGCGGATGTGATGATTTGTCCAACCATTGCCTGACCAATACATTAAAGTGTTGAGTTATTCTTTTACAAGTCCTTAGATAAAATTTTGGCGGAATAGCTTGGGTGTACATTGAAAATTACACAAAAGCTGGCGATTAAATTCTTGAATAGACCTCTTGCAAAAGTCGATCAGTTGACCATCTTGAGTTCAAGATTGTA
>CAYWXS010000071.1:0-33979 GCA_964462245.1 uncultured Anaerolinea sp.
CCACGTCGCGGAGGGCACGCTCCTCGCAATGACACTTACACGCAGTATGTTCTTTCACATTGAACAACAGAAAATCACTGTTGTTCAATCGCTCGCAATCCAGCAGTGCATCTGGATGTTATGACCGAATTAAGTGGACAGGTAATAAGTTGGACTGATTCATCTGGAGAATATATGCGACAGCAAGATAAAAAATTTTTAGGAACCGGACTTAACTTCCCGCTGAAAACCAATGCGCGCGGACAGATCAGCCTGGTTTCGGGAGCGGATGATATTGAACAGGCTATACGCATCATCCTGAGCACCCGTCCAGGTGAACGCGTGATGCGCCCAACTTTCGGATGCAGGGCGCATGAACTGCTTTTTGAACCAATTTCTGCCGCAACTTCAAGTCGCTTCCAGGAATTCATTAACGAAGCATTGCGGATGTGGGAGCCACGCATCGAGGTAAAATCGATCAATATTGTGACCCACAACGGCGGCATTGGTACCCTTTTAGCCGAAATTGAATACACCATCAAAGCCACACACGATACACGCAGTATTGTTCATCCCTTCTATATCTCTGAAGAACAAGAAATCGACTGAACACGGAGCCTGATATGACTTTACCTGTTCCTAATTTGGATGACCTTCGTTTTCAAAGTGACCTGGTTGATGAAGCTCGCAAACGCATCATCAATTATTGTCCTGAATGGACAGATTACAACCTCAGTGATCCGGGCATTACTTTGATTGAATTATTTGCCTGGATGACTGAGTTGATGGTCTACCGTCTCAATCGAATACCCGAAAAGAATTACATCAAGTTTCTGGATATGCTTGGCTTACAAAGAATGCCTGCCGCGAGCGCGCGTACCGAGTTGACCATGTGGCTTTCAGCCGCGCTGCCCATGGAGCCGGGCAGTGACCAGACTGTCCAGGTGCCCCAAGGTTTCGAGGTGCGCTCAGAGCAAAGCGAAGAGAATATTATTTTCACAACAAGCACCCCCTTGGAAATCGTTCCGCCAATATTAAGGCATATCCGCCGCGAAACCGACTTTGCGCGCAATTTTGTGCCACGCATGGGGCTGGAAGTCTTCCTGCCCTTCAACCAGGCTCAACCTCAAGCTGGGGACACGGTTTACCTGGGTTTTGCAACCCAGAATAACCTGAGCGGCCATATTCTTCAGCTCGAATTTTCTTGCGAACCCACTGAAGCAGTTGGGATCCGTAGAGAAGACCCGCCCTGGGTCTGGGAGTGTTTGAATAAAGATGGAACATGGCAGGAGCTTCCCCTGAGCCGGCTGGAAGGCGAAAAGGATACAACCGGTGGTCTTAATAATGAAGAAGGCCACCTGACCCTTTATCTACCTCTCAGCTTTGCGCCGGCGATGGTGTATGGGCTGGAGGCTTTTTGGCTCCGCTGTCGCATTGAGCAGCGCACCCCGCTGCAGGGAATGTACACAGAATCGCCGCGTATCAAGAATGTTGAAGTTTTCAGTCTTGGGGCGACAGTGGTTGGCATGCACTCTATGCGCGTTATTGATGAAAGACTGGGTGTCAGCAACGGCGAACCAGGCCAAACCTTTTCTCTTAACAATATTCCCGTCCTCGCTTTGCAAGAAGGCGAAACGCTGGAAGTTGAAGAGACTCGCGGGGGCGAAAACGTTTTCGTGCCATGGATGCAGGTGACAGATTTCTCCAAATCCACCCATTTTGACCGGCACTTCAGGTTGGATATGGCTACCGGAACCGTCCATTTTGGCCCATCCGTCCGTCAACCAGATGGCAGCGTCGTCCAATATGGCAGAGTATCAGAAAGTGGTCGTGCCATGCTCTTTTCTGTCTATCGATTTGGCGGCGGAGTAAAGGGCAACCTTCCGGTGAACAGTCTGACCACCATGTCTATGCCGCTGGCCTATATTGCCCGGGTCACCAACCTTATCCGGGCGGTTGGTGGACGAGACCAGGAAAGTATGGATGAGATGAAACTGCGCGCCCAGCGAGAACTACAGGCCCAACGGAGAGCTGTGACTGCTCAGGATTTCGAACAATTTACCAAAAATTTCAGCCGTTCCATTGCTCGAGCAAAATGCCTTTCACCCAATGATGATGCCGGAGTACCCAAAAGCAGCAGTGTTACCATCCTGGTAGTTCCTGCTGTAGCGGATGAATTGAAAGAGGGTTCCCTCGCTTCTCTCAAACTCGCGGAAAGCTTGCGAAACGATTTGCGCAGTTATCTGGATCAGTACCGGTTGATGACTACATCGCTGATCATTCGCGAACCGCGCTATTTTGGTATACAAGTCAAAGCTCGTATCGTTCCACAGGACTTCATTTCGCACAACCTGGTGATCACACGCGTGAATGAAGAGTTAACCCGATTTCTGACTCCCTTGCCGCTCGACGATCGCCAACCGGTTATCCCATCCGATGGAGCCTGGGAAGGTTGGTCATTTGGCCGGGACTTATTCGCTGCTGAGATCACTTCGTTGATTCAACAAGTGCCATCCGTTAAGTATGTACTTGATGTGGAGGTTGCTTACCGATCGGTTAATCCTGCGGAAGAAAAATATATATCAGAGGAAAATCCCGCAGCACCTCTCACGGTGATCAGCAAAATCTTGCCAATACCTTCAGATGGCCTGGTTTGTTCGCTAAAACATGAAATCGAAATTACCAGTTTAGAGCACGCCTACGATCGAAAGTGATACCGGATGAATCCATCGATACCACCCCAGCCATATCTTCAAATTGCATCCGACAAGTACAATCGCTACCCAGGCGAACTTGCCAGGCTGTTTTTACGGTTACTGGTTCCGGACCAAACTGGCATCACCTTGCAAATTGCCATGCCACGCGCTTTGACAGTGGAGACTACCAGTCTGCCGCCTGAGATACCTTCAACGCTGCCATCCACGATCGAACGCGATGACGATTTAATCTTGCTGCTCCCTCTTCAAGATGACTTCAAACCGGGGGAAATTTACGATATAGAACTTGGCGTACGCATGAACACGTTCCGGTTTGACCAGCACATATTGATTGAAACCCGCCTGGTGGACGATAATGGTGCCATGATCGATACAGCAGCAGTGCGCCTGACTATTTTCGCTAAAGGCAGCTACCTGAAATACCTACCTGAAATTTATGAAAGCGATGACTTTACCTCGCGCTTTTTAATGCTGTTTGAAAGTTTCTGGAAACCAATCAGTCAGCAGATCGATCAAATCGATCAATATTTTGACCCGGACCTGACACCGCCGGTATTGCTACCCTGGCTTGCCTCATGGATGGGCATGCCCGTGGATGCCAATCTACCGCTCGACAGGGTACGCGCGCTATTGAAGAGTGCAACCATGTTTTTCCAATGTCGCGGCACACTCCTGGCTCTAAAGACCTACCTGGAAATTTACACAACAGGCCGGGTGTCTATAATTGGACGCCAGGCGAGCAACCTTGTTATCGGTCCGGGCTCCTCGCTTGGAAGGGAAATAGCACTTGGAAAAAATAACCGGCCCAATACCGCCAGCATCATCCTGACCATCCCAACCACTGAACTAACCCGCACCCAATTCAGTCCGGAAATGTACCAGCGAAAAATAATCGAGGTGGTACGCGGCATGGTCCCAGCACATGTTCTATACGAAGTGAATTGTATTTTTTCTGATGAGCAAGCATAAGGAGCTATTATGGAAGAAAATAATCTGGCTATATTTCCAAAAACAAGAATAAAGCCTTATGACGGTATGGCTGTGACTGCGGACGCCTGGCAGGAAGCCCATGACGAACACCGGCAAAACTTGCGTGCCCATAACCTGGTCTTCCATGGATCAGGGATCGTCCAGGGACTGGAAGTGATAGCTAATGACCCGCCAGACCAGTATGTTTTTATTTCGCCTGGGGTGGCAATCGATCCGGCTGGCAATGTGATTGTTCTAACAGAAACCGTTGCCTACGATTTTGGCGTAAATATGGAAGGACCTTTATTTCTGGTCTTTGGGCATGGTGAACGTGAATCTGGCGGGGTGGATACGGAAGTTAAACATATTCATGCTGAATTTGTAATCGCAGCACGGTCAACGCTTCCCAAACGGCCGGTGGTGGAACTGGCCAGGGTCACGCTCAGCGCGGCAGGCAGCGCTATTCAACCCCCCGCCGACCCAATCAATCCGCGTCCCGGAGAGCTCGATCTGCGCTTTCGTGCAAAGGCCAGGATTAGCGCTGTGCGAACAGCCCATGTCGCTGTCTGCGTACTTGGAAAAGAACTCCCCTCGGCGAGCGCTGATTGGAACTACTTGCAACGCGAATGTCTGCGCTCAAATTTTTGCCAGTTATTTGTGGAATGTGGGATAACACCAGACTCGACCCTTTCGACGTATGACCTGGTTTGCCTGACGGCCTCAGGCAAATTCAAGCTGGAAACCGAACTGATTTCTGCTCTCAACACTTACCTCTCGACTGGAAAACCACTGTTGGTGGAAGCCCTGGACAACGAAGCCGAAACTGCCTGTGCAGCTTTGTTTGAAAAACTAAAACGTACGCTTTCACCACTGGCTGCCAATGACCGCTTGCTTGAAGAGCCCTATTTATTTACAGCAGCCCCTCAAGGCCAGATCAAGCGTGATCACCAGGTAATTTATTCAGCCGGAGGATTTAGCCAATCGTGGAGCGGCAAAACCGCTGCCAATCGGGCAGAGATTCGATCCGCCCATGAGTGGGGCATTAATTTGCTCAACGCCTGCTCGCCCTTATCCGATTAACACTGCATGTGTATTTACTCACGGAGAGTTCTCCCCAAAAGCCAAAAAATATTATTTTGTGGTGTTTTGGAGCGCGTTACGCGCCTCAAAACACCACCTGCGGAGCAAACAATCGATTCATGTTCGCCTCCGCGGCAAAATCAAGATGGTTTGGTCTCGAAGTGAAAGATCCAGTGAGTAAATACCTGCATGTAGTAGTTAGGTTAATAGAAAATATTCATTATTCAACCATTGATTGGCTCAACTTAAGCAGGAGCGCCTGATGCAGTATTTTGGCGGCATTCAAGTAATAAACAAATACGGTTTCTCGAAAATATTTGATGTGCAAAAAGCGATCATCCTGATTGGCAGTGATTTATCAAACGATATCGTTCTTTCAGCGGAGCAAGGCGCTGGAGTAGCTCCCATGCACCTTCAAATCATCTTCCCGCGGCAAGGCTCCAAGCTTTGCAGGGTGGTCAACCTGTCGCCGTATAATGCGCAGGTGGTCACTGGTCCTTCCAACGGATTGATCCTGAAATCACACGCTATGCATGAGCTTAAACATAATGATTGTGTAAGCCTGGGAGAATTTTCATTAACATTGAAAATTTGGGAAAATCGCAGCCTAACCGTCGAAGAACGCAGTCCAAGTTTGGGCCTGAAGTTACAATTGCCAAGCACAGAACTGCTCTCGGGAAAAAACATTTCGGGTTTGTTAACGCTAACCAATTATGGGAAGGCCAGCCGGTGCCAGTTTAGAATCGATATTGCAGGAATCAAAAAAGACTGTTTTCAACTTGGACCAGCCCCATTTCTATTTCCCGGTGCATCCGAGGAACTGCCAATCCAGTTCATCCACCAGGGCGCTCGCCCTTTAGCCGGACGGCAGGTTATTTCAATTAGCGCCACAGCATCACAAACCTATCCTACGGAAGCTGTGCAGCTTGAGTTTGAATTAAATGTCGAACCAGTCTATCAATTTCAATTGGATGTCGAGGACCTTCAGCCACCCCAGGTTGTTGAAACTGTGGCATCCTTGCCATCCGAACAGAATACCACGCTATCTCCCAATGCAAGCGTTCCCACACAAGCGCCTGTGTTTGTAGAGTTAAAATCTGTGCCGCTCTCGAACCAATCGCCTGCTCCTGCGAGAAACGCTGAGCCATCTTTGCTACAAAAACCAACCGCTGTAGTCATCACGAAGGCAGAGCCCAAGCCATCCTCAGAACTCACATCTGCGCCCGTGTCGATCTATACCCAAATTGTTGAGGAAACCCCACGACCCAACCCAGGTTCACTTCCTGATTTATTTCCAGCTCCACCGGCAAATACCCCCCAGGAAGCGCCTATATCCGATGTTTCTGAGCCATGGGTAACAGCGAAACAGGTAAATGAAGTGGACTCATTTTTGCAATCAGCTTCAAACCCATTTACACTTATGGAACAACCATTCGCCAACCAACCTGCCCCTGACAGATTTCCTCCAACGCCGGCACTTGAATATGATTTTGCAGCGAATTCAATTCTCCCAGAGGAAACTGCCGTTTCCAATCCTGGTCCAAGGGCCGCTGCCCAAATCCCTGACGAGGAAGTCGAATTACCAGTCTTGCCCGCGCAAGACTCACGTGCAGGAGAAACAGCCAGTTTTGTAGATAATCTTTCAGAAACCGAATCAACTCCAGCCATCAAAAATACCCCCGCCCCTGTCCCTAACGGGCAGAAAAATGGCAGCTTTCTGGTCGGGGGCAGGACTATTAAGGTGATAAAAGCTGGCACCAGCCTGGATGATGAACCTCAGGAACTAAGTAGTGCACGAGCCGGGGGTAAAAAATGATTAAGTCTGCCATTGCTTTTTTATCCAATATTTCTGTGTGGATAAGGCCTTTTTTGTTGGTCCTGTCCCTGGTTGTCATCATATTAATCCTGGGATTGCTTTCATTTCTCCTGCTTTCACGAATTTATCGCAGCCAACGCAACGGATTGGCCGCTGTACGCTGGCTGAAAATCGAAAACCAGGGCAATACGGTAGGCGTGTTTCTCTTACGACTGGATCCAGGGCTTGGGAAAGTCAAAGTGAACTTGCTGCATGAGGGCAAAGAACTTAAAAATGCCAGTCTACCGGAAGTTCAAGTCAATCCGCAGACCGAAAACGAAATACAACCTCAAGATTCCCCATCCCATGATTCGAATGTTTCACCTAAACACAAAACTAATTCAGCAGCTGTTAATCCTGGCACGGGCAAAGCATTAAAACAAAAGGCAACGGGAATGATTGGTATTGGGCGAACCATCGCCGGAGTGCTTGGTGCAATTGGCAGCTTACTACCAGGCGAGATTGGAGAAGGTTTAAAAGCCCAGGCAGCCCAGATACAAGCGACTACTCAAACTGCCAGCCGCGCAGTAACAGAACCAGAACAGAAAAAACGCGAGCTGGAATTTGTGCGCGATGGAATAAAAAACTTAAGCGGTCAAAAAAATTCTGTAAAATCCGCCATGGCGGCTGGACAGGCTCGGACAGAAGCGGCAGAACCTGTTGAAAGTGTGGATAGTGCACCTGTCGATTCTCCGAAAATAGCTAAAACCGCCAGGAATGGCAATTCTGAGAAAGCCACTCTTTTTCAAAAAGACCTTTTTCAAACCCCAGCAGTGCAACCAGGTGAAAGTATTCTGATCAATTTGATTTGTACCCCGCTCAATATCTACCGTGGCACCAGTTTTTCACTCCATATCCAATGCAGGCAGTTACAAACAAATGGGCACCAAGCTGATCAGTCTTTCGGGCTCACAAATGCACTCCGAGCATTTGACCTGAAAGGCCTGGCAGCGCCTCAAGCTGCACTCAATATCTTATTTTCCATCTTTGTGGTAGCTACAAATTTTGCCATCGTGATCCTCTTACTGCGATGGCTGTCTGCCCACATTTAACTATTATTTACGAGAGACCGCCATGTTGATTTTGAAACCGCAAGACCCTATGATCAAGACTGAGCGTTACGAAATGGACCCCGAAAGGGGCATCATAAATATTGGCAGCGCTGATGATAATGATATTGTTGTGAAAGACCCAAGCATTCAGCCTTTCCATATGGTGCTACTTTGCCGGGAAAAACCTTACCAGATTATCCTGGTGGACCCCGAGGCAGAGCTTACCATTCGCGATGTGCGAATTCATACCGAAGATGCCATCACGGTCGCCAACTTGTCCGAGGTCCGGTTTGGCAGTTTCGGATTTACATCTACGCAAGGCGGGGCTTCAGGGTCCGAGACCTTCTCGATCATTTCGGCACCTATCCAAAAACCAACCCAGACGCTTGTAAGTCAAAGCCTGGTCAGCAGGATGGATTCCGGGCAAAACATCAGCTCTGCGGCGCTTATGTCGGCAACTCAGCCTCTCACAGATATTAGCGATGAAGTTATCATCCTTGAGCTCCAGGAAAAAGATGCGGCGATCCAGGTAGATCAAACTGCGACCTATCAATTCATTATTATCAATGGCGGCCCAATCGTGGCTACTTTCGACGTAGCCGTGGAGGGCGTGCCTGCAGAATGGGTATCGATCCAGCCCAACAGAGTCAATCTATTTGAAGGTGCCAAAACTTTGGTCACTGTCAGTATTACCCCGCCGCGTAGGCCAGACAGCGCCGCAGGCCAATACCTGATTAAGTTTCTTGTCACCTCGCCCAATCACCCTGGCCGTCAATCTTATCGTCAGGGGACATTAACCCTGGCAGCGTATTATGATTTTGGAATCAGCGACCTTGCCCCTGCACGGCGGGTCATCCCCTGGCGAAAAAAGTTTTCCCTTGTCCAGATGCGAATACAAAACAAGGGCAACAGTTCCACCCGTTTACGCCTGGTAGCCCAGGATGATGGCAGTGAATGCCAATTCCAGTTTCGAGGGACCAATGGCCTGATGCAGTTAGGGCAGGTGGAATATGTACTGCCTGCCGGTGAAATGCAAGAGGTTCCATTGCAAGTTTCGCCAATCAAGCGCAGCCTGTTCGGCTTCTCCTCCAGGCAGTATCCATACCGGGTTTCAGTCGCGCAACAGGAAAATGAAGCCCCTTCCCTTTTCTCAATGGGTATGATCAATGCCCGGCCCTTAATCGGGCTATTTGAGCTGATCTTGATCTTATTGCTATTAGCCGTGACAACTGTGTACCTGTTCACCCCGGACGTCACCGATTTTTCAGCAGACAACAGCGTGATTGGGGTGGGTGAATCTACCACCTTGCATTGGAAAGCTTTTTTCCTGACCCACGACGTGCAGATCAGCGGTCTAAAAGTGAAGGCTGTCAGCGTACAGGGCAGCGAGGTTGTGTTCCCCACCCAAACTGTGAATACTTATAACCTGGCTGCCACAACCTGGCTGTGGAAAATGCTAAACCTTGAACCGGTCCAGAAAAGTTTTACCATTCTGGCAGTACCTGGAGAACCGCAGGTCAACACCTTCATGGTCAGTGCAAATGAGGTGCTGGTAGGTGATACGGTCATTCTGCGCTGGTCCGTGGGCAATGCCACAAAAGTGGTTTTGACAGTCAACGGCGTCTCGGATGTGTTTGAAGATCCCAAACAGTTCAATGGCGAACGCAACTTATTCATAGAGACAAATACGCTTATATCCATCGAAGCCACAAACGCCTTGGGGTCGGTAGTCAAGAGTACTTACGTCTTAGCCAAACCGCCGTCCATTGTGATTGATAAATTTGAAGTTTCAAAGTCAGCTGTGTATAAGAACGAGCAGGTAACCATTCGCTGGAAAATTTCGGGAACTGGCATGGAAAAAGGCGGGGAAGTGATGATCTCTGCATTCCCAAGCGCTCTACCACTGGAGGGGGAATTAACTTTTTTCCCCGAAGCTTCCATGGAATTTGTCCTGACCGTGAAAAACCGCCAGGCCAAGGAAGTGCGCATTTTACCGGTTGGGGTCCTGGATCCTGCGGCTCCGCCAGTGCCGCCAACCATCAATTTTTTTACCGCAGCACCGGATACATTGATAGGGCCTGGTAACGTAGAACTGTCCTGGTCAGTTTCAGGGTCCTTTCAAAATATTTCAATCAATAATAATACCGCTGTCATTGTCAAGGGCCTGCCTGGTCAAGGATTTAAAACAGTGGCTGTATCAAACTCTGGTACCTATATCCTTACAGCAACAAATTTGGACAAGAGTGCCGGCAAAGAATTGAAGATCACTGTCAACCCATCGTTATTAAAAGCTAGCCTGGCTATCAATTCCATTTCCAGAACGACCAACTTAATCCTGAGCGATACTGTTACCGTCAGCATTTCCGCCAAAAGCCCGGCAGTTACCGATCCCCCACCAACTGGAAAAGTGGTTATCTCGGACGGCACGAATTCATGCACGATCGATCTACCCAACATAAGTTGTGAATTGACCTTTAAAACTTCTGGAACAAAGTTAATCTATGCCACGTATTTAGGCGACAGCAAATATGTCCAATCTAAATCAGATGCCTTTTCTCCCCCGGTTGTTGTGGCTGGAAATGACCTGACGATTGATCCAGTCTTTAAAACCGCGGAATCAAAACCACTTTCAAGTAATCACTACTTCAGTGAGAAAATCAAACTGGTCGTAAATATCGCCGGTACCAACCCGCTCACCAATCCAGATGGGATTATTCGCGTGTGGCGTCTGTGTGATACATCTGGCAACGCGGATTACTTAGCAGAATGTACGGATAAACAAATCGGCTATTACAAGCTGCTGCCGGATGATGGCGGCGTTCATGAATTTTCGGATATTCTGATTGATCAAAAAGGCGGCAAATACGAAGTAAAGATTTATTACACGGATGACACTTTTTATAATGAAGCCTCTATCAAATCCTCGATAAATATTACAAATATCTGGGCTGGGCCGGTCAGCATACGAGTTGATGGGTCTGATTCAATCAAGTGGGCTATCAACGAACCTCAAAATCTGATCCTTATCGTTCAAGACACGAATGCCAACGGCCTGGTCTCTGTCCCATTGGGGAATCTGAAGATTCTTGCCACGCATTCAAACGGGGTGGATACGGTGACCTGCTCCAATGGAGTGCCCAGGCTGGTGGCGGCTAACACAGGTTCATCCAGCGGGTTATGCATTATAACGCCTACCAAGACAGGGGTCTGGACCCTCTCCGGAGTTTATACTCCCGTGAATGATATCTGGCATGCCGCTCGAACGGAACCATCCATCCAGACTTTTAATTCAAATATTTCTCCAATCATCACACTGTTAGATTCTACAACGCACCAGGAAGTGCCTGTCACAACCTCCCCGACGCTGGAGACCTTCTTCAACAATACACTGGTCATTAATATTGATCCTTCTGATAATAATGATAATGGCACACTGGGTTGTTCTTCTGTGGCCTCGCAAAGCGGGATAGGGTTTTGTGAATGTACACACAGTGGAGAGGCAAATTCTTACTGGTTTTGCACTGTCCAGCCGAATATTGTCAGCCCCCTGCCGGCCTTCAGGACGATTAACTTTAATTACACCGCAGCGCCCAACAGTAACAAGGAATCCGGCATCCTTTCACGTTATTTCAAGATTATTAAAATACTTACAAATACGATCCTTGACCTGAGCCCGAACTACTCAACTTACTCAGCCGGATCAACGGTCACTGTAGACCTTGCTATTGCGCGAAACAGCGGTGGAGACGCTCCCAGCGTTGGCAAAGCAACACTGCAAGTTGGCCCTGCCGGGCAGTGCGATCCGGACAATGGCATTGGAAACAACGCGCTGGCAGTTTACACGCTCGATATCTCCAAGTCCACAAGCGTGGATGTGATTCTGGATGATAGTTTCACCTTGAAAAGTGCAATGGTCTTTTGCGCCCGCTATGAGGGCGACGGGGCTTACGTCGCTTCCCCCTGGGTATCCTCAAATTCTTTTGAAATTGCACGGATCGCCACCAAAATTGCCCTTACGTCATCGACTACTCTTAATTCGAGTTATGCGGTTGGCAATACGGCCGCTCTAAATTTCACAGTCAGCAGCGACAGCGGTAAACCTTCCGATCCAAATCCGGCAACAGGCACAATTACGATTCTATCCGGCACAGGAGAGTGCAACCCAACAGTTGGGTTAACTGGAACAGTCATTGAAACTGTCACAACCCAAATCGGAACTGCAAAAACCATCACGTTAGCTTCGAAATACGTAGTTGGGGCTGATGTTCACTTTTGTTTCCAATATGCGGGAACCGGGGATTATAGTTCATCTCCCTGGGTAAGTTCCGATTATTTCAGGGTCAAGGCGATTCCTGTCTTTGACACCATATCAAATGTTGTCGTAATCAACTCACAAAATCAAACTGTAACTTCTGATATCCCGGTAGCCATTCATTCCGGCTATAACATGGACTTTACCAAAATCAATCTATTTGATTCATCCAATAATCTGGTTTGTATCACTTCGAGTCCATTTACCGTTTCTATTGCTGCCACAAAATGCTCCTACAATAACGCAGATTGGACACCAGACCAAAGTGGGGGCACAAACACATACAGCATCGCCGCCAACGCAGCTGCATCTCTTACGCTTACGGCCAAATATATTGGCGATGATAATAACATGCCAGTCGAAAGTCAGCCATTTACACTCATTTCCAAGTTCAAAGTAATCATTAGTAACGTGAGCGTCTCGCCGAATTATCTGTATGCTTATACACCTCTGGAAACAGCAGTTAATCAAATAGGTATTACCACGCTGACTGGCCAGATAAATTTTGAAAATTTCTCTGGCGCCCCTACTGGTTACCAATTTAACCAATACCTTTCAGCCAGCACGGTCCCACTAACCGCCAATGATGACGTGAAAGATTTTGCCGCCGAACTTTCACCAGATTGCACAATTAATAAAACAACTGGTTCAGTTGAATGTAAGAACCTGGGAGTAATTGATTCGCGGGTCACCAAATTCAAACTAACTATCACGCCTGCTTCGAACCAGGCCCAGTATTACACTGGTACTTTTACAGGGACAAGTGGAGCGGTCAATGTCATTCAAAATATCATTGAAGAACCATCTGATCCTGCCTATGCACTGGATATTCAACCCACAGATATGGAGTGCGGTGGGTATATGGTAGGTAATGATATTATTTATAATCAAAAGGTATATCAAGTAACCGGTTATACCGCAGGCTACGCAGGAACACCAGAAAACAACTTTTTCATATCACCTTTCGAACCACAGCCAAAAGGTAATTTTAGCTTCAAGATGTCGTGCAATAAGCAGGGTGATGGTGAAAACAATTATTTAGGTGTTGATGTATCCACACCTACTTATTATTTCCTATCTGACCGGGTGGCTCCAATCTGGGAGTCTTCAGGCCCTCCGTATAAATTTACATTCAAGTTTGTCGCACCACCCTGTCCGGATGGTCCCGATGAAGAACAAGTCATACTGGATGTACGGTTCCGAGGCAATCAGGACGTGGACTCCTTCTCATATAGTAAAACAATCGGTTATGCCGATGGTAATCCGATTCCTGGGAAATGGGCTTGCCCATAATGAAAACCTATATCAAAAACACTATGAACTTAACTCTTCAAAGAATAAACACTGTGTTCTGCATGGGTGTTCTGATCCCCATCCTACTATCGAGCTGCAGTCTGCCCGTATCTATAACCACAAAATTGCCATGGCTCAACCAGGTCCAAAGCCTGGATTGTGACCGGGTGCGCGTGGGGGCACTGCTCGCTGATAACACCAGCCAGGTTGCCAATGAACAGCGTGATGGTTACGAACTGGCGCTGGCCGAAATAAAACAAAATGGCGGCCTGGCAGGTTGTGATTTGAAGCTTTTTTTCCAGGTTGAAGCCCCGGATAACAACCCGCGCCAGACTTACCAGGCTGTCCGCTCTCTGGTGGAGGAGGATCGCGTGCTGGCGCTGGTTGGCGCAACCACCAACACCGGCTCAATGATGGCAGCTTCATTATCCAATTATTTCTTCACCCCCATGCTGGTACCCTCTGCGGGTGGAAACCACATCTTGCCGCCTGACAATCGGTGGGCATTCCGTCTACATGCGGATGAATCGGTTTATGCCCAAACAGTTTTTGATTTGGTCAAGGCGAAAGCCGGTACCGGCATTCAGACGGTAATAGTATTTGAGGATACCAGCTTTGGGAATGATGCAGCCATCGCTGCGGCAAATTCCGCTAAGCTGAACGAACAACCAGTAATTGGATATTTCCCATATCGAGCAGAAGGTTCTGGCGTGGATGTCCTGTCCAAAAATGTGATCGCATTAAATCCACAATTAATATACCTGATTTTTACAGACACAACCCAGGCCGAATCGATCCTGAATGCCATTCACAAGGAAAAAGGCAACGCTCAAATCATAGAAATTGCGCGTTCCGGCGGATTTGCCAGCCAGGTATTCCTGCAAGCAGCCAGCAAGGAAGCAAATGCATCGGCAAACAATTTGATTTTATCGGCCAGCTGGAGCGGACAGATGGTTGCCGAAACCGCAAATGATGACTCTTTCCAGGCCAGGTTTTCTAAATACACCCTGGAAAAATATGGTGCTGCTCAGCATCCAAGTTTGTATAGCGCAGAAGCCTATAAATCCCTAATGATTGTGGCCAGCTCATTAAAAAATATACTGGGCTCGCAGGCAACCCAACCAACCGACATCTCAAAAATCCGTGAGAATCTACGCCAGGTATTATTCGATTATAAAGAATCCACTAGCACCTGGGGTGTAATTGACTTTTCAAACGGTGGCCAAAACCAGGCCCAGGTCATCCTTTTGCAAATGTTGGGCAGCAAATGGCAAGTTGTCTATCCAGCCGCCAGGGCTACAAGTGAGCTTTTATTAGATTATGAGCTACGGTAAGACCACAAAGAGCATACCAGTACAGAACATGGGAAAGAGAACTGCCATGTTCTGTACTGGTATTATGACGTGGTTGCCTCAGCTTGGTATCATCATTATTCTTTTTCTCGAGCTATTTATCCCGCGGACCTCCGCCCTGGCTCAAGAGATTGGTCGTTTTGAGTTCAAACAGCACAGCGGATATGTCCATGTATGGCTATTAAAAGCTTGGGCAAACAATTCCGTGTTATGTGAGATTTTCCGCCAAAACGATAATGATCCTACTAAAACAGACATCCGCGCCTTTTGTGGAGAAAAAATCTATCAACAATGGCTTTCGGCCGCACCCTGTGCGGAATTTTTTAGCAGTGGCATAACATCCGCTTGTACAGGGGCTTTTATTACATATAAGGGTTACTACAACCGCCGCTACACTTCATATAACGAGCTCAGTGAGAGTACCATCAGGCTGGTAACCTATTCGTGCAAGTTGGGGGTTTGGTGTTCAGAACAGCCGGTGATATCATTCCAGGCCTATGAACCCTTATTCGACCAAAACATAACAGCAATTTATATAAACAATGGTAATTCAATATTTTCATGTACTGATGTGGATACCTGCGATTACCGCGTACCCATCACTACAAACAAAGGTGTTTGGATTGAATATTGGTCTGTCTCCAGCTTTGGAGATGAAACCAAGCATGTAACAATCCATCTACGCAATCTCATGAATGGTCACAATGGAGGCGAATATCTTCTGGATATTCTCTCAAAAGAACCATCCAATGATTATGCATCAGTCACCTGGGACGTGTTTCCAACCTATTTAAAGTCCGGTGAATCCATCTATCAGACTTCTATCGAACCGTCCAATATTTCCACAAAACATCACCTTTATTACCTGGCGGGAAACCTGATTGCTTCCGGTCAGGTCAATGCCAGTAATTGTTCCCAGAATGGGTTACTAAGCAATCAATACGCCAACAGTTGTGGCGAACAAAAAGCATATCAAGCTGGCTTGCTCGCACAAAACCAATATGACCAACAGCTTATAGACGCAGAAAAAACTAATGGCATCCCCGCAAGGCTGGTAAAAGCCATCATCACGCAAGAATCCCAAACCTGGTCTGATATAAAAGTAAAAAATGAATATGGGCTGGGAAGTCTCACAGAAAACGCTATCGATATTTTGCTGCTGTGGGATCAAGAGAGCTTTCTGGAAGTATGTTCGGTCTCTTTTTCAAAAGGATATTGCTCAGGGGGCTATTCAAAACTTAGCCAATATGAAAAAACATTATTACGCGGAATTGCACTAAAACCTGTCGGCACAGATAAAGAAATTGACCTGGTTACAAAGGTTGTTAAAGCCAATGTAACCCAGGTTGGTCAAATAATAGCCAACCTTTCCAAGAATAGATTGGCAGTAATAAGTACTTATGAAGATTTGTGGGATTTTACGATCGCCAATTACCATACCGGAAACAAATGTATAGCCGATGGGATAAAAACACTTTTATCTCAATCAAAACAAATTACATTCAACAATTTTTGTGCAATCAACAATGCATGTCCTGCAGCCTGTGATTACGTTAGCAAAGTTAAAAGTTTTAGTGAGACCAAATAAGCAAGGTTAACATTATTCCAGTCTCAAAGCCATTCGTGAAGGATACCCCATGAATTCTGACAAATATACTATTGAGTTATCCGAATATGAATATGACGTTTTGAAAAACAACAGCCTGATCTCAAGCGTGTGTACAAGGCAGTTGAATTCGGCTGCCAGAGTTGAAGAAGGAATTGACCTATCTTTAACTCTGGCTGAACTGACCGACATGATTGGCTACGTTGCTGCTGAAGCAAACCATGCGCGAAAGAAAAGAGAGCGCGAAGATTTGAATTCGATTTGTGATTATCTCGAGGAATTGGAATTTGATTTCAAGCGGCAAGTTAAATAAAACACCCCCGGCTACAGGGTGCTCCCTTGCTGCAAGACGAGTAAAACGGCGGAACCGTTTAAGGGGTGAACTCAACGTAATAAAACATCCCGGAGTACTTTGGCAATCCAAGCATTCAGGCTTGCGCCTGCTAGGGCGACCCACCGATGCAACACCGGATCAAACAGCAAATTAAGGCGACCAGAGAAGGGCTTCTGAGGCGCTACTCGTCGTTCGCATGCATTTCCAAATATAGATCAACGGAATGGCAAGACGACTCTTCCAGTTCTTCAGGAGAACAACCTTTGACTGTATAACATCGCGCAGCCCCAGCACTTCGCCTGTAAAAATTTTCACGTCGGAAGCGTATCCAAGCATACCTCGCAAACCAGGGGTGCTTGGCAAGAATAGTTCTTAACCTTAAGCGGCCTGGTCCTCTTTAACGGGGTAGTCATTACTGGCAGGCGCGGTGCTCAGGCCCAGAACATTTCTCCAGGGCTTTCGACTGTGACCACTTCGCGTAAGGCAGCCAATCCCTTTTGGACGCCTTCATCAAAAGACATCATGCCATCTTCGTGTTCGAGCGAAATCGCGCCGTCATATCCGGCTATACGCAAGGCCGAGACAATATCCTTCCACACTTTTAGATCATGCCCATACCCAATGGTGCGAAAGGTCCACGAGCGGTGGGGAATATCGGTGTAGGTTTTGTGGTCATTGCAGCCATTTACCGAGACGTTGTAAGAGTCTATCGCGCAATCTTTACCGTGCACGTGCACAATTGCATCACCCAGTTTGCGGATGGCCGCAACCGGGTCAACCCCGTTCCAAAACAGATGGCTCGGGTCAAAATTGCAGCCCATGGCCGGGCCGCAGGCCGCACGCATGCGCAGCATGGTTTCTACATTATAGATGAGCATACCAGGGTGCATTTCCACACCGATTTTCACATTATGGACCTGTGCGAATGTACTCGCACCGCGCCAATAGGGAATTGCAACCTCGTTCCACTGGTAATCCAGGATTTCCAGAAAATGCGGCGGCCAAGGGCAAGTGACCCAGTTTGGCATGCTGTCGCCGGGTGCTCCAGCGGGAAGCCCCGCTAACACGTTCACAACCGGAACACCGCACATTTCAGCCAACTGGACAGTTTTGCGGAAAAGTACGTCAGCAGAATTGGCAACATTCTTATCTGGGCCAATCGGGTCCCAATGGCAGCTAAACGCGCTGATCTGCATGCCGCGTTTTTCGATCGCATGAAGATAAGCGGCGCGTTTTTCTGCGCTTGCCAGCAATTCATCGATAGGGCAATGGTGAGCACCTGGTAGACCACCTGTGCCGATCTCAACCGCGGTGGCCCCGTAGGACAAGATTTTGTCGAGCGCTTGTTCAAAAGGAAGGTTTTGAAAGATTACAGAAAAGACTCCGATACGCATATTTACTCCTTAGCTAAAATCGGTTCAGGTTTATTCGGGATAGGTGGGTTTTAAGCGATTTCTTCAATATTTACCCAGCGTTTTTCGAGCGCGGAGCGTTGGATGGCCTGACATAAAAGCATCTCATGGTGCCCGTCACTGAACGTGGCGAACTTTCCCGTTTCCGGCATTATGCCAGTGGACACCGCCGAGTAGAACTGGCGAAAGACCTGTACGAACGTATCGGGATAGCCTTCGGCGTGCCCGCCGGGGAAACTCGTTAGTGTGCGCACCTCGGGGTGGAATAAGGACGGGTCCTTTAATAATAATTCGTTGGGCTGACCACGATTGCCGATCCACAATTGGTTTGGATTTTCCTGATCCCAGCGCATGGCAGATTTTGAGCCGCTGATCTCAAACCACATATAATTTTTACGCCCGGCTGAAACCTGTGAAAGGTTCACGCTGCCGATGGCGCCGTTTTCAAATCGGAACATGATAATGGCCACATCTTCGGTCTTGATGGCAACTTCGGTGGTTGATTTATTCGCCTCGATTTTCCCTGCGAAGGTTTCGACTGGTCCACCAGGTTGAAACCTTTTTGGATGTACAATGGCAAATTCGGCCATCACCGCGGTGATCTTTAGACCAGTGAGATAGGTGACCAGATCCATCCAATGCGTGCCAATATCGGCTACCACGCGCAAATCGCCGCCCTGTTCGGGTTCGAGACGCCAATTCCAATCGGATTTATAAAAGAGCCAATCTTGTAAATAGGCTCCATGAATTAAATATGGGGTGCCCAAGTCGCCGTCCATAATTCGGGCGCGTGCTTCCTGGCAAATTGGATAAAAGCGTATGTTATAGTTGACAGCTGTCATCAGGCCTTTTTTTTGCGCCAGATCAGCCAGCAGCCCGGATTCGCGCGAGGTGAGGGCCAGTGGTTTTTCACAGAGCACATGCTTGCCAGCTTCAAGCGCTTTTTGGGCCTGTTCAAAATGAAGGTTATTGGGTGTGCATAGATGGACCACGTTGATGGCGCTATCCGCGATGGCTTCATCAAAACTGCGGTACCATTTGGGTATGACCAGTTCGCTGGCGGCGAGCTTTGCTTCGTCCTCGCTGATGCCCGCCACGCCATAAACTTCAATCCCCAACCTGCGCAGCGCTTGAATATGCGTTCTACCCATGAATCCCAATCCGATGACCGCAACCTTAGGATAACTCATGTTTCCTCCATTTGTTCAAAAATTATGAGAATACAGGTTACCTTTTAACAAAAGGCCCCGTAATGATTGGCTGGTTTAATTAAAATTCAAGCAAAATAGTATCTATTCTGCCCAGGTTAACAAGAAATGAAAAAATAATGAAATTATTAAGAATGATATTAATCAAGGGGGTGGCGGCAAAACCGCCATCCCCCTGATTATATTTAGATCAGCTTGCTCAGAAACTCAAAACTTCGGGCAGCATCGGGGACTGTTCCGCATTCAACGCTGAACACAATATCTGTCGGACATGTCTTTACAATTTCAACGATCCTTTCCCAATCCACCACACCATCACCGCAAGCGCAGCCCACCGGAGTGCCGCTTAACTTGCCGCGATCTGCGCCACTTTGCGAGAAGCTGATGTCTTTGGCGTGCAGATGAACCAAGCGATCTTTGACGTGCTCCAACCATTCGTAGGTGTCCGTGGTATTGGCCAGGTAACTGTTACCCGTATCGTAGTTTATGCCGATCATGGGGGATTCTACCAGGGCATGGATGCTATCCAGGCCTTCCTGTGATTTGCTGTATTGTTGGTGCGGTTCAAGCCCAATCCGGATGCCATAACGTTCCGCCACCAGCGAGGCTTCCTTAAGGGTATAGGTCATCAGCTGGTAGTCCATTTCTTTGGTGGTCCATTCGGGTTTGGGGCCTTCATCAGTATTGATCACGGGTGCGCCGGCGTCCGAAGCCCAGCGGATGGCTTGCTTGAGATATTCCACGCTGATCTCTGGTTTGCAGAGGGGGGTGTGAGAAGAAAGGCCGGACATTTTGATGTTATGTTTGTCACACAAATCCCGGGCCCAGCGCGGGTCATCATACATCGACACGCTGTGGAAATACCTGGCTTCACTTAATAATTCCCTGCCCCAATGTACCATCGGCTCAATATATTGATAGCCAATCTCTGCTGCCTTGCCTACACCCCACTCAAAGGATTTATCATGCGAGCGGACAAATTCCATGTTTACGCCAAGAAAAATTTTTCCCATATTTCCTCCGAAAAGATCACAGCATCCAGAATTTGTATTATTTAAGCATGCGCTTGTTAGCGTCTTCGACTAAATTGCGCACATAAACCAGGCTTTTCTCGATCATAGGGCCGCCCTGGCCTTCACATTCGAGGCTGACCACGCCGTTATACCCAATATCAACCAGGATGTCGAAACACTTGCTGATATTTTCCTTATTGGCACCATCGCCGATGGCGCATTGGCTGACGGCAATCCCGGTCAACTCTCCGCGCAACGAAGAGGCGAGCGTTTCACTAACATCTTTAACGTGAACATGACTAACCTTATGCTTGAATCTATTCAGGAAAGCGACAGGGTCCTGGCCCGCGATAAAGGTGTTACCAGTATCCATATTCATGCGCAGGTAAGGGCTGTCTACGAACGCGAGCATCTGTTCCATGAACTCGGGCTTAGTTGTGAAGTAGCCGTGAGGTTCGATATCTATGATCATTTTGTAACGTTCAGCCACTTCAATGATCTGCCCATAGGCGCGCTTCATAATTTCCAGCGCCAATTCGTTAGAAACACCCTTCGGGGCAAAGCGGTCATCGGTGGTATCGATGTGGTCGCAGCCCGCCAGATAAGCCCAGCGGATGGTGCGCAGCACATACTCTACACCCAACGAGGTGCCTTCGGGCAACGACATCGGGAAAGCGGCATCGATTTGAGAAAATTTTACGCCATAACTTGCGGCCTTATCGCGCCACATCATGGGGTCTTCCCACATCGCAACGTGCGGCTGGTATCCCAATCCGTGAATCCAGCTTACCCCATCGATCATTCCACATTCAATCCAATGCACATCATTTTTTTGCGCCCATTGCAGGCTTTGCTCAAAACTCCAGTAGCTGGTGTTAAAAGCGTCGGTATGGAACCCAATCTCGATCATGGTTATCGAACTCCTTTCATGAAAGTTTACATCGCGTCAAAAACGAGCCCGCCCGAATTTAGAGCGGGCTCGTCCAAACTTTACAAACTTAACCTGATGTTAGGGTGCGTCTATATATTTCTTAATATCGACGTTCTTCCAGGCATCCGGCCAATTTTTCATATCTTCGCCGCCAGAGAGAGCATAGTGCAGTGGGGGCATACCAGCGGTGATGTATTTATCAAGGTTGGCAGCGGTGATTTCGGGCTGGGGCAGAACCCAGTTGTGCTGGACGGTTTTGCCCTGCAGGAACATTACGGAGGCCAAAACAGCGGTGCGCCATTGGTAAGTTGGGAAGGTAGGAGCGATGGCGGTCAGCTTGTTGGCTTTCCAATATTCCAGGTAATCCTGCTGATCTTCACCAACCATGACCTTGGGTGCAGGAGCGCCGGCATCCTTAAAGGCTTCCAGAATGGAAACAGCGGTGCCGCCGGCATCCATCCAGACGGCGTCAATGGTGCCGTACTTGGCGATGTAGTCGCTGACGACTGTGCTGGCTTTGAAGCTGTCATAAGCAACGAATTCAACGCCGACAACATTCAGGTTGGGGTGTTGTTCGAATATCTTGCGGGCAGCGCCCCAGCGTTGTTCAAGTACATCCACACCGGGTAGGATGCGGAATGCGAGCACGTTTCCACCATTGGGCAGATTGTCAACGACGAACTGGGCGCCGGAGATACCGAAGGCATAGCCACCGATCGGGCGTTCAGAAACCACCGGGCAGTCGGAAACGACGTAGCGGTCAAATTGAACCACAGGCATGACAGCGCAAGCCTTCTCGACGATGGGGGTCAGGGATTCGCTGGTGTTCGAAGCAACGATCAGGATGTCGCATTTTCCTGGGGTGTTGATCAGGTCCTGGATGTCAGCGATCTGCTTGGCATCATTGCCCTGGGCGTCCAGGTGGAAGAAGTTCTTGACCAGACCTTCGGTCCGCAGTGCTTCAACCTGTTCGCGCATTGAAACATAGCCAACCACGCGCCACGGATTGTTTACGCCTGCATTGGAGAAGCAGATATTGTAGGGGGCCTTCTTTGCTGCGAAAGCGGCGTATTGGGGGAACTTGGAAATATCGGTAGCATTGTCAACCAGGTACTGCAGATAGATCGGGGCATCAGGATTCAACGCGGGTTGTTTCATATAACCCTGAGCTTTGGCAAAGTCGGCATCATTAAAGAACTGAGGGGCCACTTTGGCAGAATCCATCTGCAAACCGGGGTTCGCTGCTTTAGCGGGTGCAGCGGGTGCTACGGTAGCAGCAGGGGCGGCTGGCGCAGCGGGAGCGCAGGCTGTAATCAACATGGCAAGAGCGATGAAAACTGAAACAACTAACCAAATATTTTTTTTCATTTGTTTACCTTCTCCTTTTCGAGAAACACTGAAAATTGAGTTACAAATGTACACTAACAATTTTCGATCCAATCCTGATGGGTCACCACCTCCTTCTTTTATATTTTGATCTGGTAAATGACAAAGAAAGCGTGCTCAGAGCTATTTACGGAGATCGTCTACCTTTTCTTCCGATTACTTACCGCCACATAGGCCACCGCGGCGATAATAATTAGACCCTGTACGGCGTCCTTGTAAGGCTTGGGCAGCCCCAACAAATTGAGCAGGTTGAAAATGGCTTCCATAGTAAAGGCGCCAAAGATCACATTTGGCACTGAGCCTTTACCACCCAGCATCAAGGCACCGCCCACAACACAGGCAGCGATTGTCTGCATTTCCAACCCTTCACCAATGGTGACGTTCACCCCACCAAAACCGCCGATCATAATTCCGCCGATGACAGCGAAGACGGATGAAAGGACGAAGGTAAGAACGCGCACCAAGCGAACTTTGACACCCGAAAGCTGGCTTGCACGCACATTGTCACCCAGCGCCAGCACCTGCTTCCCAAAATTTGAACGGTGGAATATGAAATAAGAGAATATGGCGATCACTATCAACGCTACCAACGCAATTGGGAATCTGCCTATCAACGGGACGTTCTCAATGTAATTTCGGCCAAATGCGCGCCAGTTTTCTGTCAGGTAACCTCTTGGCGCACCGCCAACCCAATAGAGAGCCCCGCCTTTTACCAGAAGCATCATGCCCAGCGTAGCTATAAAGGAAGGGATCTTCAGGTAACTGACAACCACACCATTGACCAGACCGATGCAGACCCCCAGCCCGAGCATGATTGCTATCGCTGGAAATGCCATGGTTGGATCATTGTTAAGCACGAGAGAACTGCCGAGCACAACCAGTGTAACGATTGAACCAATCGAAAGATCGAAACCACCGGATGCTAAAACCATCATCTCGCCAATGGCAAGGATTGCCAAGGGAGAAGTGCGGCGCAGGAAGGTTAATACTCCGGCGGATGTCTGGTAACTTTGGCTAAGGAACCCGAGGGTGATAAAAATAGCTAAGAAAATGGGGTAAACCGGTGGAATCTTTTTAATCGCATCCCACAGGCTGCGCATGGACCTGGTAAATCCATCTGACGAGGTTAAGGTTGGTGTGGTCATTCGATCGACTCCTTATGCCGCTTCTTTTTTGGAGCGGTAGGTGTAACTCGCCACGGCCAGAACGATGATTGCGCCGCGCAGGACTGTCTTGAGATAGGGGTTAACTCCCAGCTGGTTGAAAACTGTATCCAGCACGCCGAAGATCAGAACTCCGGCCAATGTGCCCCATACCCCGCCCTTACCGCCGGCAAGAGCCGTGCCACCCACCACAGTAGTGGCGACAGATTCCAAATCGTAAAGCCCATCCGGTCCAACCCAGGGAGCGCCAGATTGCAGCCGACTTACCAAAAACAGACCCGTTAAAACGGCGGTTAGACTGCACAGAATATGCGCGCCTATGATGACGCGGTCGGTTCTCATGCCTGAGAGGCGTGCCACTTCCATGTTGCCGCCCACACCGTAAAGATGCGCACCGAATTTCGTGCGGCTAAGCAATAACCAGCCGGCCACAACAATGATCAGCAGTACGAGGATCGCAACCGGAATTGGCCCCAGCATACCATACCCAAAATATTGAAAACTCTTGGGGACGCTGCCCGTATAGTTGGAGAAGGTGGCATTGATGATGCCCTTGATGATCAGGCTGGTTCCGAGGGTGGTGATAAAGGAATTGACATGCAGTTTTGTGATGATCAACCCGTTTACCAACCCAATCAAAGCGCCAATTGCCAGTACAACCAGGATTGCCAACGGCACATTGGCCGGATCACCCTGCATGATGTACGAGGACATGACGGCAGTAATGCTGATGACATAAGCCACTGAAAGATCAATCGATGCGCCAACAATGACCAATGTCTGCCCGACTGCCACGATGCCAAGCGCTACCGAGCGCACAATAATATTGATCTGGATGGCTTGATTGGTGAATACCTGGCCGTCTGAAAATATCTGGTCAAGTAATCCGCCAATTAAGAAGATAAAAACCAGAAAAATATAAACGGGCGGGATGCGCAGAGACCGCACGATTTGTGTAAACCGGTTTCCAGAAATAGTAGAGGGGGTCATATTATTCCTTTTCTGCCGTTGTGAGGGTCTGGGGGGCAATTTGCTTATTATGACCAGTGGCCATCAACATGATCTCGGATTCGCTTGACTTTGCGGGAAGTTCACCCTGAATGTGTCCATCCCACATCACCAAAACACGGTCGCTCATCCCAATTATTTCGGGTAATTCGGATGAGATCATCAAGACCGCGATCCCATTTTTTGTCAGGGCCCGGATCATATCGTGAATACTTGCCTTTGCTTCTACGTCTATGCCACGCGTAGGTTCATCAAAAATGAATACATCTGCATCCGAAGCCAGCCATTTAGATAAGACCACCTTCTGCTGGTTACCCCCGCTCAGGTATTGAGCTTCACGATCATACGAATCGGTGCGCACATCCACCTGCTTACCCAATGTGGGCACCAAGTTACGCGATTTGTTGATGCCATCCCTGTAAATTGGGCCAAAAAGAGCCTGTGTGCTGCGGATCGTCAAGAGCATGTTATCGCGGATGGGCTGCATGGGTACAATTCCCTCTGCCTTGCGGTCTTCGGTGACAAACCCAAGCCTGTTTTTGATAGCATGCGCAGGGCTTTTGATGATGATTGCCTTGCCATGCAGATCCACCGACCCGGTCTTAAATGGCACAACCCCAAACAAAGCCTGTGCCAGTTCTGTCCTGCCGGAACCTTGCAATCCGGCAACTCCCAATACCTCGCCTTTGCGCAACTCTAGATTAATGCCTTTGAGAAAGTGGTTTGAGCCATCCTTGACTTTCAATACAACTTCGCCGAAGTCTTCGGGTATTCCGAGCGGTGGGAAGTAGTGATCCAGGGTGCGGCCGACCATCATGAAAACCAGCTCGGCGGGTGTCACATCCACTTTATTTACGGTATTGACAAGCTGCCCATCCTTAAGAACGGTGATCTTTTCGGCGATATCAAAAACCTCGACCAGGCGATGGGAAATAAAGATGATCGCCATTCCTCTTTGTTTTAGTTTCCCGATCAAATCTGAGAGCAGGTTTACTTCGGTATAGGTAAGCGCAGCAGTCGGCTCATCCATAATCAGAACTTTGGCCTTAAATGAAATCGCCTTTGCAATTTCAACCAGCTGCTGCTGGGCGACTGAAAGATTGCTTACCAGGGTGGTTGGGGAGATCATTTTTTCCACACCAATCTCTTCCAAAATATCAGCCGCCCGTTTATTCAGTTCGTTGACATTGATGACTCCAAATTTTGAGGGCTCGCGGCCCAGGAAGATGTTATGGGCTACGGTACGGTCCGGCAGGAGGTTAAATTCCTGGTAAACGATACTGACCCCATTTTCCTGGGCATTTTGCGGATGAGCGAAGGAAATCTTTCTGCCTTCCAGAAATATTTCACCCGAATCAGGAATATATGCGCCGGCCATAATTTTCATCAGAGTGGATTTTCCGGCACCATTCTCTCCGACAACCGCGTGCACTTCACCCGGCAAGAACTTGAGAGAAACATCACTTAAAGCTACAACGCCTGGGAAGCGCTTGGTAATATCACGCACTTCCAGCAGAGGTTGCGGCTGATCGTTTTTTCCTTTGATGTTTTGATCCTGATCTTCTGTCATAATTGCCTCAATTATTAAAGGGTAACGATTTCAGAAACTTCAAACCCTGCACCGCAATGGCATCCTGGCTGGGCGCAATCTCGCGCCAGATGCAGACGGCCCGGGCGATCTCTTTGACTTGCGAAGTGAAAGACTCAATCACAACGGGTCCGTGGTATCCGGTCTCTTTGAGCGCCTGCGCGATCTCGAGCCAGTGCACCTGGCCTGTGCCGGGTACGCCCCGATCATTTTCACAGGCGTGAAAGTGAAAAATTCTATCTCCCGCCAGGCGGATTGCTTCGGCGCTGTTTTTCTCTTCAAGGTGCATGTGAAAGGTATCCAGGTGGAAGCCTACATTTTTTTGGCCGACATCATCAATAAACTTATTTCCCTGCGAAACCACGTTGATCATGTCGGTTTCGAAACGATTAAGTGGTTCAAACGCCAGCTTCACAGCGCGCCCGGCGGCGTATTGCGCCATCTGGTAAATACCAACCACGGCCAGGTCCCATTCTTTTTTGCGCTGATCAGAATCTTCGAGGTGGTCTTTGCCAACCGCTGAATACATCGGTCCACAGACTACTTCACTGCCAATTTGCTGGGCAGCGTCAATTAGCCAGCGGATATAAATCTTTGCATTTTCGCGGATAATGGGGTCCGCACTGCAAATGTTACGATCCGGCCCAAACGCTCCGCAAATAATGCCTTCGAGCTGGTTTTCCTTCAAAATTTTATTGGCAGCACTGGCATCGATCAGGGCTGGGTTTTCCACCGAGATTTCAAGAATATCAAAGCCGAATGCCTTCACTTTTGGAGCTAGTTCTTCAATCGCGCCCATTGTGCAGGGCGAAGTCCATACAAATGTGTTTACGCCAAACTTCATGACAGACTCCTGGTTCTCAGTTCTGGTCAGCATTGTTTGCTGAGATGGAGAAGATATAATCCATTGCCATATGGATTGCGCCGATCACACCCGCGTCTGCCGCGATCTCGGAAAAGACAATTTGAAGATCGCGGGTAGCCAGCGGTAATGAACGATTCAGCACGGTCTGACGGATGGACGATAAGAGCAGGTTTCCCAAGTTTATTACGCCACCGCCGATCACGATCATGCTGGGGTTAAAAAAATTAGCCAGACCAGCCAAGACATCACCTACGTATTGCCCGCTCTCGCGTATGACTTCAAACGCGAGTGCGTCACCTTCACGAGCTGCATTGCCTACATCTTCCGCACGCAGCAGCCCGCCATTTTTTTCGTAGTATTTCATCAAGATCGGACTCTTGCCAGTTTGGGCGATTGCTAATGAGCGTTCGGCTATTGCAGGGCCGGCGGCAAGCGCTTCAAGACAGCCAGTGTTGCCGCAGCGGCAGAGCGGGCCAGATTTATCAACGCATATATGGCCAATATCTCCGGCGCAGCCGCTGTTGCCACGATAAATTTTCCCTTCGCAGATGATCCCTGCACCAATGCCCGTACCAATTTTTACAAAGATCAGGTTATCGATGCCAATGCCCGCGCCTTGATAAATTTCGCCCAATGCCATCACGTTTACGTCATTATCAACGACAACGATGGCGGTCGGGAACCACTGCTGCACGGTCTGGTGGATGGGGTAGCGATCCCAGCCGGGCATGATGGGCGGAGACACCAGAGTTCCCATCTGGAAATCCACCGGGCCAGGCACACCAATCCCGATTCCGTACAAATTTTCAGGGTTGAGGTTGTTCTCTTTCAGCATTTTCTCGAGCAGCGAACAGACCCGGCCTAATATTTTTATTGGGCCGTCTTTGACGGTGGCAGGTTCAGAATAACGTTTCAGTAGTTTGCCTGACAAATCAGCCAGAGCAAGGTCGATACTGGTTGCGCCGATATCAACGCCAGCCAGCAGCCCCAGGTCGCCGTTAAGCCTGAAAACTTTTGAGCGCCGTCCGCCCGTATATTCGGTAACATTATTCGCAATAATGATTTTTTTATTGAGGAGGGAGTCGATGCAGTTCGCAATTTTGGTTCTGGAATAATCTGTGGAAGAAACCAAATCTGCTTTTGAATATTCGCCGTACTTGCGCAGCAAGTCGACCAGTTCTTTTTCGGAATTGGTAATGAAATTCCGGTTTGGCAAAAATTCAGCCTGACTTAACCAGACAGGTATGTCCAGTATGGTCAAGCTTCGATATTTCTTTTGCATCATCTCGGGTAGTGTTCGCATTACAGTCTACGGCTCTCTTTTTTTGGGCTGCGCGTACGCACCATTTTTATGAAAAAGAACACCAAATTACCGATAATAAGAATCTAAAACGGCTGACCGTAAACCTATAAGAGGGGAGTCTTTAACTAGAATAAGGAGATGGTTTAATTTCTAAAGAAATAAGTAATTACAAGATAACATCATTATAAGCATTTGTTTCATAAAGTCAAGATGTTTTGCGAAAATTGGGTAAACTTATGAAATAATATGTTATAAGTTTACCCAATTTGTTTATTTATGGTGCATGCTGCATTAGATCGTAATACATTCAAGATCTAATACTTTTGAAACCATTTCCAACTGGGCCAGGTTATGGCCGGTGGTTATTATGTAATGATGTGAAACCAGGTCACGCACCAGACGGTTGCCGTTGGGCACACGGATAACCGCGCCGTTTAAACAATGCGAGTTTTTGAACTGGGCATATTTAGGCAGGTCACCTTCGACGATTGACCAGCGGTCGAAGGGGGGCATAAGTTTTACGAGCGTGATATCTCCCTCGGGAAGCCGGGCGTCTATGGCAGTGGCGTTATCGTGAACGATGCTGAGCACTTTCTCTTTTAATTCCCAATCGGTCGAGAAGGCCTGTGGAACCACACCCATGTAGCCACAATGGGCAGCCAGGATGTAATTCTCGGGTGAGCCGTCCACCTCGGGAAAATTGGGAATGTGCTCATGTTTTAATGCGGCATCACCCATCTGGAAGGGGTAGAGGTTGGTCATCATGAACGGTACTTCCAGTGTTTTGCTTATCAGCACCTTGGTTAGCATGGAGACCAGGTCCGCCTCGCAGCCCCAAACCATGCGCCGGTCTTCGTAGAGTAAATTCCATGCCAGGCAGGGGGTAGTTTCAGAAAACATGGATTCATTTAAACAATTTATGCCGGCAGCTATAATATCTGGATCTTGATCCAGTTCCGCTTTCAGCGCCATGTAAATTTTCACAGCACTAAGGATGGCACGCTTCGTAATTTTGCCAACGGGGGTTCTGGCCTTTCTTTGCTCCCAGACAGCCTGAGCTGACTCGTCAGAAATGGCGCTGGCATCTTCGCCTAATTTTTTGAAGCTCTTTTTTACAACGCTGATGCCATATTTTTTCTCGATAGCACTGATACATTCTGGTTCCCACCAGTAGAAGCGTTTGAAGATTTCATCCTGGTTGCCGCCACCACTGGCGGGATTATCCTGAAAAACCAGTAGTTTGGAGTGCTTCAACATTCGTTTTAATGCAAAAGCGCGGCAAACCTGTCTTGTTTTTTCGAGGTCGGTAGGGCCAATCACCTTTATACCCTTGGCGGCCAGGTAACTGTTTATCTCCCAGTCCCACATCGAGACAGTGCCGAATTCAGAGGTGATGATCAAGAGCGGCTGCGGGAGGTTTTTGATATTTTCCACTTCGCGGTAGGCCTGGCCCAGCATTTGCGGAAAAATCACCCCATCTGTATCCGGCAGATCTGCCCCGAGCAGGACGGGTTCTAATATTTCGGCATCGTGTGCAAGCAATTCCCGCAGTTTTTGCAGTTGGGCCGAAAATTCCGGGTCATCGGCTGTCGTAAAGTAAATTGGGACAAGTTTGGCTTTCATGATTTGCTCCTCAAATTATAAAAAAATAGCCAAGGGATACCTATTTAAGAAGGGACGGGAAGTTGAATGTTCCCGTCCCTTCAATTGCAGTCCCTGGTTATATTGGTTCGCCGACCTGCTACTTGATGTCAGAAACGGAGACTTTATGGCCCGTGTTAGATGAAAGTATGGCTGCTTCCAGAATCTGCATCACCTTCATGCCGTCATACAGGTTGGGGGTGATGGATGTGCCCTTTTCCATAGCCAGCAAAAAATCCACCACAGCATGAGTAAATTCGTGTTCGTACCCGATGATATGACCGGGCGGCCACCAGCCTCCGATATAGGGATGGGTGGAGTTTGTGACCAAAATCGTTCTAAAACCCTGCTCGTCGACCGGGTCGGCCAGATTTAAGAATTGAAGCTCATTCATGCGTTCAAGATCGAATGTAATGCTGCCTTTGCTGCCATATATTTCAAAGTAGTTGTAATTTTTGCGTCCGCTGGCAAACCGACTGGACTCAAAGGAGCCTAAGGCCCCATTTTGAAATTCGGCGATCATGAATGCAGCATCGTCCACGGTTACTTTGCCCATTTCAGAGGCTACGGAACCAGACTTGAAGGTACCAGCGCCGGTACCGGGCAAAGGCCGATCGGTCACGAAGGTTTTAAGCACCGCGGAAACTGATTCCACTTCACCAATCAGGTAACGCGCTATATCAACGCTGTGTGAATTCAAATCATAATGTGGACCCGCACCGGCGAATTTCTTCTGCAGATGCCAGGTGAGAGGGAAGTTTGGATCGGTGATCCAATCCTGCAGGTATGTGCCGCGCCAGTGAAAGATGGTACCAATTTTGCCTTCATCGATCAATTGCCTGGCAAAAGCGATGGCGGGCGTGCGGCGATAATTGTGATTGACATAATGCAAGACGCCAGCCTTTTCGGCAGCTTCGTACATTTCCTGGGCTTCGGCATAGTTTAGCGCAACTGGTTTTTCGCAAAAAATCTGTTTTCCGTTTTTTGCGGCTGCAAGCACAATCTCTTTGTGCATGTAGGTGGGAACGCAAATGTCGATGATATCGACATCCGCACGTTCCACCACTTTTTTCCAATCACTGGCCGTTTCTTCCCAGCCCCAATTTTTTGCAAAGTCGCTTGTGCCTTTTTCATCCTGGCCGCAGGCCACTTTTAGGACTGGTAACAACCCAACGTCAAAGAATTTTGGGGCCGAAGTCCAGGCATTGCTGTGCGCTTTGCCCATGAATTTGGTTCCAATAATTGCCACATTGACTTTTTTCAAGGGAACCTCTCCTTTTTTTAGGTAACGCCCACTTGCGGGGCAGGTCTCGTTTGTAGAATACTGATGAAATTAATTCAGAGAATCGGCAATTCTCTTTAATTCTTTCATGCTCAGTTCCACCGCTTCATCTTCGCGTCCGGTCCAATCGGTGTGCGGATGATCAATTTCCACCGCCAGGAAACCTTTGAAGTTGGCTTTATGAAGCAACTGGGCCAGGGCAAAGTTATCGATCAGCCCCTGTCCAACGGGAACCCCGGCAAAGAAATGCCAATCGGTTGGCCGGGCGTGCTTGTCTGGCATTAAATCCTTGACGTGGGTCGCCAACACATACGGAGCCAGTTTTTCCATGCCACGAATCGGATCATCCAAAAGGCGCAGGAAGTTGCCAGTGTCAAAATTTAATCCAAAGTGGTCAGAATTAACTTCAGTCAAAAGCTGAAGGATCTCGTCAGCGGTGAAATCGATGTGATTCTCAACTGCCAATTTCACACCCAGATCCTCGGCCACCTTGACCGCTTTTTTGAACATCTTTACCAGCGCTTCGATCTGCGGTCCGTGCGGCTCGTGCCTGAACATCAGGCTGCTGCCCACCACGCGCATCACATCCGCGCCAATCGCCACGGCGTGCGGAATTCCGGCAACCATCTCGTCATAAGCGGCAAAGTTCTGCCCCCGTTCAAGACCATCCGGGTGGCCCCAGGCGTAAACCCGGTCAAAAGAATATTCATCTAACTGCGCTTTCAGATCTTTGAACCAGGCATCATCCACGTCGGGAGGGAAGAAACACGATTCAAGCGAAACCCCGTCGACCTTCAATTCCCGGGCACGCTTTAGAAAATCCTGCATGGTCATGTTTTTTGCAGGTGGCTTCTGATCTGGATATACTTCACCAAAGAAGCGATGGTAAGAGTAGCTGTCAATTCCGACTTTCATTTCATTCCTCCAGGTATTGGGTTAGGAAAATTATTATGAGATGGGCGCTATTTGTGATTTTCAAACTTTTGGCTCCGAAAATATTATTCACGCAGCTTATTGGATTGCACAAAATAACCTGTACTTGTTATTACAGGATGACATTATTATAATGATAAGGTTCTCAAATATCAAGAGGCTAAATATTATAGAATCTGATATGGCATCTGGCAGACTGAAGATCAAGCCTTGACCCATTTTATGGTTCGATTGGATGTTTATCGTGTTTTTCTATCGTGTTTTTCTATTGACAGATTAGATAGTTTTGCATATAATGAGTTGTAATGACAGGATTACAACAAACCATTTTTTCTACTTTCTCCATAAACCTATCGCAAGTCAGGGTGAAACCCACTTTTTTATAAAAGGACTGCGAGGTGCTGGCTATTATCAAATATCAGCCTGGAATGAAACTATATGAACGAAAAAATTAATTTTGAGAGTCGTGTTCCTTATTACATACAGCTTATCGACATCCTGCAGGAAAAGGTCCAGCAGAAAACCTGGCTGCCGGGTGAACAGATTCCGGGCGAACAGGATCTTTGCGATCTTTATGGGGTCAGCCGGACGGTTGTGCGGCAGGCTTTACGCGACCTGGAGCTGGAAGGGGTAATCAACCGCCGAAAAGGCAAGGGTACCTTTATCGCCCAGCCAAAAATCAGCGAGGGACTTGTGCAAAAATTGACTGGTTTTTACCAGGACATGGTGGAACGCGGTCTTAAGCCTGTGACAAAGGTGCTGCACCAGAATGTGATCCCTGCAACTGAAAAGGTGGCTGGTTTTTTAAACATTCAAGCTGGTGAAAAGGTAATCGATATTCAAAGATTGAGATTTATCAATGAAGAGCCCATCCAGCTGGTAACTACCTATATCCCGTTTGATATTTGCCCAGCCCTGGCAAGCGTTGATCTTTCCAACCGCTCTTTGTACGAATATATGGAAAAGGAAAGCGATGTTTTTATTGCCAAGGGCCGGCGCTTTATTGAAGCTGTTCTGGCTAATGAGACCGAAGCCGCACTGCTCGGCATCGAACGCGGCGATCCATTGTTGATGCTTGACAGCATCAGTTTTTCAGAGAATGGTCAGGCGGTGGAGTATTATCACGCCCTGCATCGCGGCGACCGCTCACGTTTCGAAGTCGAACTACTTCGATTGCGCGAATCTGAAGTAAAAACTGTAGATATGGGCGCAAATTTTTCGGGTGCGCCAAAAATCCCATCCAAAGGCTACGATTAACAAGAATAGGTCTCAGGCTAATGGATGAAAAAGATGTTTGCAGCTCTTTTCAATGGATTTTGTAATTGTCAGCAATTGTTTGAACAAACTAAGCGCTTCGAAATGTCATTCCCGAAAGATATCGGGAAGATTGCGCGAACCGTCGCACTAGCACTGCGCAGCGGGTGGTGAAGCAATCCCGGTTTAGGCGGAAGATTGCTTCAAAAAGTACGTTACTAATAACATAATTGGTTTTACCGACGGGAGATGAGATTGCCACGCCTGGCAAAGTACGCCGGGCTCCTAATGACATAATTTTAGTGCTGACGTGAGAGAAGATTGCCACGTACCCAAATGCGGGCATGATATCGCGGAGAGCACGCTCCTCGCAATGACATAATTGGCGGGGCTGACATGAAGGAAGATTGCCACGTCGCGGAGGGCACGCTCCTCGCAATGAC
>CAYWXS010000072.1:0-33790 GCA_964462245.1 uncultured Anaerolinea sp.
CGCAGACCTTATCCTACCGGGGTTCCATTTATTTGACAACATTTGCGTGCACACTAATTGGATTACAAATATCTAATTATGCAATTATTTGGTACAATCGATCAATATGGAAACAATTTACTTATTTTTTTTGAATTTATAAGATTCCCATTATGATAACAATTACTGAATTATTTACCCAACAGGTCCTGCGCACACCGGATGTGATTGCTGTACGGCACTTCCAACAAACCTTAACTTATGCTGAACTGAATGAACGCGCCAACCGTCTTGCCCGTTATCTCCAATCCCATGGAGTCGGCAAAGATATTCGCGTCGGCATCTGCCTTGAACGCTCAATCGAACTAATCATATCAATCCTGGGTGTCCTAAAAGCTGGTGGGGCATACGTCCCACTCGATCCCACCTATCCAGCTGATCGCCTGAATTTTATGCTTGCCGATTCAGATGCAGTAGCACTCATCACCAACATCGATCAACAACCCAAGTTAGCTCGATTTACAGGACACCTAATTTGCCTTGAAGTGGAAGGTGTGGAAATCTCACAATTAAATCCCGAGAACCCAACCAATCTGATCAGTGTTGAAGATTTGGCATATGTTATCTACACATCTGGTTCGACCGGTCAACCCAAGGGCGTCATGGTTGAACATCGGGGGTGGACTAACTATATTCAAGCTGCCCAGGAAACTTATCAGCTAAAACCTGGTGAACGAGTATTGCAATTTGCCTCTATCAGTTGGGACACCAGCGCTGAAGAAATTTTTCCTTGCCTGACAAGTGGCGCTACGCTTGTTCTTCGAACAGACGAAATGCTCAATTCGATACCAAAATTCTTACAATATTGTACCGAATTAAATGTAACCGTGATAAACCTACCAACTGCATTTTGGCACGAATTGGTTACTCAGATCACTACGTCTGAACTAAGCCTACCAAACAGCATGCGAGTGGTCATAATTGGTGGTGAGCGGGCTCTCTGGGAAAACCTGGTCAAATGGCATAAATATGCTCCAGCAAATATCCACCTATTCAATACTTACGGACAGACGGAATGTACAGCAGTAACAACCTGTGTCGAGTTAACTCAAGGCTTGACGGATGGCTTTGTACCCTTGGGGCGGCCAGTAAAAAATGTTGGTGTGTTTATCCTAGATGAACAACTCTTGCCAGTCCCAAACGGGCAATCAGGTGAATTATACATAAGCGGCCCGGGCCTTGCACGAGGTTATCTCCATCAACCAGAACTTACATCGCAGAAATTTATCAATCCTCCCTCTGGCATGCCCAGTGGACGCTTGTATAAAACCGGCGATATTGTACGAGAACTTAGTGATGGCAACCTGGAATTTGTTGGGCGCATTGACCAACAAATTAAAATCCGCGGTATTCGTATTGAACCTGGCGAAATTGAAAACCTTCTTGCCCAACATCCAGATGTACGTCTGGCGGCTGTTTGTGGGCAACCTGCTGGACCCAATCCAGAATACTTGGCTGCTTATGTGGTTTTAAATGACCAGGCAACCATAAAACCCTCCGAATTAAGAAACTGGCTTCGAAAATCACTACCTAGTTTTTTTGTACCAGCTGTAGTGATGCCTTTGAAAGCCCTACCAATGACACCTAATGGGAAAATTGACCGGCGAGCATTGCCAGTCCCGGATTTCTCCTCGCAAATACTTGATGCTCATGATGATGAAGAAACACTCACTCCCACGCAAATCGAGCTTAAACATATCTGGCAGGAAGTCCTAGGTTTAGAATCGGTAGGATTGAACGATGACTTCTTCGAAATTGGCGGCCACTCATTACTAGCCACCCGCGTGATTGCACATGTGCGACAACGCTTCAATATCGATATTTCACTGCGCACAATCTTCGACGCGCCAACTATTGCAAGACTGAGTGAGCAGATACATACCTCTGCCCCTAAGTCAAATGAATTGGAGATTTCGCGTCGTAATCCAGATGACCCGCTCATAACATCTTTTTCACAGGAAAGTCTTTGGTTTCTTGACCAACTAGTACCCGGTAACCCCACATACAACATCTCTGACATGTTGATACTCAATGGTCAGCTGGATGTGGCAACCCTCGAGAAAGCAATTAATGTCTTGGTACAACGGCAAGAAATTCTGCGTACCCATTTCATCAGCATCGATGGACAACCAGCTCCTGTGATTACCAAGACACTTCTAATTCCTCTTACACTCATAAAAGCCCTCGATTTACCAGAGAACGAACAACTCATACAAATTAATAAATTTGCAGCAGACGAAGTTGTACAACCATTTAACCTCCAATCGGGTCCCTTACTACGGACACAACTCGTTCAGGTTTCTCCGATAAAACATGTGCTAATTGTCGTCATCCACCATATCATTTCAGATGGATGGTCAATTGCAGTTTTTTTTCAAGAACTTTCGGCAATCTATACCCAGCTACAAACCAACGAGACAACCCAAGTACTTCCAGTCCTTCCTGTTCAATTTGCAGATTATGCTATCTGGCAGCGACGCATCATGCAAGGCGAACAACTTGAAACGCAATTAATTTACTGGAAAGAAAAACTTCATAATCTCACTCCTCTCAATTTTCCACTCGACAGGATCCGACCGGTACAGCGTTCTTTTCGCGGTAAACGATTACCGATCAAATTTTCACCTGAATTCAGCAAAAATATGCAAATCTTCAGCCTATGTGAAGAGAAGACCCTTTTTATGGTTTTATTAGCTGGCATGATGAGCACTCTTGCCCGTTATACTAATCAAACTGATATTTCCATTGGAACAGCCATCGCCAACCGGCATATACCTGAGCTCGATAATATCATCGGCTTTTTCGTTAATACACTGGTTCTACGCACTGACTTGGAGGGCAACCCAACCTTCCACGAAGTGCTAAACCGGATTAAAGAGACTACCCTCGATGCATACACTCACCAAACTGTCCCCTTTGAGTTAGTAGTTCAATCCTTGCACCCACGCCGTACAGTCAACCGCAATCCGTTTTTTGATGTGATGCTATTCCTGCAAAATGTAAACCCCGCCAAGCTGCAGATTTCTGGTATTCAGGCAGAGTTTATGGAGATTGAACAACGTACGTCCGAATTCGATTTTGTTTTTGACTTGACCGAAACGCCGGATGGACTTCAAGGATTTTGCGAATATGATACCGACTTATTTGAAGATGCCAGCATGGCACGATTTATTACTCATTTTCAAAATTTTCTTTTCCAAGCTATAAATAAACCAGATGAACACATTGAAATTTTCTCCCTACTATCCGAATCAGAACGCAACCAACTGCTGGTGGAATGGAATCAGACTTCACATCTTCATATCGGACCAGAAACTCTGTCAAGTCTATTTGAAGCACAAGTCCGGCAAACTCCTGACCAAGTGGCTGTAATTTGCAAAGCTGAAAGTCTGTCTTATTCTGTCCTAAACGAACGAGCCAACCAATTGGCAGCTCACTTGATTGCATTGGGTGTCAAAAAAGAAACCATCATTGGCGTTTGTCTTGATCGTTCGCTTGAATTACTTGTCACGATTTTCGGGGTATTAAAAGCAGGTGCTGTATATTTACCACTTGATCCAGCCTACCCATCTGAACGGTTAAAGTTCATGCTCTCGGATTCTCAGGCTCCCTGGTTGGTAACGGATGCATCCCTGAACAAGATATTCAGTGATTTTCCCGGACAGATCATCAACCTTGGTGAAATACCTCCAACCCCCGACCCGCTTGGCAATCCATTATGCGAAATTAACGGGAATAATGCCTGTTATATGATTTACACATCTGGCTCAACCGGACGACCAAAAGGAGTTATCGGGTTACATAATGCAACAATCAATCGGTTAACCTGGATGTGGGAAGCCTACCCATTCGAGTATGGGGAAATTTGCTGCCAGAAAACTTCGCTGAGTTTTGTCGACTCTATCTGGGAAATCTTTGGTCCGCTCTTAAAAGGCATACCTTTGATAATCATTCCTGAAGCAGAATCGAAGGACACTCGTCTCTTTGTAAATGAACTTGCCAAAAACCATGTATCACGACTGGTGTTGGTTCCTTCACTGCTGCGGCTAATGCTCGAAACTTATACTAATCTTGATCAGCTGCTACCCACCCTACATTTTTGGGTTTCGAGTGGCGAAGCCCTCTCCATTGACTTAGCGGAAGAATTTCTAAAGCGCATGCCGGGGCGCACATTACTCAATCTGTATGGTTCATCTGAGGTAGCTGCCGATTCAACCTATTATGAAGTTAAAAAAAGTGATAAACGAATTGGGATTGGTCGGCCGATCTGTAATACCGAAACCTATATTCTTGATGATCACATGCAACCCGTTCCGATTGGGGTGACTGGAGAAATTTATATCGGCGGAGCCGGATTGGCACGCGGCTATTGGAAAAACCCCGAGATGACCAGAGAACGTTTCCTCCCCCACCCGTTTGACACCACACCAAATACACGCGTCTATAAGACCGGCGACCTGGGACGATACTGGCCGGATGGAAATATTGAATACCTTGGTCGGGCAGATTTCCAAGTCAAGATTCGTGGCTATAGAGTGGAATTGGGAGAAATTCAAAATGTCATAGCGGAATATCCGGGCGTGAAACAAACCCTGGTTATTACTAGCTCCTCTGTCGAAAGCCAACGGATAATTGCATACATCGTACTGCATCCATTCACCACCGTTACCCAGGCAGAACTACACAGATTCGTAAAAGAACGTCTGCCTGATTATATGCTTCCTGGAGCATGGGTCTTTTTAAATGAATTTCCGCTAACACCAAGTGGCAAAATTAATCAACTTGTCTTGCCAGCGCCCGATCAAGACCTACTGGAGCATAAACTAACATACCACGCACCGAATGATGAATTGGAACTACGTCTTGTGAAACTCTGGGAGCATTTACTGGAAATTTCACCGATTGGTATTGATGACAATTTCTTCGAAATTGGCGGTCACTCTATGCTGGTGGTACGTCTGATCACTCAGTTGGAAAGAGAACTGGGAAAACCACTATCCCTTGCTCTTATTTTTCACGCTCCAACCATATCTCTCATGGCTTCAGTGCTTAGAAAAGATGGATGGAGACCTACCTGGTCTTCCCTGGTTCCCATTCGTACTACAGGTACCCTACCCCCATTATTTTGCGTACACGCTGATGGAGGTGCGTTCTTTTATACCCGTTTTTCCAGTTTCCTATCTCCTCAACAACCTTTTTATGGATTGCAAGCTCGTGGTCTTGATGGAATTGACCCACCCTTTACCAATGTCAAAGATATGGCCTCTCATTACATCAGCGAAATCCGGACAATTCAACACAAAGGGCCTTATTTGATTAGCGGATTTTCAATGGGGGGTGTGGTTATTTACGAAATGGCCCAACAGTTACTGGTCGCCGGGGAACAAAGTCTAATTATTTTTCTAGATGCTCCCAGTCCTGATTACCCGGAAATCATAGGAACCACCTCTCTCGAAAAAATAAAGCGTTTATTCAGTATGGAACTAAGTCCCATGATAAATCGCTTATTACACCGCTTGGATCAGCGTCGACGGTGGCTGACAGACGAATTGTTATGTAAGTTTTTTCTTTTTTTCGATCGTCCGCTTTCGCCATCTTTACGAATTCATCGTATACGAAATCTCAACCATCAAATTTCTGATGAGTATCAGCCGAAACCTTTGAATGGACAAGCCGTCATTCTTCGTGCCAGCCAACAACCAGCTGGAGCCAAACCAGATCCGACCCTGGGATGGAGTCAATATATCCAAGGAAGAATATCGGAATATATAATTCCGGGAGATCATGAAAGTATTTTCGTCGAACCGCATGTTCGAGAGCTTGCAAATAAACTTCAAACAAGTATCGATGACTGGCTAATAAGCAATTAATTAGTCCAGGTTACCGTCAATTACAATGTTCAATAAATAGGCAGAGAGGTGTTTCAACTGGTAGAAACCAGCCGGAACACCTCTCTTTTTTTAGCCCCTCCGGGCATGTATCAATTTAAAGAATTACAATGAACCTTAGCTCTTACGTGCCCGGTTCCATGCGCCCAAAATAACACCTAACAGCAGTAGAACAATCAAAGCCACTAAAGCATAAATTGCGGGGAGAATGTACCCTGGCCGACTGGCGACTGGTGAATCTAAAGCAATTTTTCCACCGGTTGAGGTATTGTTTGTAACCCCTTGAACAACATTGGATGGAACAAATGAAATCAGTCGAGTATCTGTCGCAACTACCTGTGTTCCATTTATAGCAGCAAAGTTTCCTGCCAACTGAGTGCGCAAAGGCGCGTCCACCAGGGATGAAGCAGCCCAGCTTGAACCCTGAGTTGAATTCCCGAGAGCCAATAGTATGACGTTATCTGGGTTCCAGGGCGAAGCAACCAGTTGAACATAACCTGTCGGTGCAGTCGCAGGAATATCGAATTTTACCTGCAGGTTGCTTTCCATAGCCACATCACTGTTCGGCTCAAAAGGCGCCGGCAAATTTGCATTAAATTCGGTAACGACAGGCAACTGAGAAGCACGGCCGATCATCACAAAATTATAGTTCGCACGATCTGGATCTTTTACCTCGTCGCCATAAAAAGCCGCCAATGTGAACAGACCACCTTGTGTTCGGTTACCCATGAAATTAACGATACGTAATGCTGAACGCCAAGAATCAATATCGTCATGCGGAAGAACAAAAGCTGTCGAGTTTAGTGTAGATTGTAGAACAAAAGGAGCAGGATAAGCTGACAGATCAATCACTGAGGTAGCTGCAATCTGGTTAAGCATTAATGGCAAGTGCAAACTCGAATCCGGCCAAATGGTAACCCATAGCCCATCAAATTGAGGATTAGTACATGCATCATTAGGAATAAGGTTGGAACGGATTTCAATCTTGTTATACCCAGGCACGACTACTGTGGATGGAATAGAAAATTGAGCGTGATTATTGGTCTTGCCGGCGGTAATATCATTCATACGAACCGTACCGATCGGCTGACCATTTACAAGTATTGCCAAACCTGATCGAGCATAATTCAGAAGCGTTGAGTTACCGTAAACGAGATCAAAGTATGCTTCGGGCGTAACCGTCTGGCCAGGAGGCAGGTAAAACTGGTATGAAGCATTGGCAGTACTACCAAAACGCAGGGTTTTGATAGCCTTACCAGGCGCTGCAGCAATTTTATTGGCAGCCAACGCCAAATCGTTAAGGGTTTGATCTACAACTGTCGAGGTTAAAACCACATCCGGCTGAACTTCTTTGACGATTGATAAATTTGGCGAAGTATTGGGACGCAGGACACCTGTACTTACTGCCTGGGCAGCTTTAACTACACCGTTGTCAGTATTGCCAGAAACCACCAATACAACTTTTCCCTTGCTCCACGGGGAAGAAACTTCCTGCACAATACCATTATCCTCTGCACCCGCATCAAGTGTAAATTGACCGCCATCAGCAGTGAACGGAAGTTTTAGTTCCTTCAATAGCGGCAAAGAGGCAGCCTTGCCAACCAGGATCAACTGGCTGACAGATTGCTGTTCAGGTGTCAACTTTCCAATTGTGGATAGATCCATATTCAACCCGGTACCAGCTAAACTTCCCAAACCGGCTGATATTGTCAGAGCGGCTTTTAGTTCAGCAGAAGATGGCTGATCTGGAATTACAACCAAGACTGTCTCCGAAAAGACAGAATCCTGACTCAACGGCCGCGGAAAGTTAACCAGACTGGTATCTGGCTCAATTTCATCGTGTGGTAATGTAAACACAGAATTTGTGTGAATAAAAACACTCATTTGTTGATTTACAGTACAAGAAATACCACTATCCAGGATAAAGCCTAATTCCATGCGACCATCAGCACGTTGTGAAATAAGGGAAGCAGCCGGCAGATCGATAGCCTTTGACACTTCACCAAGTTGGTTAAGGGTCAAAACTGCCACGGATACCCCATTAAAGCGAACAGTCAGATTTCCACCTTGAACAACAGGCGCAACACCATCCGCCGCCTGAGCTGCAATCACGCTGAAAGAAACAGCCAGATTAAGATTAAGTTTGGCACCTGCAGATAAATTCCAATTTGCAGGCAGTCCAAATGTCAATGTGGAAGAATCATACGGTCCAATCAATTGGATTTCGGTCGCATTAATTTGAGCCAACGAGACCTCGTTCGGATTCGTCAGACCCTGAGCAAACACAGGTTGAACCATACCAGAAAACAGGCTCAGAATGACGAAGGTAACGATAAATAAATTAAAAATTTTTGTTCTCATATATTTTTCCTTTCTATTGCGGGGTAAGAGATGAATAAGGGATTTTTCGAGCCGATGCATATAAAATTGGAGCTAGACGTTCTACAACTTGTTCCCATGTATATTTCGTTGTTACCAATCGGCGAGCAACCTGCCCCATCCGAAGACGAAGTTCAGGCTGTTCCAGCAATTGAATAATTGACCTTGCCAAAAGCTCGATATTATCAGGATTAAGCAGATAACCTGATTCGCCATTAACAATAATATCTTCCATAGCCTGACCGTACACACCAATACAAGGCAGGCCATAAGACATGGCTTCCAAAAGTACGTCACCCCAGGTCTCCATCCGTGAAGGTAATATAAAAGCATCTGCCTGCCGATAAAGAGCTTCTAATTTAGTCCTCTCCCAGATGGGCTCAAGCACAATGACTCCTTCACGAGGAAGACTCACCGGAATATCATCCCGGGTCACCATTATCAAACGCGATTCAGGATATAACTTGTGTACGACCGAAAAAGCCTTTAACACAAGGTCACCACCTTTACGATAGAAATCGGTGCCTATAAATAAAAGAGTAAAATCCAAACCGGGTTTGACCAACTCGAATTCGGGTAATGTCGGAAAATTCACACCTCCACCTATGACTGAAATTCGCTCTTCTGAGATTCCATAGTCACTAATCAAGGAGCGCTTGACAATGTTAGCCCTGACACAAATATGTTCCACACACTTGTAAAGATTAGTTTCATAACTCAACCAATCTACCAAATCACCCTCTGAAAAAGGAAACCGACCTGCATTCGCATGACGAGCAGAAATTGCAGTGGTATTATCGGTATACAACACTACAGGTGGAGAACCATCCGCCTGTGTACCATCAAACAAAGCACCCAACTGCAAAACTACATCAACTTTTCCCTGAAGAGAATGAAAATATTGCTTTGCGCGCCGGGATCGAGCCTGAAAAACCTTCGGATTCTTAAAAAAACGTTCTTTCCATCGCGATAGGGATGGAGTAAATGTACGAATGGCATTCCAGTATTTGGGCATGCCAGTCAAACTTGCATCGAAAACATTAATCAAGTCAAATCTTTCTTCGACAGCTTGAAATAATTTACCATATTTGATGCTCATATCAGCCTGACGGTGAATTTCACCGACCATCGCACCAACAACTCGCAAGGAATCACTCATAAAAATTCCTTTGGCATACGTGATGGCGTAGGTAATTTATTATTTTGATGCACAATCTCCTGATAAAGGCTCGCGAGATTATCCAGCATTATCTGCCGCGCAAAATGCTGAACAACCCGTTTTTTTGCATTCTCTTTGTATTCCTCAGTCATCTCAGGTTTATTCAAAACCTTCAAAACAGCATCTGCAAGTGACACCGGATCACTCACAGGAACCAGAATACCTTCCACTCCAGATCTGATGGCTTCATTACTACCAGGGATATCAGTAGCAACAATCGGTGCACCAGCAGCCATGGCTTCCAATAATGCGATCGGGAAACCCTCCCACAAGGATGGGAAAACAAAACAGTCGATTGCCTGAAGTATTTCGGGAATATCAGTTCGATGACCCGGAAAATGAAACACTTCACCCAAGCCAGATTCTCTGCACATGACTTGAGCCTTTTCTTCCAAAGGTCCGTTACCAACCCATGCGAAATGGACATCAGGTTTATGTTTGTGAACAATAACTGCCATTTTTACAAAATCAAGCGGTGATTTTTGAGCGCTCAATCTACCTGCAGAACAAATCAGAACTGCGTCCGTGGGAACCCATAAGGACTTTCGGATGGCAGCCCTGTTGACTGAACCTTGAAATTTTTGAACATCTATACCCGTATAGATCGTGGTAAACAGCGCATCATTACCAACGCCATATTGCCTGGCCAATTCACGTTCTCCATCAGCCACAAGAACGATTCGGGTGGTTAAGTATTTTGCTGCCAAGGCCTCGAGAAATGCCACCAATTTCGCATTGATCAAACCTGACCCAGAATGAAACGCGAAACAATGGGGTGAATATAAGACCGGTGTTCGACTGGCAATTGCAGCAACCCTGGTGAGGAAACCTGGTTTGGAAGCGTGAGCATGGATAAGATCATATTTTTCGTGTCGCAGGTGAGCAGCCAACGCCAGCAATACCCGGGTATCAGAGAATGGATCAATTTTATACCGATTCATTTGCAGGCTAAAAGCCTTTACACCAGGCAGCATTGATAATTCGGCTGCCAGGGCTGGACCATTTTCAGATAGGCATACGACAGTAAGTGCAAACCGAGCAGGATCAAGCCCATTTGCAAGCTGCCGAACATATTCGGCCACGCCGCCTGTGGATTTTGTTACCTCTAAAACACGAATAGGTGCATTCATCTGGGCAACCCTGTACCAATTGCAGAAACCAAGCCACGCTTAATCAGCAATTCATTGTACAAATAAGCAATTTTATCGGTCATGGCACCCAGGCTATACTTCGCTGAAACGCGTTCATAACCAGCTCGTCCAAATGTAGCACGCAAATCACCATCAACAGCTAGATTTATACAGGCTTGGGCCAATGAATGATAATCACCAGGTGGAACAAGTAATGCGGTAACTCCAGGCAAGGCCACTCCACGAATGCCATCCACAGCAGTGGCGACAATCGGTTTCGAGGCTGCCATACCTTCCAACAGAGTAACTGGTAAGCCTTCCCAGCGGGAAGAAAATACCAACACATCCAAGGCAGCAAGAACATCGGGAATATCATTGCGCAAACCTGCAAAGATCACAGCGGGCAGTAATCCCAATTCCTGAGCAAGATTTTTAAGCTCATCCAGTAGGGGACCTTCCCCAATGACCAAAAAACGCGCAGTTGGAACTTGTTTAATTACTTCTACTGCTGCCTTTAGGAAAGTAACATGATCTTTCTGGGGTTTAAGTCGCCCGATGATTCCAAATAGAATAGATTCTGACCCTATCCCAAATTCGGTACGAATTGCAGTAGCCTTACCTTGTTTAAATTTATTAACGTTCACACCATTCTCAATCACAGTTACCTTACTGACTGGGATACCGGTGTGAGTTACGTGATAATCTCGAACTTCATCCGAAACTGCGATCAACTTATCAACAAAGCCAGCGGTCTGACCATACATTGCACCCAATGGTTTTCGCTTGGCCCAACCATCAGCATTGTGCAAAGTAGAAACCACGACCGGCACACCAGCCACACGTGCCGCCAAACGTCCGTGGAAATCGCTCTTAAAAAGATGAGTATGAACGACTTGGGGAGGATCGGAACGCATCAAGCGCAGCATTCCCATGAATAAAATTGGATCAATTCGTCCCATGCGCGACAGACGAGTAAGTGGAATTCCGGCAGCAGTTAAAACATCCACAAGTGGCCCGGGCGTGCTGTAACCAACACTTACCCGATATCCATATTTGCTTAATCCGCTAGCCAAATCGCATAACAACATTTCTGCTCCACCAACATTAAGCCCGTCGATCAGTTGAAGTATATGAATGGGTTTCATCGTTTTACACCCATTTGAGACTCAAAACCTGGGTTATCAAATCCCGGAAGTTCGGCATATAACCCAATCATACGTTCTCCAACCACACTGAAGTCGTATTCACGTCGTACGCGTTCCAATGCAGCTTTTCCGAACTGGATACGCAATTCAGGCGATAAACTTATTTCAACTAATGCCCTACTCCAGGTGGATAAATCACCTAAGGGCAGGATAAGCCCACAAATTCCATGCCCCAGTACCTCTGAATTCCCACCCACTGGTGTCGCAAGGCAGGTTAATCCAGCTGACATGGCTTCCAACAATGCGTTGGAAATACCCTCGCTCGCCGATGGAAGCACAAATATATCTGCGGCAGCCAGGTAAAGCCGAACGTCAATCTGGTTACCAACAAAAGATACAAATTGATTAATATCCAGAGATTCCGCTAAAGCTTCGAGAGAACCACGTTCCGGACCATCACCAACAATCATCAAATGTAATTTCGAGTTTTCCGCATGTGCGCTGGCAAAGACCTGCAGCAAGAATGGTAGTGATTTTTGGGCGGTTAGACGTCCCATCGAAAGTACAAGAATTTGGTCAGAAAAGCCCAATTTCTTTTGGGCATCCACACGGTCACCTGAAGGCGCATATGCATTGGTTTCAATTCCATTGACCATTCGCCGTATCTGACTTGTAGAAAAGCCTGCCGACAATGCCTCTGCTTGCATTGCTTCATCCAACACGATCACAATATCCGACCAACGACGCAAAACAGCAAGACGAAGTTTGCCACGCCAGGTTTTTTGAGAGACCTGAATATCACCAAACTCACCGCTATTCCCTAGTTTTACCACCACTCTTTTCCCTAGAATCCTGGCAGCTAAAACTGCCGCAAAGGCCGGACCAAAAGCCAGATGAGCATGCAACAGATCATATTTTTTTCTCAATCGCCAAAGCTCAAGTAGAGCTCCGATAACAAAGGATACTGTCCGAAGCTTCCCCTGACCCCAGGAATTTGGGCGGATAATGTTAAAACCAAAGCGTAGCTCACTGGCAGGCAATCCTGGTGCGTGACGTGTTAGTACCCAAACACGCCAGCCGCGTTTTACGAGGTCAATAGACAGACGCTCAGCCTGGCGCTCTGCACCACCAACCGCTAAAGGCGGAAATTCGTTTACCAGCATCACCACACCATTCATTATCTTCTAGACCTCACCAACCTGAAAGGGTTTATTAGAAAAAGATTCCAGATAAGGCACAGCATTTGGAGTCAATTCTGAATAAAGTTTCAAAAGGTTATATCGCCAAATTTCAGGGGTGTAATAATTGCGAACCCGTTCAAGAGCAGCCGCACCCAATTTATGGCAGCGGTCTTCTGAAGAAAGCAAATAAACCAGAGCAGCAGCAAGTTCATGGGGCTGATGTGGATGAACTAGCACGCCAGCATCCGGTTCAAGTAAATAGGGATTTTCTCCCACCCGGGTGGCAATTATCGGTAAACCAGCGGACATTGCTTCCAAGACTGAAACAGGCGTACCTTCCCAATGTGATGAATTAATATAAATATCTGCAGCTGCTAATAACCGGGGCACGTCCGTACGCGAACCCAATAAAATTACCTGCTCTTGCAAACCTAATTTCTTTATTTGTTCATCCAATGAATCAGATAAAGAACCTCCCCCTGCTACTACAAGAATGGCGGACGGATACTGAACATGCACCTCAGCAAAAGCTTGTATCAAATCTGGAAAACCCTTGGCTTCAGTCAGACGCCCTACTGTAAGAATTAATGGTCGAGTTGCGTCGCCTGTAAGCTCCTGACGGAGTTTTTCTCGTTCTACGGCAGGAATGGAATGTACAAAATTGACTGCATTTGGAATAATATCCACAGAGCGACTATTTTTTACCCGATGACTTGCATATTTTGCAACTGCCAAGCCATTGGCCATCACTCTGGTAGCCAGAAAACGGAGTGAGAAGTTTTCCAGGAAAGCCCTTTGAGGCGTATAGTTCCTGCCTTCAAAATCAGCAGATCGCAACGAGGCAATAGTCGGTGTACCCGTTAATACGCCTGCAAGTGAACCAACAATATTTGAATACGTCAAATACGCATGCAGTAAGTCGAATTTTTCCTTTTTCAATAAACTAACCACATCACTAAAAGAACCCGGTGAAAATAATTTTGGGAATGGGCAGAAAACGACCCTGACTCCAGCTTCTTGGAGCTTTAATTCTAAAGGCGAATTTGAGGATTCGGTCAAGCTAATAACGGTTATGTCAATTCCTAAAGGCTGCAAGGAATCGACAAGAAACATTTGCATCTTTTGAGCACCGCCCCAAGCGAGCGTATCCAGCATCTGAGCAATTCGCATTATTTTATCCTCGTCAGGGCAGATCGAATTTGAATGCTGGCGGTATCAATAACATCCCGCTGAAATATCCAAATCGCTGCAATATAAGATAATACGCCCAGTATCGTCCCCAAACCAAGCTGCACCCAAGGGATCATGCTTTTTGCAATACTCAAGAAAATAAGTATCACTGCGGACATAATTATCCCTGCCAGCACAGCTGGTTTTAGTGCGTCCAATAAGGTAACAGATGCGATTTTTAACAAACGAGTGGCTACATACAGATTTAATATTCCTACAAATAGAGCAATTAGCGCTTGCGCCCAACCCACCGCAACAATTGAATTTGCAGTTGTCGTTGCCCAGTAAAGAGCAGGGAGCGAAACCACCAGACGTATAAGACCTAGCCATGTCAAAACCTGTGGCCGACCTTCTGCTTTATATACACTGCCTACGTTATACGAAAGTGAGTAAAACATAGCGTATATCGCAATTGCACGAACAACCGGAATAGCTTCGATCCATTTTTCCGAAAACACCGATGTAACAAACGGTTCGGCTAATATAGCCAACCCCAACCCTAAGGGAACAGTCACCAGAGATACATATCGGGTTGTCATGGTAAAACCTTTTGCAAGGCTACCAGGGACATCCCGCATTCGTGTGTAAATTGGAAAAATAACACCACTTAAAATTCGGGCAAATTGCAGAATAACTAAATCAGGCATTCGAAAAGCCAATGTATAAACACCCAGGCTGGCAGCGCCCATGTATCGACCTACCAGCAAATAATCCAGGTTTACCAAAAAAACCCCAAGCAGATCCACCCCAACAATCTTGACACCGTATTTCAACAACGATCTGGCAATAACGGGTTTGAATGTGAAAGTTGGCTTCCAACGAGAAATCAACCAAACCACAATTGCACCTGTCACCATGCCACCCAGTTGCCCACCAATCAAACTCCAAGCTCCAATACCTAAAAAAGCCAAAACAATTGAACCCAGGCCTTTAACAAGTGACTGGGCAAGATCAGGTATGAATGTTCTCCCAAACGCCAGCTTTTTTTGAAGAATGGCTTGATGCGTGGCACCCAATGCATTAATTGGGTACGAAAGCGCCAGCACCCGGGTTACAGGAATTGCGCGTGGATCCTGAAAAAACAGACCTACAAGGGGCGCTGCAACCCAGGTAATAAGGAACAACAAAATTCCAATCACCAATCCCAACCAAAACGCTGTAACTGATGTATCTTCATCTTCGGGATGATAGATCAGGGCGGGGACAACACCCAGGTCACTCATCACATCCAGGAAACCAATGGTTGTTACAGCAAAACCCACAACACCAAAATCATCCTTGCTCAGCAGGCGAGCCAATAAGACGGTGCTGATGAATACCATCGACTTGCCGCTAAAAAATGCCAGATATCGCCATGCAGTTCCGTGAATGGCCGCGCGTGCAAAACCAGGAGATTTTTCTTGCATTTTTATGCTTTACCATTTCCTGATTGATTGGATCGCATGGATTCAAACTTCATACGACTGGCATGCGCAACTTGGCCTGAAGAGAGAGCAATTCCTATAAAAACCCAAAAAACATTGGCATAAGCGCTATTCTTATTAATTGCAGCAAACAAATAACCTGCCAACCCAGCGACTATGGCTATAATTATATGGCTTTCATCAGATAATCCGGATTGGAGGAAATTCTTTCGGGCGGAATGTAGTTCTCGAAATACTAGAACTATTAAAAATCCAAAAATTGCAAACCCAACAATACCCTGGGTTGCAAGCAATTCGAGGTAAAGGCTCGCAGGAGCGCGAGCATCCCGCCGCGAATCAAGTCCGATAACACGCGAATAACTTTGATAGTTTCCCTGAAAGTTTCCCAAACCTACCCCTAGAATGGGGTTATCAACAAACATTTGCCAGGCTGCCAGGTTTTCACTCGAGCGGCCAATAAACGATTGATCAGATACCTGTCCACTCTGGTCAGTAAATTGAAGCAAGGACACAATACGCGAATTGTATGAAGCCGGTAAAAATTGGATAATGAATACCGCAAGTACAGCAGTTATAAACCAGGGCATGAAATTGGGACGCCGTAGTATCAATAACATCCCCAACATAAACATCATTGCCAACAAGCCGCCGCGGGAATAAGTAAATACAACTGTCAAAATACTTAACATAGCAGCGAGACCTGCCACAATCCGCAGGATAAGGGTACGTTCATGCCATAAACGATCAACTGCTAGCGGAATTATAAATACCAGCATCTGAGCAAACGCATTCGGATTATCATAAGGTCCGGTCAGTCGATGGTTCGTACTTGAACCTGATGTTTGCAGTATCCACTTGCCAAAACCCAAATAACTATTACTATAAGTTCCTGTAATTACCTGAAAGGTGCATATAGTACTTACAAACATGGCTGCTAAAATTAGTGCCCAGATTGCTCCCTTAAAAGAAGATGGTCGTTGAATGAAGAAAATCACGATCACCCCACCAAGAGCATCCTTTGCAAACCCGAAGAATGAATCTCTGGCAGCTAAAAAATCTCCGGCATGCAGCATCGAGGCAAACCAGACCATGGCATAAATTATCAGCAATGGTCCAGCACGCAACCACCCTTCAGGACGTTCTCCAAACAATGTAATCCGGACCAAAATCAGCAGGAGTAACAAACCAGCCAAAGGCTGTGCCAAAGATGGTAAACCATAATTTTTGATACCCACATTGGAGAGCTGAGTAATTGTAATGATGATAAAAGCCATCATTCCCAGTTGAGGTTGTCCAAGCGCAAGCAAAAACATCACCAGGAGAGGGATGGAAAATAACATCAACGGACCAAACTCCCCAACCGAAACAGCAATCCCGACACCGATCACAATGGCCATCAATGCGAATAAAACACTCAGCCACTGGATCCATCTGGCAGATGATCGTACTGAACTTACGGAAGAGAGCAACTTATCAGCAATCATAATTGGCTGGAGAGAATAAACTATTAATTAACAGAACCATTGGCGTTACCCGCCAAAAGCTCATGACGTGCATCTGCCAATTTCTTCTCAACTCGGTCAACCGCTGAATCAATGCTTTCACTAGCTTCGCAAATAATTACCGCGGTGTAGGGCTGAAGCTGCACATTTTCCTTGGTCTGACTGATATAGATAGGTATTGTCAATGATCGGCGAATCCGTTCAAATGTTCGCTCTGAAGCTGTGGCAGGGGTAGCAGGCAACATTACCGAAAACTCCACATCACTCCAACGCCCAACAATATCATTCCCTCGTAATTCATTACGAAGGCGCCTTGTAACTTCATGGAACACATGCTGAACCAAAATTGATGGCAAAGCTTCGGTCAGGCCAACCAGTCCTTCCAAACGAATCAAGCCCAGAGCAGTGTTACCAGTCTCACTACGAGCTTGTTCTTCTTCAAGCTTATTTTCAAAATAGCTCCGCGTAAAAGCTGATGATGTCTGATCAATAAGTGTTCGGCGGCGTAATGCCTCAATTGGCATACGAATTTGCTCACTCAAAATAGCAAGAATGGCACCAGCTACTACTCCCAACAACAGCGATAGACCAGCATCACGCAAGGGCTGAGGGCTAATAGGTTCTACAGGTACTGTTGCCGTATCCAAAAACTCCATATTATAGACAGAATTTACACGCGAGGCATAGCTAACGGATTGATTACCAATCGCATTGGCAAATTCTGCCACAGCAGTTGGATTGGGGCCAGTAACACTCAATTGTAAAACACTCGAGGATGGCAACACAACAGCTGAAACAATATAGTCTGCTAAAGCGGGATCTGCTGGGTTAAGGTTCAAACCTACAATGGCATCTTTAAAAATCTTCTGACTATTCATGACTTCCACATAAGTGGCTGCCACCGAAGGGCGATCCAATGTATCCAGACTACGAACAATATCAGCGCTGGATGTTACAGCTGCGCCAGGATTCAGAATAAAACGCGCAGTTGCCTCGTATTGAGGAATTGCCATGAAAGAGGCTCCCAAGGACGCTGTGACAGCCACCAAAGCTACCAGGACAATTACCCACCAACTTCGAAGCAACATTTGTAAATAAAGGCGAATTTCCATTTTATACTCCTTTTTCTAGGACAAAAAAATAACTAATAAAATATTCAGAGAACATTAGTCTATATTATAACCTCTCAAAAATCAAAAGTCTACTGCTAGCACCTCCGATAATATTAATATTATGTAAATTAATTAGTATTAAATTATACACTTTTACCAACTTATTATTATTATGACAAGATATGAAAATACTAAACGCCAGAAGACAAAATGATTTGTCGAAGGTGGACAATTTTGGTTTATTATTTATGATATAAAATCGTAGGAATGTGTGAGAACTGTAATTTGATTTTCAGAAGGAACTAATTCTTCCGCCATTCAGGACAGAAAAACCTAATGCCAAATCTAGAAAAAAACTAAACTGCACCTTTTTGTTTAAAGACGGCCATAACAGTTTTGAACAAGATTACTATATCCAACCACAACCCACGTCTTTCAATATAAGCAATATCCATCCGAAGGCGTTCGTCAAATTCTATCTTTCCCCGACCAACAATTTGCCAAAGTCCAGTCAACCCTGGGACAACATCCAACCGCTCAGTATGCCAGAGCTTATAAGTTTCCGGACCAAAAGATGTCGGTCTAGGTCCAACCAATGACATTTCTCCTCGCAATACATTTACAAGTTGAGGCAGCTCATCCAGGCTTGTTTTTCGCAGAATTCGGCCAACTTTGGTTATCCGCGGATCATTCGTAATTTTGAAATCTGGCCATTTCAGTTCGTTGAGATGGGCATAGGTTTTTTTTAGCTCTTCTGCATTAGGTACCATGCTTCGAAACTTGAACATCTGAAAGGGCATACCATTCTTTCCAGTTCTACGCTGGGTAAATATTACCGGCGCACCAGGGGAGGTTATCAGAATTGCAAGATAAATGACAAACATTAATAACAACCAAAATGGAAGTGTTATCAACACCAGGAATAAATCCATTCCACGCTTGACCATTAAGTATGTTTTCCCCGTAAACCAACGTTCATCGGGTTTATAGTTTTCGATCCAACGGTAATTCAAATGGGCAGTTTTTGATGATTTAGGCATATTATTTGATTATCATAATTATATTAGCCCAATCTCATCTTCAGATTTACTGGGATCAGAAGCTTGAGCTATCTGTTGAGGCTGGCTATCTGCCTTTCGCAGGAGTTCTTCAAAAGTTAATGCATCATCTGGAAATGTTGCAATGCCTACTTGCATTACGATACTCAGAGAAGAAGCCACTACTTCCTTAATACGTTTTGCCAGTATATAAGAGCTTTCTGCTGTAGTTTCTGGACAAAGAATTATAAACTTGTCGGGTTCATCGTGTTTGATAACAATATCTGGTCTGCGAGCAGTTAAATTTAATTGTTCTGAAATTTTACCCAGCGTATAACGCCGGGCAATACTATGCTGAATCTCTTTCTCAGATTCGGTAGTTCTTTTCTCTATTGATTCTGCTTCGGGCTTAACAACCAACACAGTCATGGGATGTTGATAGCGTCTACTTCGCAATAATTCGTTTTTTATATCGTCAGCAGCTTCATCCATTCGTAATGTTCGACCCGTAAACGATGAAGAAATTAGATTGTCGATATTAGTATCCTGTTCTAAAAGTTTTAATACAAAATCATTGACTAGGATTACACCCATTGATACCAACAGCACCTCAACCAGGGTTATTTGCAGGTTGACCTGAGGAATCGGGTTTTTTGTCTCCAAAAACCACAACAAAAAATAGACAATCAGCCAAAAGGCTATGTTTGCATATCTTGGCAATTTGCTAAAAATCCGAAAGACAATAGTGAATACTATCATCACCAGAATTAATATGACTAAAAAATTATGAATTTTAATGGAAGCTACATTGGGTATGGTAAATTCTTCCAAGTTAAAAACTATGGTCACATATACAAAAAGCAAAATCAGCTGAGTAGCAATATTTTTCATTCATCACCAAATAAATACTTTGATAAATTACTGAGTTCTTTTGTGTAAATTATTCTACCGTAAAAAAAAGATTTCACCTGTATTACTGTTGGCAATTACCAATGAAATTTCAAACCAATTATAACCAAACAAAATGCCGAAAATAAATTTTCGGCATTTTGTTAAGTAAATGTAACTAATAAATTATTTGGCGTAATCCACAGCACGAGTCTCACGGATTACCGTGACTTTAATTTGTCCAGGATACTGCATTGTCTCTTCGATTTTCTTTGCGATATCGCGCGCAAGCCGAGTGGAAGCCAAATCATCAATCTCTTCTGGACGGACTACAATACGAACTTCACGTCCAGCCTGAATGGCGAAAGCTTGCGAAACACCTTCAAACGATGTAGCCATTTCTTCCAGTGTGCGAATACGTTTGATATATGCTTCCAGATCCTCTCGTCGGGCACCTGGTCGCGCACCTGATATTGCGTCAGCAGACTCGGCAATCACAGCTTCTACAGACTCTTGCTCCACTTCATGGTGATGAGATGCTATTGCATTCACAACCAGCGGATGTACTCCATAACGTTTACAGAATTCAGCACCCAGAGAAGCATGTGTGCCTTCCTGGTTGTGATCCATCGCCTTACCAATATCGTGTAAGAAAGAACCTGCTTTGGCAATAACTACATTCGCACCCAGCTCAGCAGCTAAAATACCACCTAGTTTTGCAACTTCAACCGCGTGAGCCAATTGGTTTTGACCATACGAAGTGCGATATTTCAAGCGTCCCATCATACGCAATATTTCAGGATGCAAACCGGTCACACCAGCATCGAAAGCTGCCTGTTCACCGGCTTCGGCCATAATTTTTTCAACGGCCTTGGTTTCATCTTCGATCACTTTTTCAATATGAGCAGGATGAATACGACCATCAACAGTCAACCGGGTAAGGGCACGGCGAGCAATTTCTCTCCGAACTGAGTCAAAACAAGATATGGTAACAGATTCAGGAGTATCGTCAACAATTACATCCACACCAGCAGCCTGTTCGAATGCACGAATGTTTCGTCCATTCCGACCAACAATACGACCCTTCATTTCTTCGTTTGGCAGGGCAACCACTGCAGAAGTCACCTCAGAAACATGTTCCGAAGCAACACGTTGAATTGCGTCTGCAATCAAGTGACGAGCGCGCTTTTCACCTTCTTCGCGGGCTTCTGTTTCAATTTGGCGGATAATCCTGGCCATATCACCACGTGAATCTTTTTCAACTTCCGCCAATAAGATTTTGCGAGCATCTTCGGGGGTCATTTCTGCGATCTCTTGAAGCTTCGCCATTTGCACTTCATGGATTTTTTCAACTTCATTTGCTCGACGGTCAATAGTGCTTTGACGTTTATTTATAGTTTGTTCACGCTGTTCTAATCGCTCAACACGACCATCTAATTCCGTGCGACGTCGATCCAAACGTTCAACTTCTCGATTGAGTTCATTCCTGCGATGATTCAAGTCTGTTTCAGCCGATTGCACAACCTTTAATGCCCGATCACGAGCGTCCAATTCAACTTTGGATGCTCGTTCGGTAGCTTCATGAATAACACTTTTGGCGGTTGCTAATTCTTCCTGCCTCTTTTTCTCGACCTTCGCTTGATTATAATAGTAACCTGCAGTGATGCCTAAACCCAACATCAGCAGACCTGTAATTATCGGAATTAAGAACGGGGCCATATTTCATCCTCATTAAAATTAATGTTAGATTGATCATCGTTTGAGTGTAGTTCATTCCATTTGCAGCGAACTACAGATGCACATACATCATAGGAGAAGCCTCGTCTTCCAAGAAAGCTACCAAGCTTCTGACGGAACTCCTGCCAAGCCAAATCTTGTACTTTACGTATATATTTTTTTGCAGCTTGCAGAGCGAGAACTTGTTCTTCCAAATTTCCGCTGAGAACATTTTGAATAACATCATCTTCCAAGCCTTTGTGTCTCAGTTCCATCGCAATTACGCGACGACTACGAGGACGAAAAGTGTTTCGATTTTCCACCCAGGCTTTGGCAAACTCGTTGTCATTTAATAAATTACTTTCCTGAAGACGCTGCAATGTCAACTCAATAACGGCTTCGGGAATTTCATGCTTCTGTAAATTTTTCCTAACTTCTTGCATAGAGCGAGCACGATATCCAAGAAAGTACAATGCCTTTTGCATCGCTACTTCTCTCGAATCATCAAATTGCAGGGCAGCTATTTTTTCGTCAGATAATGTTTGACCTTTTGAGAGCCAGGCAGATACAATTCGTGATAACCCAAAAGAAAACTCATCATCCAGATATATATTTACCCGGTTATTATTTTTTTTCTGTATTTCGATTGCCGTAATTTTGCGCATATTTAAAAAGAAACAGCCATCGACTTGCCTTTGCAAGTCACGGCTGTTATATATACCCAGATAAACCGTATTCCTCATCCTGTGGAATAAGCAGTAAAGGAATACACAATCAGACGGCAAACTGCCATCTTAATTGCAGGTCATTCTATGAAAACATATTCTCGTACGCCACCCAACCCTATCAAATACGCACAAGCTAGAGGATGGCCTCAGAAATTGCCTGCAAATCTGGGCAGGCAGAACAGGTTCATATCCGGGTATTACATAAAACCGCAACCGCAAAAAAGGCGGGATAAAACAAATAAATAAAATGACAATCTTTACATCCGGAGCAATTATACATGATTATTAACAAATTGTTATGAATTTAATATCGGCTTTCAAAAAATATTATTCCGGCACATTTTCCCTGGCATAAATCATATCAAATTGTGACATAATGGACTTACTCAAATATATAATATATGCAATAATGACAGCAACTACTTCACAGGAGGAGTAACTTAATGGCCAAATTGTCAATTACCCGAGAAGATGCTCTGGAATACCACCACCTTAAAGGTAAACCGGGAAAGATAGCAATTACCCCAACCAAACCAATGGACACCCAGCGGGATTTGGGACTTGCTTATTCTCCAGGCGTAGCCTATCCTGTACTTGAAATCGAAAAAGACCCCGACCTTGCCTATGAATATACAGCCAAGGGTAACCTGGTTGCAGTCATCAGTAACGGTACGGCTATTTTGGGGTTGGGAGACCGTGGAGCGTTGGCCGGTAAACCGGTAATGGAAGGTAAAGGGGTTCTGTTTAAGAAATTCGCAGATGTAGATGTTTTTGATATCGAGGTAAACAGTCACGATCCAGATGAAATCATCAAGGTAGTAGCAGCCATTGCGCCAACTTTCGGTGGAATTAATCTGGAAGATATCAAAGCACCCGAATGTTTTTACATTGAAGAAACATTAAAAGGAATGCTGGATATACCCGTTTTCCATGATGATCAGCACGGAACAGCCATCATTTCATCGGCCGGTTTGGCCAATGCGCTCGAAATTACAGGTAAGAAACATGGAGAGATCCGCATCGTCATTTCGGGAGCCGGAGCTTCAGCCATATCGTGTGCCGAATTAGCCATCCGCTGGGGCGTCAAGCGTGAAAACATCATGCTGGTCGATAGCAAAGGCGTGGTTTATAAAGGCCGCGGCCAGGGCATGAATAAATATAAAGACCTGCTCGCAGTAGATGATAAAGGTCACCGCACACTGGCAGATGCCGTAATAGGTTGTGATGTATTCTATGGCTTATCGGTTGCGAATGTTCTTAGCCCGGAAATGGTCAAGACAATGGCCGAACGACCAATCATCTTCGCCATGGCAAACCCCGATCCTGAAATCAGGTATGAACTTGCCAAAGAAGCCCGTCCCGATTCCATTGTTGCCACCGGACGCTCCGATTACCCGAACCAGATCAATAACGTTCTAGGTTTCCCCTTCATTTTTCGCGGTGCACTGGACGTACGCGCCAAAACCATCAACGAAGAAATGAAATTTGCTGCGTCTAAAGCGCTTTACAACCTGGCTAAGGAAGATGTACCTGATTCTGTTTTAAGAGCGTACGGTACAGACAGCATGAAGTTTGGTATCGACTACATCATTCCAAAGCCCCTGGATCCTCGCGTTTTACTATGGGAAGCACCAGCCGTAGCAAAAGCTGCCATGGATACAGGTGTAGCCCGCAAGAAAATTGACATGGATGAATATAAAGAAAAGCTGGCCTACCGCCTTGGCAAAGGTGAGCAGGTTCGTTATTTTATAATGAATAAAGCCAAGGCAACCAAGGGTAAAAAACGAGTCACCTTTGGTGAAGGCGAAGAAACAAAGATCATCCGGGCCGCCTTCCAGGTCCAGGATGAAGGTATCGCCACCCCGATATTAATTGGCAACGCAGATGTAATCAAAGAAAAGATCAAACTCCTGGGTCTGGATTTCAAACCCAAGGTGGTCGATCCCAACCATTTCGAAGATTCCGAAAAATATGCCGAAGCTTTTTATCAGTTACGCCAACGTAAAGGTGTAGTACTACAGGATGCTGAAAAGTTCATTCTCGATCCAAACATACTGGGCTCCATGATGGTAAAAATGGGAGACGCCGAGGCATTTGTATCCGGACTAACTTATGACTATCCAGAAGTGATTCGCCCAGCCCTCCAGATCCACCACACTGCCAAGGGTGTTACCCGGGCAGCCGGTATATATATTATGATCGTGGGTGACAAAACCTACTTCTTTACCGACCCCACAGTCAATATAGACCCAAGCGCTGAAGACTTATCTGAAATTGCCTGCCTGGCAGCCGAATTTGCCCGAAAAATGGAAGTTGAACCCCGGGTTGCGTTCCTCTCCTTTTCCAATTTCGGATCAACCCCTCACGCTCTCTCTGATAAGGTTCGCAAAGCTGTTGAACTAACTAAAAAGCGTTGTGACTTTGTTGTCGAGGGTGAAATGCAGGCTGATACTGCCGTAGTTCCCGAAATTATTGAGGAGCGCTATCCATTCAGCGCTGTCAAAGACGCCAATGTATTAGTCTTCCCATCGCTTGAATCAGCTAATATTGCATACAAACTTCTTGCACGATTGGGTAATGCAAAAGCTATCGGTCCAATTTTGTTGGGAATGGGCGCCCCGGTTCATGTCATTCAAACTGGCGATGAAGTCAATGATATTGTAGAAATCGCTGCAGTGGCTGTGATGGATGCAGTGAACCGCCAGCTGTAATTACACTTCATTCAAATTTTTATAAGAGCCAGGCAATGCCTGGCTCTTTGATTATTTATGCTAAAATAATATTATGAATAAAGTATATGTGCCAACCCCAGAACGAGAAAGCTACCTTAAACATCGTCACGACGTAAAACGCCAGATCATACTCCCGGTTATATTGGTTTCCGTTGTCGGGATTGGGTTGGGCGTGTTATCTGCTATTGGAGCAATTGGAGCCAGCCCCAATGTTGGTTTATGGGCTGATATATCCATCATCTGGCTAATCATACCAATGCTGTTCCTGGCATTACTTATCACCGCACTGCTGGTGGGTCTGATATATGGATTGAGTAAGCTGCTAAATATCACTCCACGCTATACTGGCAAGGTGCAGACTTATATTTTATGGCTAAATGTTGAAATTAAGCTATGGGCTGATAAAATCACGCAACCTATTTTAGGGATTAAAACCTGGCTGGATTTATTAACAAAACGTGAGGGAAAAAATGACCGCTAAAAAAGAAATTGAAATTCACAAACCATCTTCCGCCAAAACGATAATGATTGGCGCATTTATTGGATCAGGAGCTGGTGTGATTGCTGCAATGCTTCTGCACCGTCGTGCAAAAAAACAAGATAGAGAAACGATGATTACATCATCTGAAGCCATTCAATTAGGGCTATTGATTTTTGGCTTATTTCGCGCCATTTCAGCACTTGGCAATGGCGATGATTAAGCCTCACCTGGCATAAAAAAAGACCGGAAAACCGGTCTTTTTTTATGCCAGAACACATGACTAATTCTTTATACAGATCAAACCTTTAAGGTAAGAACCTTCGGGAAAATGCAGCGAGACAGGATGATCACCGGCTTGTGCTAAATGTTCCACAATGGATGCCTGGGCACCAGCGTCCAGGGCGGCACCCGCCACAATTTTTTGGAAAAGATCCGCGTCAATTCCGCCAGAACAAGAAAAGGTAGCGAGCAAACCTCCCGGACGGAGAAGCTTGAATGCCAACAGGTTGATATCTTTATAACCACGAGCTGCTTTTTCTGCCTGAGAAACCGTGGCTGCGAATTTGGGCGGATCAAGAATGATCATATCGAAAGTTTTTCGCTCATCCCTAAATTTTCGTAATGCCAGGAAGACATCTGCCTCTCGCCATTCCAATCCGGAGGAAAAATTATTCAAAATCGCATTTTCCTGTCCCAAGACAAGCGCATCTGCCGATGAATCCACTGATAGAACACTCCTGGCTCCACCTGAAATGGCATGCAAACTAAATCCACCTGTATAACAGAAACAATTCAATACATCCCGCCCGGCAGCCAATTCCCCAATTCGCCGGCGGTTAAAACGCTGATCAAGATAAAAACCTGTCTTATGACCGGTAGCAATATTAACTTTAAAACGTAAGCCGAATTCAGAAATAATCAAAGATTCAGATGGACTGCCACGCAGTCCGCCATTACGAACTTGCAACCCTTCCAACTCACGCACATCAGCATCAGAACGTTCATAGATCGCACTTACCCCGGTCTTTTCCAACAAAATATCAGCCAGGATATCTTTCCAAAATTCCGAACCAGCGGTTAATGACTGGAAAACCAGCACATCCCCATAGCTATCAACGATCAAACCCGGCAACCGGTCAGATTCAGCGTGTATTAACCGTACAGCCGTTGAATCTACCTGTGTTCTTTCAGAACCGGACTTGTAATTGTAAAAGCCAAGGCTGGCACGCATGGATAGTGCAGCTTCAATGCGACGGCTAAAAAAATCAGCATCAACTTTTTCATCTTCATCAAAAGTCCAGACCCTGGCACGAATTTGGGAAACAGGACTATAGGCTGCTCTGGCCAGGAAATTACGCCGGTTATCCAGAATATCCAGCGTTTGACCAGGTTGGGGACTGCCATTGATAGTCTCGACTGCACCTGAGAATATCCAGGGATGTAATCTTAATAACGATTTTTCACGCCCAGGTTTTAGAATTAATTCAGTCATTATTTTTTCCTATTACCAATTCATGCATAACCATAACAATCAATAATGGTATATACACAGAAAACCAACGTTACTAGTCACGAAAGAAATAATACATCAACTTCAGATTAAGATTATGCCCAGGTAGCTTACAAGCAAAAACCATACTTTACTGGACATAATCATTCGAAGAAACGCCTGTTTTCCTTTGTGGATAATTTTCACCATGAAAGCCTGAAATTTAACTTCAGAAAGAATCGACAATAGGCTTAAGCAATGGAATTAGTAGATAGTATACCAGCAGGTTTTTTCTGTATTACGCCATATCCGTCATTTAATTTTATTTACAAACGACATTACGACCAGGAAATTATTTCAAAAGCTGGCTAATCAAGATCTCTCTTCACAAGCGAATGCTTTTTCCAACCGTGACCTGACCACCAATTGGGGTTTTATAAAACAAAAAACAGAACAAAAATGTAATTCACCCCAAGTAGTAGAAACTTCCTATTGAATTTGCAAATATCTTGCTATATAATTTTTTTAAATCCTCATTAACACTTATTCGTGTATGGCGGACTGGAGGCGTAGTAGTCAAATTTTCACCAATAAATTTTTGTTTTTTTTGAACCTATTATTTATTCATAAACACATATTTTAATGGAGCTAATATGCAAAACAAAATTTTACAAGTAGCACTATCGGTTTTACTCATTACCGTTGTTGCAGTGGCACTCGGTTTCGCCTCCAGTCCCGCATCTGCTGTAAAATCCCCAAGTCCTGTTCAAAACGATGGCGGTACCATTTCACCCCCTGCCAGCCTCAAATTGGTTGCAGTACAACCCTGGACTGCAGCCCAAATGAAAGCTGCCAAGCCTTATCCAATGCCCAGCCTTGATGGCGCTGCTGCGCTTACTGGCGATGCAACCGCCGGCCCAACTGGTCCTGCCGGGTTTGCACCTGGTGCCAAACCTGGCCAAAGTGCAGCTTCTGCCGCAGTGGAGGCTTTGGAAGCTGATTCCATGGCTGGCGTAAGCCCACTTGGATATTCCTATCCAGCTCCGTTTACACGCTTCCATGTTGGTGCCATTTCGGCCTATACCACCTATCCTTTCTCAACCGTTGGTAAATTATTTTTCCGCCAAAACGGTGGTTCCTATGTCTGCTCAGCTTCTGTGATTGCCAACAAGGCCATTGTGACCGCCGGTCACTGTTTACATGCCGGTAACAATCTTGCATCAGGCTGGTCTACCAATGTAGTTTTCGTTCCAGCCTATCGCAATGGTGTCCCCCCTTACGGTCAATGGGCAGTACCGACAACAGCTTCAACCATGATCACTTTCACCGATTGGTATGCAAATGGTATCCCCGGTGGTTTTGATCACGACTGGGCAGCTGGCGCCATTCCAGGATTGAGACTTACTAAAACTATTGGACAGACGGTTGGATACCTCGGGTATGCGTATAACTTCTCTGTGAACCAAAACTGGTGGTTGCTGGGTTACCCTGCAGCTGCACCTTTCAATGGCGCATATATGTATGCCTGCAATACTTCCTTTGCCTATTACAGCCCATTCTACTCTGGCGGGCCAGCCCCAATGACTGTCGGCTGTGACCAAACCGGTGGTACAAGTGGCGGTCCATGGATCAAAAATTTTGGATCTTATAACTATGTGAACAGCGTCAATAGTCACAGAGCTAATAACCAACCCCTGTCGTTAGCTGGTCCATACGCAGATACGTCTACATATACTGGTATCTTCTACTGGGCTCGCACCAGATAATTTATTTACGCAAAACATAAAAGACCGGCAGTTAAACTGCCGGTCTTTTATGTTTTGCGTAAATAACCAAAGCTGAATGAAATTCAATAGTTTTGTAAAATTTCCAACCCATGGTATTATCCCACATCTTTCATTTACTTAAGGCTTAAGGAAAACCATGCTAAAACAAATCCGTTGGAAAACTTTTCTCCCCGATTTTATTAGAATTCAAATTGGCTTTGCTATTTTCGGAATTGCCATCGGCATGATGATCCGTGGCAACCTGGGTACAAGTGCCTGGGCCGTTTTGGATGTTGCACTTTCCCAAATCTTTTCTGTCACTCCAGGTACTGTCACAGTCCTGTTGGGCTTTGTCGTCTTGAGCGGCGCCCTGATTTTTCGGGAACCAATCGGCTGGGGTACCCTGGCCAATATCCTCAGCATTGGCCCCTGGGAAGATCTATCCCTGCGCATGCTATCGCCAGTCAATAATAATTTACCATTACAGATTGGGATGCTCCTGGGGGCAATTATGATGATGGGTTTGGCGAGTGCCATTTACATTGGTGTGGACGCTGGGGCTGGACCACGGGACAGTCTGATGCTCGCAATTAAACGGAAAACGGGCTTGAGCATCCGCATTGCACGTGGAATGATCGAAGTGACTGTTGTTTTAGTAGGCTGGCTGCTTGGGGGCCCAGCCGGAATTGGTACAGTGGTTTTTGCCATATTGATTGGCCCAGCAGTTCAATGGGGATTTAAACTTTTGAAAGTGGAACCGCATCGTGAATTGGATTCAGAAGTGGCAGACGGATAAAAAACCGAAAATATCTCAAGTTGGCAAGAATTCAGCGAAATATGACACTGCAAAATAATTACAAAATCAGGAAACTTCATTCATGCCAAATGTTATAGTAACGCGTCCAATGTTTCCAAAAGGGTATGCAGATTCTCCCAGCTCCAGTCTTACGTGGGATTACGTTACCCAGCGCCTGACTGAAGCAAAGAATTACTGGTTTTGTTCAGTCCGTCCGGATGGACGGCCCCATACCATTCCACGTTGGGGCATATTTCTTGATGGCAAGATCTATTATGATGGTAGTCCTGAAACACGGCATGCCCAAAACATCCTTCAAAACCCAAAGGTTTCTGTCCACCTTGAAAGTGGTGACGAAGCTTTGATTGCCGAGGGCATCTGTACCAAATCTGAAAAACCTGATCCAACCACGGCACAACGACTTTCAGAAGCATTTTGTAAAAAATATGAAAAATTTGGTTATGCGCCAGGCATAGAACAATGGGATGAAGGCGGTCTTTACATATTTACCCCATCCAAAGTTCTAGCTTGGACGGTCTTTTTTGAAAATCCAACGAAATTTATTCTTGAATAAATTCATAAACCGACTGAAATAAAAAATACCCCGAATAATGAAGTTGGGGTATTTTTTGTTACAATAATATCAGTTCCTAAATGATACCCAATTGCTTACCTGCCTTACCAATAACATCCATCGCGCGTTCAATCTCACTGCTCTCATGCGAAGCGAGAACAGTAGCGCGCAAACGAGATAATCCTTCAGGCACAGCAGGCGAGACAACAGGCAGAACAAAAACGTCATTTCTCTGGGAAGCCTGTGTAAGAGAATATGCACGCTCATCAGAACCACACAAAACCGGGACAATGGCGGTGGTGGTCAACATGGTATCAAATCCCAATCCTTTAAGCCCACCAATAAACTGTTGGGTATTGGCATTGAGTTTCTCAATCCGCCAGGGTTCATCCAAAATAACTTTAAAGGCTTCGTTGGCAGCAGCAGCCTGGGCGGGCGGCAATGCTGCCGAAAAAATATAAGCCCGCGATCCATGTCTCAGAAAATCTATTAATTCTCTTTTTCCAGCTACATATCCACCCACAGATGGAATAGTTTTTGATAGAGTCCCCATTTTAATATCAACACTGTCCCATAGTTCGAAATGCTCTTCAATACCACGACCAGTCTTTCCCAGGACACCCACCGAATGAGCTTCGTCCATCATCAAGTAGGCACCGTACTTGCGGCAAAGTGCCACAACTGCCGGCAAATCGATAACATCACCATCCATACTAAAGACTGCATCAGCAACTACCAGGCAGGTCGCTTCAGAAGGCACCTGCTGCAGTCGCTTTTCAAGATCCTGCATATCATTATGTTTAAAACGTCGAAACTCAGCTCCAGACATCATACATCCATCCACGATGGATGCATGATTCAGTTTATCAGAAATAACAAAATCACCACGACCCATCAGGGTGGAAATAACTGTCAAATTTGTCATGTAGCCAGATGTGTAGGTTATCGCAGCTTCAGCATGCTTAAATTCAGCAATTGTTTCTTCCAACTCGGTATGGAGTGTTAACGAACCAGCCAGAGAACGCACACCATGTGTTCCAGTACCGAATTTATCCACAGCAGCCTTGGCAGCAGCATTAATCCGCGGATGCCCTACCAAACCCAGGTAACTATAGGATGCATACATACCCATTTCGCGACCATTTACGATCACTTTTGACCCACCCAGTACTTCTTGCACCGGCTGATTATAAAAATATAGATCATTATCACGCGCATATTTGACACGCTGCTGCAAAATCGCCATTCGGCGGGTAATTCCATCATCACCGTGAAAATCCATTGGTAACTCCTAAAAGAATCATTTTGTCAATCTAGTTTAGCCGAGAGAAGATTGATTGTCAATTATGCGAAGAAAAAATGGATATGAATAAAGCTCACGCAAAGTAACTACAAGAAGCCGTTCAAAAAACCAGACAAAAATGATTGTGTCTGGTTTTTTTGATTTATTTTTCCTGTTCACAGAACTTGCAACCACGTTTTTCAGCTTCCACAATTGCCTGATCGGATGACCAGAAAAAGTTTTGAGTTCCAATTTTTTCTGTCAAACCACCCCTGTCAAGCATTGCCCGCGCATTATCATGCATTCCAGCAAACATAAGGGTCCCACCCTTTGTATGCAGTCGTTCGTTAAGATTCCGAATAGCATCCAGCCCTGAGGTGTCAATTAATGGCACCCCACGCATCGATAATATTAATGCATGTGTTTGTCCGAGATTAGCAAAAGCTTCATTAAATTGGCCACTGGCAGCAAAGAATAGTGGCCCGGTAAGAAAAGCCACGCGAACATGCTGGCACTCACCAGAGGTTTCAATCCCTTTTGCTTTTAATTTTTCTGGATCCACATCCTGAACATCAATTTCGATACTGGCAATTTTATTCAAAAAAACGGCTCCTGCCATTAATGAACCGATCAAAATCGCCTGGGTAAGATCCAATGTAATGGTCGCAAACATGGTGATCAGAAAAGCAGCTATATCGGTCTTGAACATCTTTCCAAACATAAAACGAATAGCGTGCCATTCATTCATACGCACAGCAGTTACCATTAAAACCCCTGCCAGGGCTGCAAGTGGAATACGTGCCATGACCGGTGCAAGTAAAAACATGGAGAGTAATAAACCAACGGCATGGATAATGCTTACCAAACGGGTTTGCCCACCAGATTTAATGCCAACACTACTGCGTGCGATTGCGGCCGTAGCTGGGACTCCGCCAAAAAATGGGATCAGGATATTCCCAATACCCTGCCCCACCAGCTCTTGATTAGCTTGCAAACGAATTCCTGTCATATTAGACGCGACCGCCCCACACAATAAGGATTCGATCGCACTTAAGGCAGTAATCGTCAGAGCAGGTGCAATAAATTCGGGAATCTTTGTCCAATCGAAAGCAAAAGGATTGAAACGATCCGCCAATATTAAAGTTTGAGGGATGGCACCAATTTCTTTTACTTGCCAATGCAAAACCATATTTAATACAGTGGCAAGGATGATCCCTAAAAGAGAAGCAGGAAACCGCATGTTTAACTTTTTTGGCCACAGAAGCATGGTTAAAATAACAACTCCCGCCAAAAAGATCGTATGCCAATCCAAGTTGAAACTACTTTGAAAGTAGCCGAGTAGTTTAAAAAATGCTGCATCCTTGGCTGGGGTTTTTACTCCGAGGAAATTATCAATTTGACCAATAAAAATGATTAAAGCAATTCCCGAAGTAAAACCTGTGATGACAGCCGATGGAATGAAGGCAATAAAACGACCCAGTTTTAGCATACCAATGATCAGCAGGAAAATACCAGAAAGAATCCCCGCCACCCAAATACCTTCCAACCCATAACGCTGAACCAACACGATTAGTACCGCACTCATCGCACCAGTTGGTCCTGAAATTTGATATGGCGCGCCAGAAAATGCCCCAATAACAAACCCCGCCAGGATGGCTGTCACCAATCCGGCAGCAGCTGACGCTCCCGACGCGACACCAAAAGCCAATGCCAGGGGAAGGGCGACTGCTGCAACCGTAAGGCCAGCCAAAAGATCTTGTTGAAATTTTGAAAATGAATAACCACCAAACTCGTCTTTGTAGAGTTTGGCTAAGCTACGCCTGGGCATATATTATTTCTCCTTGTTAAAAACAAATATATGGGCACATGCTCCCCGTACGTCCCTTATTTCAAAACTGCAATATTTTATCACACAAAACAACAGCAAAACCCCTATTCAACATCCCAAGGACAGACAATTCACATCTATTAACAATAGTGATGACCAATATATATTAATAGGACTTACGCAAGAAGCATTTTAACGTCGGGTGACTTGAGTTGTTGGCGAAG
>CAYWXS010000073.1:0-32527 GCA_964462245.1 uncultured Anaerolinea sp.
CGCCACCGTCCTGAGCGGGCACATTATACCAAAGGCTTCCCAGTGTTACAAGGTTAGCGGGCAAAGTAATTAGCCTGGGCCGCGATCTTCGTGCAGGCTGCAGGCTTAACGATAGCCTTAGCGAAAAAAGAGTTTATCAGCATTGTTCCAAAGCGTCAAGACCATTATGTTATAATTTGCACAATGAATTTATTAGGAGCCTAAACATGCTGAAAATTGAGGTCACTTACTGCGCAGTTTGACACTATACAGACCGGGCCGTGAGCCTGGCCAACGAACTTCTCAAGGCACTCGAGGCAGAGATCGAATCCATCAGCCTGATTCCCTCAGACGGCGGCTGTTTCGAAGTAATTGTAAACCAAAAACTTGTTTATTCAAAACTTCAGACCAACCGGCACGCTGAACCTGGCGAGGTGCTTGGTCTTGTAAAAAAACTTTAGCTTCAGCGAGGAATAATGGCAAAAAAAGGCCGCGTTTTTTCGGGTGCACGTCCCACCGGGCGCCAGCACCTGGGCAATTATCTGGGCGCAATCAAGAATTATGTCGCTTTCCAGGAAGATTACGAATGTGTGTACTGCATCGTGGATGTACATGCCCTGACCACCATCGATACAACCCGTGAACTGGTCACAAACACCTACGACATGGCCCTCGACTGGTTGGCAGCCGGCATCCGCCCGGAAGATGCGATCGTCTTCGTCCAAAGTCATGTGCCCCAGGTGATGGAACTGCATACCTACCTTTCAATGGTAACGCCCTGGGGCAAACTGACCGATCTGCCTACTTTTAAAGAAAAAGTACGCCAGCAGGAAAGCAATGTCAACTACGGCTTGGTCGGCTACCCAATCTTGATGACCGCCGATATCGTACTCTATAAGACCGATGTCGTCCCCGTTGGCGTGGACCAGGCCCCACATATCGAATTTGCGCGTGAAACCGTGCGTTCCTTCAATTATCGCTATGGCGCCAATGTCCTTAAGGAACCGCAAATGAAGAACACCGAGATCCCCAAGGTTTTGGGCATCGACGGCGTTCAAAAGATGGGCAAAAGCCTGAATAACCACATAGAACTGGCCTCCACCCCGGATGAGACCCGCCTGCGCGTGATGCAGATGGTGACCGACCCGCAGCGCTTGCGCCGCACCGATGCCGGTAACCCGGACATCTGTAATGTCTATTCGATGCACAAGATCTTCACCTCCAAGGAAGACCTGGAAATGATCAACGTCGAATGCCGCCGCGCTGGCATTGGCTGCGTCGATTGCAAGAAGCGCTTTGCCGCCAATCTGAACGACAACCTGCAACCCTTCCGCACCCGGCGTGAAGAAATTGGCAAAACCCCCGACAACGTCTGGGATGTGCTGCACGATGGCGCCAAGCGCGCGCGCAGTATCGCCGACCAAACCATGCTTGAAGTCCGCGAGGCCATGCAGCTGCCCAAATAGGCAGAAAAATACCTCTGCTCTTGTTACAATACGGATCAACAGGTTCGAGCACACCAGGCCAATAAACCTGCAAATTGTTCACCCGCTGATCCGTGTTGATTTTAATCACTCCAGGCAAGCCCAATGGATTTATACAAGCTGCACATACGCCAGGCTGCCAGGACCTGAAGGCTGCAAATATTAAAAGAAAATCAGGTTTTCTTAGCACTCTTGGCAACTTTGCAGTATATTGCTTCGCGAAGCGGTCGGCTTATCCAAGACAGGAGCATCAAATCATGCGCGCATTGGTACAGCGGGTCAAATACGGCAAAGTCAGTGTTAATGATGAAATAACAGCCGAAATTGGGCAGGGACTGGTCATCCTGCTGGGCGTCGGGCACGGGGATGGCGAGGCGCAAGCCGCCTTCCTGGCGGATAAGATCGCCAATCTGCGCATTTTTGAAGACCCGCAGCAACGCATGAATCTTTCGGTACTGGATGTGCACGGCGCTGCAATCGTCGTCTCGCAGTTTACACTTTATGCCGATACCAACCGGGGTCGCCGGCCTTCCTTTACGACTGCCGCGCTGCCCGATGTGGCCCGCCCACTGGTGGCGCGTTTCGCGAATTTGCTGGCTGAGTTGGGTGTGCCCACCGGGCAAGGCGTCTTTGGTGCAGACATGCAAGTCGAGATCCATAACGATGGTCCGGTCACGATCTGGCTGGAGAAATAAAACCTGCCAACCCGTTAATCGGGTCCTGTTTGAGGGTGATTTTTATGAAAAAATTGTGTATTTTTGATTAACAGCATGTTAATCCTTGACAAACCCAGAGACAACTGATATATTCTTCTATGTAGGATGCAACTAAGTTTTCGTTGGATAAGAAAGACGACGGCCCAAAGCATTGACTTTGGGCCGTTTTTTTATAATAGACCGGCCGAAGACGAACTGCACCACAACTTTCCACCCTTTTTGTTGTTTTGCTCTAAGGAGGCAAAAAATGTCTGAACGTGTCATCGGTACGGTTAAGTGGTTCAATGGTAGCAAAGGTTACGGTTTCATCTCCCGCGAAGGCGGCCCTGATGTTTTCGTCCACTTCTCCGCTATCCAGGGCGATGGTTTCCGCAATCTTGAAGAAGGCCAGCGCGTTGAATTCACGGTCGAAAAAGGCCCCAAGGGTCTGCAGGCCGCCAACGTCAAGGCCATCTAAGTTCTAGCCAGCCTGACAGTACAAAATCCCGTCGTGAGACGGGGTTTTTTTTATTTAACGCCAATAATGGTTACGAACTTAAAGCACACAAAACAGAAGATTTTTTTTGTGGTGTTTTGCGGATGATGCCATCCGCAAAACACCACCTGCGGGGTACTGTCTACTTCCACAACATTACATCCAACTGCACCGCCAGCGCACCCGAAGCCAGCATGGCATCCGCCTGATCCTGGGTATAAACCCCCACCCCGCCAATCACCGGCAGCCCCAACCGCACCGCACTGCGCAGCAGGCTGAGTGATTGCGGATACAGCCCCGGACCATACAAACGGCCACTGATCATGCTCCAGGCTTCATCCGGGTCCAGCGGCACCTGTCCGGGCAAGGTTCCGCGTGGTGCCGCAAAACTGAGCGCCGCCGCGCCGTGTTGGACGGCCTGTGGCCCCAGGCTCAAAACCTGGTTCAGGGCCAGGTTGGCAATCAACGGCAGCTCACCCTGGGCCAACTCCAGGGTCGCCAGGATGCCATCCGCCGCCTGCAGCACAGAAAAGCCCAGTTCGACCGCACCAATATTTTCCAGGCCTTCCAACATGCGTACCATACGCGCCGTTTCTTCCGGACCATCTGCCATCACATGCACAATGACCGGCATACGGGTGGAAGCCCAACGCCGGGCATATTTTTTTAGAACAGCCGAAAAACCAGGGTTGGGCAGACCCGCATGCAGCAATATTCCACCCGGGTAGTCGATCTGCTGTGGGGTGTTGACCGGTCTGCGCGCGCGCAAGCTGAGCGGGTTGGTCACAAAAACACCCAGATCAGCCCAGGTACCGCTCGGGAATGTATTCAGTACAGCCCGGGGATCCGGGGCAAAGCCCAGCATCCCGGCTGCATTCATTAGTGGTGTGCCAAAGGAAAGATCGTTTTTATCCATTAAATTAAAAGATATTTTTGTATGTCAAAACCTTAATAACCCCGTAGACTACATTTCAGTCCGCAACCTGTGGGCCGGGTGCAGCGGGCAAATTACCCAGGGACTGTTCGCCAATCAGGATCATGTGATTCTTGTTAAAGATGATCGTACTGCGCCAAATTTTGAGATCGGGAAAGAGCGAATAGGTCACAGTGGCATGCGTCAACGGGATAAAATCGTCGGGCCGTGATAAAAGCACACGGTGGATTTCCAGCCGTTCGGTCAGGTGCAGCAAGCCAACCAGTTCAAAGTTGGGCAGCAGCACCCCCACTGGAAATACCTGGCGCGTGGCCCGGCGGTACATGCTTTTGGGAGATAGATCACGCTCGGCCGGGTAGGCGAATAGTACAGAATGCTTTTCCATGCGCACTTCAGCCATATGGATAGGCGGCGCTTTTCCCGTATTCGATAACCGGCTGATGTAAGCATCCCTGATTATCAGGCTGGTATCATTTTTTGAATTAAGCAGATCACTCAATCGGTCTTGTGGCGTATCTACGTGACCATGCACAACGTGATCATACGAATAAAATTCAGCTTCAAAATACATGGTAACCTCCTATCAATTCGCAAAAAAATGAATAAGGTTCCCAACAGCGGCGAAAAAATTATATTTTCTTGCTATCCAATAAAAATAACCGGTCTAAAAATTCGAACAACATCCAGTGATAAAATAATTATACATCTATCAGACACAGAAAACACAGGGTAACAATAATGAGCGATTTCACATCTTACCAATCACCTTTTTCCTGGCGCTATGGGTCAACCGATATGCGCCATACCTGGTCCGAGCACCATAAACGCCTGCTCTGGAGACAGATCTGGGTGGCACTGGCCGAAGTACAAACCGGTTACGGGTTAGTACGCCCGGAACAGGTGGCCGACCTGCGCGCACACTGCACCGAAATCAATCTGCCGCGTGCGCTGGAGATTGAGGACGAGATCCAGCATGACCTGATGGCTGAAGTCCGTGTCTTTGCAGAACAAGCGCAAATCGGCGCAGGCATCATACATTTTGGCGCCACTTCGATGGACATCGAAGATAATGCCGATGCGCTGCGCCTGCGCGAAGGCCTGGACCTGACCCTGCGTGCAGTACGAGCAGTTCTGCGCAGCCTGGTCGGTCTGATGCAGACTCATTCACACACGGCCCTGATTGCTTTTACCCATTTGCAGCCCGCCGAACCTTCCACTCTGGGTTATCGACTGGCGCAGTATGCGCAGGACCTGCTGGACGATTACCAACACCTGGCAAACCTGCGCCTTGAAATCCGCGGTAAAGGCTTTAAAGGAGCGGTGGGCACGGGTGCCTCTTACGCCGAGCTGCTGGGCGTGGACGAACTGGCCCATTTTGAAGCCCAGCTCAGTCAACGTTTGGACCTGCCTTTCTATCCAGTTGCAACCCAGACCTATCCGCGTAAACAGGATTACAACGTACTTTCTGCCCTGGCCGGGCTGGGACAATCGCTTTATAAGATGGCTTTTGACCTGCGTCTGCTGCAATCGCCACCCATCGGCGAGCTGAGCGAACCCTTTGGGGCGAAGCAGGTCGGTTCGTCTGCCATGCCCTTCAAGCGCAACCCAATCCGCGCCGAAAAGATCGACTCGCTCGGGCGCTACCTGGCACAACTGCCACGAGTAGCCTGGGATAATGCCGCCCATTCCCTGCTGGAACGCACCCTGGACGACTCAGCCAACCGGCGCACCATCCTACCCGAAGCTTTTTTGGCGGCTGATGAAATGTTAAAAACTGCGGGTGCCATTCTAAACGGCTTGAAAGTGGATGAACGCGCCCTGGCTCGCAACCTGGATAGTTACGGACCCTTTGCCGCTACCGAACGGATTCTGATGGCGGCTGTGATGGCCGGCGCCAACCGTCAGGACATGCACGAGCTGATCCGCGCGCAGGCTATGCGCGCCTGGGAAGCCATCCGCGCCGGCGAAGCCAACCCGCTCAGCGCCAACCTGGAAAAAGACCCTGAATTGTTAAAGTACCTCATCCTGGAACAAGTCCGCGACCTGATGAATTATCGCACCCACCTGGGTGACGCGCCGCAGCGCACCTTGCAATTGGCGCAAGTCATCCTTAAAACAATCGAAGCGGGCTGAATTTTAATATAAAAAGAGGGCGACCCATTCAGGTCGCCCTCTTTTTATCAGTCCTGCAGCTGCACAATTGCGTCTTCTTCTGAATATTGAAAAAAGTCAGGAAGGAGGCTGAGTACAGCAAACAATCCGATCAAAACAGTTACCACGATGCTACCAAACAAAGACATGACAACCTCCTTATTATGAATAAAGTGTGGATACTTATATAACGAATCTACCCGTCAAAAAGTTTCATTTCTACATATATTAGAACACAGTTTATCCACTTTAGTTCCTTACAAACAACTAACAAAACCCTCGCAAACACCCTTCAAAACCGGTCAACCGACCGACATAATTTTTTCTAACATTTCCTGATTCGAGCCGGATTTATAGAACTCCAATCCGCGCTGCCGGGCGATTTCAGACTCGATCTCGGTCAGTTTACGAACGTCATTTTGGGTAACAACCGGTTTGCCCAGCTTTTTCAGACGAGTACGCAGCGCCGCCTCATCCGGCTGCAGCGGACTGAGCGTTTGCAAGTACTGCAAGACAGCTTTGGCTCCCAGGGTTCCATCCTTGCGGGCATAACCCACCAGCCCGGTACTGGCCTGGCGTGACCAACCCGCCACAAAAACATCCGGGATGACTTGCGCGCTTTGCGGGTCAAAGGTTTCGAAAGACAACCCGTCAACCGGGAAACGCGGCTGGGGATTTTTGGCAAATTCATTCTGTTCGACGGGCAAGCCAAAACCATCGTCCACCCGGTCACCAATTGCAAAGACCACCGAATCGACCTCCAGGACACGTCTATGACCCGTCCCGCGGGCTTTGACCTGCCCATCCTGCAGCACCAGACTGTTATCTTCCAGCTCCAGCCCGGTCACGTGTTCCTCACCCAGAATTTGCACCGGCGAAACCAAAAACTCAAAACGGAACTGCGTGGTGGAACGGGTAGTTTGCGCCTTGGGCAGCGCTTCCAGTATTTGAGCCCGCGCAGCGGCTGGGTCCTGTCCAATGGCGGTCATCGTCGAATTAACGCGCACGAATTCATCATCGAGTGCCCGCAAATCCAGATTACGCACCACATATTCCATTTCCTTCTTATCAAATTTCACTTCTGCCGGTCCGCGCCGCACCACTGCGATCACTTCACGGGCACGCAGTTTTTGAATGGCATAGCGCGCAATATCCAGCATAACATTGCCGGCGCCTACCACCGCCACCCTTTTGCCAAAATGAAATTTCTTTTGGCTGTAGGGCGGCAACTGATTGTAATGATAGACCAGATCCTTGGCATGGTAGGCCCCCAACAGATGCTCACCGGGCAGCCCCAACCACTTCGTACCCTGTGCCCCAACCGTCACCAGGATAGCCTGAAAACCTAATGCGCGTAAATCGTCCAGGCTCAAATCTGCCTGTGACCCGACCGTCAGATTCCCACAATAGCTGATCCCGGGTGTATCCAGCACCTGTCGAAACTGGTTGCGCAAGGCTTCCTTCATGGAAAATTTATCCGGGTAGATCCCATACTCTGCCAACCCCCCCGGTTTAATATCGCGATTAAAAATAACCACTTTCACGCCACTGCGTGCCAATTCACGCGCCGCAAACATCCCAGCCGGTCCAGCCCCAACAACCGCAGCATAATAACACTGATCAGCCACACGAACTCCTTTAAAATCTACAGAAAATTCAGACAATAATAGGTGGATTATATTAGAATCAATCAGACAATGCAAGTCATCCAGACAGGTTGCATACAATACACATACACATTTTCAAAACCAACCGGGCCTGGCTGTCAAGGACAGGCTGGTCCTAACAATTCTGCAATTCTATACGCAACCAACCCGCGATTTTCAAATCTATGCTATATTTATTTATATAACGTCCGCGATCACAAATAGCAATTTGTGATCGCGCTGGGTAAAGAACATGGCTCTGGAACCATCCCCGAGAGGAGAAAAGTCTGCATGCGGAAACCGGATAACAGCATTAAAGGTTTTTTTAACGACCTGATTGAAAATTTTAAAAATCTTACTGGTACAAAAAATGATCGTGTGAGTCAGCCTGAGCAAACCCCAAATACGACTGATAGCACTGGCTATTCCCAATCACCCCACGCCACCGCCGGGAGTGGAAATCCGGGCAGCCAGGCCCCCACCCCGCGCCTCAGCCCTGCCAGATCTGGCATTTCCACACCCTTTAAACCATTTTTTACGCCGCCCAGCGGCAAACTGCCAGTGGCAAAAATAAGCACACCCAAAACCAGCAAACCCCGCAAACCGTTTTTTCAGCTCTCCAAAACAATCCCGGCTTTTTGGACCATCGCCAGTCTGATCTCTTTCACGGTTAACATGGTCCTGCTGGTAGTTGTGCTGCTGCTTGGGCGTGAATTATTCACCCTCAAGGCCATGGTTGGCGACAAACTGTTGGGTGGCTTGTATGAAAATTTTATTTATATGGATCAAGCCCATATCCAGACCAACATCACCGTCTCGGATACCATCCCGATCAACTTCACCCTGCCCATCAGCCAGGATACCATGGTAGTGCTGAGCCGCGACACCCCTATCACAGATGCCAATGTGTACATTAGCACTGGCGGTCTAACCATCAACAGCACGGCCAATATCGTTTTGCCTGCCGGCACCAACCTGCCGATCCACCTGGAACTGAATGTGCCGGTCACCACCACCGTCCCGATCCATATCAACGTCCCGGTCGATATTCCGCTCGACAAGACCGAACTGCATAAACCCTTTATCGGCTTGCAACAAGTCATCGCGCCCTTCTATAACCTGCTGCAGCCCCAAATCAGAAATGCACAAGAGCTGCCCCTCTGCGCCAAATATATCGACTTTTGTGATATTTACTTTATAAAATAAAACCCACAATTGGGATAAATCCGACACGGCAAACCTTCGTTATAAAAGAAAAAAACATCTCGTATCTATGCGCATACAAGGCCAATTACATATTATTGGTTGACCATTTCCCATGGAGAATTATGATTGAAAGCACTGAAGTAACACTTGAAAACGGCTTAAAAGTACACCTGAAGGAAATCCATACTTCTCCGCTTATCAGCCAATGGATCTGGTACCGGGTTGGTTCAAAAGACGAACCGACCGGACAAACTGGCATCTCGCACTGGGTGGAGCACATGCAATTCAAAGGCACCCCGCAGTTCCCCCCCAGCATGCTGGATAAAGCCATCGACCGCGTCGGCGGGCAGTGGAATGCCTTTACCTTCCTGGATTGGACCACCTATTACGAAACCATGCCCGCCGCCCAGATTGACCTGGCTTTGCGCCTGGAAGCTGACCGTATGGTCAACAGCCAGTTTGACCCGCAAGAAGTCGACTCGGAGCGCACGGTCATCATCTCGGAACGCGAAGGCAGCGAAAATGAGCCGCTCTTCCTGCTGGGCGAAGCCATCCAGCAAGCAGCATTTCGCGTGCATCCCTACCACCACGAAGTCATCGGGGATATGTCAGACCTGCACAGCATGACCCGTGACCAACTCTACAATCACTATCGCACCTACTACCAACCCAATAACGCAGTACTGGCACTGGCAGGTGATTTTGAGACCGAACCCATGTTGGCGCGCATCCGTGAACTTTATTCCGCCATCCCGCTCGGGCCAACCCCAGCCCGCCTGCAGCGCACTGAACCAGACCAACCCGGCGAAATGCGGCTGACGGTGGAAGGTCCCGGTGAAACCGCCTTCCTGGAAGTAGCCTACCGTTCTCCAGCCGCCAGTGACCCGAATTTCTTCGGTCTGGCAGTCCTGAACAGCCTGCTTTCCGGGCCTGCCAACCTGAACATGTTTGGCGGCGGCGGCATTTCCAACAAGACTTCCCGTTTATACCGCGCCATCGTGGATACGGAACTGGCTGTCAGCGTGCACGGCGGCTCAACTGCCACAGTCGATCCGTTCATGTACACCTTCGTGCTGACCGGGCACCCGGTCAACCAATTGGAACACGCGTTGGCAGCACTGGATGTTGAGCTGGACCGCTTACAAAATGAATTGGTCAAGCCGGAAGAGGTCGCGCGCGCCATCAAACAAGCGCGCGCCATGTTTGCCTTCGGTTCCGAAAACATCACCAACCAGGCTTTCTGGCTGGGATATTCCGAAATGTTCGCTGATTACAGCTGGTTTACCGGCTACCTGGAACGCTTAAGCCAGGTTACGCCACAGGACGTGCTGCAAGCCGCCCAGACCATCTTTCAACCCCGCCACCGCGTGGTGGGGACGTATCTGCCAAACGGTGCAGGCGCAGGAGAAGAAGCATGAGCCCTAAACACTCACTGCCAGGTGCTGATGACATTACACGCGTCAGCCTGCCCAACGGGATCACCGTGCTGGTGCGAACCAACCCCAGCAGCCCATCCGCCTCATTAAGCGGCTTTCTGCACGCCGGCAGCCTGTTTGATTCGGACGAAAAACTGGGACGTTCAACCTTTGCCACAGCCGCCCTTATGCGTGGCACGCAATCCATGAGCTTCGAACAAATTTACAACGAACTCGAATCGGTCGGGGCCGGACTCGGTTTTTCATCCGGCGCGCATACCACCGGTTTCAGCGGGCGCGCCCTGGTGGAAGACCTGCCGCTGCTTTTTACCTTACTCTCCGCCGCCCTGCGCACCCCCACATTCCCAAATGCTGAGGTCGAAAGACTGCGCAACCAGATCCTGACCGGGCTCGCAATGCGCGCCCAGGATACCGGCGATATGGCTGCCATGGCCTTCGATCGCATCATCTTCGGCGATCACCCCTACGCCCGCCCGGAAGAGGGCTACCCAGAAACGGTCAAAGCCCTGACGCGCGACGACCTGCTCGATTACCACCAACACTGTTTTGGTCCGCGTGGAATGACCATTGCCGTTGTCGGAGCGGTCGATCCGGCCCAGGTCACAGACCTGATCAATCAGAGCCTGGGAGACTGGCAAGTTGAACAAGAAATCACCCCAACCCTGCCGGAAGCCAAAGCTCTGAAGCAGACTGTCCGCGAACATATTGCGCTGCAAGGCAAGTCTCAGACCGACCTGTTGGTGGGAGTCCTGGGACCGGTGCGCAATGCCCCCGAATATTTGGCAACCTCGCTGGGTAATTCAGTTCTGGGTCAATTTGGCATGATGGGGCGCATTGGAGATATCGTGCGCGAACAGAGTGGGCTGGCGTATTATGCCTCCTCCAACGTCAGCGCGGGCACGGGACCGGGTACCTGGGAGGTCAGCGCCGGGGTCAATCCAGCCAACCTGGAAAAGGCCCTGGACTTGATTATTTCCGAGCTAAAACTCTTCACCGAAGAAGGTGTCAGCCCTGAAGAGCTGCGTGACAGCCAGGATCACTATGTTGGACGCTTGCCACTTTCGATGGAATCCAATGCAGGTGTGGCCAATTCCCTGATCAATATAGAAAGACACAATCTGGGGCTGGACTATTACCGTAATTACGAAGATCAGGTCCGAGCCGTGACCCCCGAAATGGTATTGGATGCTGCCCGAAAATATATCAACCCCGCCGCCCTGGCCATCACCACCTCAGGGCCTTAGGAAAAGATTGGTTTTATGAACCTGCGCACCGGTGTTGACCTGATCGAAATTTCAAGAGTAAAGCTGGCTGTGGAAAGACACGGCGAACGCTTTTTACAGCGCATCTATACCCCGGCGGAACAGCAGTTGTGTGATAAAAACTACGCTTCCCTGGCCGCACGCTTTGCGGCCAAGGAAGCGGTTGCCAAAGCCCTGGGCTGCGGCCTGGGGGATATCAGTTGGGCTGAGATTGAGGTCCTGCGTGAGCCGAGTGGAGCGCCCGCTCTGCGCCTGTATGGCAAAGCCCGCCAAATGGCAAAAGACCTGGAACTGACCGATTGGGCCATCAGCCTGAGCCACACCCGCGAATACGCCATTGCGCAAGTAGTCGCCAGCTCAACCCAGCCCACTCTGCGGGGCTACTGCGAAGGCTAGACTCGCAAAGAACACCCTTCAAGTGTCATCGCGAACCAGCGGTGCCCTCCTGCTGGTGTGGCGCGCATAGCGTACCCGCCAATCCGAAGAAAGCCACGCCCGGCAAAAAACCTGCTTTAACGGGAGTTTTTCGCGGACGGTTGCGAAAAGCTCAGCGTAGACAATCAATTAATGCTCTTTTCTACGTGTGTCCGCGCTTGCCTTTTCCTGACCGCTTTTCTTCGTGCCCCTTGGTGTCCTTTGTGGTGAAATCCCTTCGCAAAGACATAAAAAGTGAGCGAAAACACGCTCCAAAACTGGAACCAACGTTTTGAAAATGATGAGTCGCAGGAAGATTTGCCACGCAGCAGCGCAGTGTGTTGGGTGGCACGCTGGCTTGCCGAGAAGTTCGAGCTGGATCAGCAAAGTATCTTCTACTTATCATACTTAGGACAAAATAGAGCCGAACTTCTGGCTCTATTTTATTTCGGGGACAATCAAGATAAAAATTGGCAGTTTTTGGCAGTTTTTTTTCGATTCTGATCATATTATTAATAGAATTCAAATCGTAACCTGCCTTACTGGAATACGATTGTGGTTCAAAGTTTATATTGCAAGCTGAAATATGTTGACGGATGAAGCCTTAGCTATAGTTACACACCCTTTACTCGTATCTATTTTTGAAAGTATTTTAACAAGGATCGGAACCATTATATGCGAACCCCAATTAATTATCTTTATCTTCGGATTAGCTTGATTTTCACCCTGGTGACAATGGCAATCAGTGGCTGTGTTACCGATTATGGACCTGGTCCTATAGAACCAAGTAATCTGCCCGCTGCCGAAACTCCCGTCCTGGAAACAATACTTGATACTGACCACCAACACCTTGTTCCGTATCATGCCTCAGGTGTTTACGAAATGTCCCCAGGTGCAAGTTTCGAACTCAGACTGCGGGCTATCTGGCCGAGCAATATTCAGATAAAAATCGATGATCAACTTCTTCCAGAAGTAAAGGATTCTTCGAGCCACCCCGATCTGGATTCGACCGGCTATTTTCGGATTTCTGATCCGATCCTAGTAACATCCACTGATTCTCGTTATTTTTGGCGAGTATATGTTGCCCTGCCTTTGGATAAACGCGAAATTGCGAATTTTTCCTTGAGCGTGATTGATACCTCGCAAAACTTAAATCTATCCGGGCTAGAAAAAGAAGCTGCGCCTCTTCAAATCTCGGTTGTCAGGCCACCGATATTGGAACCCCGTGCATCGTCAGTGTTTTTTCTACCGCCTGTCCCTTTACAAAAATCTGATTCAAGAATGGTATCCACCGGCGGAGACAATGCGCTGATTGCTAATAATGTTACTCTGGCCGGGTGGCTCGTTGGCCCGGGTAGAAATATTGGCAATGAGAATCCGCCAGCTACTGAAGATTGGCATTATGACATATGGTTGGATAATGGCTTCATTGAGCGTAATTACAACTCAAGCACCCCGCCGTTGGCAACTGCAGTAATGACTGGAAGGTGGTTTGATGAATTCACCAGTATCCTTAATCCAAATATACATATTCCCCTCACTGGCGGGAGTCAGCCAGATGCCGGTACTTTTCTCCTGCCCGGCACCGATTTAATGACAATTGAGTTGAATGCCTGGCACAAATCCTGGCACAACAATCAAGTCCCAGCAGGCTGGGTGACAGACCCGGAGGCTGACAAATGGCCAGATGTATTTTGGCCCTACAATGTCGTCAAACCAGGTGGCATACCCGTAAACGAACCAGATCTTCAGGAAGGTGATTATGTGATCATTACGGGTGCTCTGGTGGAAGATACGGCCCACTTACATTATGATCTAATTAATCCTGGGGCAAGAACGCCTGATTACGTGAAACATGAGTGTTGGTTTAATACTTACGTAGGCCATGGCGGGTGGCTGGAACTCCATCCGGCTGATTCAATCCGGCGCGTTCCAAAAACTCAGGAACCTGCTGTTCGTGTAACTCCAAAAGTAGTTGAACTTTGCAACAGAAACAGTTTTTCAACTGCTCCAGATAGTCCCTATAATGTCCGTGTAAGAGATTATTATCTCGAACCTATACCGCGTGATCCGCCAACCCCAAACTCGGCGCTTAAATACAAAGTAATAATCGATAATCGCTTTACTGATATGTCAACCGTAATGGATCCGCCTATCGTTCAAATCAGTCCCTATCTTCCAACGGCGCTGCATGTACGTATTGAAGCAAATGCTGATATTGCCCATTATAAAGCCGTTTTTCTTCTTTGGTGGGAGGAGGAAAATACCCCCAGGCCAACTGCTTTACCTGCCCCAGCTAATGTAACTCCTCCAGAAATACTCGAATTGCCATTTTGCAACCTCAATTCCGCTCGCCCCGAATGCGACAATGACCCATAAGGTACTGCTTTATTTCTTATCACCCTTTCTCGTCAAGGGTTTTCTAGCAAGACAAAACTGCTGTAAAAAAATCCTTTTTATTAAAAAATATCAAAATCGCTGTTAAGAATATTTCAAATTTATCTATCGGTTGAAATTTCTTTAGAGGTAATGATCTATGCCAAACTCACAGCCACCTAACGGATCAGCACAATCAAACGAGAATGGCAATTCGAGAAGTAATGGACGGGGCACGGACGCGACGGGCAACAATAACCGTCTCGTCAGCGCTCCATCCGTTTCTCTTCCCAAGGGCAGCAGCGCTATTCATGGCCTGGGCGAGAAAATTAACGCGGACCCGGTCACCGATACAGACTCCATGCCCATACCGATCGCGACTAGCCCAGGGCGCTCTGACTTTGAACCCCAACTTAATCTGGCGTATGACTCCGGCTCCGGCAACGGCCCTTTTGGGTTCGGCTGGAGCCTTGCGATTCCTGCCATCACCCGCAAAACCGACAAAAGCCTACCCCAATATCTTGATGCAGTGGAGCCGGATGCTTCCATTCGCTCCATTGCGGAGGATTTATTTAGCCGGTACTCGAGAAGGATGAGAAGGGCAATCACATCAAGTACGAATATAAAGAGGAACCGCCAGCCATTAATTAATTGATGGATGGCTAAAAATTGGACCCAAGTAAGACATTAATCCAATCTCAACAAAAAGGAGAATTAGTCATGAGAACCATCTACAACCCTGATCTAAAGGCTCATTTATCTCAAGATCAAAAAGGAAAAATCCAGCACATCCGTCACAGCGAGGCGTATTGGCCCAGCGAACAAGACATCCCTCTCTTATCTGCCAACGATTACTTGAACGAAATGGCTGAAACCCTGCAAATCCAGAAAGAAGAACTCAAAAACCTGCATAAGAAGGTGTCGTTTCTTGATCCACGTGAACAGGGTATTGAATACCACCTGAGCGAAGAAAAACACCTTTTTGACGCGACTACCATAGGATATTACCAGACCTACATGAACGTTCCCGTCTGGCGCAGAGGTCTTTCGGTTGAGATCAAACAAAACCCCAACCGCATCGTAGGCTCAACGATTAACAGCGAAGACGACATTTACGGAAAACTTCCTGATAGAGAGACAATTGAGCAATATAAAAAGATTTTTCAACTCGTTGTTGCCCGCAAAGCAATGGTCTCAGCCGGAATTGATGAAGCACCAGGCGAAGATGAAACTGCGTCATTTGTTCGCAATATCCTCAAAGTCAAGACTCCTCCTGCTACAGCAGATTCTAAGGAGGGCGGGACCGGCCGAGTCTATGACGAAACACAGTTTTTGAGCGGTAAGTTCTTTATCTATAAATACGATCCAAATATACGCTATTCTGGCAAACCGGCACCGACTGAAGGAAAAAAAGCCGGGAAAAATTTGGAGGAATCACAGGAAATTCCGATCCCGCAACTTCCTCATGTCCCTGAGAAGATAGAATCCGGTCAGTCATATCTTGTTGCCGAGATTATCTTCACAGAAAACCTACAAGGATTTAATGGATTAACCTGGCTGATTCTTGTAGAGATTGATACAAATTCCATCCTGTATATCGAGTGTATGACCTGCGGAATAAACGGCTTAGTTTTCAGACGTGACCCAATCGTTAAGACTGGCGACCTTACGATCACATCCAACCTAGGAAATGCAATCTTGAATCCATACCGTGACCCTATTCTGCTAACAGATCTGGACCTGCCTGTAGGCGGAGCCCAATCACTCAGCGGAACATATGTAACTATCGCCGAGATTGAAGCCCCTACTATCGTTCCACCAACCATGCCAACGGGGAACGATTTCGATTACGATGCTCGCACTAACGATTTTGGCGCGGTAAATGCGTATTTCCACCAAACAGAGCTGTTAAAAACTATTGAAAGCTTGGGCTTTCCTCGATCGACCTATTTTGATGGAACGACATTTCCAATACGAGTAGACCATCGCGGGCTGGGCAACATAATCAATGCACATTGGTCTCCTAACGGGTCAGGTGGAACCGGTCACATGTGCTATGCCCTGTGTGATACAACGAACCCGACGGATCCGCTTTGCCGCGCAGTCGACCCATGGGTTCACTGGCATGAAATGGGTGGACACGGAACACTTGGTGACCATGTCGGCAGCGGCTTATTCGGGTTTGCACATAGCGCTGGCGACGGCCTTGCTGCTCTGCAAATGGATCCGGAATCCCAACTTCGCGAATTAGGTTTGCCCGAACGATTTCGCTATGCCCCATTCCGCCCCTTTGGCGGAGCAGAACGTCGTTTTGATCGTGATATAGCGACTTGGGCTTGGGGAGGAGGCATTAATGACGATGGTGGCTATGGGAGCGAGCAAATCCTCGCAACCTGCCATTTCAGGATCTACCGTGCCATTGGTGGCGACCACCATGATTTAGGTCGAAGGCAATTTGCTTCGAGAATGGTTACCTACCTGATCTTGCGCACAATAGGCAGTCTAACCCCGGCAACTAATCCCAATAATGCGCAAATCTGGTGCGAAGCGTTGCAGGATACCGATCTATTAGATTGGACATTCGCAGGCCTCGCAGGGGGAGCTTATAACAAAGTCATTCGCTGGGCATTTGAAAAGCAGGGTTGCTATCAGCCCGCGGGTGCTCCTAACCCTGTAACAACGGCTGGAGCCCCGCCTGCAGTTGACGTCTATATCGATGATGGGCGCGCAGGCGAATACCAATATCAGGCAGTTCACTGGCAAAACATGTCCATTTGGAACCGTAACGTAGCCGATGGGAATACTGGTCACGAAAACGCTATCGATGGTCAGACCAACTACGTTTACGGCCAGGTTAAGAATCGCGGAACGTCAACGGCAAATAATGTGACTATCCGGGCCTATCACTCGCTGCCGGGCGCTGGATTGACGTGGCCGAACGATTTCGTCGAGATGAATCCAATCGGTGGTCTACCGATTGCGAGTATCGCCGCGAACAACGCCGCCACCGCTATGGTTGGTCCTTTCGAATGGGAACCTAACATCAACGCTTACGGGCACGACTGCGTGTTGATGATCGCTTCAGTGGCGGGAGATCCAAGCAATATCGACAATTTTACTGCTGCTGAAACAATCCAGGAATGGCGGCTAGTACCAAATGATAACAACGTGGGGCAGCGCAACGTTAACGTAGTCCCTGGTGCAGGCGGCCCTGAATCACTGATGGCAGCCTTGGATGGCGCGTTTTTCATGGCTGGTAATAATCTGAACAGGCCGGCGACAATGGAGCTTCGTGTTGAGTTGCCTAAAATATTCGTCGAAAAGGGCTGGAATCTAGAATTTGAAGGTATCTCCGATAATTTGTTCCCGCTTAAGACCGGAGAGAAACGGAAGATTGTGCTAAAGCTCCAGAGGGGTTCAGAGTTTACAAAGGCGGAAATGGAAGGATCGACTGATCGAATGATCAATGTGAACTTGCTCGCCAACGGTATCCTATTGGGTGGTATGTCCTATTACGTCGATCCCGATTTGAAGAAACCCTCCGGCGGCAAACTAACGGCAGAAAAGGATTGTCGAGATGCTGCGCAGAAGCTTGTTGATTGTCTGAATATATCAGCGGATAAAAAAGTCAAGAAGGTGCGCGTGAAGAAGGTCTCGCTTGAAATCGAGTTCGACAACGATTGCGATTGCGGTTGCGATTGCGATTGCAATTGCGACTGCAACTGCGATTAAGTTGGATCATATTGATACAAGGCCCGGTTGATTGGCCAAGGTCTTGCGACCGGGCAGCCTTATCTGGAGGATATAGTCCATGAGCGTAAATTTCCATCTGGCACCGCCGCCCAAGCTGGTTGACGGATTGCTGGCGGTGGCAATTGACATCCAGTCGATTGAGGCAGTCTTCACCTTCGACGGCAGCTCCCAGGCCGCCGTCGCCGATGCGACCATGACCTACACGGTCGGTCCAACCGATGGCAATCCCATCTTTGACCTGCGCCAGACCATCACCCAGGCCTGGCTGGATGGGGCGGTTTTTGCCCCCGCGGCGTTGGCCGCCCACGATTTTGGCGGCGGGTCGCTCACTGAACTGCGCATCATCCAATCCGTACAAACCGCAGGTTCGGTCCATCAGCTCCGCGTACAGTACGCTTTAGGCACGCCCCTCTCCGGGTTGGGCGGAAGCTACCCGCCTGGGCTGGTGTGGTCTACAGGTCCCCGGCTTCGCTTCTCAGTCGGCATGTCTGACCTCAACCCAGGACGCTACGCCGAAGCCTGGCTCCCAGCCAACTTGCTCTTTGACCAATTTACCATCCAATTAGAAATGCAAATTAACAACACTCTCGCCGCACACACCCTGATCACCAACGGGGTGGTAACAAGCCTGGGTACAAACCACTGGTCCATCGCCTTTCCAGCCCGTTTCACCGCCCTCTCAGCCCTGGTGGAGCTGCGCGCCACCGACACCCTCGAGACCCAGACCGATACGGTCACGCTGCCAGTTTCGGGCAAAACCGTCAGCATCGAGGTTTGGAAACTGACCGGCGGCACTGCCAACCTTATCAACGAAATCAACATCCTGAAAGATCTCCTGATCGACAACGAGAACAATTACGGCCCTTACCTGCACGGAAACCGCTTCTCGGCCTGCTTTTTCCAATCTGGCGGAATGGAATATGAAGGTGCTACCACCACAAGTTCCGGCGCTTTGAATCATGAGACGTTTCACAGTTGGTACGGCCGCGGGATCAAACCCGCCGGACAGGCGGACGGTTGGTGGGATGAAGGCTTTACCACCTGGCACGACGCCGGGGCAGCCTCGGCTGTGCCCTTCGATTTCGCCGATCCCCCGCGAGTGTTGTGCTCCCGTGATCCCTTCCAGCGTCGCACTCCCTCAAACTCATACAGCGACGGTAACACCTTCTGGCAAGGCATGGCTGCCCTGCTGGGGGTAAATAACCAGAACAACCTGATGCGAGATTTATACAACACTTACCGTGGTCAGCCGGTTTCAACGCAAATGATCGAGGAATTTCTACTGAGTAAAAGTGGGGCTGTAGGGGTGGTAGATGCCTTTCATCGCTTCGTCTATGGCTTCGGGGATCCTGCCCCTGCCCCTGATTTATGGATCAAGGACGCTCCCAGCCATGCTGGCGCAGACGCCTGGTCCGGCACCTTTTGGGATTCACCCGATGTGTGGGTGCGCAACCAGGACGACGACGGCACATCCCATCAGAACCCTGAATATGGTCAGGACAACTGGTTTTATACCCGGGTGCGCAATCTGAACAGTGCCGGCGCCAGCCGCCATTTTATAGTCGCCTTCAATGTAAAAAGCTTTGCCGGAACCGAATTTATCTATCCCAGTGATTTCCTTCCTTGTACGGTCGCCCAGGCGGAATTCGACTTGGGAGCGGGAGAGACGCGCATTGTCCACGCCCGCTGGCCGTCCACCCTGGTTCCTGCGGCTGGCACCCATACCTGTTTGCTGGCCGCTGTCCTGACCCGAGCCGACCATCCCATTGCAGGACGGCATGTCTGGGAGCACAACAACCTGGCCCAGAAAAACTTGACTGTGGTCGACCTGCTGCCTAACCAGTTTGTCATAATCCCGGTGGTGATCCGCAACATCTTCAGTAAAGACCTAGTCCGCTATGACCTCGAAGTTTGGCGCGACCGGGAAATGCCGGAGTATGCTGTCAGCCTGGTCAGCCTACACCAAGATCTGTTCCGCCTGGCACCAAAGGCAAAAAAAACCATTCCCCTGGACATCGATTTTAAAGTTCCTCCGCAGCCCGACCTGTTGGATTGCGGAGGTCGAATCGATGCCAAGGGAGCACTAGACAGCAATGGCCGATTGACCTCTGACCATCCCGAACGAATCGTGCAGCGCTTTGCCGGCGCGGTGGAAGTACCCCTGCCCACCAGAAAGAAAGCCGTGCTCCCGATTGACCTACCCTATCTCGCTCAGCACAATATCGGTCTAAAAATCGCTATTCCCGCCGACGCTCCGCCTGGGGCGATCATAAAAACCCACTTTGTGCAGCGCAATTCCAAAACGAAACAAATCACAGGAGGTGTCGCCGTACAAATTCATGTCAAGTGATCATAAGTCCCGCAATGCCATTCTCGGTCGAATAATCCGAAATGAAATACTACATGATTTATAACAGTGAATAAAGGAGGTAAATCCATGCCTAGGAAAAACACAATCGTCGATAGCATCCGCAGTCTGTCTCCGTCCGTCGATGAACGAATAACCAGACCCGCCGAAGCAGACCAACCCATCATAATAAATTTTGAGGGTGGGGAAACCGGAATGCTCGATATGAAACAACCCTTCTCCACCACCTGGATTGAAGTACTTGATTCGATGCACCAGGCGAGCTTACCCGTCTACATCGAAATCGACCCGTCCACCCGGTCCATCACCGAACTGCTGCTGCCGATGGCAGTAAAGGTCGAATATCTAGCCCCCCTCACTCCGGGAAATGATGTCGAAGTTCGCCTGAGCATTTCCCATGCCCGTCATATCTTAAAACCTGCCAATCCGGATTTTCAAGTGTTGTTGGACAGCTTACGCACCGCCCTTGCGGAAGGTGCCAATATTTATGTGACCGAGACATTGGAAGAGCATGAGATCATTGATGTCCGCTCTGCACCAAAAGTAACGGAAGCGGAGGCGCACCCCATCCCTCCACCACCTGCCGGTCCGTTGGATGAAACCCCAACCGTAACATTTCAACAGGCCCAGAATTTTTTCAATGATATGAATGCCCAAACTTGCGACCCATGCACCGCACCGCTCCCGTGTATCCCTTTCAAATATCCGGATGACGGTTGCTGGGGACGGGCACATGAAATGTGCCGTCTGATGCAAGCGGCTGGCGCTTCGCCAGAAAAAATTTGGATTTATGGCAGCCTGCATGTACGCTCCAATAACAAACCCACCTGCGACGTATATTGGGGGTGGCATGTAGCCCCGACGCTGCTGGTAGACCTGGGCTCAAGCACAGAAACCTTCGTCATCGACCCATCCTTGTTCACAGAGCCAGTGCGGAAGGAACAATGGAAAAGCGTTCAAGGATACCCAAATGCCATACTAGAGCCATCCGCCGCCGAGGTCTTTTACCGGTCTCAAGGTGCAGCCTACGTCACCTACGACCCCAGCTACACCCAAACGAACACGGTATTAACCACATACCGCAACTACCTCAAACTCCGCTGCGCCCAGGAGGGCTCTCCACCCTACAACGCCTGCGTTCCCGACATTTACGTACGCGATAATTTGCAGGACACTGGCCTGGAACCGCTGGCCGCCGGTGGAATCTCCGCCAGCCCGGATATCAACCACTTCCGTCAGGAACTGGCCGACCCACAGGCGACACTTGGAACATCTGCTGCCCAAGGGATGGATAACCTGTTTGAGCCCATCGAGTTTGGACAGCCCAACTATATCTATCTACGCTTGCAAAACCGTGGGAATGCCGCAACCGTTTCAAATATAGATGTGTATTACGCCCTTCCCTCCACGCTGCCCACACCCGCCAGTTGGAACCTGATCGGCTCGCTGACCACCCTCCCCATTGTACCCGGCGAGTTTCGCGTGGTCGGTCCCCTGGTTTGGAACAATATCCCCCAGCAAGGCCATTATTGCTTTGTAGCAGTGCTGGATTCGGCTCAGGACCCTAAACCTAACCTCAACGCCATCCACACGATCAACGATTTTTACGCCCTGATCCGCGAGCACAACAATGTCACCTGGAAAAACTTTGACGTGATCGATATGTTCGCTGGCGCTACCCACCAGCTCGAGTTTTGGATCCAGGGCTGGCCGCGCATCCCCTACCTGAGCGACCTGGAGATCGACCTGTCGCAGCTGCCGCCTGGTACGAAATTTCAACTCCAACTGGTTAAGCGCCTGGTGCAAGGGGCCGAGCTCGAAAATATGACCCTGAGCGAAGAAAAAGGGGCTCACGCCCTCTTCGACCTTCACTCTCATAAAAAAGCCGCTCTGCGTAATATGCCACTCAAACCCAGCGACCGTACCCTGGCCCGGCTGGAGATCACCCTGCCAGAATTCACTCCGGACGGGGGTTACCAGGTTTCGGTGCTCCAAAAAGTGGGCGGTCAGGAGATGGGGCGCGTAACTCAGCGCCTGAGGGTAGGCGAATACCCCTATGTGGTCAACGCTAATAGCGATGAGGTACATCTAGCCAATTGTGCTTGGGTTCAGAAGATGAACCCCAGGCATCGCATAGCTTACCGCGACCTCGAACTAGCACGCCGCCACGGACACAACGGCTGCCATTTTTGTCTACCGGAATCAGATACTGGGTGAACTTGGTTTAATCGACCCCCTTCTCAAGAGCAATTGTGACAGAGAAGCCATTAAAGGATGAAATTTAATTGAACAATAATTTTGCCATCGACCGGTTACGCTTGGACCGTTCAGTTTGAGGGCAGTTCATTCATCGGCAGTATTGTGAAACAGACTATTGTTGCGTCAAGTCTATCAGCACAAAACCCTGAAGCTTTCAGTGTTCAGGAAAGCTTCAGGGTCATTTCGATCTCGTCAACTTTCTATGCAGCGTCCGTGCTCAGGTTAACGGGTCGTTTGCCGAGCACACTTGGATCATCGATCCTGAGTAGGACCCGAATTTGGACTTCTTTCAGTTGGTGAAGGGTAGCCCGTTGCACAATGAGCCGACTGACGCCAAAATAGACGACACGGAAATCCTGAAAGTAATTCTAAAAATCTGGTGATGGCAGCCCCCAGCATCAACCTTCCCAAGGGTGGCGGGGCCATCCGTGGCATGGGCGAGAAATTCGCAGCCAACCCGGTCATGGGCACATGGTCAATGACCGGCCCGTTCACGACCAGCCCCGGTCGCTCTGGCTTTGGACCCCAACTTAATCTGGAGTATGACTCTGGCTCCGGCAACGGCCTTTTCGGGTTTGGCTGGAGCCTTGTGACTCCTGGCATCACCTGCAAAACCGACAAAGGCTTACCCCAATATCTGGATGCCGCGGAGTCGGATATTTTCGTTCCCTCCGGCGTGGAGAACCTGGTGCCAGTGCTCATTCAGAACGTACAAGGCGAATGGGTGCGAGAAAATTTGCCATTGCGAACGGTGGGTGGAATGACATACCGGGTTGATCGGTATCGTCCACGCATCGAAGGCCTGTTCGCGCGTATCGAACGCTTCTGTCAATGAAAATTAGAAATGGACACAGCGACAATTAGAAATGCCCATTAGGGTGGCGTGGCCGTTTATAGCTTGGCCACGGCTAACTGTTCGGGGGGTTGTTTCCATCCGATCCCCAAGCCAGATTCATCCGGCCTTGGAAGACAGCTTCTCTTCCACGCCAATCCATAAATGCCCTGGCATGATGGAACGGAATGGCAAAATAGTAATCCGACCAGCCTTAACCGGCTCCGATTCAGGCGAAGTTTCGGGCAGGTTCAGGGGGTTTACCATGCAGGTATCTGGCATGCGCCCATACTTATGCTTAAAATAATCAGCCGCCTGCAAAACCTTGGCGTCCAGCGTTTTCTTGGGATCGTTATCAAACCACAGCATTCCAGTATTCATACTACCCTCCAAAATTTTACAGATTAGGCAGCCAGAATTTCAGCCAGCCTGAATTACGCTTCAGATAAAACTGTGAACCCGGAAACAAACCATCCAGGGCAGCGCCTTGAGGCGCAAGTGCCGCAGCTGTGCGCGGGTTGGAGATACGTCCAAAAATACGGGTCTCGAAATAACTGAGCCAACCCGACAGCTTGAGCGCCATCTCAGAATTTAGGCTGACGACCGGCCAGACCAGGGATTGCGGTCCGAACGCCAGGATATAGGCCAGATTTTCCTGAGCAGCCTGATCCATTTGCAGAATACACTCCAAACCATCCAGCATCAGTACAACGGGCTGGGTTGGCACAGGGTTTTGCACGCGCCAGGCAAGCTGGTATAACATCTCAGTTGCATCATCACTGTAGGACGGCCAAACTCCAAGAAATCTATTATTTGGAACAAAATCATCAAAATCAGCCGGGTGAGCAGTCAATACGGCGAACTGCGTTTCTGAAGGTGCCGAAAGGCGCTGTGCAGACCGCAGCATAACCTGCAAAAACTCAGTCTTGCCGCTGCCCTTTTCACCCAATACCAGGACTGATCCCGGGCGTGGATCACGCTGCTGCAGTAAAAGCGACATTCCATCCGCGGCGATCCCAAAGAGCTGAGCATCGGCTGGCAGGCTGCTGATCTGTTCCAAGGTCTCTGAAAGACCGGGAAAGAGAACCTGCCCAACCGTTGGGTCCATCCCCATTTCAATTTGGACCTCGCGGAAGGCCCGGATAGCGAGAGCGGATAGATTTTGTTCTGTCATGATAACCCTGTGTAAAAACGGTTCTGAATTGTTACCTGGGTATAACCGGCATGCTCCGTAAAATCCAATGTCCTGCTGCCAGTTGAAACAAATGAATTGGAAAGTGAGCGCCTTTTTGAATAAACCGAACTTATGTTCTAATTATAATCCAACCTGCCCAAAATACAAGAGCGGCAGCGCATGTTGTGTTGGTGATTGAAAATTCCCAAAAACCCGTCAAACTTCTCAAACGGGCAAATAAGTGTTAGAAGCCTCTTAACGTTAATCCAAGACACTTGTCACACCCGTTGAAGGGGGCTATAATTCTAAGTCGTCTAAGTAAGGAGAAGGAAATATGCCAATTTATATCTATCGCTGCGAAAACTGCGGTGTCCAATTTGAACGTCATCAATCATTCACAGAAGAACCTCTGAAACGCTGCCCTGAATGCAGCAAAAATAGCTTGCGCAAAGTGCTAACCCCGGCTGGAATCGTCTTCAAAGGCTCTGGTTGGTATGCCACCGATCATAAATCCGCCTCTGGCGCACCTCGCATGACAAAAAATGAGGGCAAGGAAAGCAACAGCAGCGAAAAATCCGAGAGCACATCCAGCTCTTCCGGAAGTTCTGGGAGTTCGGAAGGTTCCTCCAGCACCCCAAAATCTGAGAGCGGCGGCAGTAACAGTAACGGTAACAACAACACTAACAACAGTAAACCAGCTCCCAAGTCTGAAAGTTCATCAAAAGCCAGTGAATAAATCTAAAACTCCGCAGCGAAGGCTGCGGAGTTTTTTTTAATGGCTTTCTCAGCGGACTCTATGTGTCCACGCTGAAATCTAGCGAAGCGCACAGCGTTTCGGCCTGTCAGGATCAGGAGATTATTCCTACACAATTTATTTCTATGGGGTTGGGTTCAAATCATTCCGGATATATAAACGCAGCCGGTCAGTATGAGAAATCCTGGTGTAATGATCTTTCAGATAAGCATCAAGTTCTGGGATCTGAAAACGGCCCATCAGAACTTGCTCAGGCTGATATTTTTGCATGGCTTGCATAATATCGCTATTCGTTAAACTTCCAGTCGACAAACGCTTCAAAGAAAAGGTCCCCAGGATGGGAGGTACAGGCCGGTTGACAAGAAAAGCATAGATCGGCATGTCAGTCACAATCCAATTCGTCCGATCGACATACTTATTCATACCTTCAAAAATTTTCATCTTCCAGGGCTGAACTGTAGTCAGAAAACCACTAATACGCGGACTATCCATTAATTGCTGATCCAACACTGGAATATAGTTTTTTGTCACCAATCCAAACCCAATTAACAGTGCAACGCCCAGCGCAGTCCGCAAACTCAAAAAGTCTGCCAGCCGCCGGATGCGTGTCAGCGCATGCATTCCTTCACCCACAACGGCCGCAGCCAGCATGGCAACCGGGACGGTTAGCAATAATTGATGGTGAATCCAGACTGGTGCATAAAAACTTAGCGACAGGTAAGCCAGCCCCGCCCAGGCTATTAAGTAAAAAGATAACCAATTTTTTCGGAAAACAGTAAATAAAACACCCAAACACCCCAGAATAAGGATGGGAATGGCAAGAATCAAATGTCCGTTAATACTGGTTGAGCCTTCTTCGGACAATATACTGTTTTTTGCAGCAATATGCGGAGAAATTAACTGTCCAATATTTTGCGGGCCAACCAAAATCAGCCCCAGCACGAGCCCCAGGCCGGCGCAGGCTAAGCCCCATATCAGGGCTGGCCTGAGCATCTTCCAGGACAAACCTGTCCGGCGGGATTCGAGGTAAACCGGAATGGTCAAACCCACTAAAAAGATGGGAATTAAAAATCCCGTAAAAAGTTTTATGAACAGGGACAGCGTGAATACAAAACCGGAAAGGACAAGCCAATAACTTTTTTGACTGCGCTGCCAGAAAACGATCAAAACCAAAGCTACCATCGCCAACGCTATCGAGGGTAAGCCGATCATGGTCGAGACGCTTAGAACCAGATATTGCGGTAATTCAATGATCAGTGGCAAAATAAATATTGCCGCCCAACTTCCCCATGCCAGTTGTAAAAATTGGGCACAAGCCCAAACCATCAGCGTAGAAAACAAAAGCACCAAAAATCTGGCTGGCGTAACCTCAAACCCTACTACACGAAATAAAATAGCCAGCAAATGGGTGAACAGTGGGGGTTGATCGCTGGATATTTCCGAATAGAGTGGATACCCCTTCACCACCAGCATGGAGCGCATCAAATTCATGCCTTCATCCGGATTGAATTGTAATTTTTCACGGAATGGGAATAAGGAATAGGTAAAAGCCAGGAATACCAGGGCAATTAATATTGGCAAAAAATAGGTTGCTGCGTTACGCACTTTGGGTTTAATTTTCATTAATATATTTATTCCACTCAAAAAAACATTTTTCATGATTTTCAACAGTTTGAACATTACCGAACGGTTTGCTGCTCCAACTTCGACCAGGCATCCAACCGATTATTGCGAGCAATGCCCATGACCCTACTACCCCCTTCCCAAAAAGCCACGGGGTTTTGTAAAGGGCAAATTATAACCTCTTCCCCAGATCCTTTTTTTCCCAAATGGAAAACACGCTGCAATTTTCCATGCTGATTAACGCCAGGCATAGTTGCATTTTAAGCAAAATGGCTTATGCACACTCAATATTTGGCCGCACTTGGGACAGGTCCACCTGCTAACCTCGGTCACCAAAAATTCCCGTAACCCTGAGCGCCTGATCAATTCCAGGTTTTCAATCATGCTCATAGCATATTTAGTCGAATAACGTTTATCGATGTGTTTGATCTTTTTACATGGGAAAGATTCACATTCAAAACAAAACCGAAAACTACCATTGACCGCCATTTCACAATTTCTTATTTTACAGCTGTTGGAATGCTTACATCTCAAGCCCACTTCCGCCCTGCATCCCAGGCAGCCATTTTTGGCACGGTTGTATGCGCTGCATAGACGACAGTTCATCCCACAAATTGCGATTAATTCCTCTGCGATTGTGTTTTGCTCCATCCTATTCACACTTTCTCATATCGCGTCAAAATGGAAAACATGCCAGACACCATTCAGAAACCCGGCTCGATCGAGCGAACCAATGTCATAACTCTTTAATTTTATCACTTCTCAAGCCGGGAAAAGCCTGCCCATGCCTCTGATACACACTTTTCAGGCTCCCGTCCAGGGGTTAATTTTTTCTTGAAATCTTTAGTATATTAGAATTTAAATGCTTGCACTGTTTCGCATAACAAGAATATCCCTCACATCACAGAACACATACAGAGTTTTTATTAATGATTTCACTGTGATTTCAGTGTGCTATTAATGGCTCTACTTCACACCAGGAAGCTCACAAATTCATTTTTTACCAACAATGTTTTTTCTCCGTGTATCTCCTTGATCTATATGTCAAGCTTTCATTTCAATCCCCCCTAAATCAAGGCAACCCAGGATTAATTCCTACCTGATTTATGAATTGCGATGATAAAATTATAGTTACAAAACGATATAACAACAAAGCCGAGCGGGAAAAATAAAAAAAAGGACCAAGTATGATTAATGATTCACAGAAATGGAAAAATCGGTTGGATTTTCTAACTTTGGTTAGCTGGTTATTTATCAGTTTTGTGTTTGCTTTGACTTCATGGATGTGGTATGGCGTTGATTTTCGCGGATATTATGCGGCTGCTACAGTTTTTGTAAATGGTGGCAATCCTTATGATTATCACCAGGTTGCTCAAGTATTATTATCCGTTACCGGAAGCATGGGGAATAATCCATATTTCTATTCGCCCTGGTTTTTATGGCTTTTTGTTCCAATTGTCAGGTTCCCCTTTCAAACTGCTCGTGCGATTTGGATGGTTTTCAATCTGGCTGCCTGGTGTTTTAGCCTCTGGAAGTTTAGTGAATTACTCAATTGGCCACAAAAAGGCTGGAGGCGTTATCTGGTTTTTATTTTTTCCACTTTTACTTTTGCATTAATTACTTTGTTTTTTGAACAAGCCAGCATTTTGGTTTTTGCATTACTGGTAGCCCTAATCTATTCAATTCGTGACCAAAAATGGGGTCGTACTGGCCTTTTGTTGTCATTATTACTTATAAAACCGAATATCACATTTGTGGTGGTAGCGGCTATTTGCCTTTGGCTAATCCTGAATGGTCATTGGAAACCGATAAAAGTATTGACCATCACTTTTTTTATTCTATTGACCATATCCACATTCTTGACACCCAATTGGTATAAGCCATTTTTTGAACCTGGGTTTTCACAAGGTTTATCAATCGCAATGGATGGATTCAATTCGACCGGACAATTACGCATCAATACAACCATTTTTGATTGGCTGACAACCCTGGGAATTGGAGGCATGACCAGCTGGTTCATTTATGCTATTTGTGCAATTTCTGGATCAATTTTATTGTTTCTGACAATAAAGAATTCAAAATCCTTGATCAACGTAATGAGTGTGGCGCTTTTGGTCTCTTATTTATTAACTCCTTATGCTGTCCAATACGATTATGCACCCCTGGTGATTGTTCTGTTTTGGACGCTCTCATGCTGCAATTCATCCAACAAAACTCGTTATGTCAGTTATCTCCTGGCCGGTTTTGTTTTTAGTCAGAAGCTGTGGCACCAGAATCTGGCCTGGGGCTTCTGGATTGTGATTGGTTTAATCGCCCTCCAAATCTGGACATTTATTCAATCAAGCCCTGATTCAAACAATAGCATAACCACATTCAATCAAAACCCTTCAACTAAATAAACTGGATACACCTGTGCCAAACCCAGGCCGGGCTGCCGCCCTTTTAGCACTTGAAATTGTTAATAGCAAATCACGCCGGGGGTGTTACCGCTTTTTGCAGCGTTTATCGTTTTTTCACAAGGAAACAGAATCAGACTTACCAGCCATCCAATTCGCAGCCAATCAGTTTCACACCAGGTTAACCAGCTATTGCTCTGCCATCCACCAGCCAGGGTAATTTATCCAAATCCAGATTGCCGCCAGACAAAATGATGCCGACCCGTAAGCCGGTCAGGTCAATTTTGCGCTCCCAAAGTACAGCTACCGGAACTGCTGCGGATGGTTCGATCACAATTTTGGCACGCTCCCAGATAAATTTCATGGAGTCCAAAATTCCTTTTTCACTGACCGTCACAACCTGCTCTACGCATCGCCGGATAATCGGAAAGGTCAGGTCACCCAGAGAAGTCAACAAACCATCCGCCATCGTTTGCGGGTCATTGGAAGGGATGATCATTCCAGCCAGCAGGGAGCGATAAGCATCATCTGCCCGCTCTGGTTCGGCTGCAATTACCCTGGTTCGGTGCGATAATTCCGTCACGGCAATGGCGGTCCCACTCAACAGACCCCCACCTCCTACAGGCGCCATCACCACATCCAGATCCGGAATTTCGGCCATTAATTCCAGGGCTGCCGTACCCTGCCCGGCAATGACCTGGTAGTTGTTATACGGATGAATTTCAACGGCACCCGTTTTTTTGATCACAGCTGCAAGGGTGGTTTCACGTGCCTCAAGCGTCGGCTCACAAAAGGTAATCTGGCCACCATATCCGGCAACCGCTGCCTTTTTGACGGCTGGCGCGTTGTTTGGCATGACGATGTAAGCCGGAATCCCACGCAGCCGGGCTGCCAGGGCAATCGCCTGGGCGTGGTTACCCGATGAATGCGTTGCGACTCCCCGGGCTGCCTCTGCCTCGGATAAAGAAAAAACTGCATTGCAAGCCCCACGAAACTTAAACGCGCCTACTTTTTGCAAATTCTCACATTTGAGAAAAACCTGCGCACTCACTTGCTGGTCCAGACTGGCACAGGTCAGAATCGGGGTGCGATGCGCATAGGGCCGAATGCGTTCAGCTGCAGCATAGATATCCTGGATGGTTGGTTCGGTCATGCTGACTCCTTAATCGGGAAGATACGAAAAATGCAAATAAATTTTATCACTCCAATAAGGGAAAAGCTTGCAGCATATCAACCCTGCCAGGGCGATGGCATCTAAATAGATTAGAAGAAGAGTGCCAATTAGCATTCATTTGCCGAAACCATCCTGGGCTATGATTAATCACCTGCTTACACCTCATGGATGAAATAAAGTATAATTCTAACAGGTCATAATGACCTATTAGGAGAATCTAATGGAAAATATCAGCATGTCAGAAGCTAAGAGCCATTTTTCAGAATTCCTATCCAGGGCTGCCAGCGGCGAACGATTCATTATCATGCGCCGTGAGCGTCCGTTGGCTGCGATCATTGGCGCCGGAGAACTTGCTCGTCTTGAACATTCAGCGGAGATTGCTCGAAAACTGGCACAATCACTTGGGCAATCCCCCGCATTGCTGAAAAGCATTGCGGATGGTGAGGTTCATCCTGCCATGGCAGCCTTTGGACTATGGAAAGATGAAGATGATCTTGCCGATCTGGAAGAGAAAGTACGCATCAATCGAAAGCGGGCATCATCCAGAAATAGAGTTGACTTATGAAATTGCTGGATACTGATCACTGTATAGCGATCCTGCGCAGAAAGCTGGATTTACGAGAACATACAAGCCCGGATGAACAGCTCGCAACAACCGCAATCAGCGTAGCAGAGTTGACACATGGGGCTAACCGCTCCCTCCGTAAGGATGAAAACCTGGCAAGTCTGGATATTCTGCTTTCGTCGCTGCTCGTTCTTTCTTTTGATGAAGCAGCCGGCAGAAAATTTGGCAACCTGAAAGCAGAATTGGAAGCCAGTGGCGAGCTTTTGGATGACATGGATTTGCAAATCGCCAGCATAGCGCTTGAGAACAATGTTCCACTAATCACCAATAACATCCGGCACTTCAGCCGAATTGCCCGGTTGCAGATCCAAAACTGGATCCAGTAAATCCATCCAAATCAAAGTGAAGGAATACAATAAATCCGCTCAAGGATATCAATTTCCCGTACATTTGAACTTAATACTCTCGCAACCTGCTGCAGCACCAAATCCCCCACCGCATGCCCGTGAGAATCGTTAACCTTTTTAAATTCATCAAGATCCATCATCAACAAGACCATGGGTTGATTGCTTCGATTTTCACGCATGATCTCTTCTGTGCCGCGCTGCATAAAATAACGCCGGTTGTTTATTTGGGTCAGGGTATCGGTCACCACCAACTTTTCCAATTCAACATTCAATAATTTAACCTTCTCCTCCGCCGCCTTGCGCTCGGTTATGTCCTGTAAGGATCCGAATAAGCGCTTAACTCGCTTTTCCGGGGACACCTCCGCAAAACCACGGGCCAGGCAGACCCGTACCGCGCCATCTTTTCGAATGGCGTGCCGCTGCTTACGGCGGCCTCCTCCGCCTGCTTGCGCTGGCTGATATCACTTAAAGCGACCCAGCAAACCGGCACCCCATCCGCTTCCTGCGCAAGGGTCAAATCCAGCTGGGCCCACACCCTGCCCGGTGGGCTATCAGTTTTCAGCAGGCGCAGATCCACAAGCCTGCGCGGCGCCAGTCTCAAAGAGCGCTTTACAGCGCAGATAGAAGATGTCGGCATCCTCTTTTAAGATAAATCGGGGAAAGCTTTGCTGTACCAGCGCGTCGCATGATTCGCCCAGCAGGGCTGCCGCACTCAGGTTGGCTTCCAGGATCAGCCCATGTTCGCTGAGGGTGACGTAGCCCATTGGCGCCAGGTTATAAAGGTCGAAATAGCGCGCCCGCAAGCCTTCGAGCTCGCCCAGCAAACGACGCAGCTCATGGTTCTGCATCTCCAACTCAACTGAATAAATCCCCAAATTTTCCTGGGCCCGTTCATATTGTACGTTCTCATCATCCGACAAAACTCGCACCTTTTTATCCGGACCAACCTGGATCTGATCCGGCCCGGTGATGTCATGAATAATCGAGAACAGAACCTGCCTGCCCCGCACCGTCAGCGGGGAAGAATTCACTTCCACCCTGCGCACTGCCCCACTGAACAAACGGTGTCTTAAAACAAAGGGAGGCTGGGGTTTATTTAAGGCTTTTTGACGATCCTGTGCCACCTGTTCGGACGGCGAAATG
>CAYWXS010000074.1:0-32332 GCA_964462245.1 uncultured Anaerolinea sp.
CAGTCATTCCAGGGTTTCTGTCCTACTCGAATTACTTCGAGCGGCCCCGACGGGGTTCGAACCCGCGATCTCGGCCTTGACAGGGCCGCATGTTAGCCGCTACACCACGGGACCATTAGCTGAGCGGTCAATAGTTTATCATGTGCTCAGAAGCGCGTCAAGGGCAAATGATGTCAATTTTACAAACTGGTACATCATTTTTTTTCGAAAAAACCAAAAATTATTTTATTGACATTACTCTAATCGCGGGTTACAAAAATATTGGAGTAAAGGTCAAAAACCTCATGTGTGCTGTAATTATAATATTGGATACTCACAACAAGTAGAGTATTAATTAACATTATAAAACTATCGGTTGTAAAAAACTGTAATCCAACTACTTGGGAAGGATCGGGTGTTATTGGATATTATTCTGCTTTTCGTGTAATTAAGAACGGTGCTTGTTTCTTTGGTGTTTGGTGGAAAAATCCTGTTTTTGAGGCAGAAAATATTTGCCAGAATTCTGCAAAAAAATTAAAAACTCGCTGGTATATATTCTCCCCAGATCATCCTAAGGGTGTTACAAATTTCACCTAATGTCATTTTATTTTCAACACATTCAATGAATAGGGGTATTAGATTCTCAGAGTTACGGGCTGCGGTATCGAGGTGACTTTTTAGCTCTGAGATTTTTTGGTTATCCCTTTTCGCTCGAAGAAGGGATAACCTATTTTTTGCAGCGGTTTCTATTGCCGGATCAATATTTTGGCGTTCTAGCGTAATTTTTTCTGCAATTTGAAATTGATTAACTCCGACTACTATCTGTTCATTATTTTCAATTGCTTTTTGGGCTAAATATGCAGCATCCTGGATTTCGTTTTGCATAAACCCATTTTCAATTGCAATTAAGGCCCCGCCCATTTCATCAATTCGGCGAATGTATTCGATTGATTTTTTTTCGATTTCGTTTGTCAGATATTCAATCAGATACGACCCCGCCAATGGGTCTACGGAATCTGCTATGCCGGATTCATATGCAATAATTTGTTGAGTACGAAGCGCAACTCTGACAGATTTTTCTGTTGGAAGCCAGAGAGCCTCATCCATGGAATTTGTATGGAGTGATTGGGTTCCACCAAGAATGGCTGATAATGCTTGTAAAGTTACCCTGGCTACATTATTTTCGGGTTGTTGAGCTGTCAGGGTTGATCCTGCGGTTTGAGTATGGAAGCGCAATTGCCAACTGGCTGGTTTTTGGGCATTGAATCTTTCCCGCATAATTTTTGACCACAAACGACGAGCTGCCCTAAACTTGGCAATTTCCTCAAGGACATTATTGTGAGCATTGAAGAAAAAAGATAGCTGTGGCGCAAAATCGTCAACTGGAAGGCCGACTTTGATCGCTGTTTCTACGTAGGCAATGGCATTCGCAAGTGTAAAGGCAACTTCTTGTACTGCTGTTGATCCGGCTTCGCGGATATGGTAACCAGATATCGAAATTGTATTCCAGCCAGGAATATTATGTCCGCAAAAATCAAATATATCCGTAATAAGGCGCATCGATGGCTTGGGTGGAAAGATGTAAGTACCCCGGGCAACGTATTCTTTGAGGATATCATTTTGAATAGTTCCCTTCAGGGATTTCATCTCGACACCCTGTTGTTTGGCTACGGCTATATACATCGCGAGGAGAACACCTGCTGGAGCATTAATAGTCATGGATGTTGATACTTTGCCAAGTGGAATTTGGTTGAAGAGAGTCGACATGTCCTCAACCGATGAAATTGAGACCCCTACCTTTCCAACTTCCCCGAGTGCCATGGGGTCATCTGCATCATAGCCAATTTGAGTTGGCAAGTCGAATGCCACAGAAAGACCAGTTTGGCCAGCTTCAAGTAAATACCTATACCTTTTATTGGATTCTTCTGCGGTAGAAAACCCCGCATACTGACGCATTGTCCAAAAACGCCCTCGGTACATGGTCGGTTGAACCCCTCGTGTAAACGGATATTCACCTGGAAACCCAAGCATGGTTTCATAATCTGGATCATCGACCGTGGAATACATAGCGGGGGGTATTTCTATACCTGAGCTGGTAGAAAATTGTGGTTTTCGTTCTGGGAATTTATCGATTGATTTTTTATAAGTAATATTTTTCCATCGGGAGTATTGTTCTTGTAATGTCATTCAGTGGCTCCAAAGTAGAGTTAAAAATCTTTTGTTTAAATTAAAGCGAGCAGATGAAATTAGCTTTTTGATCACTTTGTTAGGAAAACTAAATCAGATTATCACTCATTTTACCTTTTTTCTCAACGAATTTCCTTCCTGGAATTATTTTCAAATCGGATGAGCAATTTATTCATTTAAAATCCCCAATAAATACGGACGAAAGTCATTTGTTCTATTTATACCAAAGTGCTAAACTATATGTGTCAATAATTACCTGGAGGATTATATGGGTCGTACTTTATTATATTTAAGCGCTGCAATTATGTTCATTTTGGGCTTATGCGGAATTGTGTATGGGGCTTTCAGCGTTATTGGATCAACTTCTGCCCAAGGAAACCCTGGATGGCTCACATTTGGTATTGGTTTTGCGCTTACTGGTTTATTTTTCATTTTCGATGGGGTAGGTCTGGTATGGCTTGGGTCACGAAAAGTTGATCAGAGCGATTCTGGACCCCAGCAGGTGGTAATGAAAATTGATTTACCGGGAAACGCTAAAATTAGTCAGATGAAATGCCAATCGTGTGGTGGCGCAATATCATCCGAAGATATTAAGATTATGGCTGGAGCACCAGTGGTCACATGCCCGTATTGCCAGGCGACTTATCAACTTACGGAAGAGCCTAAGTGGTAATTGCGTTACAGGGAGAATTTTATGAGGATTAAAATATTTTCACTGATATTAACTATCGGGCTGATATTGGGGATTAGCACCGGAGTATCTGCTCAATCGAATTATTCTTTTCAAGTTGCGAATGAGGTTGTACAAGTTTATTTAAATTCGGATGGCTCAACGTCACTGGATTACCAGTTAACATTTATCAATGAACCAGGCGCGAAAGTTATTGATTTTGTAGATTTGGGGCTCCCAAACAGTGATTTTGAACTCTCAAGTATTACTGCAGATGTGGGTGGAAAACGTATCATTGTAACAACTGATTACCAGGGAGATGGTACCGGAGTAGCGCTAGATTTAGGAAGTAATTTTATCCGCCAGACCGGTATTGTCCATGTTCATGTTGGAAAAATTACAAATATGTTTTTTCCAGATTTAGATGATAAGAATTATGCTAGTAGTGAATTTTCCCCAACTTATTTTGGATCTGAATATGTTGTTGGTAATACAAACTTAACTGTAGTTTTCCACCTACCCCCAGGTGTGAAACCGGAAGAACCCAAATACCATACTCCTGCAAGTGGGTGGCCTGGGTCAATCGAGCCAGCAACTGGATTTGATAAGGATGGGCGAATAACTTACACTTGGAATTCGCCAACTGCCAACGCTTTTACTCAATATAAATTTGGCGCCTCATTTCCCAAGCAATATATCCCGGAAACTGCTATCGTAACAACAACTTTTATAGATACAATTTCTACTTTTCTCGCATCGATCATGGGGATTCTGCCTTTCTGTTGTTTTGGATCAATGTTTTTTGGGATACCGATCTGGAGTGTAATAAACGATCGAAAACGGAAGTTGCAATATATAAAACCAACTATTTCGATAGAGGGTCATGGAATTAAACGTGGATTAACAGCTGTGGAAGCTGCAATTTTGATGGAACAACCACTTGATAAAGTTATGACGATGATTCTTTTCAGTACCATAAAAAAAGATGCACTACAGGTCCTGACCAAAGATCCTTTGAGTGTTGAACAAATTGATCCTCAGCCTGTTGGTTTGCAAAATTACGAAATGGATTTTGTAAATTCGATGGTTAAGAATGGAAGTGAACAGCGAAAGGGTTTACAAGAAATGACCGTCAATCTTGTAAAGAGTGTCACGGAGAAAATGAAAGGATTCAGCCGTAAGGAAACGTTGGATTATTACAAAGGAATTAATGAAAAAGCATGGCAACAGATTAATGCTGCTGGGACCCCGGAAGTAAAAAGTCAGATGTTTGAAGAAGTACTTGAATGGACAATGCTGGATAAGGATTATGACGATCGCGCACGACGGACCTATTCCGGACCAATATTTATCCCAAATTGGTGGGGAAGATATGATCCTGTTTATAGGAATGTTGGTATGCCTGCGAAAACAACATTTGGTACTCCAACTTCGCCATCAGGATCTGCAGGGCGGGTTTCCTTACCTGGGGCAGATTTTGCAGCATCAGTTGTCGGTGGGGTCCAGACTTTTTCTGGGAAAGTATTAGGTAACGTTAATGATTTTACAAATAGTGTGACCAAAGTGACTAATCCTTTACCGCCACCCAGCCGGTCAAGCGGGGGACGTTCGGGTGGGAGTGGGTGCGCATGTGCTTGTGCATGTGCTGGTTGTGCTTGTGCCTGCGCAGGCGGGGGGCGGTAAACGTGAAGAGGAATTATGACTTCTAGTTCGAGTACTTTGAAAACCCGATTGCAAGAAATATTTCACTTACCTAAGCTCATATTTAACGATACAGATATTGAGCGTTCAAAGCTTTTTCATTTTCGTATTGAGGACGATAATGAGAAAAGCCGGGTGCACTTACGAGTGGATCCGGATGGGCATGGAACATTGATCGTCAACGCAAATCGAATAATTCATTTGAATACAACCGCGACTTTAATGGCTCAAATGATATTGGAAAAAAAAGCAGACGCATTCATTATTAAATCACTTCGAAATCGTTATCATGTAAGTCCTGAACAGGCACGTAAGGATTTGGAAGTGATTCAAAACCAGTTAACAGAATTAATAAGACCAGATGGCGCCTGTCCAATCCACGAATTAGATATCGAAATTAACCAACCTTTTAGTAATTTTCCATCCGCACCATATCGTATGGATATAGCCTTAACGTATCGATGTAACAATGATTGCCGGCACTGTTACAATGCACGTGAGAGAAGTTTTCCAGAACTTTCCACTGAGCAATGGAAAAAAGTACTAGACATTATATGGTCACTAGGTATCCCACATGTTGTTTTTACTGGGGGTGAACCGACATTACGCGAAGATCTTCCAGAATTGATTGCTCATGCTGAGAAAAATGGGCAAATAACAGGGTTGAATACAAATGGACGAAGGATGTCTGATCCTGCGTATGTAAAGAAATTAGTTGATGCTGGTTTGGACCATGTTCAGATCACGCTCGAGTCAAACGATGAAAATATTCATAATGCTATGGTTAATGCCAAAGCATATGAACAAACAGTCGCGGGAATAAAGAATGCCCTGAGTAGTTCCTTGTTTGTAATGACTAACACGACCATGCTTCAAAATAATATAGAGTCAATACCCGCTACCCTGGATTTTCTGGCTGCTATTGGAGTTCCCACAATTGGATTGAATGCTCTAATTCATTCCGGTCATGGTTCAACTGTTGGTACCGGGGTTCCTGATCAGGTATTATCTCCATTACTTCAAATTGCCCGAAATAAGACAGAATTGCGGGGTCAACGTTTGATATGGTATACCCCAACGCAATATTGTGGATTTGACCCCCAATCACTTGAATTAGGGGTGAAGGGTTGTACTGCGGCGCTTTACAACATGTGCGTGGAGCCGAATGGTGATGTACTGCCATGCCAGTCTTATTATTCGACGGTTGGGAATCTTTTGTTACAGGATTGGGAGGATATTTGGAATCATCCTCTTTCGGTTAACTTGCGTGAGAGAAGGAATACCCCCTCTAAATGTTTGGGTTGCGAGCTGTTGATCGAGTGCGGAGGGGGGTGTCCATTACAGTTTGGTTCAATAGATATCAATAAATCCATAGGTGATCAAAATGAATGATTGGACAAAAGAGTTTCCTGCTGGCATTACGGTATGTAATAACGAAGGGGTCCTTCTGGAAATGAACGATAAGGCTGCCAAAATATTCGCATCAGATGGAGGCCGGGAATTAATTGGGAAAAATTTGCGAGAATGCCATCCAGAACTTGCTAGATTAAAGGTAGAAAAATTAATTAGTGGAAAAGACAAGAATATTTATACAATCGAAAAAAACGGAGTAAAAAAATTGATTGTACAATTACCTTGGTACAGCGAAGGCGAGTTTGCTGGTTTTGTAGAATTGTCAATAGAGTTACCTGAAGAAATTCCTAATTTTGTCCGGCAGTTAACAAGTAATCAAGAAGATTTATAACATTATTGCTTTGATGGGCAAAAATGTTTTTTGCGAATGAAAAGATGTTAGCGTTTGGAGGAATTATGAAAATTATTGATCAGCTTTCGAAAATAATTGCCCCGGTAAAAAACTTGCCTGAAGGTGTTTTTCATCTCCAATCATTGACAAATAACAAGATGCCTTTTCGTTTTCATTTGCGTGTAAATAAGGGTGGGTCAGGAATATTAATTTTAAACGCTTCCACAGTACTTCACCTTAATCCGACTGCGACTGAGTATGCGTATCATATTATTCAGGGGAGTGATCCTGAAAGTGCTGCAAGAGAAATTTCGAGTCGTTATCGTATTGGAAAATCACAAGCTCGACAAGACTATGATGAATTTGTCCAAAGGCTAATGTCCATAATTCAAGATAATGATCTCGATCCGGTCTATAATCTTGGGTTCGATTATTCCCAGCCGAATAGTGTTGAATTGAGCGCTCCACTAAGAATGGATTTTGCACTAACTTATAGACTGCCAACAGAAAGTGATCCAATAAATGCCCCGACAAAACGAGTCGAACGTGAACTAACAACAACCGAATGGGTAGTTGCGATGGATAAAGCCTGGGCTATGGGGGTTCCTCATATTGTTTTTACTGGAGGTGAACCTACTTTGCGAGAGGATCTTGCCACTCTTATTGCCCACGCTGAGAAAAATGGGCAGGTGGCTGGCTTAATAACTGATGGGAATAAATTATCGGATAAAACCTATTTGGATAATCTACTTCAGACTGGTCTGGACCATCTCATGATTATCTTGCCTGTTTGTACTGAGCCAAATTGGGTAGCGATTAAGAATGTTTTAGATGCAGATTTATTTTTCTCAGTTCACTTAACAATTACCCCTGAAAACGCAGAAAAATGTGAAGATGCAATAAAAAAACTTGGACAATTCGGGATTGAAAATATTTCACTTAGTTATTCCGATCCCAGACTTCGAGGCTTGGTTGATAATGCATATAAATATGCTATTAAAATTAATATGCAAATAATTTCAAACTTACCAGTTCCTTATTCCGATGCAAATCCTGCAGCATTCGAACTTGAAGAGGATTTTGAGCCTTCTGGAGCAGGAAAAACTTGGTTGTATGTAGAACCGGATGGGGATGTGTTACCGTCACAGGGACAGGCAAGTCATATTTTGGGTAATATTTTGACGGATAGCTGGAAAGAAATATATAAGCATTGATTTTCAATGTCTTTATATTGAGTTAGAAAAAAAATTTTGGTTATTTTGTAGGTCCGAAATCAGGTGCGCCAATGAGTATCTGGCGATCATCAGAATTCTCCTGAGTTAAGACTACAACTAGGCAAGGTGAAGGGCGATTTATTATTTGAAAAACTTCACTCGATTTAACAGTTTCAACTTTTTCAACTTTGTAATTTAGCAAATCTGCATTACTCATAGTCAAGCCAATGTTGTTACCCACCGAAAAGGTTTGAAATACGGCGTCAAGTTGCTTACTCCACGGAATGGAGACCAGTCGACAGATTTCAGTCCCTCGCAGCCATTCTGCGCTGGTAGGATTCCAATTTCCATTGACTAAATTTCCAGCTTGCAGATCAAAACTCCACCCACCTGGAAATTGAATCTTGGTAGGAAAAGGTAGTGAATCTACTGCTGTAGGAGGTATGGTTACGGCAGGTTCTTGTTTTTTTGAAAATAGAACAAATACTATGACGATGGTAAGCATCAATGCCAGCAATACTAATCCAATGGTAACTTGTTTTAAAAGTTTATCAGAATGGTTAAAAATATTTTTTATACGGTCAACGAAGGAACTCTTTTCTTTTACCGGTTTTCCCTCAGGTATATCAAGTGCATCTTGAAGCGCTTGCAATCGACTATCTGATTCTCGCCAATCTTCTTCAGAAAATGGTGATAGGTAAGCCGGATTTGGAGAGACTTGACCTGGGTCGATTACCTTGTGATTTTCGGTATTATTGAAATAATCAATCAGGAATTGAGTTTTTTCTTCTCTATTATTTCCCGGTGTAAGCGTCCAGTTAATCCCAAGGTCTTTCGCAACTTTAATTACTTCACCTTCAGTCATCGAGCCGGTGATCAACAATTGAAGTGTTTCGGCAGGCACCAGTCCATGTCTGATTTGATCTGGTAAGCTGTTAGTATTTATACGTGTGTTCTGGGTCTCTTCCATCACGAATGGTGGAATGGATGGTATTTGCGGAATTTGAATCGGATCGGATTCGTTCCGAATCGAATCGATCCGGTCCCCAAATACATTTTCTCCAGGATTTACTTCGAAAATTCGATTATATGTTAAATTTTCTTCTGAATTATCAAAATCATCGTCACTAAAAGGTGTGAAAAAGGGACTGGACTGAATATTGTTGCCAGGTTGTTTATTATCGGAAAAGCTTGTTTCTTCGCTGTTAATATCCACTGTATTCGTTTCTAGAGTAAAAACTTCGTTGGTTTGTTGATGATCTTCTGGCAGCCAACTAAATGGATTAGATTCAGGGTGTTCTTCTTGATTGCTATCCATTTCCAACATAGCTTTTCGCATTTGTTCAAATTCATCATCTTCTGTCATTTCGAACGGTTTGCTTGGTAATTTACCCGAAGATTCAGGTACCCAACCAAGGTCGTTCTTAGCAGCATTGTTCTTTTCTTCGTTAGAGTTTTTGTTAGGTAAAATGTTTTCATCCATAACAATACGCTTTCTAATTAAGGTAGCCTGGTTGGTAGAATTGGACTGGAAAATACAAATATTATTGGAGTATCTCCTGCTGCTTGGACCAGGAAAGATGCATTCCGATACAATCCCGGTAGGCTGATTTTGCCTTTCACTCCTACTGCAATATTACTGAGGTTAAATATTGCCAAGCCGTTCTTACTTATTTGAGAATACGATACACCGTTTTCAAGATCAAGGTTTACTTGAACATTATCAAGACTTTCGTTCGACTGTTGAATACCATCACCATTTTTATCCATAAATATTTTTACTAAAATTCTGGATTTTGAATAAGCTATTGTTGGTACAGGCATCGGTGTCGGATTTATTAATTGAACAGTGGTCAAATTGTTTTGAATTTTACGATAATTATCAAAACTTTGTAGTGATGACCAGAATCTATCAACGTATCCAGTCGCCCCTTGACATTTTAAATTAGGCAAGACTGACTGCCAGGTTAGTTGAGTTCCAGCGATAGCAGATTTTGCTATAGCATCTTGCAGACAGCCAAATCCACTATGATAAGAAACCATGGTAAATTTCCAGCTGTCCTCATAATTAGCAGTTACTCGATTCAAATTTAAAATCGCTTTTGCTTGAACACAGTTTGAATATAATACTTTGGCGATGAGGGGAATGCTTTGAGCTGATTTATTTATATTGAATCCATAAGGACACGATGCACAAGTCGCATCCAACGATTGGGCTAAGGCACCTCGGATCAAAGCACGTTCAATCCCAGAAAGACTTATATAAGGTCTGTCACAATTATATAACGCACTTGAGCAAACCTGTTGGTAAATACTTGGGTTTGTTCGTAAGAGTACATCAATTCCTAATTGATTGATCTGACCCAATCCAATTTCATCCAAAAATAATCTTTGTGATATTGGCCAAAACTGAGACTCTATCTCGAGGAGAGTTTTTAAAATAATCGGCGGAACCTGCACATCCCTGCTGACAAGCCAAATATTCATATCATATTGATTTTGCCAGTTTATCATTTGTTCTTTTACGCGCGACATCCCACATGCATTTGGAGCACCGTTACTGTCCCAACCCCCGCCAGGACAATCCGTGGTTGTAACAATACCAGCTTTCAGTATACGTTCAGAAAGATAATATAATGATTTTTCTGTATTTAATTCTGCTGGGTCTTGAGGAAATCTAGCCCAAGATGACGAATTTGAACTTGAACTTTGCCAAATATTTGCACATGCATCAGAGAAAATTACAAACTTCCCCAGTGATGTAAGCGTCACCGAAAAACCGTCAACAAGTTTTGTAACCAGAATATTCGCTTGGACTTCGTCGCTGGCTTCCCCTTTTCCATTTTGTGCATGAAAATTAATCAAACCTGTTTCAGAAAGTTCTAAAGCACAGGGTGAAATTGGGCAAAAGAATTTTTTCCCATCTACGTCACCTGAAAGAGAAACTATACTGAGATCCCCAGTAATTGTTTGATATCCACTTAGAATGACGTATGGTTTAGGAACCAGTCCTGTTGGTACCCGGATAAAGGCTTCTATCCGTGGTCTGGTTAGTTCAATGGTTTTTATCTGGGGAGTTGGTGTTGCCGGAAACTCGAATTTCTGGGTCGGTGTTGGTGTTTGAGTTTCCTGCAAGTTTGAAATTTCATTATTTTTATTATTGTATTTTACATTATTGATTGGATTGGATCTATTATCGGTAATTCGATAATTATTTTTATCAGTAGAAAAACTGTCAGTCAAAAGAGATTTGTTTGTTGTCGAGTTTACAATCCTCATATTAAAAGATTCATGATTACTTCTCTTAAACGAAGCAATCATGCCAAATGAGAAAATTGAAATTGCGATGACCAACAAAAATAATTGTTTCATTGATTATATTTTCTTGGTTGTAACCGATAGCCTGGCGGTAACCCTTTTCCATGCTTTAGAAGGTGAAGGAGGTGGTATAAATTTCAAAAAATCATTACTCAGGTTATAAGCAATATCTTCAATTTTTTTGGAGATTGGCAAATCCGGACGTGACAGGATAAATGGATTCCCGAGATTAAGAGCACGTAAGACTTCGTTTGGTTCATATGGAATTTCAAAATCAAAAGACCTACCAAGCGCTTTTTGTAATTGAGATTTCTCTATGGGGGAATTTGGAAATGTTTGATTTAATACTATTTTTACATTTCCAGGTTGAATTCCAAGTTGTTCGTAGGTTTTTAAAGCGCTGACAGCAACTCGCAAGGATGCCATCTCTGGCCCAACAACCAAAAGTATTGCGCTTGCCTTGGTAAGCGTTGAAATCACTGAATCCGAAAAATCATGCGGAGTATCCACTATTATGGATGAAAATTTATCCTGAATCGATCGAAAAAGTAAACTCCAAAATTCATCATTGAAAATATCGGTTGCAATCGGAAACCTGGGAGCAGCTAAAATCTGGAGCCCGCTTGAGTGAGTACTGATCAAATCCCCAATCATGTTTTCATCAATTTCTGAAACTTGAAATTCAGAAAACTTTCCCAGTGTACTTCTGGGTGACATGTTTAGCAACATGGCTACCTGACTGGCAAAAAATGCAGTATCTATTAATAAAGTCGACTTTTCCCAAATTTGATAGTGTGCACTTGCGAGGTTTACGGCCAAGCTGGAAACCCCGCTACCACCGCGGAGACTGTGTACCGCAATAATAGTTGACGTATTTTGATTAGATTGACCAAGGTCTGTAGAAATTTGTAGAGCTTTTGCTCTTCTGGCAAGGATATCTAATCGTGCTGCAAGTTCTTCAGGTTCAAAGGGTTTTATTAAATAGTCATCTGCGCCCAATTCGAACGCTTTCAATTTATCTTCGAGTGTTTTTACGCTGGTAACAAAAATGACAGGTATTTGGTGATAACGAGGGTCACGCCGCAAGTTCTGAAGAATTTCAAACCCACTCATGTCAGGCATTCGCATGTCTGCTATTATAATTTCAGGTTGAAAAGTAGCTATTGCAGCAAGGCCTTCCTTACCATTGCGGGCATATTCGAGTTCATACCCTCTATTGGTTAAAACGCTTGCAGTCATCTTGTAAAAAACAGGTTCGTCATCAATCATGAGAACGCGCATATTAAAGCCCTTCGCTGTTACTGGTACTAGAATTTTGTTTATTCAAACTATTAAAGTTTTTTAGAAGAGCGAAATTCGCTTGATGAATTTCTTGTAATAACTTTCCACATAGTTTGATTTTTTGAAGCTGACTGTATTCTTCTAATCTGGCAGATAAGAAAGAAAGTTGCTTAGCGCCATAATTTGCAGCAACACCCTTTAGGTTATGTGCGTGATTATTTAATTCTCCCCAATTACGGGAGGAAAGTCCCTGATCAAGGTTATTTAATCTTTCGGGTAAGGATTGAATAAATTCAGAAAGGTTTTCAAAATAAAAATTATATTCATTGTTGAAGCGAGGCAAGGCATCCTGAATATCCAGAATTTGCATTGTGGAGATAATTTCTTCAGAATATTGGTTGGACTCATTTAGAATAGTTGATTCAGAATCCCCAGCAATCAGCTCCACCAATAAGGAAATTCTCTTAACATCGAATGGTTTTAATACATAAGTATCTGCACCCGCTTTTTTATATTCATCGGTGATATTGTGGGGGACTGATCCTGATAGTATTACGATGGGTACATGTTTTTTATTATTTTCCCAAAGGCGGATTTGCCTGGTGGCTTCGAGGCCATCCATTTCTGGCATATGTACATCCATAAAGATTAAATCAATGTTCTCAGATTTTACAGCTGCTAGTGCAGCAAATCCGTTCCAAGCACTCTTAACATTATGCCCTTGGCGCGAAAGAATTAATTTCATCATTGATTGATTCTGGTCATCATCTTCGGCAACCAAAATATTCAAAGTACGCATACAAAACCCCAGTAAAATAGGAAATAAGACCCGGTCTATCGACAATCAATCAGATAGCTTGATAACTTTTTAATTACTTTTCGACAAAGCGAAAGATACAAAAAGTTTAGAAAAATAATATTAAAGAATATTTCAGAAAAATTATTTCCTAAATTCATTATTAAATTAATTAATTCAAAATTAGAGTTTATTTTACCATTCTATCTGTTAATTTTATCAACTTTTTTCTTATTTCTTTTTTTGTCAAGATTCTGCCCAATTACGGGAATTAAAACAACGAAACGACTTTCTATCCTCGAATCGGTTCTCAGTTTTTGCCTAATTGAGCGAAAAATTCTTTGATAAATCTCATGTTCTTGCCCGAGGGCTATAAGTGCCGAATAAATTGAACTGAAGACGGCCAAATATTGAACTTATTTTGAACGTCATTTATTACGGATAAATGACGTTCAAAAATTCTCGATGGGAGCTGAACTTATTTTTACCTTTTGGAGTTATTAGCATAACGGCCAAAGCTAAAAGTCAGGATTCGTTGTTTGAGATAGTTGGGTATATTAGATGGGCTAATAAACCCTTATGGTAACCATTCTGTACATATGTCAGGTTATAATTTGCATTATGGAAAATAAAATGACTTTTCGGCCCTATGTATTTTCAACAATAATTTTGACATTAAGCGGATGGAGTGGGGTAGTTTTACTTTTATTTTTTAGTCAACCTACATTATGGCCCCGCTGGAGCCTGTACGTAAGCATTATTCTCGCTGGTACAGGAATGTCGATACCAATTTCATATTGGTTTAATAAGGTTTTTTCAACAAAGAAATATGTGATGGCGGATGTGATTGTGCGTGAGTCCGTTTCTATTGGAGTGTATTTTGCCATTTTAACATGGTTGAGCATAGGTCGAGCATTGAATTTTACTATCGTCATGTGGCTAGCTCTTGGATTGATAATTGTTGAATATCTATTACGCTTACGTGAACGTGAGAAAAAAGCCGAAAATGATACTCCGTGATATTCCATCAGTTGACATAATATTAAATAATTGTGAGCCTTTGTTTGTGTTATATGGTCGAAAACTTACTACAAAAGCTATAAGGAAAGTGTTGGATGATGTTAGATCGGAAATTCTCGAAGGTAAAGAAGTTTCTGGTCAAGAAATCCTCAGCACTCGAATAAATGATTATTTAGAAGAATGGACCAAACCAACCTTACAATCAGTGATCAATGCTACTGGTGTTATTTTGCATACAAATTTGGGACGCGCACCATTATCATCATTAACGATTAAGTTGATGAGTGAGATCGCGAATGGTTACTCGAATATTGAGTTTGATATCTTTTCTGGCAAGCGGGGTAGTCGTATGGTTCATATTGAACCCATCTTGCAAAACTTGACAGGAGCTGAAGCTGGTCTGGTAGTTAATAACTGTGCATCTGCAGTATTGCTAGTATTATCTGCTCTAGCATATCGGAAATCAATCATAATTCCCAGATCGCAGTTAATAGAAATTGGTGGCGGGTTTCGAATTCCAGATGTAATGAAACAATCTGGGGCAAAACTTATCGAAATCGGTACTACCAATAAAATAAGAATTTCTGATTTTGAAGATGTCCTGTCTGCGGCATCTCCATCCTCGCAAATATTTGTCATGCGTGCTCATAGATCAAATTTTCAGCTTGTTGGGTTCACAGAAGAACCCGAATTAAAATCTATTATTGATATGGCTCATAAATATAATGCCATTTTTATTGACGATCTCGGTTCTGGTGCGTTAATTGATACTGCCCAGTATGGTATGGCGCATGAGCCGACAATCCAGGAATCATTATCGTCTGGAGCAGATATTGTGATGTTTTCGGGTGATAAATTGATAGGTGGACCTCAATCGGGTATTATTGTCGGTCGAAGTGAGTTAATTTCAAAAATTAAGAAACACCCACTGGCGCGGGCAGTAAGAGCCGACAAAATCTGTCTGGCAGGCATATATGCCACATTATCCCATTATTTGAAAGACGAAGCTGAGAGTGAAATTCCTCTTTGGCGAATGATTTCCACGCCGCTTAAGACAATAAAAACGAGGGCTGAATATTGGCAAGTGAATTTAGGGATAGGAGAGATTTTGGGAGGTGAATCAACGATCGGTGGCGGTTCTCTACCTGGTGAGACTTTTCCTACCTGGGTTTTGGCATTAAATGTTAAATCTCCAGAGAAGAGTATGCGGATATTACGGAAAAATACTGTACCAATAATTGCTCGGACTCAGAATAATCAGATTCTTTTTGATCCCCGTACTGTTCTACCAGAACAGGATGAGATGCTAGTCAACACTTTGAAAAAGATTGTTTGATGGAAATTTATTTTGTTGTTATGCCATGGCGAGATAATATTTGGAGACTTGATGAAATCTGACCTTGATTCGCTGATGCTCGATAGAAAAATGGATGCCATTCTGATTTTTGGTAATGCTGAAAACAATCCGCCAATGACCTTTCTTACAGGAGGTGGTCATGTTTCAGGGGCAACATTAATTAAGAAAAGGAATGAAGAACCGGTGCTTTTTTGTAATCCAATGGAAAGGGATGAAGCAAGTAAATCTGGTTTGAAAATTCGCTTGTATGACGAATTCCCCTGGCAGGAATTGTTAAAAAAAGCAGACGGAGATATGGCATTAATGGCAGCTCTGCGGTTGAAGGAAATATTTAATGAAATGGGAATTTTTGGACGAGTTGGAGTTTATGGGCATACCGATTTAAGTGGGATGTTTGGAGTTCTTTCTTATTTTCAAAAAATCATGCCATCTGTGAATTTGGTTGGTGAGCCGCGCGAAAGCTCTCTATTTATGTATGCGATGGAGACCAAGGACGAATTTGATGTTGCGCGTATACGCAATGTGGGGAAAATCACAACGGAAGTTGTCGGGATGACTAAAGAATTTCTCATAAATTGTTTGGTCAATTCTGATGAAATTTTATTAAACAACGATGATACCCCGTTGAGGCTTGGTGAGGTTAAATCAAAAATAAATTTATGGTTGGCTGAGCGAGGAGTAACTCCCAGCGAAGGTTATATCTTTTCAATTGGAAGAGATGCTGGTGTTCCCCATTCTCAGGGTAATCCGAATGATTTTATGTCACTAGGAAGAACCATTGTTTTTGATATCTACCCTCAAGAAATGGGTGGAGGGTATTTTTATGATTTTACCCGAACATGGAGCCTTGGCTACGCAGCGCCTAAAGCGCAGCAGTTATACGACCAGGTTTTTTCTGCTTACAATAAGGTTGTCGAAAAATTAGAATTGAATGCGAAATTTAAGGATTATCAAGTAATAACTTGTGATATTTTCGAATCGTTTGGTCATGCTACTCCACGTACACATAAAGCACCGTTGGAAGGTTATATTCATTCCCTGGGTCATGGTGTAGGGCTGAATATCCATGAACGGCCATGGAGTGGTTTGACAGCATCTGATGATAATTTGCTTAAGTCTGGGGTGGTAATGACTGTAGAACCCGGCCTTTATTACCCTGAGCAGAATATGGGATTTCGTATTGAAGATACTTATTGGGTTAGGCCGGATGGGATGATTGAGCTCCTCGCTGAATTCCCCTATGATTTTGTGTTGTCGATGAAAAATTGGCAAAAAGAAGATTAAGTTGACTAAATAAAAATGAAAGACCTTCTGCTATTTTTTTTGTGAAAAACTTAGTAGAAGGCCTTTTTTTGTAAACAAGACGTTTTTATTACGATTATTAACTTTGTTCAACCGTTTCTTTTAATTTGACATAAAAAAGGTTCGAACCATCAGTTTCCTGAGATTTCATTTCAAAATAATCTTTTAGATTACCAACCAATCTGGAAAGCTGTCTTTGTCCATACGTCCGTGGATCGAAGCCAGGATCGAGTTGATACAGTGCGTTGCCCATGTGATCAAGGCGAGCCCATCCATCTTCCTGGACAGCCATTTCAAAGGCTTTTTCCAAAATGGGCATTGGGTCAGCTTCTTCCTTTTCTTCTTTCTTTTTGCCTCCCACGGAAGTGGGTTTGCGGACCCTTTGTTTTTGGGGTTTTGTTTCTGTAATGAGGTTCTCTGTATAAACAAAAACGTCACAAGCGTTTACGAAGGGTTTTGGAGTTTTCTTTTCTCCAATGCCCATCACAAAAATTCCTGTTTCTCGGATGCGCGTAGCTAATCTTGTGTAGTCACTATCACTTGATACTAAGCAGAATCCGTCTACAACCCTTGAATGCAAAATATCCATTGCGTCAATGATCATGGCGCTGTCGGTTGCATTTTTACCAATTGTGTAACGAAACTGTTGTATGGGTTGAATAGCATGAAAATTTAAAACATCTTTCCATGAATTCATATTGGGTGTGGTCCAGTCGCCATAAATTCGACGAACCGTGACCATGCCATATTTTCCGGCTTCCACTAACATCTGTGCGAGAAGGCTGGACTGGGCATTATCGCCATCGATAAGCATTGCAATTTTACGTCGTGAGAGTGATGATATTTGTTCTTCAGGCATAATAATATTATACTTGTATTATCATTTCAGTGTCGGGTTAGAAAACTTACTTTTCCTTGGTTTGGATTCTAGAAAAAATAATCGATTTCTGTTATCGAAAATATTTTCCAGAAATGTCCGATTAATAACGTTTTTCCAAGAATATTATTTGGTGACAGGCCCCCGTTTTTTTTGTTGGGATGGTGTTGGGATAAAACGCCTACTGATTCAGGTAAAAGACAATTCTTTATAAAACCTTTATATTTCCTTTATTATTGCAATAAGTGAATTGATTATTATTATATCCAATCAGATGTATGACTATTTTGCTTAAATAGCAGGAAAGAAAAAATAAATTATGCCAGCAAAAATTTTGATCATTGACGATGAACCATCGATTGTGAATTTAGTGAGTGCTTATCTGCTTCCGGAAGGGTATGAAGTATATACCGCATCAGATGGGTTGCAGGGTATTAAAGCTGCGAAGGCTTATAAACCAGACTTGATTTTATTAGACATCATGCTTCCAGGGTTAGATGGGATTGAGCTACTATCAAGACTAAGGCGAGAATCGGATGTTTATGTTATTTTATTGACAGCGCGGACTGAAGAAACAGATAAAATTGTTGGATTATCGGTCGGTGCAGATGATTATGTTACAAAACCTTTTAGCCCTCGTGAGCTTGTAGCCAGGATTAAGTCAGCTTTACGACGATTAAATGCTGGAACTGGTTCGAACGAGACTAGTGTTATGTCATTTAGCAGAGTTCGGATTGACGTGGCTGCGCGAATTGTTATGGTTGATAATCAGCCCGTCGAATTGACTGCCATTGAATTTAATTTACTCCTTGCGCTTGCCGAAAATCGTGGTCGTGTTTTAACGAGGGAGCAATTATTGGAAAAGGTTTGGGGTGGCTCTTATTTTGGCGAAATTAGGGTTGTTGATGTTCACCTTGGTCATGTCCGCCAAAAACTAAATGGTGATTTTATTACCACAGTTCGAGGTATTGGATATCGATTCGAAGATGACAGTGTATGAATACAATCAATAAGCATATCAGTGTAAAATTGTTTATTTCGTATTTAATTGTTCTATTGGTTGGTGTCTCTGTGTTGCTTGGTGCTGTGATATTTACGGCCCCAGGGGCATATAGTCGCCACATGCAAATGAATAGTGGCGGAATGAATTTGAATGCGCGGAATCAAGAGATGATGGGGAATGGAACAACACCTGGAAAGGGTATGCCAGGTCAGGGAATTGGGTTTAATAATTTCAGAGATGGAATTCTCGAAGCTTTGGGATATGCGGTAATGGCCGCTATCTTTGTTGCTGTATCAGTCAGTGTCATCTTTAGCCGGCAGATTGTTGCTCCGTTGAAAGCAATGATGGCTGTATCCCAGCGTATTTCTGACGGTAGATATGATGAGCGGGTAACCGTAAAGGGGGCTGATGAACTTGCACAACTAGGAGAACGTTTTAATAAAATGGCTGAACGTCTGGAACAGACAGAAACCATGCGACGACAATTAATTGGTGATGTCAGCCATGAATTGAGAACCCCCCTGACCGCTATTGGTGGTTTTATGGAAGGATTGATCGATGGCGTTTTACCAGAATCGCCCGATACCTATGAGCAAGTTCGTGTGGAAGCGAAGAGACTTAGCAGGTTGGTCGATGACTTGCAAGAACTCAGCCGTGTAGAATCTGGCTCATACCGTCTGATTCTTCAGCCGGTAAATATAGCTGAGATCATCTCTGTTGTTGCGAAAAGATTTAATCTCCAATTTCTAGAAAAAAATGTTCGGCTAGAAATTCCGAACTATTCAACAAAGCATGTTGAATTCCCATTTGTATCAGCGGATTTTGATCGAATCACCCAGGTATTAACAAATTTAATTGCAAATGCCTTGATATATACCCCAACTGGCGGACAAGTTTCTATTCTAGTCAATTTGATGGGAACGCAACTTAAGATTTCTGTGGTTGACAATGGAATTGGTATATCACCTGAAAACATCAAGCACATATTTGATCGGTTTTTTCGCGTAGATAAGTCCCGTTCCAGGGCAGGTGGGGGTGGATCGGGAATTGGATTGACAATAGCCAAGGCAATTGTCGAAGCCCATGGTGGTCGATTATGGGTCGAAAGTGAAGGAGAAGAAATGGGTAGTTCATTTATTTTTACCTTACCGATCGCGAAAATTTGACCTGGTTAGCTAATGGTAAAATTTAAAAAGAAACAACCAATAATCGGGGGTTGATAGACCCCAAATTATTGGTTGTTTTGTTTTAAAACTTCTTTAAATTTTCCCAAGTCCTCTTAGTACTCTCTCAGCTGTGAGAGGAAACTCGTTGAACCACACTCCAGTTGCATCGTGGACTGCGGAAAGAATAGCTGGTGCCATGGGCAGATATGGTAATTCTCCCAGTCCTTTTGCGCCCCATGGTCCTCTTTCATCAGGAACTTCAACGATCACAGATTCGACGACATCGGGTATATCTCGGATGGTTGGAATTAAATAAGAACTGAATTGATCAGTCAAAACATATCCATCTCTTGTTATGAAGTTTTCCATCATAACATAGCCCTGAGCTTGCACGACACAACCCTCGATCTGTCCTTCAACTTGAGTTGGATTAAGTGCTCTGCCAACATCATCGGCTGAGATTATTTTTAAAATTCTAACCTGGCCCGTTTCAGTATCAACTTCTACTTCAGCGGCCTGCGCAACGTACGCATAAGCGAAATTAGGCATACATTTACCCGTCTCTTTGTCAAAAGGTGTAGTTTCTGGAGCCAGGTATGTATACTCAACGATTGCAGGATGTTCCTCTGCGTCCCATTTTACTCGGGCTTGTTCGGAAGCGCCTTTGACAGCGTTGCCTGACATGAAAGTCAACCTGGATGCTGACGCAGAGCCGGCATTACCCATATTCAGGGTATCCATGGTGACCATTTCGACCATTTCATAGGGAACCCCTATTGCCTCAGCGGCTAATTGAGCCAGAATAGTATGATTTCCCTGGCCTACCTCAGCTGCTGCGTTGTAAACGACAACCCGATCGATATTGCCATTCCCATGGATTTCTACTCTGGCCCAGCTGTTTTCTTTATAACCAAAGCTAAAACCAATATTTTTAAAACCAGCTGCCAATCCAGTTCCCCTGCGAATGACAGCGTTTTTTGTTGGGGGGGGAGAAATGTCCTTTCTTGACCAGTGCCCATCAATAATTTTCCACCCAGCTCTAGTTGCGGCAGCTTCTATAACTTGAAGGGTCGAGATTGGTCCAGGTGGTGGAGTTTGAACATCCAATGTATCACCGGGTCGTAATGCATTTCGCATCCGAAATTCGACAGGATCAAGGCCGAGTTTTTCAGCCAATTTATTCATTTGCATTTCAGCCATAAATTGAGCTTGGGGCGCGCCAAATCCGCGAAACGCCGCACTGGGAATATTATTGGTGTAAACACCGTAAACGTCTGACTTGACATTCGGAATAGCGTAGGGGCCGGTTTGAGTGATAGTCGCGTTGCCGAGCACTTTATTTGTGGTGTACATGTACGCACCACCATCGGCAATAAAAGTTGTTTCCGCTGCGACGAGTTTTCCATCTTTTGTTGCACCCCATTTTGCGCGAATCACCATCGGATGACGTTTTCCGTGCCCAATAAGTGATTCTTTTCGCGACCAAATAATTTTTACGGGGCGTTTTAATTTCCATGCTGCCAATGCGAGAACAATTTGGACAGACATATCTTCTCGTCCGCCAAATGCACCACCAATTGATGGATATTGAACCCGGATCCTATCTAGTGGAAAATTTAGTGAATGTGCTATTTGTTTTTGATCTGCGTGAGTCCATTGCCCTGCCGCTTTAATGGTTAATAACCCATCTTCATCAACGTATGCGATGCCTGCTTCTGGTTGAAGATAAGCATGTTCCTGGGCTGGAACTCGATATTCGCCTTCCACGATTACGTCTGATTGAGCAAAACCAGCATCAGTATCACCTTTTCGAATTTTGTCATGAACACATATATTCGATTTCCCGATTTCTGGATGAATGGATAATGCCTCGGGTTTGATGGCTTCTTCAGGATCTGTCAACACTGGGAGGTCTTGAAATTCAACCTTAATTAGTTTTATTGCTTTAGCTGCCTGAGCTTCTGTTTCTGCGATTGCAATTGCTAACTGATCACCTACGAACCTGACAATGTCTGATCCTGGTTGAGGTGATCCTGGTCCGCAAAGAACCGGCTGGTCATTGATCTGTAAGCCATATTCATTATTCGGAACATCCTTGGCGGTATAAACAGCTTTTACACCTTGTACAGCTTCTGCTTCAGTGGTGTCAATACTAATTACCCGGGCATGTGGACGGCCTGCGAATAAAATTTTCATGTGAAGCATCTCAGGCATTACGATATCACCTGAATAAATGGCTTCTCCGGTAACTTTTTCTTTGGCATCTATACGAGTTACGGATTGTCCTACTATATTCTGTCCCATCATTTACCTCGGGGGGTGGAGACAATATAATTCTCACGAGAACTTTTATTAGTCTCATTTTTTTGGGGTTTATTGTGTGTTTCGAATATTTATCGAAATGATAAATATCTTTATCTTGTATACCTTTTTGTTTTCACACGCGGAGCCGGAGCATCCAGTTCTGAATATCTTGGAGGTCCAAATGTTCTGTAGAGGATCGCATTGATAAATGCGAATAAACTTGAAAACAGCATAGCAAACACTATAAAAAACAAAACCAAGGCTTTCAAGTCAGGAATACTGGATAGAAAAGCGGCCCCAACTTTAACAAGTGGAATTCGATAAAAGACCTCGGAAAAATATACATTTCCACTGAGTTGGCTGAGAAAAGGCCATTTTTGACTTTTTCCAAAATCGAGCAATACCATAGAGGCCGCACCAGAAATAATTGGCGTGATGATTGACATTAATAATCCAATTCCACGCCAAACAGGGTGGATTTCTTTCTTTTTTGGAGCTTTAGCTTTTTGAAAATAGTCGTATTTTCCCATTATCCTGCCTCCTGATTCTTACTGGCATTCTCAATCGCCTGGACAATTTTATAATAACCAGTACATCGACATAGATTACCTGTGATAGCTTCTTCAATTTGGTTTTTAGTCGGTTTTGGTTGTTCTTCTAAAAGTTTAGCTGCTGACATCAAAAAGCCAGGTGAGCAATAACCACATTGTACTGCTCCATCCTGGATAAAGGCTTCCTGGACAGGGTGTAAGTGGTTCCCAGTCGACAAGCCTTCAACCGTAGTAATTTCTGTATTGTGCGCTCGAGGAGCGGGTACCATACACGCCATTACGGCTGTCCCATCCATAAATACAGTACAAGCCCCGCATTCACCCTCCGCGCACCCTTCCTTTGTGCCAATCAGCCCGGCATCCTCACGCAATAGACGAAGTAAAGTTTTTTCGCTACCTTCAAGAAAGGAGTATTCTTTTCCGTTTATTTTTGTATTTATTACACTAGAGTCTTTTGAAAAATGCGTATTTGTTTTTTCCGATTTTTTTGATAAAAGATTGCTGCTCATTAATGTAATCGGGCTGTCTGGCATACCAACCTGTTCTTCACCCGAGAAGATTGAATTTAATCCTCTGGCACAAAATACTCTTACCATTTCGCTACGATAATCAGCGGATCCACGAATATCATCAATGGGTTTTGCGGCTTGTTGAGCAAGATTTGCTGCTGCGGTAATGACTTCTTCTGTAAGAGTTTTTCCGATAAGAAAAGATTCTGCCTCAGTTGCATGAATAATGGTTGGGGAGACTGCACCCAATGTAATAGCTGCATGTTTTATTACGGAAGCATCGAAGGTGAGAATAATCGCAAGGTTTACGATTGAAATGGCTTGTGCTCTACGGAGCGCTACTTTGACGAAAGTCCCCTTTTGATTGGTGTCCAATCCCTTAAAGGCGATATCTACCAATATTTCATCTGGTTGAATCAATGTTTTTCGAACACCCAGATAAAGATCCTGGAATTTTACTTTTCTTTCTCCGCGGATTGATTTTAAGATTACCCAGGCATCCAGCGCCATCAAAGGTGTGATCGTGTCATTCGCAGGTGATGCAGTAATGATGTTACCAGCGACCGTTCCTCTATTCCGAATCTGAGGTGCACCTACCTCCCAACTTGCCCGGACTAGTGGATAAGCTTTTTCTCTTAACAGTTTGGACGAAGCAACATGGTTATGTGTCACAAGAGGTCCAAGGTGTATGATGCCATCTTCATCCAATGTTATCCGATCGAGATTGGGGATCTTGGATATATCGATCAGGATTTCAAGACCTGGTCGAGTCCCACGCTCCAATTCAAGTATCAAATCTGTTGCACCAGCTACTATGCGCGCTTTAGATTTATTTTCCGATATTATTCGGACGGCTTCATCGATTGAGACAGCATTAATATATTCATTCCACATTGAAGTACCTCCAGGTAATACGATTGATTTCGCTTATACTAATTAAAACACAGAAATGAAAGTTTGTCATACAATAAAAAAAGCCCTTTAGGTTTTTTACCTAGAGGGCTTTTGGAAAAAATTTATTTGGAACTGTTGAATATTTCGTAGCGTTGCTCATATGTCGTGACCGATTGCCTCGCTAAAGTGACCAAATTACGAATGGTTGCCGGAAGTCCTTCAACTCCGCCGATGGCAGATTCGACATTGTCTAAAGCGTTTTTAATCTGGTCAGCAATTTCAAAGAATGCTGCGTCATATGCATATATCTTTGCAAGCTCATCTTCATTGATCTTGACTGCATCAAAAAGACCTGAATACCCATAGGTGGCATTACGAATTTTGTCAGTGAAAGTTCTGATTTGAATTGCAGCTTTTTCCAGATCATCTATGAACTCAATATTCCCTTGGGCAATAATATCTACCTGTAATGCTGAAATTCGCTTGTATTGTTCTTCGAATCGTCGGGCTACAGTATCTCTAAGTAGCTTATCAGCAGAACGACGATTCTCCCGTTCGATATATCCCTTGAATCCGGGAATATAGGAAGCCAGTTTTTTGATGGGGTCTTGGTCACCAATTACACGTCCGAAAAAGTCACTCATTATTTCCTCCTTGGGGAAATACAATTTGGAAAGATTTTAATTATTATAGCCTGAGTTTATGTGTATAATCAAGATAGATATTTAGCAACATAACAATATACGCAACTTTGAAACATAAAGTTGCACATTTTCAATTATCCGAGATGTTCAATTCAAAGAAAGGAAGTTCCAATGATAGTAACAACAAAAAAATTATTTGAAGCAGCTTATGGCAATTATGCAATTGGTGCATACAACATTAATAACCTTGAGCAAGCTATGGGTCTTTTTCGAGGCAGCATAGACAGCAAAGCTCCTTTTATTATTCAAATAAGTAAAGGTGCTCGCTCTTATACTCACAAAAAGATGCTCGAAGGTTTAATTATTTCTGCAAACGAAGTTTTTCCGGATGCAATATTTGCAGTTCACCTGGATCATGGCGATGAAGACTCTTGTTATGACTGTATCAATAGCGGCTTCTATAGCTCAGTTATGATCGATGCCAGTCACGAGTCCTTCGATAAAAATATTGAAATTACCAGGCGTGTCGTCGATGCTGCTCACGCCAAGGGTTTGGTAGTAGAAGCTGAATTAGGGCAACTTGGCGGAGTTGAAGAGCACGTTGCCGTTGATGAGGCAAACGCAAAGTTAACAGATCCCAGCCAGGCGCAGGAATTTGTTGAGCGTTCTGGATGCGATTCGCTGGCAGTCGCGATTGGTACCAGTCATGGTGCATTCAAGTTTAGTGGCACACAAGGTTTACATTTTGAGGTTCTTAAGGAAATTCAAAAAGTATTACCGGGTTTTCCATTGGTTATGCATGGATCAAGTTCGGTGCCGCAGGAAGAAGTAGCCCGGATTAATAATGCGGGTGGTAAATTACTAGGCGCCAAGGGCGTCGATGATGGGCAATTTAAGCGTGCAGCATCTCTCGGCGTGACAAAAATCAATATAGACACAGATGGTCGTCTTGTTTGGACACGAGTTCATCGAGAATATTTCCGTGATAATCCTGATCAATTTGATTTGCGTCCGGTTGGGAAGATTTTTATGAACGAATATGCGAAATTTATTTCTTCCAAGAACGAAAAATTGGGATCTGCTGGTCATCTAGATGAGCTTCGCAAATTGGTAGGTTAAATTATTTTAGAGCCGAATGGTTTCCAGCCTTTCGGCTCTATTTTTTTTGTCAGAGTACAGAGAAATATGTCTGCATCCGATCAACAAATAAATCATTCTCGTTATCAAATTATCCCGCGTGTATTAATATTTGCTTTTCGCAGGGATGAGGTATTACTAATTAAACTTTTACCCAAAAATGGCAAAATTACAAAGTGGACAGATCGTTACAATGGGCCTGGTGGACATGTGGAACAAGGCGAAGATTTGTTATTAGCGGCAAGTCGGGAGTTTTTTGAGGAAACTGGTCTCAAAGGCGAGTTATCATTGTGCGGCACAATAATGGTTGACATACAAAATTCCCCCGGAATTGGATTATTTGTCTTCCGGGCTGACAACATACTGGGTGATGGGTGTAAATCAATAGAGGGGATCCCCGAATGGATCCCAATGGAAAAATTATGCGATTATCCATTGGTAGAGGATGTTGTATTTATTTTAGAGAAAATTAATAGTATGAACAAGGGTGATGCCCCTTTTTCTGGTCGCTCCTATTATGACGAATCTGGCAATTTACAGGTTGTTTTTAGATAAAAAATCGATTTTGTGATATTACATTTCTCATAATTTTTCATGGAATAAATGGCATGTGAGGATTTAAATTAAAGCTTATACCCAATCATACGTAAGAAATTTCTCCTCCAATCTTTTTCGGCAGAATCTTCCAGTCCCTTTGGCGAAAAACCGTCGATGACACCAATAATTCCACGTCCTTGAGTTGTTTCAGCGACCAATACTTGCGTTGGGTTGGCTGTAGCACAAAATATGTGTGCAACTTCGGGAACGTTTTTAATTGTATTCAACACATTGATTGGGTAATAGCCTTCTGCTAGAAAAATTATAAATGAATGACCCGCGCCGATGGCTGATGCATTTTTTGTTGCCAAATTTATCATTGCTTCCTCAGTGCCACAAAAACGTATCAGACATTTTCCGGATGCTTCACAAAATGCCAATCCAAACTTAATGCCGGGTACGGATGTAATCAACGCCTCATATAAATCTTCCACGGTTTTGATAAAGTGTGATTGGCCGAGGATAAAATTTATTGGTTCTGGTTTCTCAATTTCGACAATCTGGATATCCATATTTTCTCCATTTTTAGGTTTTGAAATTTACTAAAATGAAACGATATTCGATGGTTGAATGTCCGCGATTAAAGTTGCTTTTTTTCATAAAAAATGAGTAATGTACTGCCGTATTTGCGCTCATCAAACTTAATCAAGTTGGAAAGCGGAATATCTTTATATTCAAGCGGGTGAATCTGGACAATAACTTCACCAGTATCAGAAAGCCATCCAGTATTATTGTCTACAATCCTGAGCGCTTCTGACCACATTTCTTTGTATTGAGGAGGAGCGATATAAATATATTCAAATTTTACATCAGGGATAGATTTAAGCATCGAGAAAGCATCACCTCGACGAACTTCAGCTTGCTTTTGAAAACCACATGTACTTAAATTCTCTTTGATTGTTTCAACAGGTAATCGATTTATATCTGAGAAACGAATAAATGTTGCTTGCCGGCTGAGAGCTTCAATGCCGATAGCTCCTGTTCCTCCAAAGACATCCCACCAGTTTGAGTCAACAACGTCATCACCCAGAATGTTGAATAGAGCTTCTTTAACCATATCTGTGACCGGGCGTGTTGTATCACCAGGAACAGTTTTTATCTTTCTGCCTTTGGCTTTTCCAGCAATAACACGAAGCATTATTTACCTATACCTGTTCTTGCCGCTAATAAGTTTCCATGGGGTGCTGTAATCGGAACAACACAACCGGTTCCCAATAGTAGTCTGTAACCTTGGGTTTGCTTGATAGCATCCTCAGTTTCCGCTAGTATATTTTCTGCGGTTCCGAGAACCATGGTTTCACGTCTAAGCCCACCACATAAGACTGAGTTTGTTCTATTTAGCGCTTCGGAAAGCGATGGAGGTGTATCCCTGTCATGCCAATTAATTATTTGAACAGGATAATCAGATACATTGTTAAAATACACGCTTTCGCCATGAATGTGTAGCATGTTTAGCCATAAGGGGCGGGTTGACTCAAGAGTTAATAAGTCCAAAGATCGCCCAAATTCCTTAAACTCTTCCTTTGAAAGTAAACTGGTTTGGGCATGCTGTACTGCGTAAAAAACTCCATCGATTAACCCATGTGCCCTGGCTGCTCGAATAAATCGGCGAGTACTTTCTGCAATAATTTCCAATCCCCGACTCACCAGCTCAGGTCGGGTTCTAATGTGTGATAAAAGTGTTGAGCCACCGGCTAGATTTTTTGCTTGAGCCAATGGTGAGAAAATTGTTTGTAAAATGGGTGTATCAATTCCGATTTCATTTCGAATTATTGCTAAACATTTTAGTTGTGCAGCTAGATGAGGAGAGTCCGCATCCAGAATGGTTAATTTGGACCAGTCATCAGGGGAAAATATTTGCCTTTTTACATAACTTCGCGTTCCTTCACTATCCCCTCTCCATGCATCATCAACCCCCCAATCTTTTAAAGCAAACGAAGATGCTGGAGTAACCTTAATTATGTCCCAATCATAAATTTTTTGCCACTGAATTGTTGCTGCTGCTAATCTTTGAGGGTTTTGATCGTCGACGGGGAAATGTCGCCAGAGTGCAACTGGCGGTCGATCAATTATATGTCCAGCAAGACAGGCTTCCATTCTTTCACGATGCGTTATCAAATTAACCGTCTTTCTGCCGCATCATAAGCGGCTAGCAAAATATTTTTAGATGGTGAAGCGGGATAGTCCTCAGCAAAAAGGCTCCAAACCATTTGGTCAGAACTAACTCCATTTGCAAAGCTTCTTTTACGCAAATTAGCCTCATGACTATACCCTAATTTCCGTGGGATGGTTGCTGACCGTAAATTCTCAACTGAGCAATGAATTTCGATTCTTTCTACTTGATTAATTTCGAAGGCTACCTTGGTCAAAGCTGAGGTAGCTTCAGTTGCAAATCCTTGATTAATAAAATCTTTATGAATCCAATAACCAATTTCTATCGCTCCTGGTCCAACGCGGGGATGTAAACCAGTACTACCAATCAGCTTGGTAGACTCCTGGTTGAAAATTCCATATGCATAATCAATATTAATATCAAAATTCGATCGCATTCGTCGCAGGCGTTCAATTTTAGAAATAAACGGCTCAGGCTCAGCAGCTGCAAAAGGCATCCACGGTAATAAGTGATCGAGACTTTCAGAAATGGAATTCGCGAGAAGGAAAGCGTCGGTTGGGTTATAGCATCTAATAATAGTTCGTGGTGTAACAATTCGGTATGCAGGATTGAACATAAAATTACCTTTTTCTAAAATCAGTCTTTAATTTTAATAATACAAAATTCTGCTGAATCTTTGCCTATCACGTGAACTACTCGCAATTTTCGATATATTGAACGGATATCCAGATCAGCACGAGTATGAAAAAGGAGTAGATCTCCGGATTGGATATCTTCTTCGTTTTCCTTGCCTAAATCCCTGAGCTTTAAGATTTTTCCGTAATACTCTGCCAAAGGATATTCACGTTGAATGTGTAAAGTGCTGGTTGGAAAATTATTACCAGTCCATTCGATTGCTTCCTTGTAGCATGTCAACCAATAATCTGTTTCGTAAACTCGAAAAGCACCACTCATGCCGTTTGAAAATTGGTTGTAATAGGCGTATTCATATGGGTGTAAGTGAATAATTCCAAAGATTCCGGGTAGGAGAGAAAAAATAATAATAATTACAGAAAAGGATTTAAACTTTTCTGATATCCATTTAAAACTTAGCCCAATTATGATGAAGATGGGAGGGGTAATAAAAATAAAGTGACGAAAACCATCATAAACTGAGGGTTTGTTATAAAGTAAATAGATGACCATGAAAACAAAATATCCAAAGATTACCCCTAATGAGCGCCAGTCAATATTTTTTAAAAATGATTGGCGAATTCCATAAATACAACCAAGAAAAAATAAAAACCATGTTGGTTCGGTGAGCGTCAATGCTAACATCTGAGGCAAGTAGCGCCTTGGCATGTCGTTAGCTCTGAAAATTTGTCCGTTAAATAAAACAGCCAATTCTGTCGGATTATTGGACATGTGTTTTAAAACTTCCAGGACTCGGGTAATTGGTTCTGACCATAGATAGGGCCAGAAAAAATACATAACAAGAATTGAAATTAAACCGTACAGAATGAATTGAAAAAAATATTTATTTTTGTTTTTCAAAAGGAAATATGCAAAGACAACGATTCCAGCCAATGGCCCTATAATTCGCGTGCTGGATGCTAATCCTAGCATAATGGCGGCTGGGAAAAGTCTGATCAGAGTTTCTTTTTGATTGTCGAGGTGGTCAACAAAATCCATTCCGATGACAATCGATAAAAGGAATAGAACCATGAATGGAATATCTTTTGGGTTGATAAATGCGTGACCCCAAAAAACGGGCTGCCACGCTAGAAACGCTGTGGATATTGTTGCTGTCGATGGTTCCAGCCATCGGCGAGATAAAGCGTAAAATCCGATCAATCCTATTTGAAACGTAATAAAATTAATTAAATGCCAGGCTGACCCAGAATCTGTATTAAATAAGTTTTTTATTAACTGTTGAAAAGGTTGGGCAATGAGCAAATAAGCAGGCCCATAGATTTTGTGGTCTTCAGGACTTTTTCCATAAACTTGATAAAAATTAAAATCTGGGGAAAATGCTTCTGGAGTATATGCACTTCTTATCGATTCGGCATAATTATAAAATAGTGGTTCGTCCCAAGACATTCCGAAGTCTTTAAATGTTAAGATTCCGGTAATAGTGTTTATTACCAGCAAAATAATGATAGGTATGTAAATTTGTTTGTTTGCGTTTGGCACAGTTTTATTTTTGAGTTTGAGTATAAAGCTTGGGAAGTAATTTTAATTTATATTGGACTTGAAATTATTTCCCATGTTTTCGAGTAATGATTTCAATTCACCTTCTTCACTTTTTTGTTGGTCAAAATAATTATTCATAAAATTTGAGCGCCTTAATCTCAGTGCCATCGGCGCTACGATGGTTAAATCGGATTGCGTGACAGATAAACGTCCATCTGCAGCGGTGTACGCCCGGGCGGATTCGAACCATGTAATTTCAGCTCTTAATGAATCGATTCCCACATTCTGAATTAATTGTATTGCCTGTTTGGCTAAGATATCTGGGATGGTGACTTTTATTAATCTTTTTCGTGCTTCCAATATTTCGTTGCAAACATCATTGATTTCGCTTGAATACATATTGATCATTGCCCGGGGATTTGTTAGATAAGCATTAACCCGATGATAAGCTTCCAGTCTTTCCTCGGTTGATTCTAAACCTCGTATTATCACCCTTAAGCCAAATCGGTCCAAAATTTGAGGTCGAAGCTTGCCTTCTTCGGGATTCATTGAGCCAATTAGTACAAAGCGGGATCTATATGTTGCAGAAACCGGACCTCTGCGCACGGTATATCTTCCTTGAGCAGCTGCATCAAGAATTGCATCGATAATATCATTGCTCAGTAAGTTAATTTCATCGATGTATAATAGATTCTTGTCAGCCTGGGCAAGAATTCCTCGCCTGATGCGCATTCGTTCGTGAATGAATGCACGTTCATCAACTCCACCGACAACATCATCTATTCGTGAATTAAGCGGCAGCTCAACCAGGCGTACCCGGTCAATTTTAGTCAAGGGCTGGCCTTCAGCATATTTTTTAGCACAATCGGGGCATACAGCATCTATGCCACTTGTTTCTACGTCTTCAGGAATGCAACCGTAGTAACATGATGATAATTCGGTTTGAGGTAGTAAATCTAGCAATGACCGAACTGCAGTAGTTTTTCCAGTTCCACGCGGGCCAATGAGTAGAATTCCACTGACATTTGGGTTTATGAGACCTAAAATTAGGGCTAATTTCATTTCTTGTTGCCCCACTATCGCCAGAAATGGAAACGGGAGTGGTTCAGCGAGTCCAGAATCGCCTAACTGATCCAGGTTTTTAGCCACCTCTTTTCCGGATGCAAAATCTATTAATTCTTTTAGTGATCGGAATTGGTGAGTAGATTTTTCACCATCCTTTTTTTCGTTCCCGGGGGTAGATTGTGGAAGTTCAGGATTTGGCATCATGACTTTATTTCTTCAAGCGTAGCGCCTGCCTTTTTTTTGCCTGCTCGAGTTTATCCAACTCTTCTTGCGATTCAGCAAAAATAGGTGGAATCTTGACGGGATTTCCGGCTTCGTCTAAAGCAACATACACTAGGTAAGCTTTGTTTGTGTGGGTTCTGATACCCATAATGGGATTTTCAGCTTCTACATGAACTTCAGCTTCCATGGAAGTATTGCCAGTGTATGTAACTTCAGCCGTGAGCGTAACCAAGTCACCAATGCTTATGGGCTGATGAAAAGTCATACTATCTACTGCAACCGTGACAACTCTGCGTTGAGCGTGACGCATACATGCTAATGCTCCACATTCGTCAACTAACTTCATAATCCATCCGCCGTGGACATTGCCCAAGTTGTTAGCATGTTCTGGTTGCATTAGTTGGGCTATGCTTATCCGAGAATTGCGCATCGTTTTTTTTGGGTTTAGTTCCATATTAAAGCTGTTCCTGATTAGGGTAGATCTGATACACTTGGCTAAAACTTAGTAA
>CAYWXS010000075.1:0-31382 GCA_964462245.1 uncultured Anaerolinea sp.
TTCAGTAAATTATTCTGCTTACCACGCCCTAAATAAGGTACATTTGTGATGACTAGAGTATATTTCTGCGCCAGCAATCTTGCCGCCTTCGCCACACCTTCCGCCGCCGCCCCAAAAACCTCTGCCACCGGGTCAGCCCCGCCGCGTTCTCTTGCCAGGGCCTGCTCCAGCACCGGTGCCACCTGCTCGTAATCGGCTACGAACATGCGGTCGGCGCTGGGTAGATCGGCCGGGTTGATCAGGCTGCCCAGGTCGGGCGCATCGCTAAATAATTTGTGCAAGCGCTGCAGCCCGGCCCGTATCCGGCTGTCATCCCCGGCCAGCTTCAGCCAGGTTTCCAGTTGGCCCTGCACTGCGATGCCTGAACAGGCGACGTTCGGCAGCGGCAGCGCTCGGTAGCCTCCCTTTTTCCAGGCGCTCAGCGCCAGTGCAAAACCGGCAATCTGTGTGCAGCGCGCGTCCAGTTCCAACCCGAACAGGTTGTCTTTCAGCACTGCGTCTCCGGCTGCGGCGGCAGCCAGGCCTTCTTCTTCCATGCGCATATTCGTCAGCATTTCGAAGCCCGCCACCAGGATGTGCCCGCTGCCGCAGCACGGATCCATGAGAGTCACCTGGGCGGCCAGGGAGGGCCAGCCGGGGAACGTCCCTGCCGCAGGAGTTGTGAAGCCGCCAGGAACGCCAGGATTTTCGAAATTCCTTTCGTGAACTTCGTGTCCTTCGTGGCTAAGCGCTTGATCTTTCCAGCGCAGAAACTTCCATTCCTTCAAAAGCGGGCTTTCGGGATGGCGGGCTGCCCACCAGGCCCCCAGTGAATTTTCCAGCAGGAAGCGCACCATGTAATCTTCGGTAAAGAGCTGCGTGACGGGTGAGATATCTGCTCCGCCGATCTTGCGCTCACTGGCGTTAACTTCATCCTTTTTGTTCTTCTGCCAGAACTGGTACATCCAGCCCAGTGCATCCTCCGACTTGAAGATTGGGCTGGGCAGGTTGCTCAGGATGGTTTCCAATTGCAGGCGCCATTCGGGTGCAAAGCGTACCAGCACAGCCGGGTCATCCTTGCGAAAAATACCCGGCAGCATGGCACCCGCATAACGGGCGGCTGTTTCCCAGGCGTTTGGGTCACCTTCCTCCTGCGCCAGCTCGGCGCAGTCCTGCAGGCTGACGGCCACGCCGGATGGGTGCATCAGGATCCCGTTCTCTGCCAGGAAGCGTGCAAAGACCATGCGATGCCATTGCTCATAGGCGATCTCTTCCTTGAGCGCCGTCAAGCCGTCTTCCAGCAGTCCACTGCCCAGCGCTCGGCCGCGTGCACGCAGGGCATTCCGCAGCCGGCGTTGTTCAGTCGTCAGCGCGCTGTGCGGCTCAGCCCGTTTAACCGAAAGCGCATCCAGTACCACCTCCGCCGCCGCTTCAGCCTTCAGCCGCACGTTTGGAATAGCGTTTTCGAGTTGTTTGCGTAATTCAGCAGCGAGAGCGGGCATGAGTGGGTGTCCTATAAACGCATCGGGGTATAACGTTTTTGCACACGAGTGGCATTACTGGTGGCAATCAGCTGATTATTGAATGTAATTCAGAATTAAGGTGTATTCACAATTGTTATAATAATTATAATTACCTATGATTCCTTGTATGGTTGCATTTAATGGATAATCTTGTCCAGGGGTTAATTGAATAGAATCTGCTTCAGACATGCCAGTCATAACAACACAAAAATCACTTATGTTGAATAGTTCTGGTGACCAAACTCCATGAATGATGACTCTTCCTTGTTTGTCTACATTCCCAATTTTGATTGTTTCACGTACAGGTTTGCCAACGATGGCTTGGGAATACTGCTGAAACTGAAGAACTGTTTTTGTTTCCAAATTTAAATAAATTTTGTCCAGCTCAATGGCAGGAATCAAGGTTGCTGTCGGTGGGATGGTAGGTACAAGCGTAGGGATTGTTTCTTTGCTGATTGGCAGCAGGGCGGTCTCTTCTGAAAATTTTATCAATTCTTTATAGACCCATCCGTGATCCTGATTTTCTGTGTTTACCAGAACCCATAAGTCATCCTGACTCTTGGCATTCGCTACTATTTTCAGGTTAATTTTTAATGTAGTGATTATTACTGCGGTTAACCCTGGTGCTGACCTCATGTTGATATTATTCTGAGCGATAGTTCCATTAGCAATCAGGGGCGTTGGTGTCATGCTGGGGGAGGGTGTGTGTGTTAGTGTTGTTGTAGAAGTCTGCGTTATATCAGAATTTGGATTTATCGTCTCGTTTATTTTATTTTTATTGTTGGAAATATTACCCAGGAATGCTGACAGACAGGGTATTGCTATTAGCGCAAGAAAGAAAAAGATAAATATAAAATGCGCGGTTTTTTGTCTGTTTAGTAATCTTCCTTTTGAATCTCTGAAAAGATTTAGTGCAATAGAAATAATATCCAAAACCCACCAAATCGTGAAACCGCCTAACGTGACAATAAAAAGAAGGGCGGATTTATTTTTCCCGGTATACCACCGGTGTCCACCCAATAATCCCGTTACCGGGAAAATTGCAAGTAATAATGCAACAATGAAAAATTTATCCGAAATAGTATCTGTTGGAGACTGAGTGATTTTCATCCCGCAACGCTCACATTGCGCATCGATTGATTTTGTGACCAGCGCACCGCAAAAGGGGCATTTTATTGTAGGTTGCATTGTTATTACCTGCCACTGTGTTTAATAGAAATTATTCTATTCCGAATGTTCCGAATGTTATTGGTTGAAAAATGAAAAAGACTAGCCGGAGGATTTTTTTGTAGAGTATGAATTACAAAATAACCGGCTTACCAATATCCAAATGTTGTTTGATCTCGATCCGCACCTGTTCAAGATAGGCATTCAGTTCGGCTTCATCCCTGATCGTCCGGTGTGGTAAGTTGACACGTACCGCTTGCGGTTCCAGCATTCGTGCAATTTGAAGCCGGGCAGTTTCAAATCGGGTTGGGATGGCGGTATGCTGGCTTTCCCAGCTGCTTAAAGAGACACCATCCAGGCTGTGCAGCAACTGTTCGTCTGTTCCCACCTGTGGAGCCGGTGTACGGGTATTCAGTCCGCTTTCAAACAGTACTTGCTCTCGTTGGGCTTCATTTAATTTCTCCCAGGCCGGGTTGGCTAGCAGGCCTTGCATCTCGGATTCAAAGCGCAAGTTATAGCGTTGGAAGGCTTCACGACCTGCCAGGCGCAGTGCATCGCTCAACCTGCCGATCAGTGGTATGAGCGGATCCGGCTGGTTGAGCAGGGCCCGATCGCGTAAAATGGCCTGCACCTGGGGTTTAATTTCAGCCGCTAATCCCAGGCTGGCGGCATGTTCTTGCAAACGCAGCAGCATCTGCCAGACCGGCATGCGTTCCAGACCCAGGCGCCGGGCACTGTTCCAGGCCAGGTAGTTTTCCCGCAGTTTCATACTGTTTTCAACTACGGCCACATATTGCTCATTTCCACTCAGGTTGCGTAAATCCAGCAGTTGGTTCGCGGCGGGTTTCTCTGGTTGGGGCGGGTTTCCACCTGCCTGGGCAGCCAGGTCCACCAGCTTCTGCAGCAAGGCTGGAATAGCTGTTCCTTCTTCGCCATTGATGAAAGGTACTTCCAGCTCGGTTAACAGGCTGCGCAGTTGAATCTTTTGGATTGCACTGATAATTACTACTTCTCGCCGGAAGTTGGCCGAATTGATCTGTGTCCGGTCCAGACCGCGTGCATCCCTGGGCAGGCTGCCCTGTTCGGCTGTGATGATCTGGGCGCTCAGCAGCGCAAATATGGCCCCATCCACTGCATCCTGCGGCCAGCCGTATCCCTGTCCCATAAAGCGCTTGCGGACTTCACTGCCTTTTTTGCCTGCCGCGCCAATATAATTCAGCACTTCCCGGCAGACCGGGTTTTGCTCTACATTGCCATCATAGTTGACCGAACGCAGCGCGTCCGCCGCACCTTCCCGCGCCCGTTCCACCACCCGGCCCCAGTTGGCATGGTCTGCCAGAGAAAAATTTGAGAACATGCGCACCAGTGAAGCTTCCAGGGCTGTTCTGACCGACGAGCTGAAATTATCACTGCTCATTTCGCTGCCGCCACCCTGCAGCACAAGTCCTCTTTCCAGCAGATTATTAATCAGGGCTTTGATCTTGCTTTCGGCTGTTACCTGGCGAAATTCCATCCCACGCCGGGCTTCAAAACCTTCAACTGTGCTTGGGTTGGGGCGGGTTGCCAGGCTGTCACTCGCCGCCAGGCAAGCTGCCATATTTTCACGCAGTTCATCCGCATCACGTTTACGGATCAGCACAAACACCAGCGGGCTGTCCACATTGGCCATCTGTGCAGCCTCGCGCAGGCTGCGTTCGGATGTGCTCCATTCATCCTGCACCCAGACCGGGATGCTTTCACCTTCGATCCGTGGTAAATCCGGGCCAAATTCCAGCCGGTATTTTCGCGGAACCCGGCTGTTGCCCTGTACCAGGGCTATGCCCCGTACAGCATCCGTGACCGCTTTTTTTAAGATTTCCGAGCGTTCGCTGCTCATTCTTGCATCGTCAGCCCGGGCTGAAGCCAGGCGCCGGCGGAAATCTTCTTCCCAATCGGCGCTTTCACGAGTCTGTAGACGATATTCACTCTCAATCTGCAGCAGCGTACCCCGCTCCACCAGGTTCTGCAGCAAATCCGGGATGCGCTGACGTAAGCTTGCGCTGCCGGTTTTCAGGTCGTCGATCATCAAATCAGCCAATGTTTCGGACGTGGCTTTTAGCCCGGTTGCGTTTGGTCCATCATTGGGCAGCTTGCCGATCAGGAAGATCAGGCGGCACAGGCGTGCGCGTAGTTTTCCGTCGCTGGACCCATCCTCCATTTGTTTGATCATGGTTGCCAGATCATGTTGCAGCACACCACTTTGCTGCATGCTGGCTTCCTGCTGCTCAAAAATCAGGTCGGCTGGAACCACGGTACCCAGGCTGGCCTCGGCTACCATGCGGTTGGCTTCATGCACCATGCGCAGTTGCGTTCGCAGTTGTCCGGCTGTGCCTGCGATGTCAATCGCCTTTAGCACTCTTTCCCAAAACCTGCGGCGGGTTGGCAGCAGTGGATAATCCGGCGTCAACACTTCGGCGTCCTGGCTGACTGGTCCGATTCGTGAACCTGCCAGGTGCCGGTCAATCTCACCCCGTACAGATTCAAGTGTTGTTTGTAACTGTGGAATTTCATTCTGCTTTTTGCGCAGCACTACCTGGCGCACCACCCGGTCCACATCCGATTCTTCGAGGACTACTTTCACTGTAAAGCGCGCTGTCAACTTGGAAAGTTGCGGGTTGCTTTGTAATGCAGATTGCCCTGTTCCGATAAATAACAGGCGGCTCTGAAAACGGGAAGTGCAGGCCTGTACCACTTCCTGCACCTGCAGGGTCCGTGCCGAGTCGTCTCCGATGAATTGCTGCAGTTCGTCAAAAATCAACAGAGTCAATGGCAGCCTGCCGGGTGTGGCTTGCTGAAGTTCAAGTACTGCTTCCAGGGTGCTCAACATCTCATCATCCGAGATGTCATCTTTCTTTGGAAATTGAGCCTTGATCAAACCCCGGGCTTCCGAAGCTTTACCCGCAAAATCCGGGTATGCCAGCAGCAACCCATCTGCGATCAGCGGAGAAACATACAGGTTGCTCAGCTCGCCTGCCAGCGTTTCTCCCTGTCCTTCGATATAATGCTTTACCTGTGCAAAATACCCCTTTTGCTGCAGCCAGAGCACAAACCGGGCCTGGGCGTAATCATCCGGTAACCCGGCGCTGCGGAAAGCAATCGAGAGCAATGCCAGGCGTACGCTGCCCGCAGCCGATGCACTCAACGTACCGGCTGCCGACCACAGACCGCCCTGGCGCTGCCCTGCCGTATTGAGTTCGCGTAACAGGCTTTTGATTTCATCGGGCAGGTTGACCAGGCTGCGTGCGCGTGCTCCATCTGGAAATTCCACATCCCGCCACAGGTATTCAAGCACCCTTACCAGGTGTGATTTACCGCTTCCATAAAAACCGCTTACCCATGCTGCCGGCTGCTTGGGCTGGTCCAGGTTGCCCAAAAAGGTGGACAAAATGCGTTCCAAACCACGCAGGTATTCGCCTTCACACACGAAGGATTTTAGCTCATAGCGGACAACTTCCCATTCCTTGTCATTTTTCGGGTTGCCAATGGTTGTTACGCCGTCGTTTGGGATGCTAAACGAGAGTGGATCGTTGATGAATAATTCGCGATTCTTCATTGGTTAGTCAGTCCCTTTTTTGGATGTGATCGGGATTGCAAGATAATTCCAGCCATCTCGCGCATCCAGCAAGCGATAATTGGAGCCATCGTGCTGCCCCGGGAAAAATACAATTAATCGTCCACGTATACTGCTGGTCACTTTTTCAAATACTGCCGATGCACGGGTCAACCCAAATAATGAAGCCAGCCCGGAAATTGCCACAACATCCTGCTCGCCAGCTTCAGCCGTACCAAGCAGGCCATTGATCTGCGTCACCACCATTTCGGAAAAATCCTTTAAAGCGGGTTCCATATCATCCGGTGTCTCAAAATAAGATTCTTTGTAGCGGTGTGCTGCCATCCAGGTGGCAAAGGCATCTGTCAGATCCAGGTGCAGCCAGCCATGTCCCGCCTGGCGGGTGGTGTTTTGAAAATCCCCCATCCGAAAACGCAGACGCCGCTCCTGGGCCGGGTCATACACTACAAACCAGACCTTTTCGCTGCCGGAAAGTTTGTTGTCCCAGGGCAGGCAGACCTGTCTTTCGTAAGCTTTTAATAGATCATCAACTTCACTCATTTTGTCCGTCCCTCAAAAAATGCCGGAAGGTTACCTCGGTTATTTGACCGGAAGAACGATACTCCAGCCAGCCCTGTTGCGAAGCTTGCTCGGCTTGGGTCCGTAATACATGTTCTGGTTGATCCAGCAGGCGACACCAGGGTGAAAGAAAGATCCCCTCTCCGCGCTCACCGTTCAGGAATGCCAGGAAAAGTGCATAAGCTGTCACCAGTGCTAGCGGTTGCACCTGTTGCCGTACTTTTAATTTTGCCCCGGCCAGGTACCCGGCTTGATCCCAGGTTGAAAACACATTTCGTCCGGCGCTGGCCAGCGTGCTGGCTGCGAGCAAAGTTCCCAGTTCATCCATTATAGCCTGTTGACATTGATCGGCCGCTAAGGTGTTACCGGGGTGTGTTGCTGAAATTAATTCAACAGTTGTCCGCAAAATGGGGTCGCGAGCCAGTGCGCATAATAGTGCCAGTTGGGGCTGGGCTTTTGGGTTAACTGTCCATAATTCTCGCAGTACGCGAAAAATAAGCAGGTCCTGGTTGAATCCATACAATTGTTGTAAATACCTGAAAGAATTTTTTCTTGCATCCAGTGTTTGCTTTAGCAGCACATTTTGCTCAATCGCTGCGACGCGAAAGTCGTTTGGATTGGCCGATGCTGGGCAGGCAGTCATTATTGCCTGGAGCTCGACCAGCATCATGGTTCGGCTGGTGTGGGCGCCAAAGCCAGCCGAAGCAAAACCGTAGCGGGTTGCGTCAGGATGAATAGAGAAGGACACGGTTATTTCTCCGGTGCAATAAAAGGGACATCCGGGTGACGTTTTGATTCTTCATTCTGCTCAATATAAGCCAGTAGAATTTCCTTCACTTTTTGGGTGCGAGACCAGGGATACTCTTGTAGAAAACGGGAGATTTTTAAATCCTGCTCATTTTGCAGGTCAAATCGCATTTGGAATGTTTTGGAGTATTTGTTTTCCATAAAACCCTGCCTTTCATGCGCTATGCACTACTGGTTATTATTTTAGATGTTTTTCCAAAATTCGACAATGCCGAATGTCATACCTTGTGTAGATGTTTATCGGGTAAATTTTTGGGCAGAACTTAATTTATCTGGTTTCTCTTATCCAATCTGAGTGGTTGTAAAATAATTATACAAAGCCCCTGAAAATCTAGCGATTTATCAAAAAAGTCTGATCAACACCTAGCAGCTTCAGGTATCGCTCATCCCAATATCGCCTTGGCGAAGGTTTCACAACCGACAAAAATATTTGGTATATATAGGGACGCCATTGCACCATTCAACATAAATCCTTATGCCTGGCAATTGTAGGAAGCGGCATTTCTTTATCTGGCTGATTGAGTTTACCTGATAAAATCCGCTCATGGCTCACCAATCTGCAGCGAAGATGGATGCGTGAATACTACGCGATGACATGGAAAGGTCAGGCTGACGTTAGGATTTCCGATCGGTAGGGTAAATGATATTTTCAAATGCCCGCCGCTTGACTGGCAGAGTATAATCATGTTAAAGTTGAAAGTCATGACCCAAACGAACTTAACCTGTACTTGGAAGCTGCCCATGAGTCATTGGCTGCAGCTGATATGTTGACCCGTTTTGAGCCGGATGACTTAAGAAATCGGTTGGTGGACGCCAGGCAGTTTGTTGATGAGGTTGAAAAATGGCTACGCAAAAACAACTTTCTCTCCAATTAGCCAGTGTTGAGCGGCAAGGGCTGGAAAGTCTGCTTCAACAATTGCGCAAACATTTTCCTGAGCAGGTACAGCAGGTGATTTTGTTCGGCTCCAAAGCGCGGAACGATTCCGGACCGGATTCGGATACCGATTTATTAGTATTGGTGAAGGATGAAACCTGGGCACTGCGTCATGCGATTTGGAAATTGGCTTCACGGGTGGAGTTGGAGCATGGCGATTTGCTGTTTAATATCCAGGTTATTTCTGTTGCCCGCTGGCAGGTCATGACCCGTGCCGGATTTTCCCTATGCCAAAGCGTGGCGTGCGAGGGGATTGCTCTGTAACCCGTACCACCTTTGAACTCCTGGCATTCTCCATGACCACAAAAAACGCAGTAGCGTATAACTTGCTTTTTCAAATTCTTACGTGACGCAAGTGCAATTTGTTGTAAGAGATTTAGGACAATTGTAAAAGAACTCCTGTGTGCCAATTTCTATTAAGATATTCGCTCTGAGCAACTTTTTTGACGATGTTTACCACGAAATACACGAACAAAACTAAGAAAGTTACAGGTGAAGCAGAAAAAAGGACTTCTTTTTCGTGTATTTTGTGTGGTTCGTGGTCATGAAGAATCAGGCAAAGTCACCTGTCCAAGACTATAAAATAGCAAGCGATGACCACAAAAAACATTAGAACCAGCGATTTCTACCTGAACCCCAGGTTCGAAAATTTAAGGGAGATATCCGCATGATTGATAAAGCAGTTCCGTTTTCAGACCTGGAATTATTTACAGCTGGCACTCAACGCACTTTCAGAGGCAGGCGTCTGCTTCAGATTGCCATGCCAATCGGAGGCATCGGCGCGGGCTGTGTCAATTTTAACGGACAGGGCGGGTTACAGGATTTTTCCATTCGCAACACGCCTTCAATTTCCGCCATGCCGGACGCACACCATTCTTTAGATTGCGGTTTCGCCGCCATTCACCTACCCGCCAGCGGGGTTTCTCGCATCCTGGAGGGGCCAATACCGGTTGAACGGATCTATAACCAGGGATTGAAGGGACAGGGCTATCAAGCTGGCGGATACGAAGGCCTGCCGCGTTTTCGCAACTGCACCTTCAAAGGCGAATATCCATTTGGAAAGGTTGGCTTGCAGGATGACCGGGTTCCACTGAAGGTTTCCATTACCAGCTTTAATCCTTTCATTCCACTGGATGATAAGAACTCTTCCCTGCCCTGTGTTGCCCTGGAATACACCTTCCAGAACACCAGCCGCGAAACGGTTGCATTCGAGTTTTCTTATCACTTATCCCATCTCGCTTACGATCACATCAATGCAGATTTTAGCAAAACTCGCAACGCCGTCATCCCGGGCACAGGTGCCTATCTGTACAATACGGAAGATGAAAATTCTTCCTTGTTTGGCAGCTGCGCCCTGGGTGTAGTTGGATTCAGCCCCGAAATCAAAGCTATGTGGTTCAGAGGCGGCTGGTTCGATGGAATCAGTGCCCTATGGCGAGAGATTTCAACCGGCAGCTTTACGCCCAATGCTGGAGCCCAATTAGGGATGGAAAAAGGTCGCAATGGTGCTTCGATCTTGCTGAAAGCAGAGTTGAAACCAAACGAGAAAATCACCTTCCCGATCCTAATTACCTGGCATTTCCCCAATGTGCATTATGCTTTTGGCGAAGAAAATACAGACAGCCTGCTGGATGTGGCTTCTTTTGCCCAGCACGGCAGCCCAGGTTGCGGTCCTGGATGTGATTGCAACTCGTCCAAACCTGCTCGCTGGCATCCATACTACGCTTCGCACTGGAAAAATGCACAAGATGTTCTCGACTATATGCAGGCCAATTACTCATCACTGCGTGCTCGAACCACCGCTTTCCACAATGCACTCTTTGCCTCCAGCCTGCCGGGATATGTTCTGGATGCGGTTTCAGCAAACCTGGCGATTATAAAATCTTCCACAGTTCTGCGCCAGGCCAACGGAAATCTATGGGGTTGGGAGGGCTGCTTTTGCGATCATGGCTGCTGCCATGGCTCGTGCACACACGTCTGGAATTATGCACAGGCCATCCCCAACCTCTTCCCGGCTCTCGAACGAACCTTGCGTGAGCAGGAGCTTTCGCGTTCCATGGATGCCCGTGGGCACGTCAGTTTTCGGGCAGCCCTACCCGATGGCGCCACCACAAACGACTTTCATCCGGCTGCTGATGGCCAATTGGGCGGTGTGATGAAGGTTTTCAGAGAGTGGCAGATTTCTGGCGATCGTGAATGGTTGGCGAAAATGTACCCGCTGGCGAAAAAAAGCATGGATTTTTGTATCCAGTGTTGGGATCCAGACCGCCTGGGCGTGCTTATGGAACCTCACCATAATACTTACGATATTGAATTTTGGGGACCGGATGGGATGTGCACCAGTTTCTACATCGGCGCTTTGGGTGCCATGGCCCGGCTTGCAGAAGATGCCGGACATCCGGAAGATATTGTGGAATATATTGAACTGGCCCGCAAAGGTGCAGAGTACCTGGATAATCAACTTTACAATGGCGAATATTATGAGCAAAAAGGCACCCTTTCAGGGCTGCGTGCCTCGCCATCAGAAGCCGCTTTGCAGGTCCTTCGTGAAAAAAATCCCGCAGAATATGAATTGCTGATGCGTGAAGGGCCAAAGTACCAATACGGGAAAGGCTGCATCAGCGACGGTGTTTTTGGCGCCTGGTTGGCGCACCTATGTGGTATTCACACTGTTCAAAACCAGGTTAACATCCGCAGGAATCTGAGATCGATATTTGAATATAATTTTAAAAACACTCTTTGGGAACATTCAAACCCCCAGCGACCCGGTTTCGCCATCGGCGACGAACCTGGATTGCTGCTGTGCTCCTGGCCAAAAGGTGAAAAACCAACCCTGCCCTTCGTGTATTCTGATGAGGTTTGGACCGGAATTGAATATCAGGCTGCAGCACATATGATTTCCGAAGGACTGGTCAGGGAAGGTCTGACGATCGTCAAAGCATTGCGTTCGCGTTACGATGGATTGGCCCGCAACCCCTGGAATGAATACGAATGCGGCAATTATTACGCGCGCGCCATGGCTAGCTATGGGCTCCTGTTTGCTCTTTCTGGATTCTTTTACTCGGCCTCCGAAAAAAAAATAGTTCTTGAACCACGTCTGGAGGTTATACCGTTTGGCAAACCATTTAAAACCTTTTTTTCCACCGCCACAGGCTGGGGTATTCTAACGATTAAGGATTCCAGACTGATGATTGATTTGAAGGAAGGCTTTCTCGAAGTGGATAAGCTGATGATCACCTTGAATGGTAAAACAATCACTGTGGATGCCAATTTTGTCGCAGTTGCCGGCCGGAAGGCTGAGATAGAGTATTAATTTTGATGATCTCGATGTTATTGGTTTCAATCAGAAATTTCACAACACTAGAGGTAGCGTGATCGGAACAATCTTCAACATCCAGCGCTTCTCTATCCATGATGGGCCAGGTATCCGCACAACAGTTTTTTTTAAAGGCTGCAATTTACGCTGCTTTTGGTGCCACAACCCGGAATCTGCGCGCATGCAGCCAGATATACAGTTCTTTCCCAGCAAGTGTATTGCCTGCGGTCGATGTGTGGAAGTCTGCGAGCCTAGCGCCCAGCGCCTGGACCCTGCCAGCGGTGCGCGTGAATTTCTCCGGGATCTATGTACGGATTGCCGGGAATGTACTTCCGAATGTTTCGCAGAGGCCCTGGTATTATCAGGACAGCAGGTCAGCGTGGAGGATATCTTCCAGAAGGTAGAGCAGGACAGACCCTATTACAATGGCCGCCAGGGTGGTGTCACCTTTTCTGGCGGCGAGCCGCTGCTTCAGGTAGAATTTCTAACTGCCCTGCTGGAAAGATGCAAAGCGCAGGAAATACATACCGCGGTGGATACCGCCGGAAACATCCCCTGGGAAAACCTGGCAGCCATCATGCCTCTGACAGACTTATTCCTTTTCGATTGTAAGGTTTTTGACGAGGAAAAACACCGCCAGGCAACCGGGGTTGGAAATCAGCGCATTCTCGATAACCTGGCCAGGCTGGCCAGGAGTGGAGCAGAAATCTGGATCCGGATACCGGTCATCCCTGGCGTAAATGATAATGAAGCCGAATTTGAACGGATCGCCGATTTTCTCGCGCCCTTGCCCGGTATTCGCAAAGTGGAACTCATGCCCTTTCACCACCTGGGAGCTGGGAAATTTGAGAGCCTGGGTCGTTTATACCCAACCAGGAACTTTCAACCGCCTTCTGGAGCTCTGATGGAAAGACTGCGGGCAGTTTTATCATTTGCCAAACTGGAAACAACCATCGCAAATTGAGTCTGCTTCAAATTGAATAAAATATTACCAACCAAGCACATCCTGGAGTTATGAAAAATGTCAAACCCCCAACCTACCTGTATGCAAAGAATTGCAGTCTTGGCGCAAAAAAAGCTCGAACAAAACCGGGAAAAAATCTTTCAAACCGGATACCATGACGTGGATGATCATGGCAATATCCCCTGGTCAGCCGACATCCCGTTTGTTCGCATCGGCAATCATGATAACGGTGGTAGTTATGGTATACGCTGTATTGGCGAAAATTTTCGGCGCTGGCTGGAAGTACACCCGGTCTATATTAATCCATTCAGTTCACTGGCTGGTGCGTGGGTGCGCCAGATCCCTGAAATGGGCGGATGGAGGCCTGAAGATCAACCCCGGCATCTGTACCCGCTTCACAAAAAATATCATATTGTCAGTTCGGGCATCGGCGCACCCAACCATCTGGGACCCGACCTGCGGATCGGGCTTGAATCCGGTTTTGGCGGCTTATTGGACAGGATTCGCTACTATCGGGATTTTAACCGGCCAACGCATACGGATTTCTACGATGGCGAAGAGGCCTTGCTGCTTGGCATGCAATCCTGGATTCGGACACATGCTGAAATGGCCCGCGAACTTGCCAGTCAGGAACCAAACCCCGGCTTGCGGGAGAATTTACTCCGGATGGCAGAGTGCAACGACTGGCTGGTGGATCATCCCGCCCGCACCTTCCGGGAAGCCTGCCAATTCCTGGGTTGGTTCCAGGTAGTGGACCGCATGTGGGGCCTGGGTGGGGCATTGGGCCAATTGGATGAATTACTGCGCCCCTATTATGAAAAAGACCTGCAAGCAGGCATTCTGGATGATGAAGAGGCCATCTGGCACATTGCCAGCCTGTTTATAAACGACACACACTATTCCCAGATCGGCGGACCGGCAGCCGATGGGCATGACCTTACCAGCCCGCTTTCGTTCCTGATCCTTGAAGCCACGCACCGATTGAAAATCCCCATGAACCTGGCAGTACGGGTCCATGCCGGGCTGGATGCGCAGTTGTTACGCAAAGCAGTGCAATATACCCTGGAAGATGGCACTGGCGTCTGTTTTTCCTGTTCGGATGGTTTGGACCGCGGATTTGCGCGCAATGGCTTCCCGATTGAGTTGGCTCGCATGCGCGCCAAGGTTGGCTGTAATTGGACTGCGCTGCCGGGCATTGAATATTCCTTGCAGGATGTCACCCGTCAGAGCCTGGTCCAACCGCTGCTGATGGCACTTGAAGAAATCACCAGCGATCCAGGCCTGGCGCCCAGCATGGAAGGGCTGTGGCAGGCCTACATCAACCATCTTTCGACTTCAGTGAAGCTGATGAAAGAGGGTTTTGACTGGCACATGGCTCACCAATCCAGAAATCGCCCTGAGATCGTGTTGAACCTGTTCTGCCACGGACCGCTCGAGCGCGGTCTGGATGTGGCCGAAGGCGGGGTGGATATTGTCAACATTGCTGTGGATGGGTTTGGCCTGGCTACCACCGCAGACTCTTTTACCGCCATTGAGCAACGTGTGGTAAACGAAAAACGGCTGACCTGGACAGACCTGATGAAACATCTTCATAATGATTTCTCAGGCGCAGAATCCACCCGCCTGATGTTGAAAAACATCGCGCGCTACGGCACGGGCAATGCCAGATCCGATTGGTGGGCTCAGCGAATCGCATCAACCTATTCTCAGCTGGTCAAGAGCAGTCCCACGCCAGCCGGTTTTAATGTCATACCAGGTTTGTTTTCTCATGGAGATGTCTATGGCTTGGGCTGCGACCTGGGCGCTACGCCAAACGGCCGGCATGCCGGAGCTGAGATTTCACATAGTGCTGACCCGGACCCTGGTTTTGCACGGGATGGTACAGCTGCGCCATCTGCAAAATCCAATGCGGTCGCCTCGGTACAGCCAGGTTGGGGTAATTCCGCCCCGCTGCAGTTGGATCTGGACAGCCATCTATTGGTGGAAGAAGGTGGGGTGGAGGCAGTCGAGACATTGATTCTCGGCCACAACCGGTTGGGCGGAACTTTGATAAATTTAAACATCGTCTCCCGAGCTCAGATCCTGGCTGCTCACGCAGACCCGAATGCCTATCCGGACCTAGTGGTGCGGGTGACCGGTTACAGCGCCTATTTCCACTCGCTTTCCCCCGAGTATCGCCAACAGATTGTAGACAGGTTCCTTGGATGATATTTTGATGCCGGTCTCGAACACGCGAGATCAAATTTTATTTTTTACCGCAATTTCTTTGGTTCAATTTCCAAATACTTGGTGCATACTCTTGGCATAATGTTGTAGGTTTTCCTATTTGGTATTTCGGAGGAATGCGTTGGTTGAAACAAGGCATTCCTCCTAATTCCGCCAGAAGACGCAAGCGTTCAATTTCCGCATCCACGCCGGCGTAATTTCTTGCCAGAATTAGCCCCGTCCATCCCGCGTAGCTCCTTGCCAAATTGAGCACGCCAAGGATGTTTTATTGGCATTCCACACTTCCACTTTCCATTTTATTTGTTCATCACGGCAATCCATCGGCCAGAATTCTCGCCTGAAAGATGACAGACCTTTACCTGGCCTCCCCTCTCAGACCGAACATCATCAGAACGCCCAATTCCTGCACAATGCTTGGCTGGGCGAAAAAGTGTGTCTGCAATTCTGGGTGACTGAACACTTCCATGAACGCGCCAAAATAGATTACCAGCGCATCATCCGAGATGCTTGCATCTACCTGTCCCTGCTGGCGGCCTTCGGCAACCAGGCTCAGCATCAACCTGGTCATTTTATCCTGCGCTGCCAAACGGATTTTCTTGATTTCAGGATCATTCTGCACGTCTACACTGCTTGCCAGTAGGATTTTTTCTGCGGTATCGGAACCCCCGCTGGCCATCATTGCGCCGATGAATTGCAGGAACGCGCCCATTTTCTCGCGGTAGGGCAGGTCTGGACTGAGTACTTCCTGGGCGCACGCTACGAGATATTCCACAGAACCGCTCACAAACTCGCGCACCAGCGCATCCTTGCTACCAAAGTTGTTATAAATCGTCGCCTGCGAGACACCAGCTTTGCGGGCAATATCCGTGATGCTAACCTTGTCTACGCCAAACTGGCTGAACAATTCCCGGGCAGCTTTGCGGATGTCATCCTTGCTCTGTTCTTTGCGGCGTTCAAATCCGTTCATGTTGATGCCTCCTTGCACATTTTCCGTAGGATACCCTTTCATGATCAGCCTTGGTAATGTTATGCCCTTTTTGGTAGTCCGTATGGATCATAGAATTGTAATTTTTAGAGATTTTAGAGTTGACAATTCTAGAATTGCGACTATAATTTTAGAATCTATATAGAATTATATTACAAAATTATAAAATTTTATAAAGTAAAGTAATGCAGATGGCGTGGATTTTGGTGTAAGGGAGTTTTCCACTCCTAAATTTATCCACCAGGCAGCAGTAATCAGTGATTAACCTGCAGGATGACTATGAAAACCATTTTTCCTTTAACTTACCATGAACTCCCTAAACGCGATCAGGTGGGCGGCAAAGCCCTGGCACTGATGCAAATGGCTGCCGCCGGAATGCCCGTCCCACCCGGGTTGGTGCTGACTGTGAAATTTTTCGAACCGTGGTTGGATGTGGTGAAAACCGCATCCGCTTGGGATGCGCTGACCAAAGGCGCTGAGATTGGTCAGGTGGCAAAAGCATTGCAAGGGTTATGCGATACGCTCGAATTTACAGAAAACCAGAACAACGAACTCCAAAGCGCGCTAACATCTTTTCGCGAGCAAAATCAGGGGCATTTGTACGCAGTTCGCTCATCCTCGCCGGAAGAGGATTTGGAAGGGGCGTCGTTCGCAGGGGGTTACGAGACCACGCTCGGGGTGACGGTAGACGCTATCGAAGCGGCTACTCGCCACTCGTTCCGATCCAGTTTTGATGAGCGGGTCTTTGTCTACAAAAAAGAACACGGCTTCCGGCTTGACGAATCGCGTATCGCGCTGGTTATCCAGCAGCAGGTGGATGCCGACGCAGCCGGGGTGGCGTTTTCGCTCAACCCGCTCAACAATTGCTACGATGAGGCCGTCATCAACGCTAATCACGGGCTGGGCGAGTCGGTCGTGACCGGGGAGGTGGAACCGGATCTTTTTGTGGTGGACAGGCTGCGGGGCGAAATTCTGGAAACCAGAATCGGGAGCAAACAGGTTGTTATCACGCTAAATCAGACGGGTGGCACGCTCAAATCCACCCGAACTACTCAAAACGAAACTGCGATCACACCCGCGCAAGTGTTGGAACTGACCCGCTTACTCGAAAAAGTGGAGGCGTATTACCAACAGCCGGTCGATATCGAGTGGGCGCTGGCGGGTGGCAAGCTTTTCCTGCTGCAGGCACGCCCCATCACTACCTATCTTCCGCTCCCGCCCGAGATGATCACTGCGCCAGGGCAGCCAAAACGTCTTTACGCTAACTCGACGCTGATCGAGCAGGGCTTGCAGGAGCCGCTCTCGGTGTTAGGGACGGATTTCCTGGGCTATGTGCTGAACAAGGTTGGCGGGCCGCTGGCTGAGGGTGCGATTGGGTTGGACGGTATCACGTTCACGGCGGGCGGCGGTTATTATATGAACATCTCGCACGCACGCATGCTGGGCATGAAAAATGCTTCGCTTGCGCCGGGCAGCATGGGTGACCCGCGCGTGACAGAAATTCTGGATGGCATCGACATGAAACAGTATACGGGCGGCGAACTACCCGCCAAGCTAAAGGCCATGCGCAGCCAAATGGTTTTCAAGATGCTGCCGATGGCCGCTGGGGTGTTCCAAGCCTATTTCCGGCCAGCGCATGTCCTGAAAAAGTACCAGGTCGCCCTGCCTGAGGAAATCCGGCGGCTTGAAACCTTCTCTGGCAATGGTCGCTCTTTGTTGGCGCAGGCTGCCGAGCTCACCGACCTGCTGACCTTCTTTTACGGCGACTATGGTATCCCGATGATTCTGTCAGCGCAACTTGCGCAACAGCGCATTCAGGGCCTGTTCAAGCGGGAAGCAGCGCAGGTCCAGGACGATCTCATCAACCTGGGGATTTCGCTGCCGGGCAATAAGACGACGGAAATGGGGGAATTGATGTACGCTCTGGCTGCGTCGCCGGAACTCAAACGCTTCGCCACCGCTGCGGATTTTCTTCTCGCCCTGGAGCAGGGTTCGGCCGAAGTAGGTCCCAGCCCTTGTGGGATTGATCCTGATTTCGTGCGCCGCTGGAAAAATTTTCTACTCGAGTTTGGATTCCGTTGCCCTGGTGAGATCGATCCCGCCACGCCGCGCCCACACGAAACCCCAGCTCGCCTGTTTGAACAAATCAAAAACATGCCTGTGGATGATTCTGGTTCGTTTTTCGACACAGCCCGCGCCAAACGTGAAGCGGCCTACCAGTCACTCTATGAAATTGCGCTGAAAAAAGGAAAGAACAAAGCCGGCGCACTGGAACGCTATTACAAGCGCTGGCTGACCTTCGGCGGCTACCGCGAAACGCCAAAACATTACGTCATCAAAGTGATTGACCTGTTCCGGCGCCAGGCACTGGTCATTGCCCAATCCTTTGTCGTCGCCGGACGCCTGGATACACCCGAGCAAATCTTTGACCTGACGATCGCTGATATTGACCATGCCCAGGCCGATTCGAGGCTGGATTTACGCGCGCTGGGGGCGGAGCGTTCGGCGCCCATCCAGAAAATCCGTAAAAGTAAACTGGTGGTGCGCATCATCGACTCGCACGGCAAAATCTACTATCCGCCCCATAAAGCTGCCGCGCATGGCGAATTGAACGGCGTGCCCATTTCGCCCGGTGTGGTGCAGGGACGGGTGAGGGTGTTGCACTCGGCCAGTGAAAAGAAACTGCTCCCCGGCGAAATTCTGGTGGCCCGCGCCACCGACCCCGGCTGGACGCCGCTCTTCATCAATGCGCGCGGCATCATTCTGGAAATCGGTGGGGCACTGCAGCATGGCGCAGTCGTAGCGCGTGAATACGGCATCCCGTGTGTTTCCGGGTTGGATGACGCCACCAGTATGTTGAAGGATGGTCAGTTGGTGGAAGTCGATGGCTCAAATGGTATTGTGCGGATTTTGGAGTGAGCACATAGTTCACTTCGCTCACAAAGTTAACCAGGCAAGTTCGCAAATCGCCAACATTGATCTCAGAATATGGATCTCACATTTGCATCCCGCCCCATATACTTGCTTTATCTATTGGTAGTTAGGAGCTTCTTTGCATTGAGTAAAAGCAGTTGCAAATTAGAATTTAGTGGAAGTTAACCCAACGCCAGCGCGACAGCCTGTTCAGCGGTCATCGCCCGACCCTTTGACCATTCCATATCGCAACGCACATCCCCCAATTTCGCGCGCAACCCGGCCAGTATGTTTTCAAAATCTGCCCGGTCTGCCAATGAGTCCAGCGGAGCTCCAATCAATGTGCGTAATGTCTTGGCTGCCGCCAAAAGCTGGATGGCGCGCGCATCCTGGTTTTCCTCATAAGCAAGGCGGGCAAATTCTTCCAGGGAATAGGCATAGCCCCGGCGGACACCCAACTCGCGACGAATTTGTAAAGATTCCCTGAGCAGTTCCCTGGCCCGATCATACTCTTTAAGTTTGATTGCAGCCGACGCAATGTTGTGAAGCGCAAGCGCCACACCTCGCCGATAACCCAAGGCCTGGTTTATTTCCGCAACTTCCTGTAAAACCTCACTGCCGGCTGCATACTGCTGATTTTCTACCAAGGAGGCGCCCAGGGTATTGAGTGCAGCCGCCAGTTCGTAAGGTCGATCGAGCTCACGCCATAGGGCAACACACCGCAGCAGATGCTGGATGGCCTGCTCATAATCGGAGTTGTCAAATGCGATCTTCCCCAGCAAATGATCCCCCTCGGCCAGGCCGTTTTTATAATGGATCTCTCCCGCCATCGTCATCGCTTCCTGGATCAGGGAGACAAGGTTGGAGTAGCCTCCGTGGAAATCGGCCAATTGAACGAAGAGCACCCGCGCATCCACCTCACCGCGCAGATCGCCCAGTTGATTGAATATTTTCTGGCTCTCTATAGCACAGTTTTTCCCATATTCGAAATCAGAGATAGCGGACGAGAGCTCTGCGGCCGCCAGCAAGGCCTTCGCCCGCAAAGGGCTGGCTGGTGCGGATGTTTGCTCCAGGACATGCTGCAGCCAACGGCGGCCCTCATCAAAAAAACCGCCGAGCTCCCAGAATTTCAATTCAATTCCCAGGTTGGTAACCATTTCGAGTACCAGATCGCCATCCTGTTTTAGCGCCCATTCGTAGGCGGTCCTCAGGTTATCGTGTTCCCCTTGCAATTGTCGCAGGCGTGATAACAGTGTCAGTTTGCGTTGGTTTTCAGCAGCCACTGCAACAGCCCGGATATAAAAGCGGGCATGCTTTTCCAAGAGTTCCGCATCCTTGGCGCTGGCATTGAGCTGTTCGCGGGCAAACTGACGGATGGTTTCGTGTATCCGATAGCGTTTGCGCTCTGGATCATAGCCAAAAACCACCAGGGATTGATCCACCAAGCGGCTGAGGAGTTCGACGCACAAATCCTGTTCATCACAAATTGCTTCAGCCGCCTCCAGTGTCCAGCCTCCGGCGAAGACCGATAGGCACTGGAACAGGCGTTGTTCCTGTTTGTTCAGCAGGTTGTAGCTCCAATCGATCAGCGCTCGCAGAGTTTGCTGGCGCGGTAAGGTGCCTGAAGAGTGTGATCGCAGCCAGCGGAAGCGCTGGTCGAGCCGCTGTGCGATCGCTTCAACTGGCATAAAACCCGTCCGGGCGGCGGCCAGCTCAATCGCGAGCGGAATGCCATCCAATTGCTGGCAGATTTGCGCGATGGATGCGGCATTCGCGTCCGTGACTGAAAAACTGAACAACGCTTGCGCGGCGCGGCTGGCAAAAAGTTGGACGGCATCGTATTGCAACGCGGCAGCGGCGCTGAGTGTGCCCATTGCGCCAGGATCGGGGGACGGCAATGGCTTCAAGCGCACCACGTGCTCGCCCTCCAAATGCAAAGGGATGCGGCTGGTCGCAAGTACCACCAGGTCCGGCGCCCCGCTCAACAATATTTTTATCAGTTTGGCGCAGGGCTCCAACAAATGCTCACAATTATCCAACACCAAAAGGATGGATTTGTTGTGTAAATAATCACCAAGCGTACGCGTCAGGGATCGCCTTGCATCCGGGCTCACTTTCAGAACAGATGCAATCGCATCAGGTACAGCCAAAGCATCGGTTACCCCCGCCAGTTCAACCAACCATACCCCATTTGTATAACGATTCCGCAGGGCATGACCCACCTGCAAAGCCAGCCGGGTTTTGCCCACCCCTCCTGGGCCGGCCAGGGTCACAATCCCAGTCTTTTTCTGTGTGAGTAATTCCTGTAATTGGGAACTCTCTTCGATGCGCCCGATAAAACGGGTGAGCGCAAGTGGTAGGTTGTGCAGCGGCCCGTCTGTGTGCGTGGATGCCAGGGCGCGGATTTGTTCCGCCAGCAGGATCGTTTCAGGCGAAAGCGTTACGCCGAGTTCATCAGCCAGGAGACGCCGGCAGGTTTCGTATTGCGCCAGGGCTGCGCTGCGTTGACCGGCCCTAGCCAGCAGGCGCATCAATTGACGGTGAGCGGGTTCGTGTAGTGGTTCAAGCTCAAGCAGGCGCTGCACGTACTTTTTGGCCGTCCCCAGGTTTTCGGCGCGCTCGTGGTAGCCCGCCAGTTCCTCCATCGTATTGATGATTTGCAAGTGCAGGCGTTCACGCTGAATGAAAAGCCACTCATCGAAGGCCGGGCAGTCCCCCACCAGGGAGAGTCCAGCCAAAAACTCGCCGCGCACAAGTTCGAGAGCTTGCGAGAGGCGATCTGCGCATTCAGCGCAGTCCGCGCGGTTGGCATGTTGATGGATCCGGCAAGCGTCCAACAGATCCTGGAAGATGATTACATCCAGCGAGGATTCGCTGTGCGGGTTGAAGCCCAGCTCAAGGCGCGTGCTGATTAAATAGGGGCTCGATTCGACCGGATTTTCCGTTTCCGCCAGGCTCTGGCGTAATTGCGACCACGCAACGCGCAGGTTGTTTTGGGCGGACGGCGTGGGCAGTTCCGGCCAGAGCAAGCCCAGCAAAGACTCGCGCGTATGAGGCCGCTGGGCCTCCATTGCGAGGTAAACCAGCAGCGCCAGCGTTTTACGATTGGGGAACGTGATCTCATCCCCTTGGTGATGGGTGATCCGGGCGGAACCGAGAAAGGCAAGATTTAAATGCGACAAAATTGACCTAAATAATGATTAATTAATGGTAACTTTCTATACTGTTTAATATACACCAAAAAGGCCATCTTTGTAGCGGTTGAGTCAATTCAAATGCCGGATATCGAAACCACCTACCGATCTTACCTGTTGCGGCTATGGCACATAAATGAACCTGGAGCGCCGTGGCGGGTTATGTTGGAAAGTGTTATCGAGCCTGGTCAGCGACATTACTTTAAAGATCTAGAGTGCCTGAAAGCTTATCTATTGACTCAACATGAGCCTGCGTCTGAACAGGTGGATGCAGAAGGAGAGAATGATATTTGAAAAATCACAACTGCCAAACAAACTCGCGTAAATTAATTTATTCAAACATTCATAAGGAGATTTGAACCATGTTTTCAACTAAAAACAGAGCTCGTTTGACGCCAATTTTGGTTATAGTGGCAATGCTCTTCAGCTTTCTCAATGTCAGCCCGGTTGGCGCTGCTGCTTTCGGCTCATCGCCGGCGGGTAAGCTGGATAATGCACCGTCGCGTATGGCGGCGTCTGCACCTGTAAGCGAAACTTTCAACTACACGGGAGGCGTACAAACCTGGACAGTTCCCGCGGGAGTAACACAAGTGACCCTCGATGTTTACGGCGCCAAGGCTGGCGACGAGTCGGTCGTGGGGGGAAAGGGTGGTCAGGCAACTGCCACAATCTCAGTAACACCGGGTGACACACTAACAATTGTCGTCGGAGGAATGAGTCAGTCTCCTTTTATAGGAGGCAGCCCAAACGGGGGCTACAACGGCGGCGGGAACGGCGGTGTTCCCTTTAACTTACCTGCTGCCTATTTTGGCTCCGGCGGTGGTGGCGCATCCGATATACGCATCGGTGGCACAGATCTGGCTCATCGCGTTATCGTCGCGGGCGGGGGTGGCGGCGCGGCGGCAGTATCTGGCCCGAACGGACCTTCATATGGTGGAGCAGGCGGTGGGCTTATCGGAGCCACGGGTAATACTGCTTATATTCCTTATGCCGCAACCGGTGGTCCCGGAGGCAACCAGGACGGTAGTGCTGGCAGTGGACAGCTTGGTACTGGCAGCACTGCCGCACCCTCAACCAGTACCATTTTTAATGGCGTCGGCGCGGGCGGCGGCGGCGGTGGGTATTACGGTGGGGCTGCAGGCTCGCCTGGGACCGGCGGCGGTGGCGGGAGTGGTTTCGGCCCGGCGGGAACGGTATTCGCGACAGGGGTGAACGCCGGAAATGGTGTGGTGACAATTTCTTACATCACTATCTGCGCGGCTGGGACGTATGACAACGGCACAAGCTGCGTGAACGCAGACCCTGGTTATTACGTGGATGTCGCGGGTGCCACTTCACAGATACCCTGCGAAATAGGTTACTACCAACCAAATTCCGGCGCAACCTCTTGTTTTGTGGCTCCTCCCGGAAAATATGCGCCAACCACTGGAATGATTGTTGCATTAGCTTGTGAAGCGGGCAGTTACCAGCCCAATTCTGGCTCTATCAACTGTCTGTTGGCGGACCCAGGTTACTTTGTGGACACAATCGCTGCTGTTGCACAAACCCAGTGTCCGGTTGGTTACACATCCCTAGCCGGAGCAACTTCTTGTACACCAATCGATAATCAACCCCCAACCGTCAACTCCACTCAGTCACCCGCCGCCAATGGCTCAGGCTGGAACAACAGCGATGTGACCGTCACCTGGAACTGGGCTGACAACACAGACGGCTCAGGAATTGATAATGCAAATTGCACCACCAGCAGTACATCCTCTGGCGAAGGATCTGCCATCCTGCTCAGCGCGACCTGCAAGGATTTGGCTGGCAATACCGGCCATGCTTCCTACACGGTCAAGGTTGACAAGACCAAACCAACATTGAGTCCCGCTGTCAGCCCCAATCCCATTTTACTCAACGGTACGGGGACAGTCACCTCGGGTGGAGCAGATGCGCTCTCCGGTTTGGCTTCGCAATCCTGCGGCACACTCGATACGAGCAGCGCAGGAATCAGGAGCGTCACCTGCGTGGCGATGGACACCGCCGGCAACTCTAACAGCGCGAATGTGAGCTATAAAGTTAACTATGGCTTTAGTGGCTTCCTGGCGCCGGTCAACAACCCGGCCATTGTCAATACTGGCAAGGCAGGCAGGACTTATCCAGTCAAATGGCAGCTGACCAACGCAAACAATGCCTTCATCAGCGCTCGCTCCGCGGTCACCTCGATTAAATACAAGGCCACATCCTGTGGCGCTTTCACAGGCGGTGGAACCGATGCGCTCGAGACCAGCACCACCGGCAACACAAGTTTGCGCTACGATACCTCGGCCAATCAGTTCATTTATAACTGGGCGACCCCAGGCGCAGGCTGTTACACCCTATTCCTGACTCTAAACAGCGGACAAGTATTTCCCGCCTACTTCAATCTCACTAAGTATCATCTCGATAAATAAGGGTAACCGAAAATGGCATTCCCTAGATACGTCAAAAATGTGCAGATCTAATGGGTTTATGCCATAATTGGAGGTCATTTGAAGCATCCGAAAAAAGTTACCCTGAATTATCGAGAAGTTACCTCACTAAGTAACAAAAAATAATTCATAAAGCGGGAGCGCCACATTTTGCTGGCGCTCCCGTTCTGAAATTCCTGTAAATCTGTGAATAAGGCATGCCGCTCCTCTTCGATTTGAGGAGCGGCATGCCTTATTCACGAGGCTATATCAAAAGTGTTGACGATATCCTGACATTGTATTAGCCCGATCAACGCAAAATCACTCTTGAGAACAACCTCATTATCGATCAACCGGGAACGCACTTCCAAGATAACCAATACCACCCGCCGTTACCTGGCATAATCGTTGAGTGCACCACCACGTTGCCAGTAACCACCTAATTACAAACCAGGATTTGGGAGTGCAGGGTCAACCTCTGTTAGCTTACAGTTATAGTTATATCCGGTCTTTTTTGTGCGATATTATGTATAATGAATGTATGTTATCACCAATTTTAGCCACGAAACTTTACATCCCCCCGCCACGGCCTAAAATTGTCGCACGTCTTCCCCTGATCGAGAAGCTCAACGAAGGTCTCTCTGCGGGCCGCAAACTGACCCTGATCTCCGCTCCGGCTGGCTTTGGCAAAACCACTCTACTCGCCGAATGGGGTGTTGGCTGCGGACGGCCGATCGCCTGGGTTTCGCTTGACGAAGGGGATAATGACCCTGTACGCTTTTTGACTTACCTCGTTGCTGCGTTGCAGACGCTTCAGCCGAATGTTGGAGAAGATGTGTTGCGAATACTTCAATCCCCGCAGCCAGCGCCAATCGAATCGATTCTGACAGCCCTGCTCAATGAAATCACCACCATTCCGGATAATTTCATTCTCATCTTGGATGACTACCACCTTGTGGATGCCAAAGCGATTGACAACGCTCTGACCTTTCTGCTCGAGCACCTTCCGCCACAAATGCACCTGGTCATCACCACTCGCGAGGATCCCAATCTGCCCCTGGCCCGATTACGCGTTCGCGGCCAATTAACCGAACTGCGCGCCGTTGATTTGCGTTTTACCCCCTCCCAAGCCGCCGTATTTCTCAACCAGGTCATGGGCCTGAACCTCACTGCCGAAAATATTGCTGCGCTGGAAGCCCGAACGGAAGGCTGGGTTGCCGGGCTGCAATTAGCCGCACTTTCGCTGCAAGGTCACCAGGATGTTCCCGGATTCATACAGGCCTTCGCCGGCGATCACCGCTATATCGTGGATTACCTGGTCGAGGAGGTCCTGCAGCGCCAGCCTGAAGCTGTTCGAAACTTCCTGATCCAGACAGCCATCCTTGAGCGCTTGAATGGTTCGCTGTGCGAGGCCGTCACCAGCCAGCCGGGAGGCAAGGCGCGCCTGGAAACCTTGCAGCGCGGCAACTTCTTTCTCATTTCGCTGGATGACAAGCGTTACTGGTATCGCTACCACCATCTTTTTGCTGATGTGCTTCACATGCATTTGCTGGCGGAGCAGCCCGACCAGGTGCCCGCCCTGCATCGACGCGCCAGTGAGTGGTATGCGCAGAATGGTTCGACAGCCGACGCTATCCGCCACGCATTGGCGGGTCGTGATTTCGAGCGGGCGGCGGATCTGATCGAACCGGTAATGCCAGTTATGAGCAAGAGCAGACAGGATGCGAAACTATTTGGCTGGCTTAAGTCACTTCCCGACGAGTTGCTCCGCGCCAGGCCCATCCTTAGCGTAGCGTATGCCCATTTGTTACTGGATGGCGGCCAGGTTGAGGGCGTGGAGGAGCGCCTGCGGGATGCCGAATGGTGGCTGGACACGACGGCAGACAATCGTGCGCGACCGGGCGCTCCTTCGGCTGCGATGGTTGTTGTGGACGATGAGGCATTTCGTCGTCTCCCGGGGGCGATCGCGGTTGCCCGTGCCGGACTGGCCCTGGCGCGGGGTAATGTGTCCGACATCGTGAAATATGCCCGGCGGGTGCTCGACCTCTTACCCGAGGACGACCATCTCAACCGCGGAGGGACAGCCGGGTTCCTGGGGCTCGCCGCCTGGACGAGTGGGGATCTGGACGAGGCACACAGGGCGTTTGCCGAGGGCATGGCTCATTTGCAGATGGCCGGGAACATCTCTGATGTAATCGGAGGCGCAGTCACCCTGGCGGATATACGGATGGCGCAAGGTCGCCCTCGCGAGGCAATGCGTACCTACGAGCAGTCATTGCAGCTGGCAGCGGCCCAGGGCGAACCAGTGTTGCGGGGTACAGCAGATGTGTACGTAGGGCTGAGTGAACTCAACTGTGAACACAACGATCTATATACCGCCACCCAGCAGTTGCAGAAAAGCCAGGAGCTGGGCGAACATACTGGATTCCCGCAAAACCGCTATCGCAGGTGCGTTATCATGGCCCGCATACGGATGGCCCAGGGCGATCTGGATGGCGCGTTAGGCCTGCTCGATGAGGCAGAGCGCCTGTATGTGAGTGCCTTTTCCCCCAACGTGCGTCCCATCCCGGCGTTGAAGACACGTGTGTGGATCGCACAAGGTCGGCTGACTGAAGCTCTTGATTGGGCGCGTAAGCAGGGACTGTCCGACCAGGACGAGCTCACTTACCTGCACGAGTTTGAACACATCACCCTGGCCCGGGTACTCTTAGCCCAACCTAAAAGCAACTCTAAAGACGGCTCCACTCTGGATGTAATGAAACTACTCGAGCGCCTCCTCAAAGTAGCGCAAGAAGGCGGGAGGTTTGGAAGCGTGATCGAAATCCTGATATTGCAGGCGCTCGCTCACCAGGCGCAAGGCGACATATCTGCCACTTTCCTGCCGCTGCAGCAAGCCCTGACGCTGGCGGAGCCGGAGGGCTACATGCGCATGTTTTTGGATGAAGGTTTACCCATGGCGCAACTGCTTCGCGAGGCTGCTGCGCGCAGGATCCTGCCAGGCTATACGGGCAAGCTGTTGGCAGGATTTGAAGCTGAGAGACAAATCAGCGCAGGCGAAGCGCCTCTCCGTATAACTCCGGCTTTACAGCCTATGATCGAGCCGCTCAGCCAGCGTGAGCTTGAAATTCTGCGCTTGTTCAAAACAGAGCTGTCTGGGCCCGAAATCGCCCGCGAACTCGTGATCGCCTTGAGCACGGTGCGCACCCATACCAAGAGCATCTTCGGCAAACTCAACGTCAATGACCGCCGGGCGGCTGTCAAGCGCGCCGCCGAACTCGGTTTGATCTAGCCGCGCAAAAAAAGCGCATTTAACCCTGCCAGGTATGCCAGCATTTCATGGCTTGCCTGGCAGGGGTTTTGTTTTCTCTGGCACCCCCAAATATTAAACATACTTTACCTTATATCCCCACATTTATCCCCATACATGGGGATGACAGCTCCCCACATTTATTTGTATATTGTACTTAGTCGAACCCAAACAGGCAGTTATGCCTTTCAACACTTATCGATATCGTTCAAAAAAGGAGACAAACTCATGACCATCAATACAAAGACCGCGATCAAGGAGAACAAAATGCAGATAACAAGCTCGAAAGTCATCCGTTGGGCAGGTTTGGCAGCGATGGGGTCAGGGATCCTGTATATCACTGTTCAGGCGATCCATCCACTTGACGTTTTTTCGTCAGTCACCACCGCCCGCTGGGCGATCGTCCACTACTTGAGCATCGTCATGGATATCCTCGGTATGCTCGGCCTTGCAGGGCTCTACGCCAGACAGGTGGAAAAATCAGGTTGGCTGGGTCTGGCGGGCTTTCTCCTGTTTAGCGGCTTCTGGGCGTTCTCATTGGCCCTCCATTTCATCGAAGCCTTTATTTCGCCGGTGGTGGCAAATGCAGCGCCGAAGTTTGTCGAGGGACTTTTGGGGATGGTTACCAACACCCCAGGTGAGTTTAACCTCGGCGCTCTTCCAAACGTCTATGGGCTGCTAATAGGGGTTGTTGGATATGTGCTCGGTGGACTTTTGTTTGGCATCGCTACGTTCCGCGCCCGTGTCCTGCCGCGCTGGGCGGGCGCGCTACTTGCAGTGGGTGTCATTTTGCCCCCCCTTCTGTCAACCGTGGTTCACCACCCATTCGATCGGTTATTCGCAGTGCCGGTGGGGTTGGCTATGGCCTGGCTGGGATATGCGCTCTGGTCTGAATGGTGTGTGCCGGTCTCGGCACACGTGCCTGGCAAGCTAAGCCCAGAGCTCAGCCAAACTGTGGCCGATTAATTTTGCTAGAGACTGCATGAAGAGGAATAGGGATGGCAGAGAGTACCAAATATCATCTCTCCATCCCTATTTTTCAAAAAGGAGACAAGATAATGAACGTCAGTAAAGAAGTAAAACTTGTGAATACTACTCGGCAGGCTGTCACACCCATGGACTCGTCGAGAAAAGCCTCCTTAGCGGGAGGCGTGCTCTACCTGCTCACCTTTGTCTCGATGCCGATTGGCTTTCTCTACAGTGCTATCCTGAGCGACCCTAACTACATCGTCGGCTCTGGGACGGATACTGCTGTCATTATTGGCGGCATCCTGGAGATCATCGTGGCGCTCGCTTGCATTGGTACCGCCGTTGCGTTGTATCCGGTGGTCAAGAAGCAGAACGAGAGTGTGGCCCTGGGCTTCATCGGGTCTCGGGTTCTGGAAGCCAGCACGATCTTCGCGGATGTTGTCTGTCTGCTGGCGATCGTGACCTTGCGGCGGGCTGGTGTCGGACCCAATGCGTTAATCACTGGCAAGATGCTGGTTGTCCTATATGGCTTGTTCCGCCTCGGACAAAACCTCATGCCGGCTGTGAACGACCTGTTACTTGGCTCCCTGCTCTATCAGTCACGCCTGGTTCCGAGGATTCTGCCCCTGCTTGGAATCATCGGAGCGCCTCTGCTAATTGCTAATACCATTGTGGTTATGTTTGGCATCACCAGCGGGCCGCTCTATTTGCTGACGGGGATCGGTGTTCTCCCGATCGCGCTATTTGAGTTTTCGCTGGGCATCTGGCTCACCGTCAAGGGATTCAGCCCATCTGCAATCGCTTCTCTGTCTGCAAAAACAGCGATAAGCGAGCGCGTGAGCGCGGCATAGATCTGGAATATGAATGCAGAGAGGGTTGAATGCCCTCTCTGCTATAGGTCACTCATGAATAATATGGCTCTCTCCCTCGTTAGCGCAATCTTCATTGGGATTGGCGCGACACTTACTTTTGATCTTTGGGCGTTGTTTCTCAAGAATGTATTTAAGATTGCTCCATCCAACTTCTGTCTGGTTGGGCGCTGGTTTCTAAGCATGCCAGACGGAATCTTTAAACATTCAAATATTGTTTCTTCTCCACGGAAGAGTGCAGAATGCGCAGTGGGATGGATCGCCCACTACCTGACCGGCATCACCTTCGCCATCGCTTTCGTTGCCCTGGCAGGCAGCAACTGGCTTGAGCACCCGACGTTGATCCCCGCAGTCGTCTTTGGGGTCGTCACAGTCATTGCGCCATTCTTCATCATGCAGCCTTTGTTCGGGCTCGGATTTGCGGCATCAAAGACGTCAAATCCTGCGCAGGCAAGACTTCGCAGCTTGATGAACCATGCTGCGTTCGGCACAGGTCTTTACATTTTTGGATTGTTGGCCAACCGGTTTTTATGGGGTATGCCCTGACAAATATGCACCCACGCCTTGGTTTCTGGTTAAGGAGCACGCTGATATCAGATAAAATTCTGGTTCTACTGGCAGGTGTCTTTCCGATAATATGAACACCCAGCCCAATATGGGACAGAATTCAAGAATGAACAAACGGAATCAAGAGGAAACTTATGAAGCTTACAGTTAATAATCTCGGCAAGCAATATAAACGTGATTTTTGGGGCTTAAAAGATTTTTCGCTGGATATCAAACCCGGCATCCTGGGTTTACTCGGACCGAATGGCGCGGGTAAATCGACATTCATGCGCATGCTCGCGACCATCACCAAACCAACAGATGGGACAATCACTTGGAACGGCACAGATGTTGTCAAATCCCCTGACACCTTGCGGGATGTGCTGGGCTATTTGCCGCAGGATTTTGGCATTTACCCAAACCTCAGTGCGATTGAATTTCTCGAATACATGGCTGCCATTAAGGGATTGGATGCGGTCACCGCAAAAAGAAGAATCGACGAACTGCTGCAACTCACGAACCTTGTCGAAGCCGCGAAGCGACCGCTGGGCGGGTATTCGGGCGGCATGAAACAGCGCGTGGGCATTGCGCAGGCATTGCTCAACGATCCGCAATTGCTGATTGTGGATGAACCAACTGTTGGACTGGACCCAGAAGAGAGGGTGCGCTTTAGAAATTTGCTCTCAGATCTTTCGGGAGAAAGGATCGTGATCCTGTCCACACACATCGTTTCAGATGTGGAAGCAACCGCCACACAGATTGCGCTGGTCAACAACGGTCAACTTTTGCGTGAAGCAGCACCGGAGAACTTGCTTTCCGAACTTGAAAATAAAGTTTGGGAGTGGACGGTCCACAGCGACGACCTGCCCGCTCTCAAGCAAAAACATATCGTCAGCGGAACTATCCGGCGCAGTGACGGTGTGCAGGTGCGCGTGGTCAGCACGGACATACCTGATTCGAACGCACAAAACGTTTCGCCAAATCTTGAAGACGCTTATTTATTTTTCATCGGTGGCAAAAAATGAAATCTGTGCGCATCATCTACCATTTAACGCGCGCCGATTTTCTTGAACGAGTGCGCCAGTA
>CAYWXS010000076.1:0-31011 GCA_964462245.1 uncultured Anaerolinea sp.
TTCAATCTTGATGCAACGATACCACCAAAGTAACATTTTCTCTTGATGCATTACGATTCGGGAAAGAATCGAGGAGATCAGAATTAAATCAAACGATCCCGCCTTTACCTCAATGCGATTTAGGTTTTTCTAGCGATCGGAGACCATTTAAATTGGCTCAACCAGGTCCAAAAGCTGAAAATTCGTAAATATCTTCTCCGTCACGCAGGATGTAATACGGCTGCCAGGCTATACCAAATATCTGAACATAGATATCCGTTTTCCGAGGCATAATCGGGATTTCACTGACCTGGTTAACCATTCCGGACCAATATTCATTGACAGTTTGTTGCGATTGCAGACGTTTCTGTTCCAGCTCTCTGAGCTGCTGCTCATACTGGTCAACTATTTCTATTGAATCATCAACATCCGCACGGGCTTGTTGCGACATTCGATTGCGGGAGATTTGGGTGGTGATACTCTTCTTGCGACCAAACCCCAAAATTCCAACACCCAACTCAAGTAAATTTCCAGTTTCCTCTTGCTTGCGATTATCCAATTCCATTTGCTGCTGGTTTAAATCTCGACGCCTACGATTTAACTTTTCTTGAATGGAAGTTCGCTGCCGGTCCAAAGCAGCCACTGTTTTCGTTACTTCGGCATCTCTAAGGCGACGGGCAGTATCTGAACATGCTTTTCTAAATTCAGCTGGTGAGACATCCGGTCCAGCAAATATCTTTAAGCCTTTGTTGGCACGCGCTGTAACCTGGGTGGTGCGGTAGACCCAATCCACAAAATCCTTTTGTAAGAAAGAGAGTAACTTAACATCTCCAAATGGCGAATCCGGCTGAATAAACCGGGCTTGCGGTGCCGGCTGATTTTGCAGCTGCTCCATCCCAGGTCCATCATAGGGAAAATCCTCCCAGCGAAGTGGCCCACGCTTGTCCAGAGCTGTCACCAGTGCATCACGGACAATTTCACTATCCACGCCATATCGGCGATCGATGAAGCGGACCCGGGCACAACCCAACAAGGTAGGTCGATATAGAACCGCTTCCAGACGGGAGTTTTCCGCCCAAACAGCCTTTGGTGTGGGTGAGAGCTTTAGGGCTTCGGTCAGACTGTAATTACAGGGTAAAAAATATTCAGAAACGCCAGGGGCAATGACCGGTTTGGTCTGACTTCCCTCCAATCCATTGACCGAACGAATGGCATAAGTAGGTTTCGCTTTACCGGCTGTCTGCGCACGCAAAACCGGGCTGTCTGGATTTTCAACAAGATTTTCAGACACAGACGAAATAGGCTGGAATTGCGAGAGATCATCTGCAGGAACAATCGTTTCGGCTTTAATAACTTTAGCATCTGGCTGGTAGGCCTGCTCATCATCCGCCCCCACCAGGCGGTTCAAAGCCGGGATCTGGGGGCGGGTAAGCGGTCCAGCCAGGAAGTTCATCGTCCAACGGGTCTGGAAAAGGACAGGCTCGTTTGCATGAATATTGTGCAGCAGGAAAACACGCTTACCCAGGGCAGAAATAATGTCACTGTAGGCAGCGCGATCCAGATCAGAACTGGTAGATTGTAAGCCGTCCAACAGCCTGTTCTTATCCCGTTCAGTCTGGAGCTTGCCCACAAACCAGGAACCTGCATTCGAAAGAGCTTTGTAATCCACGTCAACAGGGTTTTGGGTGGCCAACACCAAACCCACCCCAAAAGCCCGAGCTTGTTTAAGCATGCGTAGCAACGGCGTTTTACTGGGTGGCATGGCGGTTGGCGGCAGGTAACCATAGAGTTCATCAAAATAAACCAGGGCACGCAATGAAATGGAACCAGATTGGGTGCGCATCCAGGTATCGATGGCTGATATCAGCAAAGTGACAAAGAACATGCGCTCACCATCACTGAGGTGAGCCAGGTAAAAAATACTATGTCGCGGCTTTCCATCCGGGGCAAAGAGCAGAGCCGGGATATCCATCGGCAAGCCTTCACGCCAGACCTGGAATGCAGGGGATGCCAGGATATTATTTAACGTCATCGCCAACAGGTTGCGTTCTTTAGCAGGGAAAAAACTATCAACCGGAAATGCCCCCAGTTTTTCAAAAGGCGGGGTCTGAACTTGCAAAACCAACTCAGTCAGATCAAGACTTTTACCCTGACTCCAGGTGGCTTCAAATAAATTGGAAAGCAGAATGTGCTCTCGTGAACGCAGCGGATCAATATTATCGTACCCGACCAACCCCAACAGAGCAGTAACCGTGCTGGAAATTTTCTCACGCAGGATTTCCTTATTGCCTTCCCATTTTAGAGTGGGCGCCTGGAGTGAAGAAAGAACGCTGATCTGCAATCCAGCGTCCGAACCAGGGGTATAGACTGCATAGTGTGCGGCAGCGCTAAGTGCTTTTATGTTTTCCTGGTCCAGACCCCAATCAGCCAAACCCTGTTTCCAATTTGCAGCTGTCTCAGCGGCAGCCGTTTGGAGATCTTTGCCCTGGCGCCGGATGGTATCGGCATCCAGCCAGGGCTGAAAATCCGCAGGAGCCAATTCGGGGAAATGCAGCAGCAGGTTGGTGAGATCACCTTTCGGATCGATCAAAATGGCCGGGATACCCTGCAAAGCAGCTTCTTCCATCAGACCAATACACAGACCTGTCTTACCGGAGCCTGTCATGCCGGTGATGACTGCATGGGTGGTCAGATCGACCGGATTGTAATGCAGGGGGAGATTTGTTGTTTTGCCATTTTTGAGGTCGTAATTCCGACCCAGAAAAAATTGATCACTCATGCGGACTCCTGATATTTATCGGGGATGATAGCTAAAATTTACACTGATTCGCGGAAAAAAGCAAGGATAGCAGAACAAATGAGCGAATATTGAAGTGTGTTTACTCGCCAGCTCACTGTTTTTTTCCGTAAGTCCATTCCACATTAATACAGGTTAATCGATGGACTACCCGATCAACGAAAGACCACCCACCAGAAAAACGATGTGTAAATCCAAAAGAAAACCGCGCACCCGATTAATTTGGGTGCGCGGTTGTAGTTGTTGTTGATGCGTCTTAGAGTTCGACCGGGTTGCTGAGCATGACTTCGATTAGACGCACAGCATTTTGAACATCGCGATAATCAACCATCTCAGAAGGGCTGTGTACATAACGACAGGGGATGGAAATACAACCAACCGGGATGCCAGCCCGAACGAGCTGCATGGAACGCGCATCCGTCGTCCCACCCAGCAATACTTCACGCTGATAAGGAAGTTTCGCTTTTTCAGCACTGCGGATCATCCAGTTCACAATACGAGGATCAGCCAGCATACCACCATCTTTAATCTTAATCGCCGGCCCCTTGCCCAGGTTCATCTCAAAACCCTTCTCTTTAGGTGTATCACCCCAGCCTGTGACATCGATCGAAAAACCCAAATCAGGATCGATCCCGTATGCTGAAGTCTCGGCACCGCGGGTACCGACTTCTTCCTGGGTGGTAAAGACAAAATAAACTTCGTGCGGAGTGGATTTAAGGGCCCGCAAAGCCTCGATCGCAACCACACAACCAATCCGATCATCCATAGCCTTGGCGACCAGGCGGTCACCCATATCCATGAAAGAGCGGTCAAAACCACCAACATCCCCGATTTTGATCGGGTGATTCTTATTGTTGCTGGCGCCTACATCGATATAACATTTTTCGAGGGGCTGAATGTCGCCAGGCTTATCGGTCGGCTCAAGCCCAATCACACCGGGTGTGCCATTCACAAAACGCACCCGCCCACCTGGCAGGTTGCGCGGATAAACCCCGCCAATCCCAGTAAAACGCACAAAACCATTGGCATCGACGTGGGTGGCAATGATCCCGATTTCGTCCATGTGGGCTGCAATCATAATTTTCTTTGGATTGACGACACCCGTTGCAGCAGCCTTTCGAACAATCAGGTTGCCGAGGGCATCCACCCGGATCTCATCTGCCAGGGATTCCACCTCAGCGCGGATCACATCGCGGATCACGGATTCGTAGCCAGATGGGCTGAAGGTTTCGGTTAATTTTTGGATTAGCTGTTTCATATTGGTTTCCTTATCCACAGGTTTCGCGTTACATTATTTACGCGGGAAGCACAACTTGCTGACCAACAGAATATGAATTGATTTCTGTGTGAGTAATGACATATACTTTTTGTTGACCCATGACCTGCCAGGTCCCGCCCAGGCGTCCCACCAGGGCCGTATTTTCATCCAGTCCAAGAGCATATTCTCCCTCCGGGATGAGGTTTTGCAAAATAGGCAGTGTTATACCGCGCCAGGCAGCGATACGATCAAAATGAGGGAAAATATGCGATTTTGGTAACAAACCAAATGCTTTTTTCTGGTTCAGACTAAAACCACGCAGGTCCGGTAGAAATTCTCCAACAAACATAGCGCCAGCTGAACAACCAGCAAAAGCAGCACCACGATCCGTAGCATTGAGCACAGCTTCCCAACCCCGGGTACCCTGGAAAGACTCATATAAATATCCAGGATTACCACCCGAAAAGTAAATCAAGTCAGCCTGCAGGATCTGCTCAGCAAATTGCTGGTCATCTGCTTCCTCGTGGTTGGTGATATGCAGCGACCGAACATCTGCACCTAAAGCACTGAAATGTTCCTGACCCATGCGCATCCAACGTTCGACCGATTCATCGCCTTCCATGCCGGCTGCGGTCGGGATACAAACCACCCGTGGTTTGCGGATATCTGTTATAGACCGATCCAGTATATAACGATCAGTCTCTTTCATAACCGGTAAGTATTCACCAGATCCCAGAAGCGCTACCAATCCAAGCATATCGACTATTTTCCCTTACGAACTTTGAAAAAGAGGTTTGAACCTGTTAACAGATTCTAACGGACATAAAAATATATAAAACTCAAGGTCTTTCCTGAGTTAATAAGGCCGGTGTAATCAACTTAAGAGCACTATGCAACAGCACCAGTGTATTTTTCCAATCTTCCACCCTGGAAATGGAAATAGCAGAATGGGTATAACGGTGCGGCACGGAAACACTGATGGTAGGTATACCAGACTGAGTCCGATGAATAGCTCCGGCATCTGTGCCACCCCCACCAGGTTGACGATATTGATAAGGAATGTGAGCTGATTCAGCAGTTTCAGTTAAGAAGCGGATCAGACGCGGATCGTTCAATGTACCGCCATCGTACGTATAAATGGCAGGGCCTGCGCCCAATCGGGTATTATAAAAAGTATTTTCCGAACCATCATGTACCGGCAGGTCATTGGCCGGAGTGGCATCCACTGCAATAGCCAGATCCGGCATAAAGTGGAAAGCAGCCACTTTGGCCCCACGCAGACCAATTTCTTCCTGCACAGAAAAGGAAAGACACAGGTCCACATTCTCAGGCGCAGTCTTCAACAGTTCGATCAGGATGGCAATACCGATACGGTTATCAATCGCCTTGGCAAAAATTGAATTCCCTTCACGCCGGAATTTGGTCGCAAAAGAAGCCGTATTACCGACCTTCACCTTACTGGAGCCACCCGGGCCAACATCTATACGCAAGGCTTCCAGGGGTATTTTTTTCTGCCGTTCTTCAGGCGTTGTCAAATGAATAGGCCGGGCACCGATCACACCAGGGACCTTGTTTTTACCAACCAGCACCTGCTTGCCAGGTAAGGAACGCGGATCAATCCCACCGATGAGAGCAAAACTAAACAACCCATCTCCATCGTCATTAACCAACATAAAACCAACCTCGTCCATATGGGCATCCAGCATGACACGTACGCGCTTGGAGTCTTTTCCGGACCGGGCAACAAGTACATTACCAAGCGCATCCACCTTGACGGTTTCGGCGTATGGTTTGACTTCTTCCATGACAATTTTACGAACTTCACCCTCGTCTCCAGAAATGGCGACGGCATTGCACAATTTTTCCAGCAGCTTAATCTGTGAGCCACCGATTGAAGGAGTTTTATCAGCCATTTTTTAGTCGTCCCATGTGATTTTTTCGAGGAAATCCACATCCAGCGCTGCGATAAACTCAGCCAGGATACGCCCAGTGCGCTGAATATCCTTGTATGACACCATTTCAACCGGGGTATGCATATAACGTAAGGGAATGCCAATTACCATATTAGGGATACCCTCCCCAGTGACTTGCATGGCATAAGTATCCGTTCCACTATGCCGGGGGGTTATTTCTACTGCATACGGAATTTCCAGCCGGTCAGCCAGTTCTTTGAATTTGGTAAACAGATACGGGTGAATATTCGGTCCAAAACCAATCGTAAAGCCCTTGCCCAATGGAAATGTAGCCCAATCTGAAGCGCCCGGTCCCTTGGCAAAAGTTACATCAACAGCAATTGCCAGATCCGGACGAATATCAAAAGCTGAAGTATAGCCGCCACCCAGGACAGTTTCTTCCTGAACCGTGGCAACTGCCCAGACATCCCAGGCATGGTTCATCTTCTGGAGTTCTGCTAGCGCAATTGTCAAAGCTGCGACCGAGACACGGTTATCCAGGGTGTGACCCGAAATCACATCGCCGGATAATTCAAGAGGTTCTGTGGCAAATGAAGCCAGATCGCCAATATTTACCTTGGCAGTCATTTCTTTGGCACTCAAACCAAGATCAATCAAGAGGTCTTTGAGAGGTAAAGGGTTATCTCCAGTCCCGGATGGCAGGGATCGCGCCGGAGGCTGTGCCACAACACCAAATAACTCCTCGTTTTTACCAGAACCAGTGGCATGGACAATAACTGGCGTGCCAGGCAGAATACGCGGATCTACTCCCCCAACCTGAGTAAAGTGCAGGAACTCACCGGTCACCTGGCTAATCATCAACCCAATGGCATCCATGTGAGTTGCGATCATTATGGAAGGGCGTTTACCCTCGACCGCACGTGTGCCTTTTTTCAAACCATGCAGCGATCCAATCCGGCTGATCGTCAATTCATCAACCAATGGCCGCCATTTTTCTTCAATTATTTTGGCAGCAGGCGCTTCATATGCAGACAGGCCAGAAACAGATAGCAAAGATTTCAAAAACGGATTAATATCAAGCATAATTTTTATACTCTCATCAACGCAGGGTGTCTAATTCCCAATGGGAACTGTTAGGGTTCCCGTCGGTGTGCTTGTAGGTTGGGATATAATCTGTGGCGTGTTTGTATAGGTAGGCGTGGTCGTTTCCGATGGAGGAATCGATATCAGCGTCGGCGTTACAGGTGTGGGTGTGGGTGTTGGCGGTATTGGTGTGAGTGTCGTCGGTATGGGTGTGATTGTCGGCGTGACTGGCGTGAAGGTCAGTGTGGGTGGCAGGGGGGTAAACGTGTAGGTCGGCGGCAGGAAAGGTGTCCAGGAGGGAGCCGGAGTAGGACTGATGGTTTCAGTAAAAGGAAGCGTGGCCGTAAAAGGCAAAGTAGCGGTCAGAATACTCGGAGTTTGCGTAGGTCCACCCGTTTGACTGGGGATAAGCCAGGGCGTAATTGTTGCCAGGGATGTTTTGGTAAAAATAGGAGTTATGGTAGCACTGGGGGTGGGAGTAGCCTTTTGAGGCGTGAGAGTCCAGGCCAACCATCCAATGCAATAACAAGGAATAGTCGCCAGGATAATAGCGACCAAAATCGAACGGCGGCGGCTGGTGGCTGCATCAAGATTGAACACATGACTATAATAACATCAGTCAACATACCGGGCAAGTCGAATTCCTGGAAATTACAGATGGTAGGTTAAAATAAGAATATGATTCCACTTAAATTAAAAATTTCTGGCTTTCTTTCCTACCGTGACCCGGTTGAGGTCGATTTTACAACTTTCGAACTGGCCTGTATATCCGGGCAGAATGGCGCTGGCAAGTCCTCCCTCTTAGATGCCATTACATGGGTTTTGTTTGGACAGGCGCGTAAAAGAGACGATACACTGATCAACAGCGCCAGCGAAAGTGCGCAGGTAGTTTTTAGCTTTGAATATGAACAGGATGTTTACCGCATTCAACGAATGCTGACTCGCGGAAAAACTACCGTTTTGGAGTTCCAGGTAATGAGCTCGGATGGGTTCCGCACCATTACCGAGGCAACCTCACGTGCTACACAGGCCCACATCGAAAAAATCCTGCGGCTGGACTATGATACTTTTGTAAATGCATCCTTTTTTCTTCAGGGAAAGGCCGATCAATTCACTCAACAACGACCCACAGACCGCAAACGCATCCTTGCTAGCATCCTGGGTCTGGAGTTATGGGAAACTTACCGCGAACGTACTGCGGAACGACGTAAGACAATTGAAAATGAGATTGCAGCATTGGACGGGCGGCTGACTGAGATCAATTCTGAACTGACAGAGGAACCAGCACGCAAAATGCGCTTGAAGGAGTTGGAGACGGAACTAATCCGCCTGGTGGAAACACGTAAAACGCAGGAATTAGTGATGGGCACAATCCGTCAGGCGCTGGACAACCTCAAGCGTCAACAGGAACTGGTGGAAAGTCTATCCGCCCAAATCATTCGCGGCACAAATGAATTAAGTGGGCTTCAGGTCCGAGTTGCAGCTAGAAATACAGAGCGAAGCCAACATCTCAACATTGCAAACAGAGCAATTGAAGTCGAAAAAGCATATGCGGCCTGGCGTACTGCCCGTGTTGAACTGGAAAAATGGGATAGTCTGGCGCTTAAATTTCGCGAACAGGAAAAGGTGCGCCAGGAACCACAAGCCAAAATTGGAGCAGAACTGGCACGCCTCGAACAAGAAAAGAACAACCTGCTGCAGCGTGAGACCGAAATGCAAGATCACCAGCTGCAAAGCCTGACATTAAGTACTGAGCTCGGAAAAAACCAGGGAAGTCTAACCACACTGGAAGCCCGCCTGAAGGTACGCACCCAATTAGAACAATCCCAAGCCATTATTGCCCGCTTTAGAGAACAAGCAAATCTGAGACAGTCTCCTCTTACCGAAATTAATGCGGAAAGAGCCCGATTGGAGCAGGAACTTAAATCCCTCGAAAAACAAGCCGACTCGATTGACACCCAACGCACTGCACTAACAAAGCTGCAATTGGATTTAGATGAGGCGCAAACCGAATTGCTGCATGCCGAAGGATTACTTTTAGACCGCAAAAATCTGGAAGTACAAGCTCAAACAAAAAAAGAAGATCTATTACTAAATCGGAGCAGCAATGAACGCCTGAAAGCCGAAATGGAAACGTTGGACGAGCGGATCAAAAAATTGGAGGGTACCGGGGGAGCGTTGTGTCCATTATGTGGACAACCCCTGACCGCAGAAGAACGACAGAAATTGATTGACGGTCTGCGCAGCGAAGGAAAGGAAAAAGGTGATGAATTCCGCAAAAACAAAGCCGGGATTGAAAACCTGTTAAAAGATATCGCCACCCTGGATAAAGAAATAGCCGGGCTTGGACGGGCTGAAAAAGATCACATGTTCCATGTCACCTCGGTCACAAAAATCGCTGAACGCTTACAAGCCAATCAACAGGCTATCAGCAGCTGGGAAGAGGCCGAAGCACGGCAGTTGGATCAGGTCCGGGATGTTCTGAAGACTGGAACCTATTGCCTACCTGCCCGCCAAAACCTGGCGCGAATTGATCGTGAACTGCAGGCTATTGGCAAAGCGATGGGTGTAAAACCCTCGGTTGAAAAAACGATCTTCGAAAGTGTGGATGAGAAAGTCCGGGAGATTGAAACTGAACTTAATAACTTGAAGGGACTGGAAGAAGAACGCATCAAGCACAGCAGTCGGGCTGCCCAATTGAAGGAACAGATTAATAATATTAACAAATCCTTGGCGGAATGGCAGAACAAAGGACAACCACGACTGTTGGAAATTATCGAAATAATCAAAAATAATAATTTCTCCATCCATGAACGGGAATTGCTGGCTGAGATTGAAGCCCATCTCATGTCACTCGGATATGATGCAGCCGCGCACGATTCTGTCCGGCGTGCCGAACAAAGTGGACGCAGTTCTGAAAATGATCTGCGCGAAGTAGAGTCAGCCCGCGCTGCTTTGATACCACTGGAGCGTGAACTGGCGGATATTCAAAAACAAATCAGCGAACGACAGATAGAACAGGAACAACTTGGTACCCGGTGTCTTTCAGAACAGAAAAATCTGGATGATCTACGACGCAGTACTCCAGATCTACGCACAGCCGAAAGGGCACTGCTGGACGCCCAGGAACGTGAAAATATCCTGATGCGTGAAGTCGGCGCAGCCCAACAAAAAGTAAGTGTCTTGTCTGACTTGCGTCTACGCAAAACAAATCTGGAAGCGCAGCGTGAAGACCAGGCTCTGATGGTCAAGAACCATAAAACGCTGGAACGTGCCTTCGGCAAGGACGGTGTCCCAGCACTCCTGATCGAACAAGCATTACCCCAGATTGAAGAAAAAGCCAATGAACTACTCGAAAGGTTATCTGACGGAACCATGAATGTACGTTTTGTGACCCAGGCTGGCTATAAAGATAAAAAGCGTGACGACATGAAGGAAACATTGGACATCCTGATCAGCGATGGTGCCGGCACACGAGATTATGAAATGTTTTCAGGTGGTGAAGCCTTTCGGGTAAATTTCGCCATTCGTCTTGCACTGTCCGAAATCCTGGCACGGCGCACCGGTGCAAGATTGCAGACTCTGGTTATTGATGAAGGCTTTGGATCACAAGATACTCAGGGACGCCAGCGCTTGATTGAAGCCATCAACCTGGTCAAGGCTGATTTTGCTAAAATCCTCATCATCACCCATTTAGAAGAGTTAAAGGAAGCCTTCCCCAACCGGATAGAAGTTGAAAAAACTGCCCGGGGCTCCAGCGTGAGAGTGCTATAACAAACATGATAAACCTTCTGATTTCTTCTGTACTATTTATTTTCGCTTTACTAATAATCTACTGGTTGCATAATCAAGCCTGGTTGGAGATCGTCACCTTACCAGTGGAGCCACCGGTAGATGGTCCCCTTATTTCGTTAATCATACCTGCTCGCAATGAGGAACATAACATCCGGCGCTGTGTTGAAGCCCTACAATCACAGGATTATCCAAACATCGAAATCATTGTTTTAGACGATCGTTCCATTGACAAGACACCCGCAATTTTGGAAGAACTCTCAGCCCGCGACAAGCGGCTGATCCGCCTGGAAGGGGTTGAGCTTCCAGAGGGGTGGGCAGGCAAACCGCATGCTTTATTTCAAGCAACAGAAATTGCACAGGGTGAGTGGCTGTTATTCATCGATGCGGATACTTTCCTGGAACCAAATGCAGTCTCAGCCTCACTGTACAGCGCAAAAGAAACAGGGGCCGATCTTTACACCATTATGACCGAGCAGGTTATGGGCTCTTTTTGGGAGAAAACCGTCATGCCGCTGGTAATGACGGCCCTCTCTGTCGGGTTTTCCCCACACCGGGTGAACGACCCCAAGACCAGAGATGCAATTGCCAACGGGCAATTTATTTTGATCAAACGTAAAGTGTACGATGCCATCGGTGGGCACAAAAAGCTGCATAACTTGATCGTTGAAGATAAAGCCATCTCTGAACAAGTTAAGTGGAATGGTTATCGCCTGATTGTGGCAGATGGACACGGGATGGCAAAAACCCGCATGTACACTTCCCTGCCCCAAATGTGGGAAGGCTGGACCAAAAATATCTATCTGGGACTTTCAGACCGCCCCGGTTTACTGCTGCTGGGCGTTTTCGGAGCCTTCCTGGCACTGATGGCTGCCATCTGTCTACCTCTCTGGCCAACCCTCGGGCTGGTGTGGCTGGCAAGAAATGGTGGCTGGATGGCACAGGTCATTATCCTCCAGGCGCTGCTGGTATGGGCAACGATCTTGTATTATCGGACACGGGTTGCGCACCAAATGGGAATATCCGGCTGGTATGCTCTAACCACTCCATTGGGTGCCGGTGTCTTCGCAGCCATGATGTTTTCATCAGCCTGGAAAGTCCTGTCCGGACAGGGAGTTACCTGGAAAGGACGCCTTTACGACCCCAAGGTAATCCACTAAACCAAGTTTACGCTCCTGAAAAAGCCTTTCCATTTCAAAATGGAAAGGCTTTTTCATTCAACAACGGATATTCCAACAAATTTCATCTTTTCGGGGGCAAATGTGACGAAAGTCACAAACAAAACACTCCAAAAGAATTATATTAAAAGAAGATTAATTAAACTTTTATTATCCAATCCAAAGAGAAAATTATGAATAAAACCCTTGTAATTGGAATACTGGCCTTTATAGTGGCGATTGGCACATTTATTTTTGTGGCAGAGCCGCTCTCGTACATGGGTACCACCGCATCCACATGTAACAACTGTCATGTAATGGATGCCGCCTACGAAAATTGGTACCACGCTCCCCACGAAAAAGTAACCGAATGCGTGGACTGCCACCTGCCACACGATAATGTAATTAACTACTGGGTTGAAAAAGGGAAAACAGGCATGCACGATGTCCTGTATTTCAGTACCGGATTAACGCCCGCGCTGATCCGTGCCAAACCCGAAGCTCAGGTAATCATACAGGGCAACTGCATCCGTTGCCACAAAGATACTGTTGAGAGCATCATCATGGGCGCTCAACCATTTGAGCGACATTGCTGGGATTGTCACCGCTCGGTGGCACATGGACAACGTGGAATATCGCTTGATACGTATCAAGACTCTGTCATCTATCCTGTGAAATAGAGGAGAACAATATGAAAAAATATACCAATTTTATTCTAGCTGGCATTATTGTGGTGCTGGCAGCACTTCTGAGCGGTGTTTTGATTTTCATGAAAAACCAGCCACCCCAGGAACGGGCTATAGCGCCCATTGTAGAAATCAAAACCATGGAACCGGATTCCGCCAAGTGGGGTATCAACTTCCCCAACCAGTGGAATAGCCTACAAAAAACCGAAACCAACATAACTGACACCAAATATGGTGGTTCATCCAAATTTTCACATCTCAAAGAAGACCCACGCCAGGTAATCCTGTTTGCCGGGTATCCTTTCAGCAAAGAATATAACGATGACCGCGGTCATATGAACGCGGTCAAAGATGTGAATTCCATAAAACGCATCAACGAAAAATCCCCTGCCACCTGTTATTCCTGTAAATCCACCAACAACCCCGCACTTTGGGCTGAAATGGGTATGCAAGCCTATGATGCCACACTCTTCAGTGAAATGAAGCCAAAAATTCAGAACTCAATCGGCTGTGCCAATTGTCACGAAGCCGGAAGCATGCGCCTGATTGTTACCAACCCTGCTTTGGAAAATGCTCTAAAAGCCCAGGGCAAGGATTGGAAAACCTTCACACGCCAGGAAATGCGTACAGTTGTCTGCGCCAACTGTCATGTTGAATATTACTTCGCCGGAGATCACAAATTCCTGACTTTCCCATGGGAAAAGGGCACCCGAATTGAGAACATCATCGACTACTACAATGGAATCGGTTTCAAGGATTGGGAATACCCCGAAACAAAAACCCCGGCACTAAAGGCCCAACACCCTGAATATGAAATGTACACTGCTGGCAGTACGCATTTCAAAGCAGGCGTGGCCTGTGCAGACTGCCACATGCCATATGTGCGCGAAGGAGCTGCCAAATACTCAACACATGACGTTCACAGTCCTCTTCTGAACCCGGAAGCATCCTGCGGTCAATGCCACACCGATGTTAAATATGTGACTGGTCGCGTCAATGAAATCCAGGACCAGGTCTTCAATACCAAGCAGGCCACCGAAGACGCATTGATCGATACCATCACTGCCCTGAAAGTCGCGACTGCCAACCCCAAGAGTGATGCAGCCCTACTGGATGAAGCCCGCGCACTGCACCGCAAAGCTCAGTTTATGTGGGATTTCGTTTCAGCTGAAAATAGCATGGGTTTTCACAATCCCGAGTATATTTTGAAAATACTTGCTGATTCAACCAACCTGGCACGGCAGGCCCAAATGAAGGCTTCCCAGGCTGCCGGTGACCCCTCTCTATTGGCAATTGGCATTTATGATGCGATGGATCCGAAACCGGAACCTGCAAAATAAACATCCAGGATTTCCACGAAAATTAAAATAATAAAAAATATTGGGCGAAGATGATCTTCGCCCAATATTTTTTATTGATTCCAGGGCTGGCCCCACTGGTCCAAAACCGAACGATCTTTGATAATGATGCGACGATTTTCGACCTCAATTGCTCCACTGCGTTCCAACTCGCGCAAGGAACGAGCCACAACCTCTCGCACGGTCCCCAGGCGCGCCGCTAGTTGATCCTGTGTCCAGCGCGGACCACTTTCACCGCTCAACTCGTGAACAGGAATCTCACCAATCAGACGTGCCAGTCGATTAGTGATCTGCAGAAAGGCCATTTCACTAACCATTTTCACAAGTTGCCTCATCATATGGGCCAGGTTTTGAAAAGTCCTGCGCATATACTCAGGATCTTTTATCATCAGGTTGCTTACTACCTGAGGCTCTACCACCCAAACAGTGGTATCCTCCAGCGCTTCCACATTGACAGGGTTCATGCCACCGTCAAAAACCGGCACTTCGTTACAAGTTTCGCCTTCCTGCAAGACTCGAACAATATGCTGCCGACCTTGCGACGAAATTCGAAATAACTTAACGCTACCATGTTGAATGATATGTAGACCTGCGCATTCATCACCTTCCCAGAAAAGGACCTCACCGCGTACGAAACGCTTGAGACTCATGTGGGAGGAGATTTCTTTTAACGAGACCTCATTCAACCCCTGAAAGTACGGATTGACAGATAAAGTCTTCAATTTTTCAGACCGTTCAATGGTCAATATTTGCATAATGTCTCTATTGTACTCCAGCAGCAAAAGACAAACCTTAGAAAGAATTTAGCATCACATTCTCAGGGAGAACGGGGAATCGTTTTTGACTTGCTGATTGACTTGCTTGACAGTCATCTTTTCCAATGATATAAATTGGCCCAATATGAAACCTGTATCTTTTTTGATGACTACCACCACTACAACCCCCTCGCGGAATCTCCGTGGGGTTTTGGTGTTTGGTTAGCATAAGCCACAAGCTGCTCATCCGCACATCAGCGCTCCACATAAATGTGGAGCGCTTTTTTTATCCGGGAATGCCTGAACCCTGGCAACACACTGGCTTAGAGGAGAATAATTTTTATGAATGCAAAATCACCCCAAACCCTTGTAATGAAATTTGGCGGCACATCGGTTGGTTCGATCCAGGCTATGGCCCAAGCTGTGCAAATCATAAAAGAAGCCCGGGAAGAGTGGAAACAAGTTGTTGTGGTTACATCAGCAATTTCCGGTGCCACAAACGCACTATTGGACAGCGCCATACATGCTTCGCATGGAGACCTAAAACCGCTTGTGGAAGCTGAAAAATTTTTACTCACCCGCCACCAGGAGATCAGCGCAGCCCTGGTAAATGACCCCAAACTGCGGGAAATAGTCAATGAGGAAATGACCGGACTAATTACGACATTTGGAATCCTTTGTCGAGCAATCGCCGTATTGGGTGAAGCAACTCCACGCGCCTTGGATGCAGTCGCTTCGTTGGGTGAACGCCTGAGCGTTCGCCTTTTGGCTGCTGCCTGCAGATCCGTGGATATCGAAGCAAAATATATAGAATCAACCGAACTAATCATCACCAACAACAGCTTTCAGAACGCCCACCCCGACTTCGGGGCGAGCACATTCGCCACACGAGCCCGGCTTATGCCCCTGCTGCAGGCTGGGACTGTGCCAGTTGTCACAGGCTTCATCGGAGCTACTCCCGAAGGTGTGGTGACCACACTGGGACGTGGTGGCAGTGATTTTTCGGCTGCCATACTTGGGGCAATTCTGCCAGCCGATGACGTCTGGATCTGGACAGATGTGGATGGGGTAATGACCGCCGACCCGCGCATGGTTCCGAATGCACGCACCTTGCCGGAAATCAGTTACGCGGAAATTGCAGAGCTGGCTTATTACGGCGCCAAGGTTTTACACCCCAAAACCGTACGCCCAGTAATTGAAGCCGGGATTGGTCTGCGAATTTGTAACACTTTTAATCCAGGGCATCCCGGTACCAGGTTGGTTGGCAATATTAAGAATAATCCAACTGTAAACGGAGAAAAGATAATCAAAGCAGTTACAACCATCCGCAAACAGCGATTAGTTACGGTCGAAGGACGCGGTATGCTGGGGGTTCCCGGTGTGGCAGCCCGTACTTTTGCAGCAGTAGCATCAACCGGCACAAGTGTACCTCTGATCACACAGGCCTCTTCCGAACAATCTATTTGTTTCGCAATCCCCAGTGAATCCACGGATCTGGTTCTGGCAGCTCTGGCAAAAGTCTTTGCCAAAGAACTGGCTGACCACGATATTGATCGTGTGTGGGCCACTGAAGATGTTTCCATCATCACAGTGGTTGGTGCCGGAACGCGTAATACTCCGGTCATCCCCGGACAAATCTTTACAAAACTAGGTAATATTAATGTCAATGTACTGGCCATCGCCCACGGATCATCTGATGTATCCATTAGTATGGTGGTGGAGAGCAAGCATGATATCCAATCCGTGCAAGCTCTGCATGAATTAATTGTTCAGTAATCAACAATTATGAAACTCTTACAACGAATAACTACGCGCATAATCTCATGGAGATATAACTTATGACTCAAACCATCCCTGTTGCTGTATTGGGCGCTACCGGCTCTGTCGGTCAACGATTTGTTTCCCTACTGGACGGTCACCCCTGGTTTAAAGTTGTTGCACTGGCAGCATCCGACCGCTCAGAAGGCAAGACATATGCCAACGCCTGTCGTTGGGTCCTTTCTGACCCCATGCCAGACTGGGCACGCTCAATGACCCTCGTTCCGGCTACGCCCCAGGCAGTAGCAAGTGCGAGAATTGTTTTTTCAGCCCTACCCGCCGAATTGGCAAAAGACCTCGAGCCGGAATTTGCTATTGCAGGTTTTGCCGTTTGCTCAAATGCATCATCCTACCGGCGAGAAAATGATGTACCTCTGCTCTTGCCGGAAGTAAACGCCAACCATATCCACCTGATCAAACAACAGCGCATCAACCGCGGTTGGAGTGGTTGCATCCTGACCAACCCCAACTGCACCAGTACTGGCCTGACGGTAGCATTAAAGGCACTTCAGGACAGCTTCGGCCTTAAACGCGCGTTCGTAGTCTCGCTTCAAGCGCTTTCAGGTGCAGGCTATCCAGGTGTGTCCTCACTCGACATCATCGATAATGTCATCCCGAATATAGGCGGCGAAGAAGCAAAAGTGGAATGGGAACCCCGCAAAATGCTTGGAAAAATCACGGAAAACGGAGTGGAGTTTGCAGAAGTTAAATTCTCAGCACATACCAACCGTGTGGCAGTTGTGGATGGTCACATCGTCTGTGCCAGCGTGGAACTGGGCCGAGTTGCATCCCCCGAGGAAGCCCTGCAGGCACTGATAAATTATCAGGCACCAGAAACTGCCCGCGATCTGCCATCCTCTCCCCGGCCAGCAATCGCCATCCGGGAAGAAACTGACCGTCCACAACCACGGTTGGACCGCATGACGGGCAAGGGCATGACTACAGTGGTTGGCCGGTTGCGACAAGACCCGTTATTTGACTTAAAATTCGTAGTACTTTCCCACAACACCATCCGAGGTGCAGCAGGTGGTTCAATCTATAATGCCGAACTGTTGGTCAAGGAAGGGCTGTTGTAATTTTTTTGGAAAATAGTAACAAATCAGCGCCAAAAAATGCCAATGCTGTTGATTTTTGAATATTTAAAATGGGCTGTCCAGGTTTTGGACAGCCCATTGACTTTTACTATAAACGGTCCGTCTGGCCTAACATAACCCGGTCAGAACCCCGGTCAACCTCCCAAGGATAAATGATGCGTGCATCCGTCACATCCGCATAATAATCCGGTTTGGATGAACCAAAAAGAGTACGGTATGGATTGAAATGAAGAACGCATGTTTCAGGGAACCCACCAGCCGCAGAAACTTTGTTTTTTACAGCTGTAATGGTGCGCCCAGAACCCCAGACATCATCAACTATGAGAGTAGATCGTCCGAGCAATTTATCTTCAGAAGGGAACTGAATGAACTCCGGCCAGACCATGAGCTGCTTGTTTCGCCCTATTTCGGCCGGAAAGTCCACAGCCGCTGTCAGGATGTGAGTGATATTCATCGCTTCGCCAAGTAATCCACCTGGGATTAACCCTCCGCGGGTGATGATCACCATGGCATTAAATTCACGATTAAATTGCGGGACGAGTTTATCAATCAAACGATCGATATCATCCCAAGTAAGGAATACACGGCGAGTGGGAAGACCTGATCCAGGTTGCATATTATCCTCCCAACACTACTGCCAAAGGCGCAGGAATAGCTGCGGGCACACCCTGTTTGGCATCTTCAGTATTCCGAGCCCAGAGATATAAACAGGTGTGATATGCGGTTGAAGTATACGAGCTGATCACATTGCCAGCCATAAAAAATACAGATGCAACCAAAACACCCAGGATGACAGCCACCACAATCAAACCAGTGGCACCACCGGCAATAGTGATAATAGGCATGGCAATCCCAAAACCAAGCGCCAATCCCAGTATGCCAAATAAAAAGCCAATCAAACCCGTTACCCAGCGTACGCCGATCGTGCTGATGCCGATCAAAAGCAGGTTATTCTTTAAAATATAAGTCGCACGCTTTAAACCATCCTTGAGATTGATATCTTCCAGGACCATGATGGGCAGCACCAGAAAGGTGGCTTCGGTCCAAACAGTATCAATCAGATTGGCAATAGATTCACGGATGAAGTTGCGGTTTTTACCTGAACCCTTAACCAGATTCTTGATGAGGTTGACCAGAGTTGAAGCCGCCGCCAGGGATAGAATATCCAGCCAATCCCGTTTGACAATTTCCCAGGCCTTATCCATACGGCCATCACCATCCATCAGGTAGTCATAGATCAATTTGACAGTCATCGAAGAAAAAATATAAGTTACCGCATACTGTGCAAAGACTAGCACTGCGCCAAAAAGACCCAGGACAATCTGCCCAAAAGTCGAATCGGTACCAAGTATAAGCGCGGCTAAAACAATCGGCACCGCACCAATCAGAGAAACGACAAACCCAACCAGCAGTGCATAAACCGATGGTCGCAGCAAATCTTTATCAGACATTGCCATCTTCCAGGCTTGGGTTAGAAAATTCCATCCACGTGAGAACGATTCCATTCTTGAACTCCTTCTTGCGCCAACCGAAATATAATATCAAATTGTATTATAGCAAACTTACCGGGTCAACTTCAATCTTCCAACTCTGGGGAATTCGTCCTCGCAGTAAATCTGCCGGGTTAGGTGCCCGAACAACAATCTGCCACCGGTAAACTCCATTTTCACGGGCAAAAAAACAGGGGACGGGGCCAATAAAAGATGTCTCATTACGTTGTTCCTGCTCACACCAATCGAGCAGCTTACCAGCTAATAATCGTGCCTGACTTTCAGCCTCAGCATTATCGGTGTGCCGGTATTCCAATCTCAGCAAGCGTGAGAAAGGCGGGTAAGACAGTTCACGCCGGTTTTTCAATTCCCAATTGTAAAAAGCTTCAAAGTCATGCTGGGCAGCCAACTGGATAATGGGGTTTTCGGGCATAAAGGTTTGCATGATCACCTTTCCACCACGTATGGAGCGACCTGACCGGCCAGCCACCTGTGTCAATAGTTGGAAAGCACGTTCAGGGGCAAACGGGTCTGGCAGGGTCAGCCCGACATCTGCCAGGACAATTCCCACCAGGGTAACCAGGGGCAGATCTAAGCCCTTGGCCAGCATTTGTGTACCCACCAGGATATCTGCCTGATGGTTGGCAAAGTGCATCATAATCATTTCATGGGCATCTTTTTCACGGGTGGTTTCCCAATCCCAACGTAAAACCCTTGCTTTAGGAAGGAGGGCTTTAACTTCACTTTCAACTTTTTCACTGCCAAGTCCATAAGCCCGGATTTGAGTGCCCTTACATTCCGGACAAATAGTTGGAAGCTGCCGGGTATAGCCGCAACGATGGCAAACCATCCCACCCAGGCCAGAACGCGCAGCCACAACCCCCTGCATCGGTAACCCACTATGCAAGGTCAGCGGTGTATCACATTTCGGACATTTAACAACATATCCACAATCCCGACAAAAGACATAAGTTGAAGTACCTCGTCGATTTAGGTAAAGAATAGCCTGCTCACCACGTTGTAAGGTTTCTGCCAGAGATTCCATCAAAGTCCGGCTGAATATTCCGCGGTTACCAGATTTCAACTCTTCACGCATATCCACTATTGAAACCGGAGGGAGTTCGCCTAGACCACCACGGCTGCCACCGGTCTGGAAGCGGCGCAGAATTTCCAAATTGCGCAAGCCTTGCTGCCTGGCACGGGAACCTTCGAGCAGGCTGCGATATCGGAGCTCGATCGAGGGTGTTGCACTTCCGAAAATACAAACAGCCCCACTGATCCGGGCATACATCTCGGCAGCAGTGACCGTATCATAGACTGGCGGATCGGCCTGGTAGTAAGAGTTATCATGGCATTCATCCACCACAATTAAACCAAGATTAGGTAGCGGTAAAAAGAGGGCGGATCGCGGGCCAATAATCACTTTTAATTGCCCGGCTCTGGCTCTACGCCAGGTATCATAGCGCTCTCCATCCGATAACTTGCTGTGCACCAATCCAACCTGCCCCGGAAAATATGACAAAAAACGGCGCACAATCTGCGGCGTAATTGAAATCTCAGGAACCAGGATAATGACACTTTTTCCACGTCGGATAGCTTCAGTCGTTGCCTTAAGATAAATTTCTGTCTTCCCAGAGCCAGTGACACCATACAACAGAAAAGGCTGTTTTGGTTCATCATCAGTAAACAGTCGAGGTTGAAAATCCTTGATGACTTCGGAAAGGACTTGTTCCTGCTCAGTGGTTAATTGAAGATCGGCAGATCTCAAACGCTGACTGCTGTCTTGATCGGCGTCAAACTTTCGTAGAGGATCCCGAAATATTTCACACTCGAGTAAAACAATCAACTCACGTTCAGCAAGCTCCTGTAAATCGCTCAAGTTGCAACCCGATTCGGCATAGACCCAGGAGACTGCAACCGCTTCCGGTTCATTGATTAAAAATTGGAGAGCTTTGCGGCGGCGCTCGAGTGTGGCTGGGGTTTTGCCCAAGGAGGGCATTGCAGCCTGTGCCTGTTCGGGCGAAACCGCAAGTTGTGCTGTCAGAATATATTTTGGGCGTACGCTGGGAGGCGGCAGGATGGATTGGGATTCAATTAACCCTTGTTTCTGCAAAGCCTGGGCTGCTTTTCTCCATTCTACCCGTACAAAATGGCGGTCGATTTGTCTTCCACGCAGTGGACCACGCCCACCAATCAAAGTTATCAGACGGGTTTGAACTTCAGTGAATGACCGTGCTTTTTGATCAACGCCCCTGGAAGTCAGGATATAGAGCACATCTGCATGCTGCGATAAACCTGGTGGCAACATCAAATCGATGACAGAAGCCAGTGAATTAAGAGTATAAACCGAAATCTGACGGGCCAATTCAATCTGGACAGGAGTCAAAACCGGTGCCAAGTCGAGCAGATCCTGAACAGCTTTAGTGTACGATATGCCGGGTTGGGCCAACAGCTGAAGTACAACTCCCTGCACAACCTGATTCCCAAAGGGAACCCGGACAAGATGTCCCACTGCTATGCGACCTTCAAGCTCTGGGGGCAGGTGATAATCAAATTCGCCACTGATGGCAGATATATTTACAGTAACACGCACATATTGCATGCGATGATTATAAACGTGTTTTAAAAGGTGCCTTGGAAGTCACCAAAGGATGATTTTCTGGCAGAGTATAATGGGGCCATGTCCAATGCAGCCAATAATTTATTAAAACTTGCCCGGTCTGACCGTCACCTGCAACCGCGAGTAGCGATCTATTATTTAACCGAACAATGCAACCTGAATTGTGTGTATTGTGAAGATTTTGGGGCACGCCGTAACGCCCAGAAACAGGCTCCGCTTCCGATGGAAGCAGTATTGCGCATCTTGAGTGTTATTCGAAGTGGTGTAGATGCACTCATGCTCACCGGCGGAGAGCCGTTCACGCACCCACAAGTCGATGAAATTTTGGCACGGGCAAAAAAGGATTTACAGTTTAAGGAAATTACGTTAATCTCGAATGGCAGCCTGCTAGAAAAACATGAAAAAGCGCTCAATTCGATCGACCGGTTAATTATCAGCCTCGATTCCGCGGACCCACAACTGGCAGCAAAGACAGTCGGTATATCTGAAGCATCAGCCCAATCCATCATCGACAATATAACTAACTTTGCTGCATTACAAACAAAGCTTGGGTTTCGCATGATCGTCAACACTGTGCTGACCCCTGAAACCCTGCCCGGCGCAGAAAGTTTGCTCGAATTTTGCATCAAAAACCAGTTACTAGTTTCCTTCTCTCCCCAAGCAGTAAATAATTGGCCTCGCTATGAATTGACCGTATCACCGACCTATCGGGCTTTTATCGAGAGACTGATTCTATTAAAAAAGAATAGAGCCCCAATTTTTGGCAGCGAAGCCTACCTTCGAACTCTGTTGGCTTTTCAACCTTACAATTGCTACCCAACCCTTGTGCCACGCATTTATCCAAATGGAGATCTCTCTTATCCCTGTCGACCGCTGGAAAAAGCTGAGAACGGCCAGGGCGGACGTCCAGTAAACTTACTGAATGTCCGCAACTGGCAGGAAGTAAGGCAAATCGCTTTTGACACCCTCGGTGAACCACCGCGTACCTGTCACAGCTGCTTTCAACAGTGTCATGCCGAACCTTCGCTGATGCAAGCCCAACCTTTGGGACTGATCAACGAATGGCTGCGCTACCCGGCCAGCCGGTCCGGAAATTTATCAACTTACGCCCCAGGTTAAGGCCAAATGCAGTTAAAAGAAAACACATTGACCAATCCTGTACAGTCTGATGCAATTGTAATTGGCGCTGGTATTGCCGGGCTCAGCGCAGCGCTGCACCTGGCGGAACGCGGATTAAAACCCCTCGTGCTTGAAGCAGATCCTAAATTTGTGGGCGGACGACTGGCCGGAGGGGAAGAAATTAGCGTTAACGGTTGGAAATTCCGGCTGGAACATGGGGTGCATGGCATCTGGTCACCTTATCGCAATTTACAAGCCATGCTGGCCAGGCACAATTTGCGCCCGGTATTTGTACCTGCACGCGAAGAATTATGGATTCACCGTGAAATGTCGAGTGTGCGCAAGGCTGCAATTGGGACCGCCATCCGGCATAGCATCTTCCCGGCGCCACTGCATTACTTTCAACTCTTCCTGAGACCAAGCTTCTTGCTGACAATTGATGTGCGTGACTGGTTAAAGTTATTTCACACCTGGTCAATCCTGATTATGTCTCTCGGCGTGGATCCATTTGGTGAAGAACAGCCATTGGAAGGTCACACGTTGGGTGAGTTTATAGATAAGTGGTCACCTGCCCTGCGTGCCTTCTTTACTGGGTTGGCACGCAATGGGCTCTCGTCGCATGCCGGAGAGATACCATTGGCCGGCTTCCTGGCTTTTTTACGTTTTTACACAACCCTGCGGCGCGACTCGTGGGCATTCTCCTATCTGCCCGAAGATGGTGGAACATCCATCAGCGAACCACTGGCTGAACGAGTCAAAGCATTGGGCGGACAGATTTTGCTGGGCAAAAAGGTGGAAAAGTTGGTACACAATTCCACAACCGGGATTGGCAACGAACAGGCACTAACCAACAACTGGACAGTGCTGTGCGGCGATGTAAGTTTTTCCGCCGCGAGCCTGATCATGGCGGTAGACTCGGCAGCTGCATGCAAGATAATAGAAGAAAGCTTTGGCCCAAATGATCTTTATTTTCCCCGCAGCCTGGCTAATGCAGTTGTGCGCCTATGGTTCGACCGTTCTCCCAACCCCGGCCCAGAGGGCGGTATGTTTACTGGCGAATTTGTAATGCACAATTTTTTTTGGTTGGAACGTATCTATGCACCTTACCGGGAATGGCATAAAAGCACAGGCGGGTCGGCAGTTGAGGTACACATTTATGGTCCAGACGAGGTTCTGACACAACCAGATGCGCTCCTCCTGGCAACAGTTATCTCAGATTTTTACCGAGGCTACCCGGAACTGCGCGGACATCTTATTCAACAACATTTGCAGCACAATGCAGCAGTGCATACACTGCCCAGCCTTGGCCCCAAAGATAAACACCCCGGCGTCAGCAGTTTCTGGCCTGATCTATACTGTGCTGGCGATTGGGTACGCGACCGGCTGCCATCTTTTTTCCTGGAAAGAGCCTGTGGAACAGGTATTAAAGCTGCAAACCTGGTTTTACAATCGCGCGGACTGGAACCCTGGCCATTAGTCGATTACCTGCCACCCGAACCCTTTGCTGGATGGATTGAACAGCAGATGCGGCGTGGTCGTGAACACCGTCGGGAAAAGCGAAAAGGTTAATTGAATTTATAATCCCAAATTTGGAGGCATTAATGTACGACTTTGAAGCAAAGAAACCCGAGATGGTCAGCTTACTCAAAACCCTGGTTGAACTTGAATCCCCCTCAAACCAGAAAGCCCTTGTCGATCGGGTAGGAGCCTTCCTGGCCGTTGAATGCCAGCGCAGGGGAGCCCAGGTTGAGATGGTTCCCAATGAAATAACCGGTGATCATCTGATCGCTCGTTGGGGGTCTGGAAGTGGTGGAATATTATTATTGCACCATATGGATACAGTATTCCCGGCCGGAACGTTAGAGCGCATGCCTTTTTATGAAAAAGAGGAACGTATCTTTGGGCCAGGCGTATTGGACATGAAAGGTGGGATCGTCATTTCCCTATCTGCCATCAGCGCACTGCAGCAAACCGGCGAACTAAATCGTCCCGTGACAGTTCTTGTTACATCAGATGAAGAAATTGGGAGCGATACTTCGCATGACCTGATCCGACATCTAGCCAGCGAAGCCTCACTGGTGTTGGTGATGGAATCCGGGCTGCTGGATGGTTCTCTCAAAACATGGCGCAAAGGCGTAGGCGATTTCTTGATCAAGGTCAAAGGGCGGGCGGCCCATGCAGGCGGCGCACACGAAGAAGGCCGCAATGCAATTGAAGAACTTGCCCACCAGGTGTTGGCCATTCAAAAAATGACAGATTACGCCAAAGGTACCACATTGAATGTAGGTGTCATCCAGGGCGGCACAGTTAGTAACGTTGTACCTGAGGAAGCCAGCGCAATCGTGGATTTCCGGGTTCTAATCCCATCCGAAGCCGAGAGAGTTTCGCAGGCGATGCAGGCTCTACAGCCGGTCACCCCTGATACCAGTCTGGAAGTTACCGGTGGTCTGAACCGCCCCCCCATGCCCAACGATGCTCTGATGAAAGCCACTTTCGAAAAAGCTGGCCGCATCGCCGCAGGAATTGGAATGCAAATCAAGGCCGGTGGTTCCGGTGGCGGTTCGGATGGTAATTTTGTTGCGCCACTGGGCATTCCCCTACTGGATGGAATGGGCACATACGGCGAGGGTCTACACTCGGAACGCGAGTACATATTTGGGCGCAGTCTTCCCGAAAGGGCAGCCCTGACTGCTGCGCTGATAAAAAACTGGTAAGAAACTTCATTATCAATAAAATCGCCCACTCCAGTTAATCAGAAGTGGGCGATTTTATTGGCAGAATATGCATTACCCTTCGCCAGCAACGGCATGACATTGTTTGCAAATGACCGTTGTATCGAGTTCATTTAAAAATCCAATCTTAGGATCGCCTTGCAGGTTGTGCCCATTATGGCAACTCACACAAGTAGCTGCTTTTGGATCGGATACCTGCCATTTTGATAAGAGAGCATGGAAATGGTTATTCATATCCTGTGCCTGGGCGACATCGGCGTGACACTTGAGACAGTTTTGGTCCGGAATCGGTTCTTCCATCACTGCAGGTTGTGGATAATGACCGCTTACATAAGAAACCAAATCCGATGCACCCGCCATCAATCCCCAAAAACGCCCCTGAACTCCCATCCCTGTATGACAATCGATACAATGTGAGGCATCTTTCAGTTCATGAAAACTTGCCAGATCCACCGGCGCAGCCGCCAATGACTGGGTGTAAAACGTTTGTTCGCATTCGACATGACATGAAGCACAAAAACTGTTGTGATTTTCGAGTTGAGTTCCAGTAAACATTGCAGCTAACCCTAATACAAATACCAACGCAATCCCCCCAAGAGTAACTGGCCCCACTTACCCAGGACAAGGGTCGAACGAACAGGCTTACGAACTCTTTTTTTCATATTCTCTCCCATAGGTATTCAATTGGATTACGGATGGCTTCTCGCTATATATATAATGACAGGTTATGCTGATCTGGTCAGCATAACCTGTATATCTTTATGAAATTGACCATTGTCTTGTAACACTAATATGAGGTGAAAGAACCCGCTGGAAGATTATTTTTCTCGAGAATTTGCTATTAAAAAACGGTACCGCCTGCTGTTAGAGCAACAAACGGTACCTAAACTAACTCCCCGAGTGTAGCGGTTCGTTTCGTCTAAAAAATATTATACCTGCTAATTGGTTTTGTGTGGGTTCTTCTATCAGAGCACTTTCTGACCAGCGACCAAATCTCAAAAGATTAAGGCGCAGAAGGCCAGATAATATCGGTAGGCCCAGTATAACCATGCTTTTCGACGAAAAAGACGCGCCCATGCGAAGGTTGCTGACAGCCCAATTCGTCTTTGACTGTAACTTGCGGAATATAGGCACCGATTGGTGTAAACCAGATCTGTCCATCACGGCAAACCCAGGTTTCAACCACATATAAAACACTGGTCGCACTTTCTTCATCACCCGGACGACGGGCTTCGCTCTCCCAGGAAATGGTGACATCCTCTCCATTTCGAACAGCTTTAACATTCCATGGCAAACGGTAACCCTGGTTGGATTTGATCAGCGTAACTTTATCGGGATAAACCTGCTCAACCTGCATGACATCGCCATCAATCTTCATAAATTCGGCTTTCACCCAGCAGGCTTTATCATCCCCCCGTGAGCGCGTCAACACCCATTGACCGCTATCCGTACGCCCGATAATATCCTGCGTGGCACCTGTGACCATACCATACAAGTACAAATACATTGCGCCTGGACCGTAACGACAGCTGACTTTTTCCGGAATAACCACGCCACGTAAAATCGCAGGCGTTGGGCTGGCGCTAGGTTCAATTGTGGGACTGGCAGAAGAGATTACAGTGGGAGTTGGTATACTGGGCTGCGTGGGAGTAGGGATGGGTGTGCGAGTCTTTTCCGGCGTACTTGTTAGCTGAGCTGTTTTTGTAGGGTTAAAGCCAGGCGTTGAGGTAATTTGGATTGGCGTTAAAACTGGTGTCTGGGAAGTACAGGCGGAAATCCCGAAGCAAACCCCAAGCAAATATAAAATATATAAACTGCTGAATTTATTCATGCGAAACATAAAATTTTCACTTCCAGTAATCGTCATTTTGCTTTATTTGGATTGACCACATATGGTAACCAATTAGACTTAAGGGCTGTCACCCAGGCGGTTTCATCCTGTCCATAATCAACCCCACCCGGTTTGCGATGAACTGTCCCATGAGTCAGCAAAAAACGCTCAAAATCATTTTTTGGATTAGGAAGTGTCCCTGGGGCTGGAGTTTGTGAAGTATAAAGCGCTTGCCAATATGTCTGGGAGCCGTACTGCCATGCGAGTATGCTTTCAGCTCGATGGCCAAAATCATGCACCATTTCCTTCACACTACGCTGATAATTAAATCCCATGATTATGAAACGCCGGCAATTTTGTTCCATGCCTGGTCCATTACACCAAAAAGCTGAACGCCCAACCATGCGACTTTCGTAAAATCCAAAATATGGACCACCAAACATCCAGACTTCATCTATTTTCTGGTCTTCCACTTGCTGCAAAATACTAAAATCTTGCAAAATACGCTGGTAGTCAGCCAACATATAATTACCATGCGCATCACGGAAAGCCTTGGAATCATCTGCCTGGGCTTGCGCCCAAGTGGTATTGTTGTATTGGCGACCATCCATCAGAGTTGGGTAATGACTGACTTTTTGGGTATCAACCACCTGATAAACGAGTAAATCACGACTGGCCTGTCGCATAACAGAAATGTACTGCTGAACAAGATCCTCAGCTGGGAACCAGTTATTTGGAATGGCACCTGGACGGAAATCGAGCACCATTACCTTGGGCGCCATTAATAATTTGGGGGAACGTCTAAAATCAGCCATCAACACCTCCAATACAAGTAAAGGGAATTCAACTCTATTCTACACCTTTCAGATTTCTCTGATCAATTGAGACTTTTATTCCAATTCTCCGAAAAAGCCGGATCACATTACTCTGAAGATAATTCCCGCTTGATCATATTTGCAAGATTAATGGTGACTCTTTTGACCACTTCATCAGGAACACCATCCACCGCCTGGGATTGGAGACGCATATCAATCTGATCATTGACATAATCAACGACAATCCACTGATCTTCGGAACTAAAAGCGATTTCGGTCGAGAAAAACCCCAGTTTACACAAATCAGCAATCTGTCCAATGATTACTTTCAGGGGGGAGAGCCCATAAAGGGTTTCCTCTCGGGGATTTACCAATGTATAAATATGGGTATGAGTATCCCACCAACAAGGATAGATATACCCATCACAATAAATGACCCGGAACCAGGTCTCTTTCCCATCCAACTTTTTGGAAGTGATATTCTTTTGAATCAGATATTTTAAATCCGGATATTCTGCCCTGCGGGTTAACACCTGATCAAAAGACCTGGCATCCAACACTACACCCTGTCCACCACCACCAAAACTGGGCTTGATTACAAATCCTTCCCCCAAAAGACTCAGGTCCATGACCGACAAAAAGGGTTGTTCGTTACATGATGGCAAAATAATGGTGTATGGGGTCATTAAACCGGCGCCAACCAATTCGAGATGCATAGTGGCTTTGTCTTCAGCCAAATCAGCAATTTCCAGTGGGTTGATACGATAACGCGCATGGGTCTTAGCCCATTGAAAAACCGGTTCGTAGGGCAACTCATGTTCTGTTCGATCCAGATGTGCAGAAAATGTGAGTGCTCCAATTTCTATATCAGAAAGAACCTGGCTTAAATTACCAGATGTTACTGAAAGAAAAGTCAAACCACTTTCAATGCAGGATGCCTCAACCAAACGCACAAAATCGACGTCAAACTCCCAGCACCAGGTAAGGCAAAAATCATAATGGCTCATCGGTAAAATTTTATCATTCCATAAGCAAAGTTGTAGAATATGGCTTATTAACCTAAACCAACATTTCCCCGGTAAATACTATGTACGAATAAATAAAGGCAAGTTTACCAAGCTTATTTCATATACTCCAAATAAGCACTGAATAGAAGATTCTCATTCTCTGCTTATGCCGCCAGATCGGCAGCACCAACCTCCCCAGTCGAATGGGGGCTTCGTAGATTACGTATCAAATTGAGGAACATTAACGCTGCTCCAATTCTTCCAACTGCCGATACCAAGAATATCCCATTATATCCCCACCAGAAGATGATACTGGAACCCAATGCAGCTCCACCACCCAGGGCGATAGTGACGATGATCTGAAAAATTGCCGAATAACGCGCCCGCTGCGATCCGGGAGTCAATTGGAGTAAGAAGTTAAACGAAACCAGTTCAAAAGCACCCCAAAGGAAACCACCAAACAAGTTTAATATAACAATTTGCCACAATTGGGTGACAAACACCCAACATATTGGCAGAATGGGAATCAAAAACATGGTAACCATCTGCACCTTTCCCGGTCCCCACCGATCGGAAAGCTCGCCAACTTTTCTCTGAATGAATAATTTCGAAACACTACTCGATACAGCTGCAACTCCAACCATGGCTGCAGTAAACTTTAGATTCTGGACCATGTGGACGTTAAAGAATGGGCCAGCAATATTGATGGAAAAATTCCAGAGTGCAGAAGCGAAACAAAATGTTAAAAATAATGGAGCAGCGCGTAAATCCTTAACCATATCCAAAATGGAAACAGACATGGAGCTATGCACTGGCTGTTCGGCCTGCTGGTCTTTGATCTGTGTAAAGAAATAGGTTGCCAGCATCCCAACTCCAAAGGCCAGGATAACAGCAAGCTGATAGCCTTGCGGAGAGCCTACCCGGGTGATGAATTCACCCACCAAATAGGTAATGAGCATACCTGCAATGACCATTACAAAGTTTCGCGAACCAAAAAATCGACCACGCCCTTCCAATGGAATAATATCACCCGTGATGGACATCCAGGCTGGAAAGGCCAGATTTCCTCCCATGCTACGAATAACCGAAAAGATGATTAACGCCCAGATCAAGGACTGTCCGCTCAGGCCAAAGGGTAGTATAGCCAGGACTAAAAGGGCAAAACGCGCAAGGGTTCCGCCAAACCAAACAGTAATCTCCTTACGATGACCGTAACGTTCTACCAGCAAAGCACCCGGTAACAAACAAGCAGCAGCTGCCAAACTGGTAAGGGCTGTATACAGCCCAATCTGAGAACTGGTCGCACCCAGAGCCAGAAAATATAGGGTTAAATAATTGATCGGGATTGTATCGCTGGCAGCAGAAAAAACACCATCGAACCAATAATTAAATAGGTTTTTTCGGCTTTGAGCAGGCAAGGCAAGCGACCACTCGCCACCCAGCATGAATAACCCCAGACGGGATCTCAATTGAAGAAATGATTTTGAAGTAAACATTAGTTTTTCACCGATTTTAATTTTACCAATAAAAGTTAACGCTTCACCAAATTGGACAAAGCTAAAAATACATCTATTATCAACATATCTGTCATACTTTTCCTGACGGAGTCGAAAGCGAGTAATAAGCCTTCCTGTTTGGTAAAAGTTTGAACCTGGGCTTTCGAAGCAGTAGATAGATAAATAGAAAGAGATTTGGCGAAAAGTGGGG
>CAYWXS010000077.1:0-30983 GCA_964462245.1 uncultured Anaerolinea sp.
AGGCGAAGATCGAACCATCCAGGGTTATTCGCCCGCGTGACATCCCCGAACATGTTATTATTTGTTTCTTCCATGAAGTACTCGATAAGGTGATTGCGGAAACCAATGCCAAGGTTCTGCACGATAATCATTGGGAGGATGGTGCGCATCCGTTGTATGAAATTTCGCACCATGGCCAGCGTCTGGCATTTTTTCATCCAGGTATCGGCGCTCCACTGTCCACAGGGCTGCTGGAAGAGGTCATTGCTTTGGGTGGGCGTAAATTTATTGCGTGTGGTGGTTGTGGCGTGTTGGAGAAAGATATAGCCGTTGGTAATTTGATCGTGGTTTCAGCGGCTGTGCGTGATGAAGGCGTTTCTTATCATTATCTGCCACCTGCGCGTGAAGTCAGTGCGCATCCGGCTGGAATTAATGCGCTGACTGGTATCTTCGATAACCGGGGATTGCCATACCGGGTTGGGAAGACCTGGACGACAGATGCGCCGTATCGCGAAACCCCCGCCAAGATCAGTGCCCGCAAAGCAGAAGGCTGCCTGGTGGTGGAAATGGAAGCGGCTGGACTGATGGCTGTGGCACAGTTCCGGGATGTCATCTTTGGGCAGGTACTATATGGCGGGGATGATTTGAGTGGCAGCGAATGGGATAATCGTGAATGGCAATCCCGTTCGCAGATACGCGAAAGTCTTTTCTGGCTGGCAGCGGATGCCTGTCTGGGATTGTGAGATTGATTGAAGAAGAAACAAGCGGTTCGATTTGAAGAAAAAAGTATTTCGTATAGGCACAGATGCGCGCAGCGAGAGATGGTATGTTCTCTGAAAAGTTAAAAATCGACGTCAATCCTGAGCTTTACCTTCGGTCTGTTGAGCTTTCAGATGCGGGTAAGCTTTTTGAGTTGATTTCCCGTAATACGGATCACTTGCGGCGTTTCCTGCCTAGTGTGGCAGCGATCGATTCGATGTTGGCTGTCCGTGCGCATATCCGGGATGTCAGAAAAAAAAGTAGACGGTCTGAACTGCTGGAGTTTCACATCATTTATAGAAAACAATTGTGTGGAGCACTGCGTTTGAATTATTTTGAGCCGCATAACCACAAGATATCCATTGGCTATTTTCTTGACAAAGAACTACAAGGGCGGGGCATCATAACCAATTCAGCCCGGGCGGTAATCAATTATTGTTTTGATGAGCTTGGTTTGAATCGGATTGAGCTGCGGGTAGATACGTGTAACTATGCAAGTATTGCAGTAGCTGAGCGTCTTGGTTTTCGACGTGAGGGGGAGCTGATTCAGGCTGAGTTAATCGATCAAGTTTTTGTGGATCATTATATTTATTGTCTGTTACGTGGAGAGCGTCATAAATTAATACCTGCATTGGATGTGTGATCATCCTTGACAGACATTGGTTTTTCAGAAAAAGGAGCTTGTATGACATCCAGCCTGCGCCGTATTTTTTGGTATATCAATAAATTTTTTATGGTGCCTGTTTTCCGGATTGGCCTGGGCTTTTTGCTTGGCAACCCACTCTCTGGTTACATCATGGTCCTAAAAGTAATCGGGCGCAAAAGCGGTAAAATCCGTTTTGCGCCTGTCAACTATGCTATCCAGAATGGAAACATTTACTGCATTTCGGGTGGTCGTCAGACTTCCGACTGGTATCGTAATCTGAAAGCAAATCCTCAAATCGATGTGATCCTGCCAGTGGGGGCAATCTTTGGTTTAGTGGATGAAGTCGCGGAGCCGCAGGAACGTTTACTGATCATTCGACAGGTTCTGAAAAATGCTGGCTTTGCAGGATTTTTTGAAGGCTACAACCCATTCAGCATATCAGATAAAGATCTTGCGGCGAAAATTGGTGATCTGCCACTATTGCGCATCCGTCCAACCGGTGTGGGAAGTGGTGCCTCTGATCCAGGGGGATGGGCTGGGATATGGGGGCTTGTTTTAACCCTGGCACTGATCTGGGCTCTGCTGCACTAATGGAGCAGCTCCTTCCCGGCGCAGATAATTAGACGGGGGTTCCACCGTTTCGGTGCATAAAGTCGATGACTTCATCCAGGTGCTGCTTGTGATGTTCACCTGATCCAAGCAGCACTGCTGCAAGTGGGTAATCTTTCAGCCATGGGTATTTGCCCACTTCCAACAAATCTGTCTCCGAAATTTTTTCCGCGGTTTCGATAAAGCGCTGGTAGCCTTGCTGCCATTCTTTGCGAATGATGAACCAGGGGTGAGAATGTGAGATACCATGGATCCAGGCATTCATTTGATCCAGGTCATTTTTTTCTTGCGGGTCTGTGCCAGGGAACCATGCCGGGTATTCGGGTTCGGTGTTTTTGAGTGCAGCATCCAGACGTGCCAGAGAAACTTGCTGCCAGGCCGCCAGGTGGGCAACTATATCCTTGGTTGCACGGTTGTCATAAATATAGATGTCTGTGATCTGGTCTTCGTCCAGGTCTTTTAAAAACTCGACCCAACGATTAAATTCTTGCTTGAGCATGGTTATAAGTTGGATTTTGTCATTCATATCGGATGTCCTCTTCCTGTTGTATAGGCATATTCTGACTGTGTTATTGTATTCCAGCCTGCTATTTGGCGCAAACCCAAATACATCTAGTGGTGATATATAAAAGCTTGGAGTGAATACGATAAAACCAGAAGGTTCATTTTCGGTTGGGTGACTAAAATATTCGGGTAATTTGGATGGTTTACGGAATGCTTCAATTGAAGTAATATGATGCCTGTGCCTTATGGCAGATGGAAGTGAATTTAGCGAGAAATGCATCTGGAAGAGTTGATCCGGAAATGCGATCAGAAGTTTATTCCGTACAGTGATTTACGAAAATATTTTGGAGGCTTATTGCAAATGGCTAAAAAGATAATGGTTCTGGGGATTGTCTTTATTCTGCTGGCTGGGGCGATGTTTTTTGTCAATATGCGTCGCTCGCGCATGTTTGGTGCGGGCACTCAAAGCACAGGTGGTGCATTACAAGCTGTCTCAGTGGATGGTAATCCTATGCCAAATACTGGTGAAGCTTTGTCGGCGAATACTGCTCGCCAGACTTCCAATGGCATTCTGGTTACTCTGTCGATCAGCCCTTTCCCGGTCAGCGGTGGGCAAGCCAGTAACTTTGAGATCAGTCTGGCGGATAGTGCCGGTCAGGCTATATCGGACGCCACAATAAGCCTGGATCTGACCATGCCGTCCATGCCCATGCCATCCAATCAGTTGACTGCCGGTCCGGGAGTTGATGGAAAATACCAGGCAGAAGGATTCTTCACCATGCGCGGTGGGTGGCGAATTGAAGTCATCATTTCGCGGGCTGGGCAAAGCCAATCTGTGTTTTTTGATCTGGAGTTATAAAGCGCATGTTATTAAGTAACCTTGCTCTGGCATTTGTGACTGGATTGATCAGCAGTTTTGGGCATTGCCTGGGGATGTGCGGCGGGATTGTGGCCATGCACGCTGCACGACAGGCGGCTCAGGCTGCTGCTGCTGAGGGAAAGACGAGCCTGTGGGCGCGTGTCCTGGGTATCCTGCCATTGCACCTTGGGCGCCTGACAACCTATACTATGATGGGCGCCCTGATCGGTCTGGCAGGTTCACTGCTTAACCAGGCCAGCGGTATGATGGGCTGGCAAGGCGCTTTTTCAGTACTGGTTGGGCTAGCCATGCTTTTGGTTTCGCTCAGTCTGTTGGGGGTTTTGCCGCCCGTTGAAGTCGCACTTGTCTCACTGATAGGTGGCAGTTCGCCGATGTCGCGCATGCGCGGTCTTTTTGGCAAGCGCAGCTTTCTTTCCACGTTGACGTTGGGTATCCTTTGGGGCTTTTTGCCGTGTGGTTTGGTATTTGCAATGCTGGTTGTAGCGGCTCGCACACAAAATATTTGGGGCGGAGCCTTGACTATGCTGGCTTTTGGCTTGGGAACTGTTCCGACGCTGCTCGGGTTTGGCCTGGCGGCTAATTTACTCAGCCCACGGCTGCGCGGTCGGCTGACATCGTTTGCGGCACTGCTGATCATGCTCTTTGCAGTTCAGACCATCCTGCGCGGGCTGGCGGTTGCCAACCTTATTCCTTCACTTTCCATGGGACCGGTGATGTTATGGTAGACACAATCAAGTGCGATCATTGCGGCGCAGAAGCGCGGCGTGTTATTACAAAAGAATTTGATGGAAAAATGCTGAATTTTTGCTGTAAGGGCTGCCTGGGTGTTTTTGAGATGCTGCGTGAAGATGGCCTCTCCTCCAGCGGTACTGAAGCCGCGAAGACTGCGCCACAGAAATAGGGGAATATTAGAATAAAATAAAAAAGGTCGGATTGGGATTTCCAACCCTTGACAATCAAACTTTCTGGTTATATCATAAGAGTACCCCCTCCCCCCTGGGGGGGGTAGGAAAAAACAATGGCTGCGGAACAAACCATCAGAAGATTAAAAACAATTGAGGGTCACATGCGTGGAGTAACTCGCATGGCCGAAGAAGGTGCCTACTGTATCGATATCATCCGTCAGATACAGGCTGTTCAGGCAGCTTTGAATAAGGTCAGCACTGTGATCCTCGAAGACCATCTTAACTCGTGTGTTACGACTGCCATCCGAGGCGATGATCCGGATGAGCGCGAACGGGTTTTGAAGGAAATTACTGATGTATTTGCTGCCTCCACCCGTGTTTAAAAATCCAACTTATTATTTCGAGGAGTAATTTAAAATGACTGCTGTTACCTATTCCGTTCCCAATATTTCCTGCGGACATTGTGTCCACACCATTCAAACCGAAGTTGCTGAACTTACCGGTGTGAAATCCGTCAAAGCCAATAATGAAAACAAATTGGTTGAGATCGTTTTTGAAGCACCTGCCACCGAAGAAAAAATCAAGTCACTTCTGGCTTCGATCGATTATCCCGCCGCTGTCTAATTTACGTTCGTCTATGTAAGGGCGCAGTCGGGTTCTTTTTTGGGACCTGACTGTGCCCTTATGAATTAAGGTGAAGAATGTCTGAAACCAAACAACTTACCTTGCCGGTGACTGGCATGACCTGTGCTAACTGTGTCGCAACGGTAGAACGAAATCTAAAGCGTATGGATGGGGTTGGCAGCGCGGTGGTAAACCTTTCCTCTGAGCGTGCCACGGTGGAGTTTGACAGCGCCAAGTTGGGGTTGGCAGAGATCATTGCGCGGGTGGAACGCGCCGGTTATGGTATTGCGACCGGCGAGGCTGACCTGATTATCAAGCGCCTGGCAGATTATAATGACGCACGCCGCCTGGAAAAGGTGCTGGCAAAACTGGATGGGGTGCTTGAATCCCAGGTGACTCTGACGACAGAAAAAGCGCGTGTAAAGTATGTGCCGACGATCATCTCCCAGGCAGAAATCCGCAGGGCTATTTCAGCTGCGGGTTTTGAAGCGGTCGAGCTGGGCAACAGTTCTAAAGATGCCGAAGCTGACGCACGCGAGCGCGAGATTAACGAACAACGCCGCCTGTTGATCATTGGCTTGATCTTTACCGTGCCGCTCTTCCTGCTCTCTATGGGTAGGGATTTTGCGCTCTTACCTGAATTTTTTTACGTGCCAAATCACAATGCTCTCGCATTAACGATGGGTGGTATGCATCCGTCTCAGGCCTGGGTAAACTGGTTGTTTTTACTGTTGGCGTCACCGGTCCAATTTTATGTAGGCTGGCAGTATTATGTCGGCGCGTTTAAATCGCTGCGAAATGGCTCAGCCAATATGGACGTGTTGATCGCGATGGGTTCATCAGTAGCCTTTTTGTATTCGCTGCCGGTCACATTTGGTTGGTTGGAAGATCACGTTTACTTTGAAACAGCTGCAGTCATTATTACGCTGATTCGCCTGGGTAAATACCTGGAAGCGCGAGCCAAGGGCCGCACCAGTGACGCTATTAAAAAATTAATGGGGCTGCGTGCCAAAACCGCACGCATCGTGCGCGATGGGCAGGAGCTTGAGGTACCGGTTGACGAAGTCAAAGTTGGCGATTTCGTGCTGGTACGCCCTGGTGAAAAAATCCCAGTGGATGGGGTTGTGATCGAGGGTCGTTCCGCCATCGACGAATCGATGCTGACTGGTGAGTCTTTACCAGTCGAGAAGGGTCCTGGTGATCCGGTTATCGGTGCCACGCTCAATAAACTTGGTTTGTTGAAGTTCGAAGCCACCCGGGTTGGAAAAGAAACTGCACTGGCTCAGATCGTTCGCCTGGTGGAAGATGCCCAGGCCAGCAAGGCTCCCATTCAAAAAATCGCGGACCAGGTCTCGGCAATCTTTGTCCCGGCTGTGATTGGTCTGGCGGCTCTGACTTTTATGGGTTGGTATTTCTTTGGACCTGAGATGGCTATGAACGCCAGCCTGACCCCGTTTACACGCGCATTGGTAAACATGGTAGCGGTACTTGTGATCGCCTGTCCGTGTGCAATGGGTCTGGCAACTCCCACGGCTGTCATGGTTGGGACTGGGAAAGCCGCTGAACTGGGCATTTTGTTCAAGAACAGCGAAGCGCTTGAACGCGCCGGAAACGTTACGGTCGTGGTGTTGGATAAAACCGGTACAGTTACCAAAGGCCAACCAGCCGTGACGGATATCGTCTGCGCTGGCAGTTACGAGAGCAACCTTTTATTACATCTGGCAGCCTCTGTTGAAAAAGGCAGCGAACACCCGTTGGGTGAAGCCATTTGGGCTGAAGCTACCAACAAGGGGCTGAGTTTGGCTGAATTAAGCGGTTTCAAAGCCGAAGCCGGGCAAGGCGTGGAAGCCGAAGTGGAAGGACAGAAAGTGGTGGTTGGCAATTTGCGAATGATGAATTCGCGCAGCTATCCTTTGAATGGGCTTGAATTGGAAGTAGAACGCTTGCAGGGCGAAGCCAAAACTGCCATGCTGGTGGCGGTCGATGGCGAAGTGCGCGGTATCATAGCCGTGGCTGATACGGTCAAGGAAGGCTCAAAGCAAGCAGTGGCCGAACTGCATAAATTAGGTATTCGTGTGGCGATGATCACGGGTGACAATCAGAAAACTGCCGAAGCAATTGCCAGACAGGTTGGGATCGAAACGGTTCTGGCTGAAGTTTTGCCGGATGGCAAAGCAGCCGAGGTAAAGAAGCTGCAGGAATCGGGTGCGGTGGTGGCCATGGTTGGTGATGGGGTGAATGATGCGCCTGCCCTGGCACAAGCGGATGTGGGCTTGGCAATTGGAACGGGTACAGATGTGGCCATGGCGGCTGCGCCGATCACGCTGATCAGTGGGGACCTGCGGGGTGTGGTGCGCGCTATTAGCCTTTCACGCAAGACTCTTGGCACGATCAAGCAGAACCTGTTCTGGGCTTTCTTTTACAATGTTGTGCTCATTCCCGCCGCAGCTTTGGGGTACCTTAACCCGATGTTGGCGGCAGGTGCGATGGGATTTAGCAGTGTCTTTGTGGTATCCAATAGTCTGCGATTACGAGGGACAAAAATTCGCTAAGTTGAATTACCATGACTTAATAAAAAACGGGTATCCGGTTTTCCGGGTGCCTGTTTTATTATTTAATGAATGCAGATTATTCGGGATGGTGATTAGTATTTCAGACAGCCAATTTTGATTACCCATGCCCAAAAAATGGATAAAAAAGACTGCGCAGTCTGGATAAGCACTGCGCAGTCTTTTTGTAATCCGAGATGATATTATGGGCTACTGTTTGCCTGGTTTACGGCAATGTTAACGGTGTGACTGTCACATTTGTGATTTCAAACTTGTCTTTCCCGATATCGGTTTTCATACCAAAGCCGATACGACCAAAGGAGTTGGTTGCGACTGTACCTGACCAGACAGGTGTGGTTACGTCATTGATGTAAAATTCAAAACTATCACCAGAGGCTGTGACCCGTAACGTGTTCCAGCCTTTTTTGATAATGTTGGAGCTGGCTGTCCAGGGCACAATGGGGGTATAGCCGTTGTGATCAAGCTTCCAAATGGCATAATAGCCGGTATTTGTGTAAACAAATTCCAGTCCACTGTACCATTCGTTGGTTTTGAGTGCCAAGGGGGTGGTGACGCCGCGTATGAGGATGTAGTTGGAACACTTGACACAAGCGCCAGTGCGCCGCATTTTGACGGAATAGTCAAGATCGGCGTAGTAGCTTTTATAAGTGGCGCTTGTAAACTTGTCCTTGACGCCATGGGTGTAATAGGTACCGTTGGAGGTGGCAAGACTCCATTGGCCGGCTACACTGGACCAGCCGGTGCTGTTGGTGGTGAAGGGTGAGGTGAAGGCAGCACCCATGTTAATAACGCTGAAGGCAAAGGTCGGGCTGAATGGGCTGTAAGCCGTAGTGGTGGTACTAGTTTTGCGCGCACGCACCTTCCAGCTATAGTTGCCGATGGTGGTAATGGCTGTGTCGTATGTGCAGTAGTTGCTATAAGCAGGATCTGGGTCTGTTCCACATTTGGTTGGTAAGTAACCGAGCTTTTTTTCTACCAGTGTGGTGCCTTTATAAATATAAATTTCATAGGATGTAAAAGCTACCGTATTCCCAAGCGGTGCAAAGATAATCTTTGGTGCTCCATCGGCGCGGTTGACCACTCCCCTTGGGGAGATGGGAGTGGGTGGGTTCGCGTAAGCCGGGTTGCTGGCGGAGGCTGAATTCAGGAAGGGTTTGGAATCAATCGTATATGCATCTGCTGCGGGAACATCCGGTGCAAGCGCTTCTTCGATTTCTGCTGGGGTGGCGGTTGTGTGGGCTTGGAGGTAGATTGCAGCAACACCGGCTGTATAAGCAGCGGAGCTATCGGTGCCGCTCAACATTTTTACTGCTGAATTGCCATCTTTCCAATTAGAAATGATGGCGACACCCGGGGCATAGATATCCACGCAATCTCCGTGATTGGTGAACAAAGCCAGGTTGTCACTCGGATCGGTTGCGCCGGCAACAATTGCGCCAGCCATATCTGTGACGGCCACAGTTGGGAATGCGGCGCAGGTGTCGTTCGCTTCCATACCTGCACCTAGACTGAAAGTAACGCCATCGGTAACCGCAGCTTCTATGGCATCATTCAGTGCCGTACTATCCCCGCCGTGGATCGTTAGAACGGCGATGGAGCGGTCGACATGGTGCTTTGTTACCCAGTTGATGCCGGCGATCACGCGTGAGTATGTGCCGCGTCCGCCGCAATCCAGGATGCGCACGTTGTAGATTTTGGCAGATTTGGCAGCACCGTAGGTTTTTCCGGCGACAAGGCTGGCAACATAGGTGCCGTGTCCATTGCAGTCATTCCCTTTTTTGCCGTATGTGTCATAGGCTTTGACTACTCGTCCACTGAGATCAGACAGGCTGGAATTGATGCCGGTGTCGAGCACATAAACATTTGAATTCAGGCCAGTGAGAATAGACCTATATAGACCGTTAAGGGGTAAGTTAATTTGGTCAAGACGGTCCAAGCCCCAGGTGGCGTTGTCTTGAAAGCCGAGTGCACTGGCGCCTGTGCTCTTGATAACAGGGTTGACGGTGGCAACCTGATCCGGTTCGATGTAAGCTACCTGGGGGTTCTTGCGCAACTCCAGCAATGCGGCAGCCGATAGATTGGCGGCAAAACCGGAAAAGGTAGAGTCGTATTCATAAAGTACCCTGGCGCCCATGGCGCTTGCGCTTTTAACGGTGGAGGTTCGGGTACCCAAGGTAGCGGCTGGCTTTAGAACGACAATGTATTGGTTGGGGATTATTTGGCCATGCACACTTTGAATGGGCGCGAGTGCCTGGGCAGATGTTTCCTGGGCTTGAACTTCTGCCAGGGGCGAAGCCGCAAAACTGACCATCAGAATGGCGATTAATATAAATCGAATTAATTTACTCACATTACCTCCATAAATTTGTTGTATAGCACGAATGAGATGACAGTAAAGGAACAGTAATCTCGCAGGTGTGACGAGTGGTGCATATTTTTTTTTCACACGCATGTTTTCAATTGAAGAGTGGATGTGCCAGCCCACACATTTTATCAGGATTGTGCAAGGTTCGCACATTCCTTAATCCGACACGGACAACAAAGTATACTGCGCTCAGCCACAATTATCAATGTTAGCCAAAAAATAATTTGATATGTGAACATATCGGAGTGAAGTAAAAGCGTTGAACGCGGTTGATGGATTTACTCCGCAGGGGGCGGCGGTCTCGGATCCTTGCGGCGGCTGTGGGCATTATAAAAGCGCTCAGGGTCGGCTCGAAAGGATTCCAGGCAGAACTCGGTACAAAAATATATAATGCGTCCGTTATATTCAGCCTGATAATAGTTTTTTGGATCGGTGGTCATGATCCGGTTGCAGACCAGGCTTGTCATCTGTTCATGCTGGTTGGAGTCGGATTGAGTGGGGTCTGGCATGGTCAATTTTCCTGACCTGCTGACAGACCAGGTGGAAAGCTGGGTAACGCGGTAAAGTTGACGCCCGGGAGCAGCAGTAATGTAACTTCATTTGCGGTGTATTTTTTACTCCATGGAACCGACTGGGTAACCCAGGGTTTCTGTTTGAACATACCACATAGGACTGCTGTCACTCCGGGCTGCCAAGTATCCATTTATTTTACAGCATCTCGGCAATGTAGATCTCGAATGCGCCCAGGTGGATTTCTGTTGGTTTTTCTTCCGGTTTACTGCGTCCGGCACTGGAGAAGAGTGTACTGGCTTTTGTAAAGGCCAGATCGGAGAAGTTGAGGTTCAAGCGTTCCTTTGAAAAACTCAAGACAACCAGGACATTCTGACTGGCTGTTGAACGTAAAAATGCCAGGTAACCTTCAGCTGACGCATGAACCGGTGTGTAGTCACCCTCAATCAAAGCAGGGGTATTTTTGCGTAAGCGCAGCATGCGCCTGTAAAAGTTCCAGAGCGAAACAGGGTTGGCGCGTTGATCGCGTACATTGATGCCGTTGCTATAGTTGGGATTGACGGGCAGCCAGGTCTGGATGCCTAACGGGCTAAAACCGGCATTGTGTGTGTTGGACCATTGCATGGGGGTGCGATTTTTATCGCGCGAAGAAGCTGCGGCTCTGCTGGCTGCAACGGTTGGATCTACGTTCAGCTCATCCACCAGGCGTTGGTAATACCAGGTAGCCATTGTGTCGCGCAGCTGGCTGGGGTTGTTGATCATGAAATCGGTCATCCCGATTTCATCACCGTTATAAAGGAAGGGGGTGCCTTTGAGGGTCAACATGATCGCAAGTGACAGGCGGGCACGTTCAGCATCGTGGGTGCCATCGCCGAAGCGGGTATATACGCGTGAACAATCGTGGTTGCCAAGCGTGTTACAGGGCCAGGCGGTTTGGGATACTTTCGCCAGGGCTGCCAGGCGTTCTTCCTGGTTCTTGCGGATCCAGTCTGGCGAAAGAGGAGATTCTGTGCGCATCATGGGGAAGTTAAAGACCAACTGAAGTTCATCCTCGCCATTCCCCATGTATTCTGGGTTGTCGTCTTCGCCGACCAGCATACGATCACCGGGATATTCTTCCAGGATGGCACGCAGTTGTTTCATTAAATCATGCACTCCGGGTTGGCCCAACTGGTTTTTGAACATATCGTGCCAATACTTTTCAACTTGTTTCTTTTGCTCAGGGGTTTTGGCTTCGTCTGCCAGATGTCGCAGTTGTGCCAGGTTGAGAGGAACCTCGTGCGGGGTGAGTGCCGGGTCTTCAAAGATAGTCCCAAGCGCATCCAGACGGTAGCCATCCACACCTAAATCCAGCCAGAAACGAACAGCGGACCACATGGCTTCCACGACCTGTGGGTTGTGCCAGTTGAGGTCGGGCTGCTGCTTCATAAAGTAGTGATAATAATACTGGTTACGTTCTGCGACATAAGTCCAGGCTTCCCCGTCAAAACAGGATTGCCAGTTGTTGGGTGGTGTATTTTCCCAAACATACCAGTCGGCTTTTGGGTTGGTTCGGTTGGATTTTGATTCGATGAACCAGGCATGCTCATCCGAGGTATGGTTGAGTACCAAGTCCAGGATCACCTTCAGGTCGCGGGCATGTGCTTCGTGTAAAAAGACTTTGAAATCATCCAGACTGCCGTATTCTGGTGCAACCCCACAGTAATCTAAAACATCGTAACCACAATCCCAGTTGGGTGAGGGGAAATGAGGTGAGAGCCAGAGTGCATCCACGCCCAGGTCCTTGAGATAATCCAGCTTTTCAGTCATGCCATTGAAATCGCCGATGCCGTCAGCGTTGCCATCGGCAAAAGAACGTGGATAGATCTGATAAAAAACAGCTTTTTGCCACCATTTTAGTGTCATTAAATTCTCTCCTTGAGGGATCTGGTATTTATTTTTATCATATGAACTAAATTTCGAAAATATTAGCGTTAGTTGTACCGTAATCACGCGCAGCCGGAAGGCTGAGATGGGATGAATCCCTTTTTAAACCATGGGCGAGGCAAAGAACCGATTCAGGTTCGTCTGGACGTTGTACCAGCACGGGTGAAGTTATTTTACAGTATAACGGGTTCCTATAAGTGTAAATAATGGTGGCAATTGTTGTACAATTTGATGTCAGGTAAAATGGTATAAGCGAGAGCCACCAGGATTGTTCATCTGGCAGTGCTGATCCGAAAAAATAAATTGGAGGTCATGGTTGAAAAAGTTTTTGCCGTATTTATTATTGTTTGTGGGTGTGATACTGCTTTCTGGAGCGTTATTTTTTGCCTGGCACCTGAGACTGTCACCGGGTACTGTCAAAGCTGAGGTGGATGTACCCCGATCCGTGGCGGGTTTTGGCCTGGTTCAGACCCAGACAGGCGCCGAAGGAATTGCCAGCCTGAAACAGCTGCATGGCGTTGATTTTCCACTTGTTTCGGGGATTATGGCAGAATATGGGCAGAAGAGTGCCACTCTGTGGGTAGCTGAAACTGAATCCGATGCGCAAGCCCTGGAATTGATCCAGAAAATGACTGCTAAAATCGACGCCGGGGGTTCGCCGTTTTCACCCATGGGTGTTTTTCAATTTCAGAGCCGGGATGTCTATCTATTGAACGGGACTGGTCAGATGCATTTTTATGTTCAGTCTGGGCGCAAGGTTTTCTGGATGGCGATTGCATCTGAACAGGCTGAACAGGCAATGAAGGAATTGTTGGCTTTTTATCCGGCAAAATAGAAATCAGACCAGTCGTCCGATGATTTTAATACACGGGTGAAGAAAGACGATTTCATTGTGCGGGGCATTGGCTAGTTCGGAGGTGAGGTCCTGACCGGGGAAGTGCAGGTTTTCGTGCATCTCTTTACGCCAACGGGAGCAATCGCTGACATCATAGACGATGCCCTGATGTGCAATCCATTTGGGCGTTCCGCGGTCGCCATTGTTGCGCCGCAATTGACCCTGAGTGATGGTGAGGTCTGGTATGTTCATGTATTGATTGTACCGCGACTGATTTATTATTTCCAACAGGATTAGTGTAGTTGACAGTTGAGAGAGGGAAGGAAGTTTGCTTCCTTCCCTCTATTTTATTGCTTTTAGCTAAAGACGTTGTTTGTTGGCATACGTATCGTGCTGAATAATTTTCCAGTATGTTCAGATTTTCATTATTTTTTGGAAAAAGCAACTGAACTTGGTGTTATATCTATCGTCCAAAAGTAGATACCTAATTTTTTTCAGTCTGCCCCCGACTGTTTATTTGACTCCAAATTGGCCGACCAGATTATTATTGATCGTCAGGCTGTATTGCCCAGTTTTGAATTGACCAAGCGGCAAATATATTTCAAATGGCAGGATCATTTGAGCACAAATGGCGGATGAGTCGTAAAGAGAGTACATTTCCACTTTTACCTGATTTTTTGTATCGGGTGGACTGACGATTGCCCGAAGTTCATAACATGGCGTTGGTAAGGTTCCAACAATGTGGGCGGTAAAATTCTGCGAGTCGTTCTCGTTTGCATTAATTTCGGTTTTATTAATAGAAATATTTGCGCGAGTCAGGTTTTCATCAGAGGGTTGAGTGGCAAATTCTGTGAATTCGATGGGCGTATCATCTGTTGCTAATTCCGGATTAGTGGGCGTGCAACCTGCTGAAAGAAAAATCATCGAAAATAATAATGTGAATATATATTTCATAACATTAATATCCATTATTTTTGGCTAATATCCATCCAGGCAGAATATGCATCCTGGTCGATGTGGCTTTCGAGTGCAAGAATTCCCCAGATGTAATTCATATCAGTAATCATGGAGGAACTGGCATGTTCAAGGATAGTTGTTTTTAATTTGGAGAGGGATTGAACCTGCCTGGCGGTTATGATTATAGGTTTCCCAGTTCCAGATTCGAGAACATATTGCATGGCAGGCATAAGTTCTTTATAAAGTGACAGAGTCTGATTGCGGGCATCCGAGTTCGTCAAAAGAATATTTTTTAGTTCAGTATTATGTTTGTAATAGAGAGCTGTAAATTCTTTTCCGCGGGGAGTCTGTGACAAAACATCGTCTCTGAAGGAATAAAGATATTGGCGGTCCTGGTCTGCGCTTGCAACCTGGCTCAACATTAGACTTGTACTGCATCCTCCGCAATCGGAGGAAGGTTCTTGTGAGCATTTGTCGACTGGTGCCGATACTACTCCAGCTTTTGTAAGTGTGACAGCTTTATAAGCGTTTAGTCGTCCATAACCGACCTTGGAATTCCAGGCACTCTGGTTATTCAATGGATCGGCTGAATGTTGAAGGATCCACCAGACACGGATGTTTTTTTGGGCCAGGTTTTTTGAATACACCAAACCTGCGACACCGGATACATAGGGAGTAGCCATGGATGTACCTGACTTATATGCATATGTATTTTTAAGCCAGGTACTTTGGATATTATCGCCAGGAGCTACCAGGTCCAGCCCACCCCCATAATTGGACCAACTTGCCCGGGCGTCTTTTATATTTGTGGCGCCAATTGACATAACCCGTGAAGAGGATGATGGGTAACTGATACTCGATGTACTATCATTGCCAGATGCGGCTATTAACAAGGAGCCTTTATCAAAAGCATAGTTGATAGCGCCAGCTATTGTTTTTGAACAACCACATTTTGGCGTAATTCCTAAACTCATGCTGATGATTTGGGCACCTTTATCCGCAGCATATTTAATACCCTTTGAGACACCATCTGCTGAACCTGAACCGGAATTGCTCAGTACTTTTACCGGTAATATTGTGCATTTAGGGCAGATTCCTGCGATGCCTTTGCCATTATTTGTGTTGGCAGCGATAATTCCAGCTATATGTGTCCCATGGCCATTATCGTCGATGGCGTCACTGTCATTGTTTACGAAGTCTTTATCTATATCTGTTCTTACGCGACCTCCGCTGAGGTCTGGGTGGGTATAAAGCACACCGGAGTCTACTACAGCGATCAGGACATTGGAATTGCCGGTTGTCACGTTCCATGCTTCTGGCGCATCAATATCCTTGTCGTTTTTATTTGTTAGTCCCCATTGATTTTTTAAATTTGGATCATTGGGAGTATATAAAGCCTGAACTGTATAGTTTGGTTCCGCATATTCGACGTTGGGATTTGCCCTGAATGCCTTTATTGCGCTCTGGATATTCACTCCGAGGCCGATTTTAAGTTTCAGGATATTGGTCAACCCGTATTTACTGGCAACCTGGTCGGTCGGATCGACATCGTTGAAGACAGGGCTGATTGAAGAAACGCGGAATTGAGAAGACAACAGGTCGAGGGATTCCACGTTCAAAATTCCTGCGCTCAGGGCATCCGCATTCAGATTGGTAGCAGAATCCGCTTTTAATTTGATAATTACTTCCTGAGGAATATATTGCTGCCCATTTCCAGTAATTGTCTCGATAATATCCATTTGAGATGTATCAGGTTGTGAATAAGAACCTGATGATAATATCTGATCGTTGGAGCTGGCACTTGCATTTGAACCATCTTCCAAAGCGCCGGCTTGCGTTATGGGATAAGACACTGCTGCTTGTAAGGAAAGCATCATTATGAGAGCAACGAGCAGCATGAGATGAGAGTAGAATTTTCCGAACATTTAGATCCTCCTAAATTCGAATACTAAATTTATCTTCATAAACAGTATAGGGTAAATTTTCCATGTCAAAATTGCAAACACTTAACGTTTTTGTAAGTATTGGATGCTGGAGAATTTTTTATTATTAGGTGATTCTGTACTATCTATCCGTTGTTTGAATTGCATCTTATCCTTTTTTCCCCCAGTAGATCAAGATTTACCGCTATATTTTTATTCGGGCCGGGTGGCTGTGTTCAGGAAATCACCCAACAGGTAGAAGCTCATGGAGAGCAGCAGGATACAGATGGAAGGAATGATCAGCATGAGGGGGTTACTGCTCAAGGCCGAGCGTCCGGTGAAGAAGATTCCACCCCAGCTGACGACTGTGAACTCACCGCCTTCAACTGCGCTGGTGACGCTCACTCCGATGTAGCCAAGCAGGGCTTCGAGCAGGATGACCAGTGGAATGTTATTGATAATCCAGACGATGACCACGTGCCGTATATTTGGCAGCAGGTGGCGCAGGATTTTTTGCCAGGGTGAAGAACCAAGGGCTGTGGCGGCTTCCATGAAGAGCTGTGAGCGGATCAATAATACATTCACGCGTACCAGTCGAGCCAGGCTGGCCCAGCTGATGACTGTGAAGCCAACCACCAGTGTCAGCAATCCATTCAGCCAGGTGGGTGTCAGGAGACCGCGCATAATAAGCACGATGATTACCAGCAGCATCAAGCCGGGCAGGGTTTGGAGCATTTCTGCAAAAAGCATGAACAGATCATCAAACCAACCACTTTTGTACCCAGCGATCAGCCCGGTTAATGTGCCAATTAAGGCAGCGAGTGGAACCGCAGTCAGTGCCAGAAAAAAGGCGGTGCGCGTACCGTATAACAAGCGGCTGAGGATATCCCGTCCGTAGCGATCTGTCCCAAGGATGTGCGAGGCCATGGCAGGGGTTGGGGATTTTTGCGCCCAAACCGGTGGCAAGCGGGTTAGTGTGAGTTCTCCGGCGTAAGGGTCATGCGGGGCGATCCAGGGAGCGAGCGCAGCAATCAAACCCAATCCAAGGATGACCAACAGGCTGATCCAGATTGTTTTCTTGCCTAATGCACGCTTCCACGGAAATGAACGGGTCATTCTGGTTTATCCTGTGGAATGCTTGGAACGCAAGCGTGGATCCAGGGCCTCTGAGACCAATTCGATCAGCAGGTTGATCAGCAGCATGCCGATGGCATAGATCAGGGTCAATCCCAGGATCATTGGGTAATCCAGGTCCAGGACCGCGCCCCAGTAGTCGCGTGCCATGCCGGGAAATCCGTAGAGGGTTTCGATGACCAGCAGTCCGGTGAATAGCTCCATTAGTGCTGGTCCCAGGCTGCTGAGGATGGGCGCGAGTGCGCTGCGCAATAAGTGAGTGAGAATGACACGTCTGAGACTGAGGCCTTTGGCACGCGCTGTGCGGATGTAGTCTTCGTGCATCAGATTCATTAACGAGCTGCGGGTGACGCGTGCCAATCCGGCCATGGGGATGATTGCAAGCACCAGAGCCGGTATGATCCAACTGGTGGGTTGGTTCCAATCCGGCAGGACTTTCATGATTCTGAGCCATGAAGCCAACACGATGATGGTCAACAAACCGAGCACGAAGTTAGGGATGGAGATCAAGGCGGAGAGGCCGAAATTTATGAAATCACTCAGGGGCGAGTGGGGACTGGCTGATAAATACATTCCCAAGGCCAGTCCAGCTCCGATTGCGAGCAGGGCACCCAGTGAAAATAGGCGGATGGAATAACCAAAGCGGCTCTCTTTGAAGGTTTTATTTTCTGGTGCATCGAAGATGATACTTTGTACCGTACGACCTTGCTGCTGGATGGATGGGCCCAGATTACCGCAGAGCGCTCCGCAGAAAAAAGTGCCTTCTGGATTAAAGTCACCGATCAGAAAACGGGTAAACTGGCGCCAGATGGGTAAATTCAGTCCAAAACGCAGCGAAAGCTCTTTTTGCTGGACGGGGTCACTGCTGATATTCTGCAGCATGCGGGTTGCGCTGGAATAGTTACTCCACGGATTGCCTGGTATGGCGTGAACCAGTAGAAAAGTGATTAACAAGATACCTGTCAACAGGAAAGCGGTACGCAGGAGTTTTTTGATTATTAGTTTGAGCATCGCAGGCAGGGTTTCTTCGGCGGTGATTAGGTTGCATTCGGCCAGGTTTGGCGGGTGGGGATTTATTTAGATGGCGGGCATCACATTTCCACCAGAAACCGATATATATTGCCCGCTGATAAATGCGGCCAGGTCGGATGCCAGAAAGACCACCAGGTTGGCAACGTCCTGATCGGTTCCTCGCCGCCGCAAAGGTACGTTGGCTGAGTATTTGCGCTGGTTATCGTCATCTGTATCGGGCACATCCTCGCTAATCATCCAACCAGGGGCGACCTGGTTGACTGTGATCTGCTGTGGACCGATCTCTTTTGCCAAGATGCGTAAGACCCCGTCCATTCCGCGTTTGCCAGAGACATAAGCTGATTGGCCGGGGAAGTTCTGCATGGCACACTCGGTGTTGATCCCAATCACCCGTCCCCAGCCATTTTCGATCATAGCTGGGACAAAGGTTTTTGCCATGAGGACGTTGTGCAGGACACAGGACTTGAACTGGCTTTCGTAATCGGCGAGGTCCTGATCCAGGACACTTGCCCACGGGACGTATTGGATGACAGCGTTGTTGACGATGATATCCGGAGCTTTGCCCATTTGTTCCAGTACCTGGCTTCTGAGAGCCAAAATTGCAGCTGCGTCCGTAACATCTGCTTGAATTGCGACGCTGCGCCTTCCGCGAGACCTGACTTCGTCACAGACCTGCCTGGCTTGTTTTTCGTTCTGATGATAATTGACGACCACGTCCGCACCGCAATCTGCGAGAGTGCGGCAGATTACACGGCCGAGTTGTCCTGAGCCGCCAGTTACAATTGCAAGTTTGTGACCGAGATCAATGTTCATGGTTTTGTTCCTTGGTTTGAATGATTGGAGCAGGTTGAGATGGGGCAGAAAAACGGCAAACACTACCAATCGCTGTTACAAATTGCGCTTTTTCCGCACGGAGGAAAGCGTGATTTGTAACAGCGGGCATTATAACGCTAACGTTGAGATAATTCCCCTCGATCATTTGGATGGAAGGAGATTACGACTGGCACCGATGACTGTGCCTTCGCCGATGGTCAGACCCGGGCAAATGACTGCTGAGCCGTCGATCCAGCAGTTTGAACCAGGCTCTATGGCGCTACAGCGTACATGCGGATCACGCCATCCCAGGTGGCAAAGGCCAGCGTGTGATTGTCAGGCGAGAAAGCCAGGCTGGTTGTCTCAGCGATATTTTCTGGAAGATCGAGCTTGAGCGGTGGAAGCAGGCTGCCGTTGGTAACATCAAAGATGTTCAGGGTACCATCCAGGCCGTAATACGCCAGTAGTGAGCCATCATCCGAGATGGCCATGGACCAGGAATTCGGACCAGAATCCAGGGTTTTGAGCAACTGCAGCGGCGCTGTGCGGTAGATTTCGATGACGCCTGTTTCGCCGAAGAACACCAGGGTGGATTTGTCACGCGAGATGTGCATTTCGGTCAGGGTATCACCCAGACTTTTGTTGATGGCGATTTCCTTCAGCACCTTGCCATTTTCAATGTCCAGAACCTGGACCGGTTTGTTCCTGCTAAAAGCAAAGATGGAAAGTCCATCGGGGGCAAATTCAATCGATTCGAGCCAGTTTTTGGAAGGAATTTTACGGATGAATTTGCCAGTGGTCAGGTCGAACAGGCGGATGGCATGGTCATCAGTGGAAAAATAGAGCACCGCCAGCAGTTTTTTGTCCGCGGAAATCGTTGTGCTGACCGGGATTTTGCCATTCATTGACTCAAGAATATCCGGGTTGGGATGGATGTTTTTGAAGCGGCCATCCTGCGGGTCGATTTCGTAGATATTATCATTCGCGGTGGAAAGCTGCAGGCCGGTGCCATCTTCGCTATAGGCCAGGTGTGAGGTGGCAGGTAGGAAGCCGTGCTGTTGGTGGACGGGATCAGGATTAGCGCTTTCCCACATGCTGAGGTTGCCATCGATTGAAATGCCGTAGATGGTTTGCTGCTCTCCTTTGGATGAGACCGCTACTGTCCAAAGAGGGGACGTAAGGGCGAATGTTTGCTGAGGGGCTTTGATTGTATCGATGGCCCAGACTTCAAGCTGGACCGGGTTTGTAGCACCCATCACAACCCACTGGCTGTCAGGGGAGAATGCGAGGGCCGAAATGGGATCCTTGCGCTTGATATCGAAGCGTTTACCAAAAGTGGAGTAATCCCAGGCTGAGATTGTACGACTTCCACGCGATGTGAAATAGCCCCATTTGAACCCGGCTGGTTTGCTTATCAACGGGGCAAACACGCCAAAGGTCCAGGGAAAATCGATGGTATCTATCACTTCATAAGAGACTTCCTGCCAGGAAGCACTGCTCAGCCCAAAACACTGCACTCCAGTTGCAACATCCTGGAAGATGTAGTAGGTGTTTTTTCCGAGCGGGTCAAACTCGATCCAGAGCGGGGTTTGCGTATTGTTGACGTACTGATCGAGGGTTTTCAGGATCCGGCCATCCACGACATTAATAACCTGGATGAAGCCGTTTTTGCTGACCAGTACAACCTGGGTCTTGTCTGGAGAAATGTCGAGATCGGCGATGAGCATGGCATCGTCGCCTGCCTGGCTTTCAAGCGGGTATTCACCCATCAGGCTGCCGGTGACCAGATCCCAGAATTTGATCGTTGGGTGATAGTCTTTATTGAGCGAAATGACGGCTGCCAGGCTGCCATCGCGCGAAATACGAATGCGACGGAAAAGCGGATACCCGGGGAGCAGGCTAGGCGAATAAATGGAAAGCAGCGGGCTGAGGTCTTCAGCAGAATAGACGAATATACCGGCGGAGGTGGTGGCGATCAGGCGTTTTTCATCGCCAGAAAGCTGCAATCCATAGGGCGATAACGATAAGCCCGTGCCGAGACCGAATTTCTGGTTCAGACTTAGCGTACCACGCGGAGCGGATGAGGTCGGTGGTAAAGTCTGGGTTGGCGAAAGTAGCGGGCTGGGTTGGGGACTGGGTGTTTCTGCAATAGGAATATCTGTCTTTGTGACTGGCAGGTCAGTAACCCTGGCAGGTATGCTGGTTGGTGCGGACGAAGGCAAACTGGCTTGAACTGGTTGAGTGCTGGTTGGGGAGATTGCAGCAGAGGACAGGTTGCAGCCGGTGCAGACCAATAGCAGCAGGCAGGTATTGATAAAAGCAAATAAGGATTGTTTATTCATGATAGATAAAGAATAACCTGAATATCTAAATATACAAGGGCCAGAGCATGGTTAGTGTTATCCTTCAAAATCAATAATCAGTTAAATATTGCCTATTGACATCCTTTTTCTTTTTTTGTATGATTATTTCTAACGTTCAGAAAACTGAACGAACGTACAAAATAAGAGGAGAGCGGAAAGATGAACATCAAACTGAGTTGGCGCAACATCATCATTGCGGCCACCCTGCCAGCCGTCATGGAAGTGATCTGGCAGCTATATAACACGTATATACCTGTCTTTTTGCAGGCAGGAAATCCTAGCTTTGCTCAAGCGGGAGCAACGACCCATGGGTTTGGTCTTGGCCCGGCGTTGACTGGCTTCATCCTGGTTTTTGACAACATTGCCGGGCTATTTATCAGCCCGTTTGTTGGCGCATGGAGTGACAGTTTGCGTACACGTTGGGGACGCCGTATGCCTTTTGTGCTGTTTGGCGTGCCGGTGGCTGTGGCTGCTTTCATCATTATTCCGCTCATTCCAATGGGGATCAAACCGGAATTAAACGGTCAAACCGGTCAATTGATGGGGCTGCTGGTCCCATTTATCATTTCGCTTGTGGTCGTACTGGTAGCCTTTGCCATTGTGCGCCCAATAGCAGACGTTTTGATGTTTGATATTACCCCATCCGAACATCGTACCACTGCCAATGGTATTGCCGCGGCGATTGCCGGTCTGTTAGTGGTTATGACTGCGCTGGGTGGTGCTGCGCTTTATGATGTTTATGGTCCACTGCCTTTCTGGATCGCCAGTGCGCTTACCATTCTGATTTTATTGCTGACCTGGGCCTGGATCAAGGAACCTGAAGAACTGGCCAGTGCAAAAGAATTGGCGGGTGAGGCCTTCAACTTAAAAGGTATCGTCAAGTTTCTGCGCGACCAACCCCAAGAAAATGGCCGAAGTTTGATCTTTCTACTGCTCAGTAATTTGCTTTCTTATGTAGCACTGGCTCAAATGCAAGCCTTTCTCAGCTCCTATGGAGTCTTTACTTTGGGGATGAAAGAGGGTGAGGCTGCCATGTTGGTTGCAATTCCGGCCCTGGCATTCATGGTTGTGGCGATTCCGGCAGGTTTGTTAGCCAACAAGATTGGACGTAAAACCACACAAATAATTGGTCTCTTAGGTTATGCCATCGGTGCCATGGTCATCTTCCTTTTTCCGGATAAAACCATGCTGAATGTAGGTTTGATGATTTGTGGTCTGACCTGGCCGTTGGCAAACGTGGTCCAGGTTGCCATGATCCTCGATAGCGCTCCGGTTGATACATTGATGGGGACTTATACCGGTATCCGGCAAATCGCGGTTACGCTGGGTTTCATCATTGGTCCGATCCTGGGCGGAACACTGGTAGAGGCGATGGGTAATAACTATCGCTGGGTGTGGTTGATCATGTTTGTTTTCCTTGTATTGGCTACGCTGGCCATGCTGCCCGTTACGAAGGGCGAATCAAGACCGGAAGCGGTGGTTTGATTTCGCCCCATGCCCCATGCCCCATGCCCCATGCGAGAGATGGGACTACTTCGCCCCATGCCCCATGCGAGAAATGGGACTACTTCGCGAGGGATGGGACTATTTCGCCTTAATTCACACGGATAAATATGAATATCATTCTGGAAGCCCTGCTCGTCGTAATATTGCTTTTTGGCCTTTTTGCAGCCACAGCTTATCGTGTCTATAATCGTGTAAAGCCAATTAGTCGAGCATGTATTGGTTGTCCCAACCCGGCGCGGGTGAATGGGTACGATCTGTATTACCGCGAGTTGGGAGTACAGCAGCAGCTTGCACCAGTTGTGCTGCTGCACGGCGGGCCAGGGCATTCCAGTTTGAGTTTCAAAAATTGTTTTGATCATCTATCAAGTCTGACACGGGTCATTTATTACGACCAGCGCGGGTCTGGAAATTCACAGATAAAATCGAATCCCACAGATTACACAATTGAAGAGTTGGTGGAAGAACTGGAAATTCTAAGACGGGATGTCATCCTTTCAGAAAAGATCATTCTTATTGCTCATTCATTTGGCAGCGCACTGGGGCAGCGTTATGCGCTCAAATACCCAGCGCATGTGGAGAAGCTGGTGATCATCAGCGGAATTCGGATCAACAATGGCATGAGCAGCCGGTTTATTTGGAAGTGGCTTGGACCTGCACTCTATGCTGTTGGGTTGGGTTTTCCTCCGTCGGATGGCAAGGCTGCGGACAACTGGTTTACCAAACTGTCGGATCGGGATGACGCGAAACGATTATATGATCCGCAGCAGGTGCATCTGTTTGAAAACTTCGGTACGACTTCCTTTGTTCCCTGGCGCGAAGTTTCTCTCTCGTTGACGGGATCGGATTTCAAGGAGCAGCTGCGGCAGTTGCATGTATCCACGCTTTTTATTTATGGGGCAGCCGATGTTGTTCAAACGGGTAAGCCTGTGGCGGATGAGCTAAGTTCCATCCTTCCCAATTTCAGCAGCGTTGGATTTGAGCATAGTGGACATTGGCCTTATTTGGAACAGCCTGATGAATTTCGGCAGGTGCTGGTAAGTTTCCTGACTAATTGACGGGTCTCAAATGGTGACAAAATGACCTTTCCTGTAAATACTCCTTTGCGTGCACCTGTATATAAAGGTGCTGCTACTCAACCCCTTTATGTTTCCATGCGGGATGGTGTGCGCCTGGCAGTGGATATTTCCCTGCCGCGCGGACTGGGTAATGCCCGCATCCCGACACTCTTTGCCGCCACGCGCTATTGGCGGGCTCAACAGTTGCGAGCGCCTTTTGCCTGGTTTTTCTCTCTGCCGGATTCTGCGCGGGATTTTTTCACTGCCTATGGATATGCAGTTTTACGGATTGATATGCGCGGCACGGGTGCCTCGGAGGGGGATCAAACTCACCCCTGGCCCGATTCGGATTTGACCGATCTTTACGACCTGGTGGAATGGGTCATCAGGCAGGCGTGGAGTGATGGTAAGGTGGGGGGATTTGGGAATTCCTATCAGGCGACCACTGCTGAAATGCTGGGTGCTTGTGGACACCCGGCAGTGCGTTCCAGCCTTGTGCGCTTCAATGAGTATGATGTTTTCACTGATATCGCTTTCCCAGGAGGGGTACCCAATGAATTCATTTTGCGCGAGTGGGCTGCTTTCAATCGTGCATTGGATGCAAACCGACTTCCAAAACGCATGAGTATGCTCGAAAAAATACTGATCAGGGGTGTCAAACCGGTCGATCAACCCATCCCAAACCACAACAACCAGCAGGTCGATTCTGCTTTGCAATTTATAACATTCAGGGATGATGTTGACCCCCATATGGGGGCTTCAATTGACCAAATTTCGATTCATAAGCGATCAACGACAAATGTGCTGGATCACTGGGGCGGCTGGTTTGATGCTGCGACGGCTGATGCGGTTATCCGGCGTTTTGCCAATAACCCGCGCCCACAGCGAGCGGTGATTGGTCCCTGGAATCACGGCGCAACTCAGCATGTAGGTTTGCAGACCCCGGAAAAGCCTTTCACGCTGCTGGCACAGATGCAGGCGGCGTTGCGCCTGTTTGATGAGCCTGTTACCACTCGTGAGCTGCACTATTACACATTGAATGAAAATAAGTGGAAGACTACCAACGAATGGCCCCCGCTAGGGGTATACAGCCAGTCGTTTTTCTTTCAAGCAGGTGGCAGTTTGGTTGCCGACCGCTCTAAATTGGCTCAGCAGTCTGTGGCCCTACCTGTGGATTATTCGGTCACTACCGGTTTTAGCAACCGCTGGCAGACAGAGTTGGATCAACGCCCGGTTAAATACGCCATTCGGAAAGACTTGTTATCTTTCAACAGTGCACCTTTTGAGCGCACGCAGGAAATCTGCGGTTATCCGATTGTCACCTTATATATTAAATCCAGCCATAGCGACGGGGCATTTTTCGTATATCTGGAAGCAGTCGATGAGAAAGGCCAGGCGCAGTACCTGACCGAAGGTCTGCTGCGGGCATTGCACCGCAAGCTATCAAGCGGTAAGCTGCCCTATAAACAATTTGTACCATTCCATTCCTTTTTACGAGAGGATGCCATGCCGCTCGTGCCTGGAGAATGGGCTGAACTGAACTTTGGACTTAATCCCATTTCGGCTCTCATCCGTGCAGGCTGGCATTTGCGGGTTTCAGTTGCAGGGGCGGACAAGGATACCTTTCTGCGAATCCCGGCTGTGGGGCAACCAGAGGTTGAGATTGGGTTGGGGGGTGAGTTGGCATCATACTTGGAGATACCTTTTATATGAATGAAATCTTATTCGAAGTTGAATCTAATGTAGCCATCATAACTTTTAATCGTCCGGAAGTATTAAATGTCTTTCGACGGAGCATGTTTCAGTCGTTATTGGAAATTCTGGATACTGTTGCCCGGGACGATTCCATCCGGGTGCTGCTGCTGACTGGTGCCGGACGCGCTTTTTCAGCAGGTATTGATCTGGAAGAGGTTTCCCACCTGTTTGATGGCTCCATGAGTCTGGAACAAGCCCGGGTAGAGCTGGATGAGATGCAGGAATTGACGCGCTGCATGCTTAAGTTGCCAAAGCCGATTATCTCAGCCATCAACGGTATTGCGATTGGGGTAGGTGCGGAAGTGGCGATTGCAAGTGATATACGACTGGCTTCAGAACCAGCTTTCTTCAGCTTTGCCGAAGTTCAACGTGGTTTGTTTGAGACCAATGGCGTTATGTATTTGCTGCCCCGGTTGGTTGGCAGGGGTAGGGCTGCGCATCTGATGTTGACCGCCGAAAAGCTATCTGCCAATTCGGCCAGTGAAATAGGTCTGGTTTCGAAGGTTTACCCCTCGGAAGCGTTGATAGATGAGGCGTTAAAATTGGCACACAGCATGGCAGATCATGCTCCCATTCCGATGCGCCTGGTAAAACAGGTGTTGCACCAATCCTATGAACAGGATTTTGAGTCTGTTTTGCAATTGGAGACCCAAGGAATGCTGGATTGTCTGAACAGTACTGATCTGCGTGAAGGTGTGCAGGCTTTCCTGGAAAAACGAAAACCTGTCTTTATGGGTAAATAAGTAGTAACGGAGCCAGCCATGCCAGTTGTAAATTTGATCGAAATCATCCTGGTCAAAATACCCTATCCTCATCCTTTCCGGATTGCCCTGGCTGTGATGGATAGTGCCCGGAACATCGTGGTGCGGGTGCACGATAGTGATGGGTTGGTAGGTGTAGGGGAGGGCTGCCCACCTCGTTTTGTAACTGGCGAGTCTCCCGAGACTGCCTTTGAAGCTGCCCAACTCTACGGACAGCTTTTGCTTGGTAAAAATCCGTTGGAAATCGAAGCCCGCCTGGATGAGTTGGAAAGATTTATGCTCAAAAACACGGCTGTGCGCTGTGCTTTTGATCTGGCGTTATATGATTTACTTGCCAAGCATGCCGGGCTGCCGTTATTTGCCCTTTTTGGGGGTTCGCCCCAGGTGATTTATTCCAACCGCACGATTGGGTTGGATACGCCTGAAGCTATGGCTGGGGCAGCCGATGGGTTTGTCCGGGCGGGTGCTCGATCGCTCAAAGTCAAAGTTGGGAGTGATCGTAAGACCGATCTGGCCCGGGTGCGCGCCATCCGTGCCGCTGCCGGCGAGTCGGTCCAGCTCCGCCTGGATGCCAACCAGGCCTGGGATGAATCTGAGGCGATTGCCATGTTACGTGCCCTGGCTGAATATGATATTCAGGTTTGTGAGCAACCGCTGCCGTATTGGAATGAAGCCGGTTTGAAGCGTGTACGCGAGCACAGTCCAATTCCGATCATGGCAGATGAATCGATTTTTGGCCCACAGGATGCTTTTCGCCTGGCGGCTTCGGGTGCTGTGGATTATTTCAATATAAAGCTGGGGAAATCTGCCGGACTGCGTAATGCGTTCAAGATTAATGCAATTGGAGAAGCGGCTGGTATCAAGTGCATGTTGGGCGGAATGTCTGAGTCATTGATTGGGGTCAGCGCAGGGGCGCATTTGATGTGTGCCTGTGCTAATATCAGCCTGGGTGATCTTGATTCTCCTTTCCATTTTTCAGAAGACCCGATTGTTGGTGGTGTGGATTTTCAGCCGGATGGCAGGGTGACGCTCAACGCTGAAGCAGGGCATGGTGCAGATTTAAAACCTGAATGGGTGCAGAAGAGCCAGCGTATTGAAATTGCATTGTAATGGGTCCGAAAATTAAGAGATTGTATTTCAACCCGACAAACAGAGGCAAACCAGAAAAGTTATGAATTCTCGCGAACGAGTATTTGCAGTTATTAACCGCCAGGTGCCGGACCGGATCCCATGTTTTGAGGTCTGGATTGACGCCTTATTTGACGAATTGGGTGTGAGCGATCCATATAGCGCTTATGCCGAATTAGGCCAGGATGCTGTATTAATGCCAGCTCAATCCCCTGCGAAGAGTAATGCCTGGAAGGATGGCGTCGATGAGTGGGGGCGGGTCTGGAAGGATGGACAGTATATTGGGGGTGTACTGGAAACGGCACAAGATCTGCTGCGTTACTCTCCGCCACTGGCTTATGCAGAGCAGTTTTTTGATCCGGCGCGGGTGCATACTGTGCGGGAGCGATTTCCGGATAAGTGCCTGTTTTACGGTACGCACATTGGCTCTTTTATGAATTCATACATGGCCATGGGATTGGATAATTTTTGCCTGCGGATTGCGCTGGATGGAGACTTCATCCATGCTCTGATGGAAGCGCGCACAGAATGGTGCCTGGCGATCTTCAGGCAAGCGGTTGCCCTGGGTGCTGAAGTGATCGTGATGGGTGATGATTCTGCTCATCATGGCGGGCCAATGATTTCACCAAAAATGTGGCGAGAGTATGTTTTACCGTATCACCGTCGTATCGTTCAGAGTTTGCCGGTCCCGGTCATTTGGCACAGTGACGGCGCCATCAACAAGCTTTTACCCATGGCAGTAGAAGCGGGCTTTATTGGAATTCACGGATTGGAACCCTGGTCGGTTTCGCTCTCGGCAGTCAAGGCTGAATTTGGAGAGCAATTGATTCTGATTGGCAACGCCGATGTACGCCTGCTGAGTAATCCGGATCTGGAGGCTGTGCATGCTGAAATCCGCCGCTGTCGCGAGCAGGGCGGATCGACTGGTTATATGTTTTCATCTTGTAATAGTATTTTCCCGGGGTTGGATCCAAATGCTGTACGCGAATTTTTTCGCTGCCAGCAGGATTTGTTGAATCCCATTATTGGTTAAAGTAGCATTCCCGTGCGAAAATCGGGACATTTGGAAGGATTATTGTATGACACCCAGAATGACAAAACCTGAACAACCAACTTTTATTGAAGCTGCGCGCCGCAAACAAATCATTGATGCTGCTTTGTTGACCATCGCTGAGCAGGGTTATTCCCAAACATCCTTTTCGGAAATTGCCAGGGAGCTGGGCATTACCAAGGGCTTGATTGCTTATCATTTCGATGGAAAACAAGATCTGATCACTTCTGCTATTCATACTATTTTGAACCAGCAGGGAGTGTATATAAAAAAATATGTAGATTTGCAAGCCCAGGCAACAGAAAAGCTGCGGGCCTATATCGAGGCGAGTTTTGAGTATATCGAAGAGAATCGGGCCCACTTTGTGGCATTGGTGGACCTGTGGGGCAGCTTTACATCCCCTGAAGAAAAACGTGCATTCAGTGAGAAAGCCTATGATCCTTGCCGGGCGCATTTGCAGAAAATATTCCGGATTGGGTACGAACAGGGTCAGTTTTTAGAATTCGACCAACAAGCCATGTCTGCCATTATTCAAGGCAGTATTGACGGGGTGATGCTGCAGTGGGTCTTTGCCCCTCAAGCAGTTGACCTAAAAATGGCAGCACATGAAATGGTAGAGATGTTTCTTGGACGTGTTACAAAAGCCTGATCAGCAGCTGCCAATTGCTGAAAGATAAATGATTGGGTAAAGCCGGAGGAGGCTGGTTATGGAATGGAATAGCATAGGTCACCTTTTGGAGGACGCTGCCAGGCGCTATGGTGATAGTCCATTATTTATTTTTGAGGGGCAAACACTTTCATTCGAGACGGTCAACCGGCGCGTCAATCAGACAGCGAATGCACTCAAGGTTTTGGGTGTTCAGCGGGGTGAACACGTGGCGGTCATGCTGCCGAATGGGGTAGATTTTCCCATCGTTTGGATGGCACTTGGCAAGCTGGGTGCCGTGATCGTCCCAATCAATATAAATTATCATGACCATGATCTGACCTACACGCTGAATGATTCCCATGCGGTTTATTTTGTGCTGCAAAATTCGTATTTACTGCAGTGGGAAAGGGTCAGTGCAAATGTATTAACGGTAAAGCAAACTTTTCTGCTCCCTGAAAATCCAGAAATAGCGACGGATTTCAGTTTGCAGATTGCTCAGAGTTCGGAGATTTATTCAGATCAGACGGTTGGGTTGGATGATTTGGTTAACATTCAATATACTTCCGGTACGACTGGTTTTCCAAAAGGCTGCATGCTGACGCATGATTACTGGTTGCGGATAGGGCAGATTGCAGCGGATTATTTTGACCTGAAAAAGGGTGATGTCAACCTGACAGCCCAACCGTTTTATTATATGGATCCACAGTGGAACACGATTGCCTGTCTGATCGGTGGAGCGCCCCTGGTAATCTTGCAGCGTTTTTCGCCATCCCACTTCTGGCAGGCAGTGACAGACCAGAGGGTGACGGTGTTGTACCTGATCGGTAGCATGCCTTTCTTTTTGCTTAAACAAGCGGAAGAGCCTGCGATTGAGAAAATCCACCATTTGCGGATAATCCTGTGTTCTGGTATTCACCCCAAATTCCATGCCGAATTTGAGCGACGTTGGGGAGTACCCTGGCGTGAAGCCTTTGGTATGACCGAGACTGGGGTTGACCTTATCGTCCCAATAGCAGACGTTGAAAGCGTTGGCAGTGGTGCCATGGGTAAACCGATCGCGTCCAAGCAGGCGCGGGTGGTAGACCCGGAAGGCAGGGATGTACCTGAAGGCAGGGTGGGTGAGTTGATTCTCTCGGGTAAACCAATGATGCTGGGTTATTGGAACAAGCCCGAAGCCACGGCAGAAACCTTCAAAAATGGTTGGCTGCACACGGGCGATCTCGTCACGCTGGATGCTCGTGGATATTATCACTGGCAGGCAAGGCTGAAGGAAACCATCCGACGCGCCGGGGAAAATATATCCTCTGTTGAAGTCGAAGGTGTGCTGATGGAACACCCTGCCGTGCAGCTTGCTGCAGTTGTTCCTGTTCCGGATGAACTGCGCGGAGAAGAGGTCAAGGCGTATATTGTGCTCAAATCTGGTTGTACGCCAGAAAACACATCTCCAGAAGTGATCCTGGATTATGCACGTGAACAGCTGGCTTACTTCAAAGTGCCGCGTTACCTCGAATATGCTGTCAGCCTGCCGTGCACAGCTTCTGAGCGGGTGGAAAAACATAAACTAATTCGAGCCAAAACTGATCAACGCCTTGGAAGTTATGATGCTGTTGAAAAGATTTGGAGATGATCCGGCTTGTCTTGTGTGCCTGACCATAAAACATGAACAATATGATTGAAACCCACCCATAAGAGCAGGGCAATCGCATCTAAATTATTCGTACTTACTCACTGGCTCCTGCGCCTGG